>NZ_BAAACA010000034.1:155835-333321 GCF_039521265.1 Streptomyces crystallinus | reverse complement strand
CGCCGACAGCTTCTTGGCGTCGGTGGCGACCTGGGCCTTCTGGCCGTCGTCGGACTTCTTGTCGGAACCGTAACTGCACGCGGCGAGCAGCAGGGGGAGGGCGGTGAGAGCGGCGAGGGTGCGCAGCGTGGTGAGCGTGAGCGGTCTTGCGGCAGACACGGAGGTGTCCTCTCAGGGAAGGAGCGGGTGATCAAGGAGATGGGGACGTGCGTGCTGAGGTCTCAGATCGACCGACAGATCGAACTGGACGAAAGGCCGAAGTCGATGTGACGGCGCGAGGTCAGCACGGGCAGTACCCGGTTCGCACAGCTGAGCGCTCCCACGGCCACCCCCGTCATCCCTAGTTTTCCTACCTGGTTGGCAGGGATCGTGGCAGAAGGTGGCCCCCACCCCAAGAGGGTGTCCGCATGTTGGATGTCCGCATCTCAAGGTCTGAGACGAGGGGTGATCGGCCCAGCTGTCGGCGGGTTTCCCGGTGATCGGGGCCCGGCCGCCCGGTGACGGCCGTCAGCCCGTGGGCCGACGCCGACCCGGTCAGGGGAGCCCGTGATGTCACGAAGACTGTGGGAACGCGCCCCCTTGACGAGGCCGGGCCGTGGCCGGACACTCCAGTACGGGAAATCCTAGTGAACGGGTAGGGAAAGATGGACTGCTCTGTGCGGGACCTCGGCCGACGAGCCGCCCGCGTCGCGGTCCGGCCACTGCCCCTGCTGACATCCCGCCGCCATATCGACCTGCTGCGCGTGTGCAGTGCGGCGAATTCCCCGCAAGGCGAAGGCTCCACGCCTCTTCACGCCTGACCCCCATGCCGCCGCCGCGCCCCGGTCCTGACGACGGGTGACGCATCCCGGTCGTGCCACGGCCGCCACGCAGCCGTCGCCCCCGTATGTCCGTATGCCCATGACCGTGCACTCCAGGGAGACGTATGTCCGCCACATCCTCGACCACAGTGCCGTCCTTCCGGGGCAGGATCGGCTGCGACGCGCGCAGCGGCTACTACGCCGCGCCGCAGCGCTACCGGCTCCACCTCTCGCTGTCCTGTCCGGACTCTCTTCAGATCGCCATCGCGCACAGCCTGCTCGGTCTGGGCGACACCCTCCCGGTGACGCTGCTGCCCTCCCTGCCTGACGCTTCGGACGGCGGACACCTGGCGCTGCGCCCGTTGTACGAAGCCAGCTCGCATCTGCATCCGGGGCCTGCGGTGGCACCGGTGCTGAGCGACAACTGGACCGGAACGATCGTCAGCACTCACACATCCGACATCCTGCGGGACCTGGCCCGGCGGTTCGCCGGGCCGGGGCCCGATCTCTACCCCCGCGGCGCCGAGGAGGACATGGAAGTCGTTGTCCGGCTCTGCGACGAGAGCGTCACCGTGGCGGCCCAGAGCGCCGGGCGGTGCGACAGCGACTCGGCGGCACGCGAAGCCGCGCTGGCCACCCTGCTGGGGGCCCTGCACACACTCGACCGGCGGCTGGCCTCGCGCGAGTACGTGCTGGGCGGCGAACTCACCCTCGCGGACGTGTGGTTGTGGGTGACGCTCGTACAGCTGGACCTCGTACACCGCCACCACCTGGACGCCGCCGCCGTGCACCGCATCACCGAGCACCCCCATGTATGGGCGTACGCCCGGCGGCTGGCCGCGCACCCTGCCTTCGGCTCCCACCTCGACCTGGAGGGCATCGTGCGCAGGCACCACGCGCACTGCCAAGGCATGGAGGCGGCCGGGGCGGCGGTGCAGATCGTGGACTGGCTGGCGTACGCACCGCGCGAGGGGGTGCGGACCGTGCGGCAGTGCCGCTGAACGGGATCGGCTGGAGCGCCCTGTGAGGGGCGCTCCTTGATCATTCGCTCATGGTCTGGGTGCCGATGACGTCGAGGAGCCGGAGCCGGTCGGCGGCCTCGCTGCCAGGAGCGGCGGAATAGGCGACGATGCGCAGGTCGCTGCCGGGGGCCATCAGCACGTCACAGTCGAAGGTGATGGCGCCGACATCGGGGTGATGGATGGTCTTGCTGTCCGACTCGTGGACGCCCACGATGCCCGTGTCCCACAGGCGTACGAAGTCGGTACTGACACCGCGCAAGTCCCTGATAAGGGACCGCAGATCGGCATCGGCGGGATAGCGGGCGGTCGCCGCCCGGAGATCGCCGACCACGGCCGCTTCGAAGCGGGCCTCCTGCTCGGGGGTGTGGCTGACCCGGCTGGGCAGACCGGCGAAGTGCCGCCAGACGACATTGCGCTCGCGTCCGCGCAGCGCGGACAGGTCTCCGAACAGGGCGGCCCACAACGGGTTCCACAGAATCAGGTTCCAGGCGGCGTCATGCACGCTCAGCGGTGAGCCGTCCAGCTGATCGAGCAGCCTTCGGACCCCCGGTGGTACGTGGGCCGACAGTTGCGTGGGACCCGGCGCCGGCTGGCCCGCGAGGAGGAACAGGTATTCACGCTCGGCTGCAGACAGCCGCAGGGCACGGGCCAGCGCGGACAGGACCTGCGCCGACGGGGAAGTGGACCTGCCCTGTTCCAGGCGGGTGATGTAGTCCACCGACAGGCCGGCGAGCTGGGCCAGCTCCTCGCGGCGCAGTCCGGCGGCCCGGCGTACCCCGCCCGCGGGCAGTCCGACCGTGGCAGGGGCGATTCGGTCCCGCCAGCCATGCAGGGCTCTGCCCAGTTCCCTGGATTCGTTCACCGCCCCAGTATCGCGCCGCCGCGCCCGGACAGCCTGGTACTGCTGGTCCACTGGCTGAGGCGGGCACTGTCTGTTCGTCTGCGGTGCGCCGAGGGTGGAGACATCACCGACCACCGATCACCGGAGCGAGTACATGACCACTACATTGATCACTGGAGCGAACAAGGGGCTCGGTTTCGAGGCGGCTCGTCGTCTGATCGAGGCCGGGCACACCGTCTATGTGGGGGCACGCGATGCCCACCGTGGCCGTACGGCCGCCGAGACGCTCGGCGCCCGCTTCGTTCAACTCGACGTCACCGACGAGGATTCCGTGAAGTCCGCAGCCGAATTCCTCCGCGAGGACGCAGGCCGTCTCGACGTCCTGGTCAACAACGCCGGGATCGTGGGCGCGCGCAAGCCGGTCGGCGAGGTCACCGGGGCCGACATGCTGACCACGTACGACACGAATGTCTTCGGTGTCGTACGGGTCACGCACGCCTTCCTGCCGTTGTTGGAAGCAAGCGACGCCCCGGTCGTCGTCAACGTCAGCAGCGGTCTGGGCTCGCTGGCCGCGTGTGCCGACCCGAGCCGGGTGGAGTTCCATGTGACCGCGCTGGACTACAACTCGTCCAAGACCGCGCTGGTCATGGTCACCTCGCAGTACGCCAAGGTGTTCCCCACCGTCCGGTTCAACGCCGTCGACCCCGGCTACACCGCCACTGCCCTCAACGGCCACCAGGGCACCCAAACCATCGAGGAGGGCGCGGAGATCATCGTCCGCATGGCCTCCATCGGCGCCGACGGCCCGACCGGCGGCTTCTTCGACAGGACCGGGCCGGTCGTCTGGTAACAGTCCGGTCATCAAGCGCGGGCGTCCGAGTCGGTCAGCGGGGATCCGTTGCGTCGCCCTCGGCTGGGCCGGGGGCCGCCGCACTGTCGGCGGCCCGGCCGGCGGCTCGTTCCGCGCGGAGTTCTTCGGCGACCTCGTGCGCCCGGGCCGGGTCGTAGACGGTGACCGAAGTGCCAGGGCTGTGCATCGCGGATGCCCGGGGCGTGTACCGATAGCCTTCGACGCCGCGCTGGGCGGCTATGTTGTCGACTTCGCCGACGGGTACCCGCCACTGCTCGGCGGTGTGGGACGGGGTCCACCACTCGTCCGGCCGCAGGAAGTCACGCTTGACCTCCGTCTGACGCTCCACCGCTACCTGGACCGGGCCGAGCTGTTCGGTCAACCAGCTGGTCAGTGCCTGTGCGTCGACCCGAGAGAGCGGTGCGGACGTCGGCGGTTCGCACTCCACTTTCTCGCTGCGGGTGTGCCACACCACCTTGATCGACTGTCGCTGCCCCAGGCTGAGTCGTTCGATGACGACGACTCGCTGCAGATCAGCCATCGCCATGGTCGACGAACGCAGAAAGCGGGCGATCACGAGCTGAGCCGGGGTTTCCATGGTGCGGAGCTCGACCCACCGCACCGTCGTGGAGACCGTCACGTACATCGTGGCCACGGTGAGCAGGATCGCCGCGACGACGGTGAGCGCCAGGAGGACCCAGAAACTGCCCCAGACGAATGAGCTCCCCGAGATCAGGGCTGCCACCAGAGCGGCCAGCAGAAGGGGGGCCGCGACCATCGACGGGACCATGATGCTCGCGCCGAGCGCGACGGCCAGCTCGCGGGCCCGGCTGGGCACGAACAGCAGCCGCCATCCGGCTGCCATTGGTGACACAACGTCCGCCAGCGGGCCGGGATGCCGAGATTCCATGGCTCAAAGGTAGGCCCCTGCAAGGGAGTTCATAAGCCCACGGCGAGCCGTACCTTCTCCAGGACGGGAATCGCGGGCGATGGCGCGACAGTCCGCCAGGCAGGTGTAGAGGCGTCGAGCCAGGGTCGGTGGGTGCCGGTGTGCGGCACCAGTAATCAGGTGGGTTGGGGGCGACCGAAGAGCAGGTCGTAGCCGGCGGGGAGCTGGAGCAGGATCTGCCCCAGCAGGTCGTCGCCGGCGGTGTCGGCGACCGTGGACAGCACGGCGCTGACGTCCCACGTCGCGGTCTGCTCGGTGGCGCCCTCGATCCAGGCCGCGGTCGCCCGCACGAACCGCTCCGGCGGCAGCGGCTCGGCGCTCTGCAGCGGGTTGAGCAAGATCAGGGCGAATTCCTCCGGCAGGCGTGCCGCGAGCAGCGCGCGAACCTCGCCGACCAGGTGTGCGCCGAGCAGGGCGAGCACCACGCGGGCCGCGCGCTCGGCTTCCTCCACGGTGCCGTACTCGCCGCGTTCCTTGACGTGGTCGAGAAACGCTTCGCGTCGCAGTGCCATCTCGCCGTCACCCCTCTTTGTTCCTTGGCCGACTCAGGGGGGTGTGGAGGACGGGGTGAAGGGGAGATCAGGTGCCCGTCCTCCGCACCGGTCCGGCCGGTGTCAGCCGGAGATTTCCTTGTGGCCGTTCCCGACGCCGATGGAGATCTTGCGGGGCTTGGCGCGCTCGGCGATCGGGATGCGCAGGGTCAGTACGCCCGCGTCGTAGTCGGCGTTGATGTGCTCGGTGTCGAGGGTGTCGGCGAGCACGATCTGGCGGGAGAAGACGCCCAGCGGCCGCTCGGACAGTTCCATCTGTACGTCGTCGGCCTTCACCACCGGTCGGCGCTCGGCCTTGACCGTCAGCATGTTCCGCTCGACGTCGATGTCGATCGCGTCCGCGGTGACACCGGGGATGTCGAAGGCCACCACGTACTGGTCGCCCTCGCGGTAGGCGTCCATCGGCATCGTCGCCGGCCTCGACCAGGTCCCCGGGCCAAGCAGGTGCTGCGTCATCCGGTCCAGCTCACGGAAGGGGTCAGTGCGCATCAACATCGTGAAAACACCTCCAGCAGGTCCAGGCAGTTACTGCCAATGCGCCTCACTGACACCGTTGTAACATGTCATCCAATGGATGACAAACATGATGTCGTCTACTCGATGACATACCCCGGGAGGTGTTCCGTGACCCCGGCCGATCAGCCGTCCACGACCGGCACCGGCGCCCACAGCCCGGCGTCGTTCCTCGCCGCCGCGGCGGCCCTCAACGCCATAGACGACACCCTGCGCGAAGCCCAGCAGGAGGCCCCGAACGCTTCCGATACCGGGCCGGAGCCCGAGCAGGCGCTGGCCTCGCTGATGCTGTTGCGGCAGGTGCGCGAGCAGCTCGCCGGCTGGGAGACCGGCCTGATCGAGACCGCCCGCGACGCGGGCGCCAGCTGGGCCGACCTCGCCCCGCCCCTCGGCGTCGCCAGCCGCCAGGCGGCCGAGCGCCGCTACCTGCGCGGCCGTCCCGGCCCAGCCGGGACTACCGGCGAACAGCGCGTGACGGCCACCCGCCAGGCCCGTGCCGCCGACCGCACCACCGCCGCCTGGGCCCGCCGCAACGCCGCCGACCTGCGCCGCCTCGCCGGACAGATCACCGCACTCACCGACCTACCCGCCGCGGCCCGCCGCCCGCTCCGCGAACTCGACGCGGCCCTCGCCCACGACGACCCCGCCGACCTCATCGCCCCGCTGACCGCGACCCGCCCCCACCTGGCCACCGCACACCCCGACCTCGCCGCCCGGCTCGACACCCTCACGGCTCCGTAGTACCGGTCAGCCCCGTAGTACGGGTCCTCGCTGGCCGCCCGCCCGCGACGCCGGCCGTGCCTGTGGTGCATGCAATCCATATAAACGTATGAATGCACCCTTCGAGTGAAATATGCGTCTGGCATCTGTTCATGGTTGGTGCCCCGCGCTGTTGTGGACTTGCTCCCCGGGTACGGGGGGCTCGCAGAGAAGAAGGGTTTCGCCATGAACCTCAACTTCCGAACGCGGCGGCCTGGGCTCGTCGCCGCTGCGGCCTTAGGCGCCGTCGTCCTTGCCTTCCCGTCGGTGACGGCCTCCGCCGCCGGGGACAGCACGTCCCACGCCCCGGCGAAGGCACCGGCTGCGGTCACTGCCTCGCTGGTGAACGGGGTGGCCGGCCGTTGCATGGACGACCCCGCCTTCGCCACCGCCGATGGCACGCAGATCGCTCTGTGGGACTGCAACGGCGGTGCCAACCAACGCTGGACGACCTCCGGGTCGGGAACGGTCACCATCGGGGGGAAGTGCCTGGACGTGGCCGGCGGTCCCGCCGGTGCCCAGACGCACGGCACCCGGGCAGTGCTCTGGGCCTGCAACGGCTCACCCAGCCAGAACTGGACTCTCACGGGCCAGCCCGCGCAGATCAGGAACGCTTCAGGCCTGTGCCTGGACACCGCCATGGGCGTCGGCGGCAACGGCGTGCCCCTCGTGGTGTGGGAATGCGTCGGGCCCAAGAGCCAGGCGTGGACCGTGCGGTGAGGCTTTCCCGCGTCCAACGCGCCCCGCAGTCCCTGGCGGTAACGGCGTAACAGTGTGATGAGGGTGCGGTACGTCCGGACGTACCGCACCCTCATTGCGCGTTAGCGCTGGGACACCGTGCCGCAGAGCCCAGAGCGCGGGTTGGCGGAACACCTGCACGTTGCTTTCCGAGGCGTAACACGTCGCTTTCCGAGGCGTACAAGAAGAGAGACCGTGATTGTGGGGGCCGGGCGGGAAGGAGATGACGAGACCCTTTTGGAGGCTGATGTGGCGGGTGAGCGGATTGGACTGGCGCAGGTGTTGGCGGCTGCCGAGGCCGCCGCGCCAGTGGACTCGTTGGATGTGGTGGCGCGCAATCTGCGTGAGCGGTTCGGCGCCCGGTATGTGTCGTTCCTGTTCGTCGATATCGTCGGCCGGCGCTTGCTGCGGGTCCACGACACCGCCACCCAGCAGCAGGAGCACCGCGCTGAGCAGGTGCCGCTCGCGGGCAGCGGCATCTACGACGAGGTGCTGCGCGACCAGCGCCTGGTCCTGGCACCGGACAGGGGGGAGGGCCGACGGGTGCTCGCCCCCGTCACGAACCGCGGCGACGCCATCGGAGTCCTGGAGCTCTTCCTGCCCCACATCACCGGGGATGTGCTGGAGCAGGTGGAGGAGGCGGCGCACGCGTTGGCGTACGTCATCGTCACGGACCGGCGCTTCACCGACCTCTACCACTGGGGCAACCGCACCACCACGGTCAGCCTGGCGGCCGAGATCCAGCGCCAGCTCCTGCCCGCCGCCTCCTGCTGCGAAGCACCCCAGTTCACGCTGGCGGGCGCCCTGGTCCCGGCGTCCGACATCGCCGGCGACACCTACGACTACAGCGTCGACCAGAACACCCTGCATCTGTCGATCACCGATGCCATGGGCCACGACACCCAGGCTTCGCTCATGGCGACCCTTCTCGTCAATGCCTCCCGCGGTGCCCGCCGCGCCGGAGAAGACCTCGCCGAACAGGCACGCCAGACCCACCTGGCACTGCGGGAGCACGGCAACCGCACCTTCGCCACCGGCCAGCTCCTGCGCATCGCCCTGGACGGCAGTGGCGCCCACCTCGTCAACGCCGGCCACCCGAGACCGCTCCTGCTGCGCGAGGGCGCGGTCACCGAGCTGCCCCTGGCCGTGGACATGCCGTTCGGGGTCGACCATTCCTGCCACGGCAAGTACCTGGTCCAGGACCTCGACCTGCGCCCGGGGGACCGGCTCCTGCTGCTCACGGACGGCATGCAGGAACGCGAGGCCCAAGCGGTCGACCTGCCCGGCCTGCTGCGCAAGAGCGCCGCCGAGCACCCTCGCGAAGTGGTGCGCACGCTCGTCGGCGCGGTCACTGATGCGTATGGCGGCCGACCACCCCGGGACGACGCCACCGTCCTGTGCCTGGACTGGCACGGCCCCATACCGGCATCCGCACAGACGCCCGCGGGGGACTGATCCCGCCTTCAGGCCCACTGACAGGTCGACCCGCCAGCTACCAGATCGCCCACACGAGAAAATCTATGTCGGCCGGAGTAGACTTTGGGCGCTGATCCAGTTAGTGTTTCTCTCGTAACCGAGGTCACGCAAGGCCCGGCAGAGACGAACTGCCAGGCAGTGGTACCCGCAGTACAGGTAGGTGTAGTACGCAAGACGGTTCGACGGTGGAGTTCCGAAGCCAGAGCGGTTGCAGGACGGTGACGGGACTGACGGCCGGACCGGGTGGCCCGCAGTGATCAGGGGCCGCCACGAGCAGTACCGCAGTAGCAGTAGGTGCAGTTCGCAGTACCAGCAGTAGGTAAGTGAGTGATTCCAGAGGAAAGAACGGAGGAGCTCCAGCGCCATCAGGATCGCCCGGGCGGCCGTCTGAGCCCGGGTACCGCAGGACATCGATAGTGAGGTGGTCTCCGGTCAAGCAACCGCGATCCCCGCATTCCCGACAGCAACTGGGTCGGGTCGGCGGAAACACAATGCCGGCGCAGTATCAGGGCCGGTAGATGGTGTAGTTCCTTCGGGGCCCTGGTGCCAATCGGCACCAGGGCCCCTCGACGCGTTCCACAAAGAGGTGCAAATGACAGTAGAGAACTCCAACAGCCGTCTCGACGACGACGACTATCCCGCCTACACCATGGGCCGAGCCGCGGAGATACTCGGCACCACGCAGGGCTTCCTGCGCGCCATCGGGGAAGCCCGTCTGATCACCCCGCTCCGCTCCACCGGCGGCCACCGGCGCTACTCCCGCTACCAACTGCGCATCGCCGCCCGCGCCCGCGAACTCGTCGATCAGGGCACCCCGATCGAGGCCGCCTGCCGCATCATTATCCTTGAGGACCAACTCGAAGAAGCCCAGCGCATCAACGCCGAATACCGCCGCGCCGCCGAATCCAATCCGTAGGACAGCCTTCTTCCCGCCTGCCACGTCAGGTTGATGCCGGTTCCGCCGCTGCCACGGGCAGTGGCGCACGGCCTTCGCTCCCGCGCTGGGTGTCCTGGCGGCTGGCCCTCAGCTGCCGAAGCAGAATTTCGTCCCGGCGGCCCTTCGCGGGTCGCCGGCCTGGGCAGGACGGGGGGATCGCACGGTGACCGCCCCGAGCCGCTCCGGCGGACCGGCCCGGTCCGGCGGTGCGGGCCGCTCGGTCGGCCACGGCCGCCGGAACGGTTCAAGTCGGCTCATTCAGCGGAGTCGGTGGGCTGGATGCCGAACGGATTGTCGATGATGTAACGGTAGCGGCCGTCGCTGCCCCGCCGGACGATGTCGGTGGCCGTGCCTTCGATGTGTACGGGGTCGCCGTCCGGCCCAGTGCCGTCGATGAACCAGTCGTAGATGAGCAAGGCCGTGTCGCCCGCGGTATGAACATGACGCGGTTCCCGGGCGGCGATGGGCACCCCCAGGCTCAGGAAGTCGGTCATCGCCTTTCTGATGTCCTCGCCCCTGACCGGTGTTCCAGGCGCGGGCATGAAGACCGCGTCGGGCTCATACAGCTCCATGCAGGCTTCGATATCGCCGCTGTTGTAGCGGTCACGGAACGCCGCCGGGAAGTCTTCGGCGTGGTCGGGGAGGGGCTCAGGCACCGGCGGTCCTCTCAGGCCGTGCCCGTCGCATGGATACGGGCCGCGACAGACTTGGAGAGGCCAGAATGGCAAAGAGAGTCGCTTTCGCGCGGTTTCGACACGGCGACCAGGAGTGGCCCGGGTTCAGCCAGCGGCTTCGGTTTTCCAGAGGCAGATCCGCGGGCTCGCCCCTCTTCTCGTCCGCACCCGAGGAGGCCGGGCGACCGAAGCAGCCAACGGCGGTCATGCGCCTGCCCTTTCGAGTCAGCGGGAGACAGTGGCGCCGGTGTGCTCAGCGGTGGTGTCTGCCGGCGTCGACGCCGCACCGCCCTGCCGGGAGCGCAGGCCGAAGGCGCTGATGACAGCGGCGATGACGGCTGCTGCGAACGGGACGAGCAGACCGGTGCGGTAGCCGTCGAGCAGGGCTTCGGGAGTCTGCGTGTCGGTGGCGGCCACGCTGACGGCGGTGACGGCCGAGAGGCCGAGCGCGGCACCGAACTGGAAGGCGGTGTAGAGGAGCCCGCCCGCGAGACCCTGTTCTTCCTCCGCGATCCCCTCCGTCGCCACGATGGTGAGAGGGCCGTACGCCAGGGAAAAGGCGAGACCGAGAGCGATCAGGCTCGGGAACATCGTCGCGTAGCTCCAGTCCGCTCCGACCCGCAGGAACAGCCCGTAGGCGAGCACCGCGAGCAGGAGGCCGCCCAGGATCACCCTGGCGTTGCCGAAGCGGTCGACCAGCCGTGGGGTGAGGGTCGGCGAGAGGATCGCGTCGATGCCGATGACCAGCATCGCGAAGCTGGTCTCCAGCGTCGACCAGCCGCGCAGATCCTGGAGATACAGCACCACCAGGAATTGGAATCCGAAGAATCCGGCAGCGAACAGCATCGCGGAGAGGTTGGCCCGCACCAGGGAGCCGCCGCGCAGGATCCCCAGGCGCACAAGGGGCTCGGCGGACCGCCGTTCGATGACGAGGAAGGCCACGAGGAACGCCAGCCCGGCCAGCAACGTACCCACGCTGACGGCCGCCCCGGTATGGGCGGCACGCTCCACGCCCAGCACGATCAGCACGAGGGCAGCGGTGACGGTGAGCGCGCCACCGACATCGATTCGCTTGCCGAGTCTGTCGGGCCGGACCGACCGCGGGACGAACACGAGCGCCGCCACGAGGATGAGCAGGGTTGGCGAGAACACCGGCTGCCGACGCGCACACCCAGCGGCAAACCCATCGGACAGGGACCGTCCGTCACCAACTTCCAGGAGGCACTCACGCTCGTCGCGGGTGGCAAGGGAGCCTTGCTCGCAGGGGCCCACATCGCCCTCTACCACGGCCGTCCTGGAATCTCCTATGTCCCCGTGGAGGGAGACACGCCTGTGGGATATGGCCTGATGTGGCGGTCCGACGGTGGCACCCGGGCGATAGAACTCTTCGGCCGTATGACCCACGAGATCGCGCGGACCATGGCAGCCACCGGGACCTGGCGGCACGTGACCGAGTGACGCTCTCGAGGTGCGCGTCGCGGGTACGTGGCCACCACATGACCGTACGGTGGCCACGTGGTGGCCACTTGGCCCGAGATCTGGCCACGAAGGCCGCAGCTGCTTCCGCCGGGCTCTGGGGTGCGGCATTACCTCGCGTACCTGCGTGAGCGGCCCGGCTCCGGGTTGAACGGCGCTCGCGGGCCGTCCGGGCGCTGGACCGCACCACCGCGCGTCGCTGCGCACGCCTCATGTTTTCAGCCAAATCGTGCGCACACTTCAAGCGTCGGTGGTGGTGGCGCCCCGAGCGTCGACGGCGCCTTCCCCCGCTCAAACGCCATCCGGCGGACCCTCGCACTTGGTCCCGCGCGGTTGCCCCGTATACCCGTATATCGGTGACCGGGCGGAGAGGAGCCTGTGATGTATGCGATTCCCCTGCGTCGTGGCATGGCCTGGGTGGCCGCCGTGGCGCTCATGTCCATCGGGGTGGTCGGGCTTTCGGCCACGACCGCTTCCGCCCTGCCCGCACAGTGCACGGGCACGGAGACCAACGGCAACGACACCATCAACTGCCCGTTCCTGCTGCCCGGCCAGACCATCAACAGTCTCGGTGGCAACGACACGATCACCATCGTGCTGAACGCCAGTGGCAATGTGAACTCCGGCGCCGGCAACGACTTCATCTCGGCGGGCAGCGCGGACGGCGCGGCGTTCGACACCGGGATCGGTGACGACACGGTCCAAATCCTCGGCAACTCCCTCGGGACGATCAGCACGGACGGCGGTGACGACCGTGTCACCGTGACAGGCAACGACTCCGGCAACATCGACACCGGCGGCGGCGCCGACCGTGTCACCGTTCTCGGCACGGTCGCCGCGGACGCCATGCACCTCGGCCCCGGAGCGGACTTCGCCAACCTCAGCACCGTCAGCCTCAGCGACAGCGCCAGCATCCACGGCGACGACGGTGACGACACCCTCACCGTCGGGGTCTGCACCCTGAGCACACTGGCGGGCGAGGGCGGCGGCGACACCATCGACGTCGTCGACTCCAACGACTGTACGGTCGCGGGCGGGGCGGGCAACGACAACCTCCACGTAGGCGCGGAGGCCACCGGCACCGTGGACGGCGGTAGCGGCACGGACACCTGCGCCGAGGACCTGCCCTTCTTCGGGACCGAGAGCAGCTGCGAGATCTGATCCCGAGCCCCGGCCCGGTGGCCTCTGCCCCGAACGCCGGGGCCGGGCAGCGGACCCCGAGCGCTCTCTGCAGGGGTTGGTCGGGTGGGCACAACCCGACCAACCCCTTTGCATTTTATTGAGCTCGAGGGTCAGGCTCCGCGTTCGTAGTGGGGCTGGTCGGGCTGGGGGGTGGCGTACAGCATCACCCGCCCCATGCGGAAGAGTCGCACCCGCCGCTCAGGACGCTTGCGCTCCACAGGGGCGACGTGACGATACCCACCCGGAATGAACGGTGGCTGGTTCGACGGCAGGGCCTCGGCTGATTACGCCGCCAACCAACGGGCACGAGTGATCCGGAGCGGCAGACGGGCCAGTGGCGGAGCCCGGACGGAATCGAGGCGCCGGCGATGGACCGGCACAAGCGGTCAGAGACCTCGAAGGAGACGAGCACGAAGACCAGTCTGGACGGCACACCGGACCAGGGCGCCGATCAAGAGGGGGACTCCGATTGACCGCGGCGGGTCCCGTCGTGGTGGTCTCCCGGGTAGGTGACGCGACAGCGGACATGGTGATCGAGGAGCTGAACCGGCGCCGGGTGCCGGTGGTCCGGCTCGATCCGGCCGACTTCCACGAAACACTGAACGTCCGCGCCCTCCTGAACGGGCTCGGCCTGGCCGGGAAGGTACGAACGGCGACCCGGACCGCCGAGTTGGATCGGGTCCGGGCGGTGTACTGGCGTCGCCCTCGGCCCTATGCCGCCCCCGAAGGAGTACCTGATCAGCAAGCGCGCTGGTGTGTCGAGGAGGCCCGCTACGGACTGGGCGGCATCCTGGCCTCGCTCCCCGGCGCGCACTACGTCAACCACTCCTGGCGCAACCGGGACGCCGAGTACAAACCAGCCCAACTGGCGATGGCCGCGGGATGCGGTTTCGATGTGCCGCCGACCCTGCTGACCAACGACTCCGCCGCGGCTCGCGCCTTCGTGCACGAGCAGGGCCGGGTCGTGTACAAGCCGCTGCGCAGCACGGACTACTACGACGAGCAGGGCCAGGCGCTGACCGTGTGGGTGGACGAGGTCAACCCCGAGGAACTGCACGAGGGTATCGCCGCCACCATGCACCTGTTCCAGCGGCGCGTGGTCTCGGTCGCGGATCTGCGGATCACTGCCGTGGGCGAGCAGGTCTTCACCGTACGGATCGACGGCTCGCCCGGCGTGGACTGGCGCCGCCACTACGACGCCCTGTCCTACACGCTCATCGACACCCCACCCGAACTGGCCAAACGCGTACGTGCCTACCTGGACGCCTTCGGGCTCATCTTCGGCGCGTTCGACTTCGGCCTGGACGCGCACGGCCGCGCCTGGTGGTACGAATGCAACCCCAACGGGCAGTTCGCCTGGTTTCCCGCCCCGATCAGCGAGCGGCTCATCACCGCCGTCGCCGACCAGCTCCAGCATGCCGGAGAGCACCGTGACCGCTGACACCACCGCCCTTCGCCGTCACCTGGCTGAGCAGATCCAGGCCGGTAACCCAGCCCTTGGCCCCGAGTGGCGCGCAGCGGTCGAGGCCGTGGACCGGGACCTGTTCCTCGGCCCCGCTGTATACCGGCCCGACAACACCCGCTGGCAGCCCGTACGGCGTGCCGAGCTGAGCCGGCAGGAGTGGCAGCGTCTCGCCTACACCGACCGTACCTGGGTCACCCAGGTCGACAACCTGAACGCTGAAGATGCCCCGGGACCCGTGACGGGCAACCCCACATCCTCGGCCACCCTGCCCTCTCTCGTCGTGCGCACCCTGCAGGCGGCCGGCCTGCGCGGCGGCGAGAAGGTCCTGGAGATCGGCACCGGCACCGGTTACTCCACCGCGATCCTGTGCCACCGCCTGGGCGAAGACCACGTGATCAGCATCGAGTACGACACCAGCCTGGCTGCCTCTGCGGCCGCCCACCTCACGGCGGCTGGATACGCACCCGCCCTGGTGACCGGCGACGGACTCCAAGGCTATAAAGAGCAGGCCGAATACGACGCGATCGTGGCCACCTGCGCGGTGCGCTCCATCCCGGCCCCGTGGCTGTGGCAGCTTGCCGAGCGCGGCACCATCACCACCACCCTCAGCGGCTGGATGCTGGCCTCCGGACTCATCCGGCTCACCCTCGACGACCAGGACATCGCCCACGGCCGCTTCCTGCCCGACACGATCTCCTACATGCTCGCCCGCTCCCACGAACGCCCCCCTCAGCCGGTCTTCCTGCGCCAGGACGGCGAGGCCCGACCCACTCAAGTGGACCCGGCGCTCCTCGACGTGTGGGCCGGGCACTTCGTCGCCCAACTTGCCGCGCCGTCAGCCACGTTGATGCACTCCAGCAGTGGTGTGGTCCTGTGGGACGTCGCCACCGGATCACAGGCCTGGACCGAGGAGAACGACAACGGTTGGACTGTCCACCAGCACGGCCCCCTGCGCCTGCGGGACCAAGTTGAAGCAGCCCTTCAGACCTGGCAGGCAGCAGGAGCACCCGAGCTCACCGAGTTCGGAATGACCGCCACCGCAGAGCGGCAGACCATCTGGCTGGGGTCCCCGGACGGGCCCCGCTGGCACCTGCCCGTGTGAACCGCGCCGCGCTCGATGGCGACGCCGGGTACGGGCTGTTCCACAGGGCACGGACCTGGCCCGGAGCGATGGTCGGCATGCGCCCATTCTCCGCTGAGTCGGACTGCACTGTGAAGCGCGCTTCACATGGTGGGAGGTGGGCGAGGCAGAGGACGTACTCAGAGCCGGATGAGTAGGTGTGCGCTGCCGCCCCAGCTGCTCAGGGGCTTTGATCGACTGCATGCCGATCGATTCGTTTTGCCTGTCGCGCCGTGTCCGCCGCTCTGCCGTCATGGCGTTTCCTCTGCTGCTGGTCGTGCTGGGGACCAGTGCCTGCCAAGTGGGTGCGGGCCGGGTCTATTCGGAGGCGGACTACAGCGCGCATGCCGCGCGTACCAAGCAGGCCGGGGTGGACACGGTCGCGCGGCTGCTGCCCACCGCACAGCTGGCGGGGACCGGGCCCGGCGCCAGACCGGAGGCGGCGGCGCGCGAGGAGTCCAGTACGTCCTGCGTCGACGACTTCGGCTTCGACAAGGACGACGTGACGCGCGGCGAGCCGCGCTACAGCTGGACTCTGCACTATGCGACCCGCGCCGATTACCTCACCGCCGTCGCGCACCTGCGTGCCGACTGGAAAGCGAAGGGGCTGACGGTCACGGACGAGGAGCCGTGGGACCGCCCCGGCAAGCCGGGCCTGCCCGGGATCAGCACGAAGGACCACGGCATCGAACTTTCCCTCCAGCAGGCCTGGTTCGGGGATGAGCCGACGGTATACGCGAGCGGGCAGTGCATGCGCTACCACCAGCAGCGGTAAGCCCAGGTCGGGACGGAGCCCAGCCGCTGATGTCGCCCAGCTCAGCGCCGAACGCCAGTACCCTGGCCAGGCCGGCTTCGGCTCCCGCCGTGGTGGAGTTCATGAATCATGTGCCCAGGGGAAGCGTTCTACCTCTTTTTGAGTGTGTACAGGTCCCAGGAGTCCGGGTCGCCGATGTACTGGTAGAGGGTCGGCTGCTCCTGCGTACCACCAATGTTCCAGGCCGGCCACGAGCAGTCAGGCAGGGTGACATGGACTTCCTGCGTCCAGGAGTTCTCGCCCTCGTCGAAGGTCCATGTGCCCTTGCCGGTGCACGGCTTCACGGTGGTGTTGAAGTTCTCCTCGCGGTGTTCTTTGACGCCCGTCGCGGTGACCTTGCCGTCCGCGGCGAACCTCAGCGTCGCGCCCTCGTTGTCCGACCACGTCCCGACCAGTGCGGCAGGGGAGAGCGTCGGCGGCCGGTACGTCTGGAGAAGGTTCAGCCGCAACGCCACGCAGCCCAAGACTCCGACGCCGATCACGAACAGCGCGCCCCAGCCCGCCACCGCGCCGGTCCGTCTCACGCACCGCGACCCCGTGGCCCATGCCGGGAGAGCGAGGGCGGCACTGGTCACGACCCCCCACAGCACCGCACACAACGACCACGGGACGGCTCCGCCGACGGCGGCCGCCAGCCACAGGACGGCGAGCACAGCAGCCATCACGAGCGGCGCCCACCACCACCTCTCGCGGCCGCTGAACTTCCGTCCCAGCGCGCCACTCACCCGGACCACGGGGAGCACGATGGCTCCCGACACGGCAGCGGCCAGCACCGCACCTGCCACCGCGGCGCAGGGCGCAGCAAGCAACCCGAGCGCGTAGTTGCCGCCGACGTTGGGTGACTCCCTGGTCTGGTTGTAGACGACCGTCACCACCAGAGTGAGCGCCGCCTCCAGGAGCAAGACCACCGAAGAGGCCCACACCATCCGGTTGGCGGACCGTTCATACCTCACAGCCAGGACCTCTCAGAGCGCGGCGCGACAGCGCGGCTCGCCTGTTCACCGGCCGCGTCAGCCCCATACTGCCAGGCAATTTGAACGCGTTCAATATCGGCCCCCTGAAGCGTGCCCCCCTCGCGGTCACTGCGCGACCCTGCGGCAGCACCGACAGGCCAGGCAACAATTTTCAGTCACCCTCTTCCGATGTGGCCGCCCCACGGGAGGCCAGCGGCAGGTGCACGCCGCGGGCGGTCCCGCTACGGTCATCGGTGATGCACGGGCCGATGTGTCGGTATCGCGTCGACGCCGCACCCGGCAGCGGTGCTGGGTCAGCGATCGACGTTGGACTACCCCCAACAGCGTCTTGCCCACCATCCGTCGTCGGGTGAGGCGAAGGGGTCGGGCCAGGTTTTGGCGATGTAGAGGTCGTCGAGCGGTTGCACCATACGCCGCAGTTCACGCGCCGCCTGTGGCGGCAGAGCGTGCATGGCTGCTTCCAGAACTGCCCGCTCGTCGGTTGTGTAGAAGGGGTTGCACATAGGGCAACCGCAACCACCGGAGAGAGCACGGCTGGGGCGGTGGGCTGTTCGTGACCACTGCCGCAAGGCCTGGGCTATCGCCCCAGGCCAGAGTCGATCGTGTTCGAGACGGGAAACCGCTCCGACGAGCTTGCCGGAGCCACGCGGCAACCCAGTAGCTCGTGTTTCCTGAGTCTGCCGCCTCGGGTGACGTCCGGAGGCGCGGACTTGGGACGGCCGGTTACGCGGCATCGTCCTTTCGGAGTTTGTTGTTCACGGAGCCAGCATGCCAGATCCGGGGACGGCTTCGCGCCCCGGATTAGACATCGGACGAGTCGTCTCGCCAGTGCGCCGGGCTTGGCTCCTTGGTTGTGGTGCGTGGGTCGGGCGTACGGCTCGCTGGTGGCGAAGTCTCGTCCGACGTCGTAGCGGGTGGGGGGGCAAGCTGAGGGACTATCTGCAGGGGTGGGGCGTCCCGGCAGGGCGTCGGTCGCCGGGCGGCTGGGCGTGATGAGTCGTAACCCCCGCACGGTCAGAAGGAGCGTTGCGCTGGGGCCAGGACACAGGATTCGTGGAGATGACGCGTTTGCGCCCCGCTCCTGGATAGCCTCGGACCCGTGACAGACAAGGGGTACTCCATGCGCCTGCGACAGACCGCAGCCCTCACCGCCGCCACCGCCCTCGCCGTCCTCATCCCCACCGCCGACGCCCACGCCGCCGCCGTCGCCTGCGGCGGCTCCGTCTCCACCCAGGGCGTCGCCGCCAACGGCTGCATCAGCGCCGAGAAGTTCAAGGAAGGAAAGATCTTCTTCCGCGACATCAAGGCCCACACCGTCATCACCAACACCCGCGCCCGCGCCTCCTACGTGGAGTACGAAGCCTTCCTCCATGTCGCCGGCGACGGCGACGACTGGATGAAGATGGGGAGCGGCCGCACCCTCGTCCAGCGCCGCTCGACCGTGGGCCCCATCGAAATCGCCAGCTCCACCCGGGTCTGCTTCGTCGTCAACGCGAAGATCACCGTCCGCGTCCACGTCCGGCCGGCGGGAGGTGCCTGGAGCAACTGGTCCAGCGCCGCCACCTCCCAGTGCCAGACCTGACCTGCCGCGCCCGCGCAGCGCGTAACCAGCATGCGCGCAGCAGTATTCGAGGGGCCCCGACCCAACCGGTGTGCCCGGAACGCTGATGGCGGAACGTCAGCGCGGTACGCCGAGGGTCGCCTCATTCTGCCGCCTGAGTATGGGGCACCGTCACCTGCGGGCCGCAGTGCCGGAAGGCAGTTCGGCGAAGCGGTCACGGTATGCGCCGGCGAAGCGGCCCAGATGTGTGACGCCCCAGCGGTAGGCGATCGCGCCCACCGGGTCGCCGGTGGCAAGGATGTCTTCACGGATGCGGTCGAGCCGCAGGTTACGAACGTACGACATGGGCGTGAGGCCGAGTCCGGTGCGGAAGGCGGAGCTGAGTGTCCGCGTGCTGCAACCTGCGGCGGCGGCGATGCCGGCGAGGCTCAGGTGCTCGGCGAGGTTCGCTTCGATATACGCGACGGCCGCCCGTAGCGGGCGCGGGTGGCCGGGGCGCGGACCGTTGTACAGCTCGGCGGTGTGTGAGTGCGGCTGTGCCAGGAGCAGCGCGGTGACGAGGCAGCGCAGCTGGCTGCGTGATAACTCCGTGTGTGGGAACAGCAGTTCTTTCGCGTCCAGTTGTTCAAGGAAGGCACCGGCCTGCAGTCGTACGGAGCGCCCTTGGCGTGTGGTCAGATCGAGCGCGAAGTCGAACCGCACGGCGGACATGGGCCGATGCCCGGTCAGCGCCGCGAACTCCTCCTCGACCAGGGCCCGGCTGATCCGCAGGCCCACGAAACGCGTCCGGCCGCTGCCCAGGGGCCGCAGTTCCTGAGTGTCTCCGGGGTTGACCACTCCCGCCGTGAAGGTGTCGAGCGTCGCCCGTCGGCCGCCACATGTCGCCGAGAGGGCACCGGAGAGCCCGATGTTGACCAGGTAGGAGCCTCGGTCGCGTCCCTGCGCCGGGGCGACGCGCACTCCCTGTGGCGTCGCGAAGTAGCCCACCGCGAAGTCGGGTGCGGCCAGGCCGCGCAGTTCGTGAACGCCGCCGCGCAGCTCCCCCAGGGGCGAGGGGACGATGGACCCGCCGAACAGGCGGGTGGTGGCGTTGAGCAGATCGGCGGGGTTGGCCGATCTGGTGATGAGATGGTTGCGCAGTGGCGTCGACACGATGAGGGCCCTCCTCCGTCAGAGCCCATTGTCAGCCGCTGCGGTCGCGGGATCCGTCACGACCGTACACATCGAGCCGTACGCCACTGCCTCCTCACGCGCCCCGCCGCCGGCAGGTCATCGCGGTGGCTTGCGTACCGGACCGCTACACGGGCTCGGCCATGAGCCTGTGGCAGGAGTCCATCAGCGGATAGGCCTCCTGATGGCGCTGCGCCTGCTCCAAGCCGACGATCGCCTCCGACGTCTCCACCAACGTGCGGCACCGCTGAGCCCTTCGGCGCACGAACGCCGTGAGCCCCGCGCCGATTGACTCGTGCCGCTCCAGCTCCCGGGCCAGAACGAGACCGTCCTCGATGGCCAGGGCAGCACCGCTGGCCATCTGCGGTGCCGGAGCATGCGCGGCATCCCCGATCACCACGGCGCCGCCCCGATACCAGTCGCCCTGCACGAGCCCGGTCAGGACCGGGCGGCGCACCACCGATTCCGACCCCGCTATCAGGGAACGGAGTTCCTGGACCCGGCCGGGGAAGTCGCGGAGCAGTCGCCGCAGACGCGGGGCGAGTTCGGCATCGGGCAGGGCGTTCGGCTCGGCTGCGTTCTCCGTCAAGAACACGTACGCCTGCGTGTCCGAAAGAGGCACGAGACCGGTGGTGTGGGGCTTGCCGGCGAACTGGTGGATCCCGGTGGCCCACTGCGGCCGGGGCACCACAGCCCGCCAGACCATCTGCCCGTCGAAGTCGAGCGAGGCCCCCAGGCCGAGCAGACCGCGCACCGACGAGCGGATCCCATCCGCGCCCACCAGCAGCGCGACGGTGCGGACCGCCCCGTCCGACAGCCGCATCCGCACCCGCTCGCCCTCCTGCGCCACCGCGGTGACGGTCACTCCATGGCGCACCACGACGCCGCGCCGAGCGGCTTCCGCGGACAGGATCCGATGCAGGACGGGTCGGGCGATACCCGCCATCGCCGGCCGCCGCGGCAGGAGGCGCGGCAGCTCGACCGTACCGGCGGGCTTGCCGTTCACATCGATGTGGGTGATCGAGCTCATCCCGTACCCGGCGGCCAGACACGTCTCGGCAAGGCCCAGTTCGTCCAGCGCGCGCAGCGAAGGACCGGTCAGGCACAACCCCCAGCCAGCAGTCGTCCCCGGCGGATCGACCTCGACGACCTCCACCTGCCACCCGCCCCGTGCCAGGGCGGTGGCCGCCGTCAGACCCGCCACACCCGCACCCACGATCACAGCCGACCGTGCACCGCGATAGCCGTCCATATACGCCTCCACAGCTCCGATTTCCACGAAACGGTAGGACGCCCGGGCGCACTGCCCTGTCCGGATCTGGCGACGGGGATCCGCTGACGGCACACAGGGGTCGTGCACGAACAGTCACTTCACCGAGAGCGTGGCCCTCCACGGCGTCAGGCGGCAGTTCCCGCCAGGCCTCGGCAAACATCGGCTCGATCGGAGAAAGCAGGGCGCGGTGCGTCGACCATGCCCTTACGTCCGCCGACCAGCGGTCGAGCCTGCCGGTGATCGGAAACAAGACAGTAGCCGCGAACGTGCACCTCGGATCGGGGTTACTCGTTTGGTCAAGAACCTCTCCATTGGCAGCAAGTACCGTGCAACTTCGGTCACGAACTGAGCGCACTCGGTCGGCACGCCGAACCCCACGTCCCCCACACAGGTGCACCCAGCAACCGAGTCACTACTGTCCGCATTCGATCTAGTGCACACAGTGATGACCCTCTTACGGTCAAAGCGACGCCAAAACCGCATCCCTGGAGGATTCGTGGCACGTTTCCGTACTCGTCTGGCCCTGCTCGGCTCAGCCGCAGCTCTCGCCGCAGGCGCTCTGCTACCCGCGCAGTTCGCCGGAGCCCAGTCCGCCGCCGCGGCGGCAGACTTCCAGTGGGTCGCCCTGGGTGACTCCTACACCGCCGGGGTCATCCGGGCCGCGGGCGACCCCATCGACTACCCGCGCGACGGCTGCGAGCGCACCGACAAGTCCTACCCCCAGGTCATCGACTACGACCTCTACGGTCTCTTCGACTTGAAGAACGTCAGCTGCGGCGCGGCCACCATCGCGAACGTCACCGACACGCCCCAGCACCCGATCGGCCGCCACTTCCCGCCGTACATCGAGGACCCGGACTACCCCTTCCCGGCGGTTCCGCCCCAGTCCGAGGCGGTGGACTCCGACACCGACGTCGTCACCGTCGGCGTGGGCGGAAACACCCTCGGGTTCGCCGGCCTCCTCGACAAGTGCATGAAGCTGGGCGCCGAAAGCGAGGGCGCGGGCACCCCGTGCAAGGACGCCCTGGCCGCCGGCATCCCGCTCCAGCTGAAGAAGGTGCGTACGGAATACGACCGGATGCTCACCGTGCTCCACGAGCGCGGCCCGAAGGCGAAGATCCTCACCGTCGGCTACCCCACGGTCATCCCCGAGGACACTTCCACCTGCCACTACGGCGACCCGACAAAGTTCGGCACGATCACCCAGGGCGACCTGACCTGGCTGCGCAAGGCCGTCCTGGAACCTCTCAACAAGAAGATCGAGGACTCGACCGGCACGCAGGAAGCGGCCAGCTACGTCGACCTCTACGCTTCCTCCCAGGGCCACAGCGTTTGTGACGACGCCAAGTGGGTGGAGGGGCTCATCACCCTTCCCGATGGCGGTGACCCTCAGATCTCTCTGGTGCACCCCAATGCCCTCGGCCACCGCAACGCCGCCCTCCACCTCGAAGACGCGATGCTGAACGCCCTCGACGTGAGTTGACCGCCGCCAGCGAACCTGCCCGAGCGGAACTGCCTCCGGCCGCCAGCCGGAGGCGTTTCCGCGCTCCGGACCAACCACCAGCGGGGCTACCGCAGTCAGCTAGGACCGCTACGGGCCGCCCTGTCGCGTGAGAACGGCCGCCCACCGCCCGGCGCCTCAAGTGATCCGCCCGCCGAACGTCCCAGGCCTCAGCCCCAGTCCTGCAGCCGCTGGAGCAGGCCGGCGTCGCCCTCGATCCGCAGCGAGTCGGCCGGGATGCGCATGTACATGAGCAGGGCCATCTCGCTCGCCGTGCCGTAGATGGCGGCGGTGGGCTTGCTCTCGGGGGCCTCCGCCGCGGTGAGGCGGGTGAAGCGGGAACCGGCGGCGTCCACCGTCTGGCGCCAGGAGCCGGCCCCGGCTGCGTGGTAGTCCATGGTGGCGGGCTCGCCCGGCCACGGGACCGTGACGGTGCAGACGGTGGCGAGGAACTCCTCGATGGCGTCGACCGCCTCGGTCGTCGGCAGCTCCTGCGGGGTACCGGAGGCCAGCTGGGCGTCGTACGTGTGGATCAGCGATTCCGGGACGCGGCGGCGGGCCACGGCGGCCACGGTGTGCGGCGAGGCCAACGGCTCCCACCAGGCCCAGCAGCTCCGGTCCGGACCGGCCTCGCGCAGCGCGGTGAGAAGTTGCTCCGTCGAGTCGGCCAGCCAGGTGATGAGGGCCTCGCGCTCCCTGGGCGCTGCCCGCCCGTCCTTGGTCGGCCGCTCGTCGCCCGGCGCGGTGTTCAGCACGATGTGGGCCCAGAAGCGGTCCCCCTCACTGAGGTGGTTCGCCAGGTCGTACAGCGTCCAGCCCGGGCAGGACGGGACGTCGGCGTCGAGGCTGGGCGCCGCGGCGACGGCGGCGCGGAACGCGGCGGAACGCTCGTCAATCATCCGCAGCAGGGTGGGGAAGTAGAGATGATCAGTCACGCGGACCTTGTATCACCCGGACCGGGACTCTCGCACTTGATTAAGACCGATCAGCAGATCGGCTGGACCACTTGAGGCGCCGGGCGGTGGGGCGGCCGTCCCAGCGGGAGCACCACGAGTTCGAAGGCGGTCCGGTCGACGGCGGCGGTGCACGGGATCACAGCACCACCAACCCGCAGAAGTCCGTGCGATCACATTCTTGCGGGTGGAATTTCCTGTTCCGCCCGTGCCGCGTCAGGTTGTCTAGGGGTACGAGGACGACGGCACCGCACCCAGCGGATGACCCCCGCAACACCCCTCCCACTCCACCTGGACGTGGGTCGGGTGCGGCCAACCATCCTCGCCATCCGCGAGGACACGCCGGTGTTGCCCCACCGGCGTTGTCCTTGCCGGACTTCCCCCGGCGGTGTATCCGCCGTAGCTGCCCACCGGGTATTCGGCGCCGCCCTGCCGCTACTGCCTCGACGGCCAGCTGGGCAGCAGCGCCAGTGCCCGTACCCATAGAAGTGCCTTATGGGTTGATAAGGCGCTCTGGGCTGTTGCGGTGGAGATGTTCACGTGAGAGTGGGTTCGTCAGTGATCATTTCACGGAACTGAGAGCACAGTGCATTTCAGAAGAACAGTCCTGGTCGTCGCGGCCGGCGTGATGGCCCCCACTGCCGTACTGGGCGCCGCCCCTGCCCTGGCGGTCGGCAGCCCACCCACAGCCCTCACACTCCCTGAGCCGTCGTCAGACGACGGCAAGGAGGAGCGCGAGCCGGAAGGCAAGAACGAGCGGGCAGGCGGCGGGGACGACGCTGATGAGGGCGTTACCGTCTCCGTGCGCGGAGTGCCCCAGGCGTTCACGGCGGGCGGGCCGTGGCAGGAACTCACCCTCGCAGTCGACGCCCAGCCCTCGGAAGGCGCCCGCGAAGTGACGTTCATGATCGTCGATGGCGCAGCGGAACTGAACTCCCAACACGTCGACGTGCAGGTGCGCGGGGCGAGCGAATGGCAGGACCTGGACCCGGCGTTCGGCGGCAGTACCGCGCACTATGCACTCGCGGTGCCCGCCGGTACGACTGAAGTGTCCATACGCCTGCGGTTCCATGCCGACGCACCTCTGGTCGGCTTCCACATAGGCGCATCCGACGGCATCAGCTACGACTCACCCTGGTACGAGTCCCGCATCACCCGCGCGACCGAACCGGGCGACCCCGGGGGCGGGGAACCCACCGATCCGGGCACCGAGGAACCGACCGATCCCGGCGGCCAGGATCCCACTGATCCCGGCGACGACGGGCCGGGGGACCCCGGCAGCGAACAGCCGACGGATCCCGGTGCTGAGGCCGGGGCAGGAAGCCCGGGCGGAACGGCCGGGACAGAAGCAGGCCAAACCGGTACCGATGGCCAGCCGCAGGCACCGGAAGCCGATCCGGCCACGGCTGAGGGCGCGGCCTCCGGCGGCGTCGGCCGTCCAGCTGACGACCCCACAGGAGCCCTGGCAGAAACCGGACTTGATGCCGCTACACGCTGGCAGCTCGGCGTGGGAGGCACCGCCATCGCCCTGGGCACCGCGCTCTGCCTGTACCGCAGACGTACAGCAGCCTGACCACTCCTCGACAGGCGGACATCCCGCCGTTGTGAGGCGCCGACGTCGGGCGCTTGAGTCCGGCGGCGGCCGGTCCGGGAAGTTCAGTCCAGTGGCTCGGTGAGGACTTCGATGCCGATCAGGCAGGTGTCGTCGTCGGTGTCGGACTTGCTGTACGTCAGGAGGTGGTCGAGGCGCTGGTCGAGGCTGTCGACCGGGGTCTGGGCGTTGGTCAGTAGCTGGGTGAGGGATTCGTGCATGGCGGTGTCACGCCGCTCGACGAGGCCGTCCGTGTACATCAGCAGCGTGTCCCCGGGCTGCAGTTGCACCTCGTCCTCTTCGTAGTCCGCCTCGGGCAGCGCCCCCAGCAGGAGGCCTCCGGTGAGAGGGAGGGCGCTCGCCTGGTCGGTGCGGACCAGGACCGGGGGAAGGTGCCCGGCGCGGGCCCACCGCAGGATTCGGGTAGCCGGGTCGTACAGGGCGCAGACGGCGGTGGCGGTGACCTGGTCGGTCAGGTGGTGGGCGACGTTGTTGAGCCAGGACAGCAGTTGTGCTGGTCCGGCACCCGTCATGGCCAGACCGCGCAACGCGTTGCGCAGGACCACCATGCCGGTGGCCGCGTCGATGCCGTGGCCGGCGATGTCGCCGACGCACAGGAGGACCTGTTCGGAGGGCAGCACGACGGCGTCGTACCAGTCGCCGCCGACGAGTGCTTCGGACTCGGCGGGCCGGTAGCGCACGGCCACCTGGAGGCCGCGGACCTGGAGCGGGCCGTGGGTGGGCGGCATGATCGCGTGCTGGAGCTGAAGGGTGAGCCGGTTGCGTTCGGCGGCTTCCTGTGCGGTCTGGGCGAGTTGGTCCCGGGTGGCTGCGAGTGCGACCTCGGTCCAGTGCTGGGCGGAGATGTCCTGGTAGGCGCCTCGGAGGCGCCAGAGGTGTCCTTCGCTGTCCAGTACGGGTTCGGCGACGATGCGGATGTGGCGGGTGACGCCGTCGGCGCGCTGGAGGCGGAAGGCGACGTTGGCGGAGCGTCGGTGGAGCAGGACGGTCCGCAGGAACCGGCCGATCGCGTTGGCGTCGTCGCGGTGGGCGTGCGCGGCCAGGTCCTTGAGAGCGACGGGGCCCTCGGAGAGGGGGCGTCCGTGCAGGGCGTAGAGGGTGCTGTTCCAGGTGATCTCGCCGGTGGTGAGGTCCTCCTCGAAACCACCGATGCGGCCCAGGCGTTGGGCGTGCTGGAGCAGGCTGGCCAGGCGGGCGGTTTCGTCCTCGACGCGCCAGATCATCAGCAGGCAGTTGCCGAGGCGGCTGACGCTGATGTCGGCGACGACCTGGAGGGGGACTTCGTCGACCAGGGTGGTCAGCGCTGTCCGCCGCACCGGGAGCGGCTCGCCGGTGGCGTAGACGCGCTCCAGGTGGTGGTAGAGGTCGCCGGCGCCGACGGACAGGGGGTAGGTCTCCAGCAGCAGTGTGCCGTTGAGGCTGCTGCGCGGGCGTCCGGCCGGATCCTGGAAGTGGAGGTTGGCGTGGTGGATGCGGAAGTCGATGAGGTTGCCGTCGGTGTCCAGGTGGGGGGTGAGGACGAGGGCGGGGTCGTGCAGCGCGTCGGACAGGTCGACGAGTTCGGCTGCGGCGGGGTCGTCGCCGGGGGAGTGGGGTGACGGCGAGGGTGCGGGGCGGCTCTCCAGGGTGTGGCCGCACAGCTCGGCCAGTGCTTCGAGTTGCCGTTCGACTGCCTGGGGGAGCGGCGGGAGGGGGTGTGGCCAGCAGATTTCCAGGACGCCGTGGATACGCCCGCCGGTGCCGGCGCAGATGGCGATACGACCGCCCTGGGGGCAGCCGGACTGGCCGATGGAGGGCAGGGTGCCGACGGTTTCGAGGTGGACGGTACGGCGGCTCGTGAGGGCCTGGCGGGCGACGGTGGCCACACCGGGCGGGACGTAGCGCCAGCGGTCGGCCTCTTCCCTGGTGAAGCCGGCATGGCCGCTGAGGGCCAGGGAGCCGTCGCGGCCCGCTGTCCATACCGCCACGGCTACGGCGTCCAGAGGGGCCAGCGCGTGTTGGAGCAGGGACTGTGCGACCGCCTGGGTGTCGTCGGCGGCCAGTGCCGCGCTCTCCGCTGTCCTCAGTCGTACGGCCACGGAGGCGGAGCCGTCCTGTGGGGCGGAGGTGGTGGCGCGCTGTACGAAGTCGGCGGCGACCTGGGCGACTTGGTCGCGGGCGGCCTCGTTGATGATGTCGGCGGCGAGTTCCAGCTCGGAGATGTCTGCCTGCTCCGCCAGCTCGGTGAGCTGCCGGGCGGCCTGTGCGGGGCCGCAGTGCAGGCGTTCGATCATGATGCCTTTGGCGAGTTCGACCAGGGCCCGGCCGTCGACGGCGGCGCGTGCGGCCTGGACTTCCGCCCGCAGCCGCTCCACGGTGGCGGCCAGCCTGCCGACTGTTGCGGCGCTGTCCTGGTGGGCGGTCGGGGTCGGGGTCGGTGCGTGCCCAGGACGCGGTGCGGGGACGGTGGCTTCTGTCGATGACGGCAGGACGTCGGCGGCGTCGCCGCCCGGGTGCATCGGCAGCGTCGCGGGCGCGGGCTGCCGGTGCGGTGCGGGTGAGGCGTCGGAGGTGGGGGAGGCGTCCTCGTGGAGGTGCGATCCAAAGCGGCCCCCGCTCTGCTCGGGAGCGCTCATGGTGCCGGGGACTCCTCGGTGTCAGTGGAGGGACGGGCCTGGTACGAGGGCAATGGGTGGGGGAGCGCGGTGGTCCGGCGGGCCGGGGCGGGGCTCATTTGTCACCGAGCCAGTGCCGGATGCAGCTCAGGAGGTCGTTGGCGTCCACCGGCTTGGTGATGTAGTGGCTGGCGCCGGAGGCAAGGCTCTTGTCCCGGTCCCCGGGCATCGCCTTCGCGGTGACGGTGATGATCGGCAGGTCGGCGTACTCGGGCATCTGCCGGATCTCGGTGATCGCGGCGTAGCCGTCCATCTCGGGCATCATCACGTCCATCAGGATGAGATCGATCTCGGGATGGGCGCACAGGGTCTCGATGCCCTTGCGTCCGTCTTCCGCGTGCAGGACGTGGATGCCGTGGATTTCGAGGATGCCGCTGATGGCGAAGAGGTTGCGGGCGTCGTCGTCGACGACCAGTACGGTACGGCCGCGCAGGGTCTCGTCGATGCCGTCGGCCTCTTGGTGGCGTGCCTTGTCGCCCCGGACGAGGGCGATGACGTCGCCGGGCTGTTCGGCGGCCAGGTGCAGGGCGATGCGTTCGCGCAGTTCGTCCAGGCTGGAGAGGATCTCCAAGGGGCGCTCGGCCGCCCGGTTCTGGAGGGCCTGTTCCTGCTCGGTGTGCAGGCGCTGACTGTTGTGGGCCAGTACGGGAACCTGGCGCAGGGCGGCATCGCCGTCCATGGCGTCGAGGAACGTCCACGCTTCGCTGTTGGCCATGTCGACGTCGAGGACGACGCAGTGGAAGGGCTCTGCGGCGAGCGCGGTCGCCGCTTCCTGAGCGCCGACGACGGTGACGACCGCGTGGCCGCGCTCGCCCGGCAGCTCCGGACTGCCTTCCAGATGGGCGACCGCGCTCTCGGCGACCAGCGAGAGGAGGCCGCGATGGCGGTCCTCGATCACGAGCAGCCGCCTGGGGCGGCGGGTGGGAAGTTCCGCCGGGGCGGTGGGCGGCTGGCTCGGGTCGGACAGCGGCAGGTCGTTGGCCGTGTCCGGGGTGCGGGTCTGCGGCTCGCCGCCGGCCGCATGGTCGAGGAGGGTCGTGGAGGAGGACGGCAGGTAGAGGGTGAAGGTGCTGCCCACCTCGGGTGTGCTGTGTGCGGTGATGGCTCCGCCGAGCAGGTGGGCCATCTCCCGGCTGATGGACAGGCCCAGCCCGGTGCCGCCGTGCTTGCGGCTGGTGGTGCCGTCAGCCTGCTGGAACGCCGCGAAGATCGCCTCCAAATGCTGGGGCGCGATGCCGATGCCGGTGTCCTTGACCCGGAAGGCGACGACGGGGCTGCCCTGGTGGACGGTGGCGGGTACTTCCTCGTCCTGGGCCGGCTCGATGCACAGCTCCACACTGCCGTACTCGGTGAACTTGACGGCGTTGGAGATGAGGTTGCGCAGCACCTGCCGCAGCCGTGAGTCGTCGGTGAACAGCTCGGTGGGGACACCCGCGGCGGTGCTGATGGTGAAGTCGAGGCTCTTTTGGGTGGTCATCGGGCGGAACGTCGCCTCGATGTCGCTCAGCAGGGGGCGCATCGCGACGCGCTCGGGGTGGATGTCCATCTTGCCGGCTTCGACCTTGGACAGGTCCAGGATGTCGTTGATCAGCTGGAGCAGGTCGGATCCCGCGGAGTGGATGATGCCCGCGTACTCGACCTGCTTGGGGGTGAGGTTGCGGGTGTGGTTCTGCGCGAGGAGCTGGGCCAGGATCAGCAGGCTGTTGAGCGGGGTACGCAGTTCGTGGCTCATGTTGGCCAGGAACTCCGACTTGTACTTCGACGCCAGGGAGAGCTGCTGGGCGCGGTCCTCCAGCTCCTGGCGTGCCTGCTCGATCTGGAGGTTCTTCGCTTCGATGTCACGGTTTTGGGAGGCGAGGAGCTGGGCCTTGTCCTCCAGTTCGGCGTTGGAGCGCTGCAGTTCCTCCTGCTGGACCTGCAACTCCTCCGAGCGTGCCTGAAGTTCCGCGGCCAGGCGCTGAGACTCGTCCAGCAGTTCGTCCGTGCGCGCGTTGGCGAGGATGGTGTTGACGTTGGCGCCGAGCGTCTCCATGAGCCGTTCGAGGAAGTCCCGGTGAATGGGGGTGAAGGGGGTGAACGCGGCGAGCTCGATGACGCCGAGGACCTGCTCCTCCACCACGATGGGCAGGATGATCAGGCCGCCGGGCGCTGCCGTGCCCAGCCCGCTGGAGATCCCGATGTAGTGGGCGGGGACACCTTCGGCGGCGATGACGCGGCGGCTGCGGGCCGCCTGTCCCACCAGGGACTCGCCGGGCTTGAACCGGTCGTGTCCGGTCATGCCCGCCGGGCGTCCGTAGGAGCCGACGACGGTCAACTCGGTTCCGTCCGCGGTCTCTTCGGCGAGGTAGAAGGCGCCGTACTGCGCCGAGACCAGCGGGGTGAGTTCGTCCATGACCAGCTCGGCCACCACCGCCAGGTCCCGGTGGCCCTGCATCAGCCCGGAGATGTGCGCCAGGCTGGACTTGAGCCAGTCCTGCTCCTCGTTGGTCCGGGTCGTCTCGCGCAGGGAGCCGACCATCGCGTTGATGTTGTCCTTGAGCTCGGCGACCTCGCCGGAGGCCTCCACGGTGATCGACCGGGTCAGGTCGCCCTCGGCGACCGCGCTGGCGACCTCGGCGATGGCGCGGACCTGCCGGGTCAGGTTCCCGGCCAGCTCGTTCACGTTCTCCGTCAGGCGCTTCCAAGTGCCTGCCAGGCCCTCGACCTCGGCCTGTCCACCCAGGCGGCCCTCGCTGCCGACCTCGCGGGCGACACGGGTGACCTCGGCGGCGAACGAGGAGAGCTGGTCGACCATCGTGTTGATGGTCGTCTTCAGCTCCAGGATCTCGCCCCGGGCATCGACATCGATCTTCTTCGTCAGGTCACCGTTGGCGACGGCGGTCGTCACCTGGGCGATGTTGCGGACCTGCCCGGTGAGGTTGTTCGCCATCGAGTTGACGTTGTCGGTGAGGTCCTTCCAGGTACCGGCGACGTTGGGCACCCGTGCCTGGCCGCCGAGGCGGCCCTCGGTGCCGACTTCGCGGGCGACGCGGGTGACTTCGTCGGCGAACGCGGAGAGCGTGTCGACCATCGTGTTGATGACCCCGGCGAGAGCGGCGACCTCGCCCTTGGCCTCGACGGTGATCTTCTGCGACAGGTCACCCCGGGCCACCGCGGTGGCCACCTGGGCGATGGAGCGCACCTGGCCCGTCAGGTTGGAGGCCATGACATTGACGTTGTCCGTCAGGTCCTTCCAGGTGCCGGAGACTCCCCGCACGGTCGCCTGGCCGCCGAGGTTGCCTTCGGTGCCGACTTCGCGGGCGACGCGGGTGACTTCGTCGGCGAAGGCGGAGAGCTGGTCGACCATCGTGTTGATGGTGTCCTTGAGCTCCAGGATCTCGCCCCGGGCGTCCACGCGGATCTTCTGGGAGAGATCTCCCTGAGCGACGGCGGTGGTGACCTCGGCGATGGAGCGCACCTGAGCGGTGATGTTGTCCGCCATGACGTTGACGGATTCGGTGAGGTCGCGCCAGGTGCCGGAGACGCCCTTGACGTCGGCCTGGCCACCGAGGTTGCCTTCGGTGCCGACTTCGCGGGCGACGCGGGTGACTTCGTCGGCGAAGGCGGAGAGCTGGTCGACCATCGTGTTGATGGTGTTCTTCAGCTCCAGGATCTCGCCCCGGGCGTCCACGCCGATCTTCTGCGACAGGTCGCCCTTGGCCACGGCGGTGGCCACCTGGGCGATGGAGCGGACCTGGGCGGTGAGGTTGCCGGCCATGAAGTTCACCGAATCGGTGAGGTCCCGCCAGGTACCCTTGACGCCCTTGACGTCGGCCTGTCCGCCCAGACTGCCCTCGGTGCCGACTTCGCGGGCGACGCGGGTGACTTCGTCGGCGAAGGCGGAGAGCTGGTCGACCATCGTGTTGATGGTGTTCTTCAGCTCCAGGATCTCGCCCCGCGCGTCGACCGTGATCTTCTGCGACAGGTCTCCCTGGGCGACCGCCGTGGTCACCTGCGCGATGTTACGGACCTGATCGGTGAGGTTGCCGGCCATGAAGTTCACCGAGTCGGTGAGATCGCGCCAGACGCCGCCGACCCCGGGCACCTGTGCCTGGCCGCCGAGCCGGCCCTCGCTGCCGACTTCGCGGGCGACGCGGGTGACTTCGTCGGCGAAGGCGGAGAGCTGGTCGACCATCGTGTTGACGGTGTTCTTCAGCTCCAGGATCTCCCCGCGCGCGTCCACGTCGATCTTCTGGGAGAGGTCCCCGCGCGCCACCGCCGTCGCGACCTGGGCGATGTCACGGACCTGCGTGGTGAGGTTGCCCGCCATGGCGTTGACCGAGTCGGTCAGATCCGCCCACGTTCCCGACACCCCCGGCACATCCGCCTGGCCGCCCAGCGTCCCTTCGGTCCCGACCTCCCGCGCGACCCGGGTCACTTCCGAGGTGAACAGGGACAGCTGGTCGACCATGCCGTTGAAGACGGAGGCGATCTCTCCCAGCAGCCCCTCCGACTCGTCCGGCAACCGAGTACCGAAGTCGCCGTCGCGCACGGCTGTCAGCCCGGCGAGCAGCTGACGCAGCTCCGGCTCGCCCACCTCGGCGGCGGTGCCCGCCGACGTAGCCCGAGCCAGTGAGCGGGACGTCTCTACTGACGTCTCAGGCATGACAACCTCGTTCCAACGCTGGCGGTACGACATGACGGGGTCTGCCGTAGAGCCGTTCCGGCACTGATTCGCGCGCCGGTGAACCCCCGACGGTTTCCGTGAGGAAAGTGTGCACAACGATACCTGGCTGTAGTAAATGCGAAGTGATGAGGGGATGTTCGTGTGATGGGCGGTTGTAGGAGATGTGATCAAGCTGCCCCGAGCCTGTACCGCGTAGACCGGACAGCAAACCTGCCGTTTTCGTGACCCCCGTCACAGGACCTAGTCCCCGCCTCCGTCCCCGCCGTCTCCTCCGTCGGAGCCGCCCCCGTCTCCTCCGTCCCCGCCGTCCGAGCCCCAGCCGTCCGAGCCGCCCGATTCGTTGTCGTCCCCGCCGGTGCCCAGGTTGCTGAACCAGGGGCGGTCCCAGGCGTCGTCGCTGGCCAGGGGTTCGCCACCGCTGGTCTGCGGGCGCTGGAGGCGGAAGCGGGCCGTGCCCGTGGTGTCTCCGAGGCCGAAGGTGGCCGCGAAGGCCTGAGCCATGACGGCGTCGAACGGGTCCGGGCTCTCGTAGCGCACGGGTGCCAGGGGCAGCAGCACCGTTCCGGGATCCAGCTCCCGGCGGCGGCGTGGCGGGCGCTGGAGGAGGGCGACCCGCCGCTCGTCCCGCAGCAGCCACGAACTGGTGCTGTCCGCCCGGCGCAGTTCCCAGACGCCCTGGGGCAGCCGTGCCTGCGCGTAACTCTTGGACTTGCGCAGCTTCCTTTTCAGACAGAGGACGGCCGGTATCTCTCCGACGGTCATCCGTAGCCCCTGCGCCTGGTCGGCGGTGCTGCTCAGAACCCCGAGCGGAGCCCGGACCCGTACGGCGGGAGCGCCCGGCCCCCACACGTCGACACGTACGAGCCGGCGGTCCACGGCCACCGCCACCGGACCGGCGGGACCCTGCGCGTGCCGTCGGGCGATCCACAGCGGCACGCCCGCCGCCCGCGCTTGCTCGGCCAAGGCGTGCACCTGCGCGGGCCCTCCGCAGTGCCGCACCGCCAACTCTCCCAGTGCGCGGGCGAATTCGGCCGCCCGCTGTACCTTCACGGGTGCGGTGGTGCCGGTGACGCGAGTGACCGGGACGACCCCGCCGCCCTCGGCCAGCCGGTCCAGAGGGCGTTCCGTACCGCCGCCGCCGAGCCAGTGGCCGCGCTGGAACGCCTCCGCCATGGCCGGGAGGTTCAGCTCGCTCAGCGGCGTGACCTTGCCGCCGCGACGCAGCCCTTCCTCCGTCAGCTCGGCGGTCCGCGCCAGCGGATTCCACGACCGTTCCGTATAGAGCGCCTGACTCATGCCATCCCCGTGTTGGTGCGATACAGCGACCGATTGAGCGTATCGACCCTCAGGGACGCGTTCGCATAGCGTTCGGTTTCCGGAGCCCCAGATACGGCCTGGGGCTGACCTGCGCGGCAACGGACGACGGGGGCGCGGGCGGCCGCGTGCGGTCGACACCCGGATCCCTCGCCGGCGCTGCGGCGATTCGGCGTGTTTTCGCTCGGGAGGCGGGCACCCGTCGCCACGTCGGCCGGACGGACAGGCGCAACCCATGGCCCCGACCGGCGCCCGCAATCAGCACCGTGACGTTCACCGAGGTGATCTTGTGTCTGACCGTAGCCCTTACGGGGACTACCCGTCCTACAGCGCCCCCACCTACTCCACCGCCCAGCCGGCGCCGCCGTCGGGAGTGTCCGCCGGGCGGCTGTGGGCGACGGGTGTGGCCACCGCCGTGGTCGCTGCCTTGGCCGCCGTCGTAGGGACACTGCTGATGCGCGGCGTACTGGACGTGCCTCTCTTCGCGCCCCGCCGGGCCGGTGTCTGGGGCGACGCCACGACGGGGTACCTCGCCGCCTGGGCGGCGGTGGCCGCGCTGGTGGCCACGGGACTGCTGCACCTGCTGCTCCTCGCCGTGCCCCGGCCCCGCGCCTTCTTCACCTGGATCGCCTCGCTGGTGACCGTGGCGATGATGCTGCTGCCCTTCACCGCTGACCTGAGCACGTCGACGCAACTGGCCAGCGCCGCCGTCTTCCTCGTCATCGGTGCCACCATCACCGGTCTGCTGTCCACCACGGCCGTCAGCCTGGCCACGGGGCGGGCGTACGAGGGCTGAGCCGGCCCGGCGAACCGGTTGCCACCACGGCGGTGTGGGGGGAGAGCGGTCAGTTGTCGGGGGGTGCGGGTGGTCCGAGTTCGGGTGGCCATGGAGTGGTCGCCGGGTTGCCGGTGAGCTGGTGTTCCAGGGAGCGGAGCCAGGCGCCGGGCTCTTCCGTGGTGTTGGTGAGTTCGTTGAATGCCCAGATCAGTACGTTCTCCGTGGTGTTCCTGGGGAAGATCCGGCAGAAGTCCGGCACCAGCTCGATGGCGGGGTCGTCGGGCCGCAACCGGTCGTAGGGCGGATCCAGTTGGTAGGCCACCTTGCGTGCCTGTTGAGGGGAGATCGCGAGCACCGCCCGCAGCGCTGTCAGCCCGTAGAAGTCGAAGAGCTTGTCGAGGGCGCTGTAGGGCCTGTCCCAGTGGGAGTCGATCCAACGGTCCCTGAAGGCGGCGAGCATGGCGCCGTACGCGGCCGAAGCCGGGGCAAGACGGTCCATCGCCGTCTGCGCCGCGGTGCGTGCGGCATTGAGGGGGCCCACCAGCGCTCGGTACTGCTCTCCGAGCGACATGCCGAGCGAGTTGCGCAGGGCTAGGTCACAGTCATGTTCGACACGTGCCAGGTCGGGCACGGCGGCCCGGGCGGCGGCGCCGACGGCCGTCTCCTCGACGAGCAGGGGCAGCAGTTTCCGGGCGGAAGACCCCGTGACCGCTGCTTGGGCCTGGCTGAACGGCGCGATGAGGTTCAGCAACGAATCACGTACATAGCCGAGTTCGACGGTTTTGGCGGCGCGCAGGTCGTCGAAGAGGGGCGCCCGTTCGAGGAGCTCGGCCACCGTGGCATAGCTGGCCGTGGCCAGTGCCGCGAGTGCTGCCCCGGCTTCGGTCTGGGCCGCGAGGCCGTCCAGCATCGTCTTGACGGCGGCGGACGGCTGCGCCATGTCGCGGTCGGTCAGGCGCGGTTCGGCGGCGCGCAGCAATGCGAAGGCCTGGGCCGCGATGTCGGGGCGCCGCTGGGCGGCCGCTTTGCGGAAGGCATCCGCACCGGTACGGGCCAGTTGTTGTACGAGGTCTCGCCATTTCGGCCGGCGTCTGTCGGGGATTCCGGCGAGGGCCTGGGGCGGCATCTGCGTGGGCTCAGCGGCCATCCGCAGTCGGCTTTCGGTGTCGTCGATCCAGCGGTCTACGCGTTCGGTGGCCCAACGCCGTAGCTGGTCGTCGGTGACGGGTATCGGCGCGGGCATGGGGCCTCCCCAGGGACATGTCGTCGCTGCCGGACGGCCGCTGCCAAGAGCGGCATGGCCTCCCGCCTCTGGCGGCCGTCTTCGGGGAGTGTGCCATGGCGGACTGATCGACATCAGACGAACCGTCGGAAGACCGGCGCGCCAGTCACCAGCCAAGCCCACGGAAGACGTTCACCCGGTCTTTTGCCGAAAACGTACGGCCGGCCGCACCCCGCTGAGGGTGCGGCCGGTCGCGAACAACGGGGTGATCAGGGCGAGACGAGGTCGCCCGGTGTGCTCAGGCCGCCCGTGCCGTTGCCCGCCTGGAGGGCCAGTCGGCCGCTGTTCCAGAGGCTGAGCAGGTCGGCCTTGCCGTCGCCGGTGAAATCACCGCCGGCGATCGCCTTGGTCTCCTTCCATTCGGCGTTCGGCGCGATGAGCGTCACGTCCTGGCCGATGCCCCCGGAGCCGTTGCCCGGGTGGAAGCTGAGCTCTCCGTCGACCCAGCGCGCGATCAGGTCGGCCTTGCCGTCCTTGTTGAAGTCGCCCGCGGTGAGCTGGACGTCGTACTTCCAGATCGATCCGGCCGCGGCGAGCTGCTTCTCGGTGCCGAGGCCGCCGGTGCCGTTGCCGGGGTAGACGCTGAGAACCCCGGTGGAACGGGCGGCGACCAGGTCGGTCTTGCCGTCGCCGGTGAAGTCCTCGGCTGCCAGTGCGCCGGCGCTCTTCCACGCCTCGCTCGGGGCGGCCAGCATGATGTCGGTGGTGAACCTGCCGTCGCCGGTGCCGGGGTACAGGCTGAGTTCGCCGTCGCTCCAGCGCACGACCAGGTCGGTCTTGCCGTCTCCGGTGAACTCCCCGGCGGTGATGAGGGTGGCGTGGTTGGCCCAGAGGCTGTTGGCGGACTGCGCCTGGATCTCGGCGCCGAACCAGCTGGTGCCGGTGCCCGGCGCGACGCGGATCTCACCGTCTGCGCGCACGGTCAGCAGATCGGCCTTGCCGTCGCCGGTGAAGTCGCCGGCGGTGCTGAGCTTGACGCCCTTCCACTGCGCGGCGTCGCCGAGCGTCGCCTTGGGGTAGGGCCCGCGGAAGACCGTTCCGGCCGCCGGGTCCGGGTGGCCGGCGACGATGGCCGGGCGGCCGGTCGCCGTCTGGATCCACAGGTCGCCGTGGTCGTCGCCGGTCAGGTCGCCGTCGGCGCCGAGCTGGGGGTGGGCGCTGCGCGTGAGCCCGTCGGCGATCCGCACCCGGCGGTCCGTTTCGCCCAGGGAGTTGCCCGGGTTGTCGGTGCTGTTGAGGATCTGGAAGAGGTCACCGGAGTCGCCGTCGCGCACCCACAGGTCGGCGAGGCCGTCGCCGTCCGCGTCGCCCGGGGCCAGGAGATCGGTCTTGGCCCAGCCGGTCGCGCCGAGCTTCACCGGGGTGTCTACCTTGCCGTCGCCGGTGCCCGGGTACAGGTAGAGGCTGTCGTCCTCGACCGTGAGGAGGTCGGGGAAGGTGTCCCAGGTGATGTCACCGGCGGAGACGAAGCTGGTGACCTTGGACCAGTCGGGGCTGGGCGCGCCCGCCGGGCGCGGCAGCGTGGTGGTGGCCTGGAAGTCTCCCATGCCGTCGCCGGGGTAGAGGCGCAGGTTCTTGGGGTCCAGCGGCAGCAGGGCCAAGAGGTCCTCGTAGCCGTCGCCGGTCCAGTCGCCGCGGTGGCTGAGCTTGCCGCCGGACCATCCGCCGCCGAAGACCTTGGCGTCGCCGAAGCCGCCCTTGCCATTGCCGGGGTGGCGTGAGAGCTTGTCGCCGCCGATGGTGAAGACGTCGGTGAAGCCGTCACCGTTCATGTCGCCCTCGGGGTCGGCGTGCGAGGTCCCCGTCTTGAAGGCGTACTTGTAGGTGTCGGAGAGGTTGCCCGCGCCGTCCGCGCTGCGGACGTAGAGGGTGTTGGTGCCCCACTTGAACGGGGTGAGCTTCGCCTGGGCGGTGCCCCCGAGCTTGTCGGCCTTCACGGTCGCGGGCTTGGAGCCGGTGGTGAAGTCGTGGTTGAGGGAGTACTGGAAGGACTCGACGTCGTCGATGCCGTTGGCGTCGAGGACGAAGACGCCCGGTGTGCGGGCGGAGGCGCCGGCCTTGTCCTCGGGGTACTGCTCGGAAGAGACCTTGGGCCGCTCGGCGGGCCGGGTGAAGTCCACGCCGAAGGAGCAGGTCTCGGTGGTGGCCGACGTCATGCCGTACGGGTCGCGCGCCTGGACGTTCCAGGAGTACGTCTCGCCGTCCTTGAGCTGCTCGGTGGCGATGCGGACCTTGGCGGGCGAGCCCGACTTGACGGTGGTCTCGGGCGTGGTGATGTCGGCGCCGCCGAAGTGCTTGAAGGTGAACCTGGCGGTGACGTCACCTCCGTCCGGGTCGTTGACGGTGGCCTGGAGCCCGATGCCCTTCTCGGTGAGCACCTTGCCGATCTTGGGGAAGGGCTGGGTGCGGCCGCAGGCGATGACGGGGTCGGTGACCGCGTCCGAGGGGGTTTCGGGGGCCCGGTCGTACTCGGTCACGAGCACCGGGTCGTTCTTGAACTTCTTCCACGCGTACGTGTCGGACTCGTTGCCCGCGCGCAGGCCCAGGGTGATGTCGTTCCAGCTGCCCTCGGCGGCCTTCTGCACCGTGGAGGTGACGTCGAACTCGACGCCGCCGGCGGGGCAGTCGCCGCCCCAGCCCTTGGCGACGTTCGCCGAGCCGACCTTCGAGATCCAGTTCGGCTGGTTGTTCCAGTGGGTGCTGGAGTTGATCTGGCCGGTCAGCCACAGCTCTACGGGCCGTGCCGAGCACGACCAGGACCATGTCTCGTAGGCGCGGAAGGTCGACTTGGTGACCTTGACGCCCTTGAGGTTGCGGGAGTCCATGGTGAACAGTGAGCGCGAGAGGCCGTCGGTCTCGTTCTCGAAGCCGACGCGCGCCGGGTCGGTCGAGTTCCAGAAGCTGGTCGTGGGGTAGCGCTTGTAGACGCGGCTCCAGTTGGCGCGGTTTCCCTGCGCGTACTGCTGGCTCATCTGCACGGGGTACTGGGTGGCGGCGGCGCGCAGGAAGGCGGTGTCGGGAGCCAGCCGCAGGGTGGTGCCCTTCACCTCGGCGCCGCCGAGCGCGGTGCGCGAGCGGTCGGGGCCCTGCGGGGCGTCGTCGCGGCCCGGGCCGCCGCCGGTGGAGTCCGACAGGACCGGCGCGGGTGCGGCCAGTGACGGCTCCTCGGCGCCGCGCGCGGGGGCGGCGGCCACATTGCCGGTCGTGTCGGCGCTGAGCTTGAGGCCGTCCGCCGAGCGGGCGGTGAGCTTCAGCTCGCCCAGCGCGGGGTTGTCGACGGCCTTGCGGTCCTTGATGACCAGGTCCTGCTCGACGCCCGCCGCGGCGGCGGTCAGCCGTAGGTCGACGCCGGGCAGCACCTCGGGGTAGAGGGCGCCCGCTCCGTCGATACGGGGCGCGGGCAGGGCGGTGGGCCAGCTGTAGGACAGGGCCTTGCCGTCGGAGCCCTCCATGGTGAGCAGCGGGCCGCTGCCGCCGGGGGAGAAGGACATCCGCATCGCGGCGGCGGCCGGCTGCCAGCGTCCGTCGGCGTTCTTGTGCAGCGCGGTGTCGACGGGGACCCAGGTGGTGCCGCGCTTGACGCGCTGGGGGGCGCCGAGGGTCTCCTCCAGCGTCATGGTGCCCGAGGGGTTGGCGAAGAGCTCGCTCGTCTCGGTGGTCGCCGCGTCGACCCGTACCCGCTTGCCGGTCTCGCGGGCCTCGGCGCGGGCGCCGTCCTCCGCTGTGGTTCGGGGGGTTTGGGTCGATGTGGGCTGGACGTGAAGTCCATCGGCGTAGGCGGCGGTTGCCGGCGCGGCCAGCGCGAGCAGCGTGGCCATCGCGGTTGTACGTATGCGATGGCTCGGGGGCCGAGGCACAGGCGGTCCTCTCAGAACAAGACGGGTAGAACGGACACACTTTACACAGCATTTACCAATGGTTTGCCTGTGCTTCCATGTGCCTTGCATCGCCCTTGACCTTGCTGGTCATGCGGCGTCCTAGTCATGCCATCAGGCATTCAACGCTTTTGAGCGGGAAGTTCGTTTTGATATCTTCAAACAGGTATGCCGGTTGTGGGTGCCTTCGTAGGGCTCGGAGACCTCGGTCCCGGAGCCATCTGAGACTCCTGGCGGGCGTGTTGCTGACCGCGCTGCTCGCCCCCCTCCTCGGCAGCTGGCCCGCACTGGCCGCCGAGCGCGCGCAGGTCGATTTCCACCTGCGCGCGACGCAGCGGGAGAAGTCGGTCTCCGGCACCGCGGTGCCGGTGAGATCCCTCGGCGGCGACCCGATGAAGGGCCGCGACTACCGCCCGGGCAAGGCGACTTGGCCCGCTGCGGGCACCGCCGAAGTCGACCTCTCCGACGCTCCTGCCGCCCCCGCCCTGCGCTCCCTGGGTGCGGGCGCCCCGGCCGCCGGACGCGCCGCGGCCCAGGGCCTCAAGCAGGCCGGAACGCTCCCGGTGAAGGTGGGCCGCACCTCGGCCCCGGCCCCGCTGAAGGCCGCCGCACGCAGCGCGGCAGCGGCCCCGGCCCTCGACCCCGCCCCCGGCAAGGTCGGCGTCTCCCTCCTCGACCGCAAGGCTGCCCAGCAGGCCGGAGTGGACGGCCTGCTCATCCGTCTGGAGCGCAAGGACGGCAAGGCGACCGACGGATCAATCCGGGTCGAAATGGATTATTCCGCCTTTGCTCAGGCCTACGGCGGCGACTGGTCCTCCCGGCTCACCCTGTTCCGCGTGGGCGACGGCAAGGATCGCGGCCAGGCCCTTGCGCTCACGGGCGTGAAGAACAACCCGAAACTGCGCACGCTGAGCGCCGATGTGCCCCTCGCGGCCTTCGGGGCGGCCCCGGCCACCTACGCCATGGCGGCCCAGGCGGCCGGTGACGGCGGCAGCTTCGCCGCCTCCTCGCTCTCCACCTCGCAGGCGTGGTCCGAGGGCGGATCCTCGGGCGCCTTCACCTACGCGTACCCGATCGAGACGCCGGAGTCCCCGGCCGGCGAGGGCCCCACCGTCGCGCTCTCCTACAACTCCCAGGCGCTGGACGGCCGTACCTCGGCCACCAACAACCAGTCGTCCTGGATCGGTGACGGTTGGGACTACTCCACCGGCTTCGTCGAGCGCTCCTACAAGTCCTGCTCACAGGACATGGGAGGCGGCGCCAACAACACCGCCAAGACCGGCGACCTGTGCTGGGGCCCGGACATCCTCACGCTCTCCCTGGGCGGCTCCTCCTCCCAGCTGGTGAAGGACGAGAAGACCGGTGTCTACCGGCCCACCAAGGACGCGGGCGAGAAGGTCGAGCGTCTGACCGGCGCCGCCAACGGCACCGACGGGGGCGAGCACTGGAAGGTGACCGCGACCGACGGCACCCAGTACTTCTTCGGGCTGGGCCGCCTGCCCGGCTGGAGCACGGGCAAGGAGGAGACCAACTCCGCCTGGACCGTCCCGGTCGCCGGCAACAACAAGGGCGAGCCCGGCTACGCCAGTTCGTTCGCGAACTCCTTCAAGACCCAGGGCTGGCGCTGGAACCTGGACTACGTCGTCGACACCCAGGGCAACACCTCGACGTACTGGTACACCGCGGAGCGCAACAACTACGGCAAGAACAACAGCGACACCGCCACCCCCTATGTGCGCGGCGGACACCTCAACGCCATCCGCTACGGGCAGAAGGCCGACGAGCTGTTCACCGCCAAGGCCCCGGCCGAGGTCGCCTTCACCACCGCCGAGCGGTGCGTGCCGGGCACCGGTGTCGACTGCGCGCCCGAGAAGCTGACGAAGACCACCGCGAAGAACTGGCCGGACACCCCCTTCGACCAGATCTGCGCCGACGGCGCCAAGTGCACCACGCAGAAGTCGCCGACCTTCTTCAGCCGCAAGCGCCTCACCGACATCACGACCCGGGTGCTCGTCGGCGGCGCCCTCAAGGACGTCGACTCCTACAAGCTGGAGCAGAGCTTCCCCGAGACCGGCGACGGCATGCCGCCGCCGCTGTGGCTGAAGTCCGTCACCCGCACCGGCAAGGACGGCACCCCCGTCACGCTGCCGCCCGTCACCTTCACCGGGGAGCAGCTGGCCAACCGCGTCGACGGCCTGGAAGGCCTGGCGCCGATGGTGCGCTGGCGCGTGGCCTCCATCAGGACCGAGGCGGGTGGCGTCATCGGCGCCACCTACTCGGCCCCCGAGTGCACCCCTGCCTCGCTGCCCGACCCGGCGACCAACGCCAAGCGCTGCTACCCGGTGTTCTGGGCCAAGGACGGCGCCGAGAAGCCGACGATCGACTGGTTCCACAAGTACGTGGTGACGCGGGTCGTCGAGAGCGACACCACCGGCGGCGCCGCCGCCAAGGAGAGCTCGTACGAGTATCTGGGCGCCCCTGCCTGGCACTTCGACGACAGCGAGATGGCCAAGCCCGAGCACCGCACCTGGAGCCAGTGGCGGGGCTACGGCAAGGTGCGCACCCTGCTGGGCACCAAGGGCCAGGCCGGGCGGACCCAGACCGAGGCCGTCTTCTTCCGGGGCATGGACGGCGACAAGGCCGCCTCCGGGACCCGTTCGGTGAAGGTCGCCGACTCCGAGGGCCGCGAGATCACCGACGCGGACGCGCTCGCCGGCACCGTCCGTGAGTCGCTCACCTACGACGGCGAGGGCGGAAAGCTGCTGGGCGCCGAGGCGTCCGACCCGTGGCTGCGCGGTGCGACCGCATCGCGCCCGCGCGCCGGTCTCGCCCCGCTCACCTCGTGGATGACCGCCACCGCCGAGACCCGCACCCGCAGCCTCGGCGAGGGCGAGCAGTGGATCCGCACCCGCAAGACCACCACGTACAACGACCAGGGCGAGGCCGTCGAGGTCGACGACGCCGGTGATCTGTCCATCGACTCCGACAACCTGTGCACGCGCACCACGTACGCGCAGAACGCGGACAAGTGGATGTTCGAGGACCCCGAGCGCGTCGAGACCGTCTCGGTCTCCTGCTCGGCCACCGCGCAGCGGCCCAAGGACGTGGTGACCGACACCGTCACGTCCTACGACGACAAGGGCAACGTCACCGAGGTCAAGGGCCTCAAGGACTACGCCGACGGCTCGCCCCAGTACAAGACCGCGACCAAGACCACGTACGACACCTACGGGCGTCCGCTGACCGAGGTCGACGCGAGCGGCAAGACCAGCCGGACCGAGTACGTCCCGGCCACCGGCGCCAACCCGGTGAAGACGACCGAGACCGACGTCCTCGGCAACGTCACCACCCTGGAGATCAACCCGACGCGCGACCTGCCGCTGGCGCAGACCGACCCCAACGGGCGGCGCACCGACGCGGAGTACGACGCGCTCGGCCGCACCCTCGCCGTCTGGGCGCCGGGCCGCGCCAAGGACACCCAGTCCGCCTCGGTGCGCTACCGCTACGAGATGTCGCAGACCAAGCCCTCCGTGGTGACCACGGAGACGCTGAAGGACGACGGCGACTACGCCGCCTCCAACGTGATCTACGACGCCCTGCTGCGTGAGCGGCAGACCCAGGTGCCGGCGGTCGGCGGCGGCCGCGTCAACGAGGACAGCGTCTTCGACTCGCGCGGCCTGGAGATCGCCCACAACGGCCCCTACTACAACGACCAGGCCGTCAGCGGCGACCTGCTCAAGCCCAACGACAACGAGCTCCAGCGCGCCACCGGCTACACCTACGACGGTGCCGGGCGGCCCACGGCGTCGGTGTTCTACTCCCTCGGCGACGAGAAGTGGCGCACCACCACGGCGTACGCGGGCAACGTCACCACCACCGTCCCGCCCAAGGGCGGCACACCGACCACCACGGTCGTCGACGTCCGCGGAAACGTGGTGGAGCAGCGCCAGCACCGGACCACCACGGGACCGGCCACCTTCGACACCACGAAGTACACCTACACCCCCGAGGGCGACCTCGCCACCATCACCGACGCGGCGGGCAACACCTGGACCAACACCTACGACGTCGCCGGCAACCGGACCAAGGTCACCGACCCCGACTTCGGAACCCAGACCATGTCCTACGACGATCAGGGCCGCCTCACGTCCACCACGGACGCGCGGGGCAAGAAGACGTCGTACGCATACGACATCGCGGGCCGCAAGACCGCCGCGTACGAGGGCGGCACCGACGGCACCAAGCTCGCCTCCTGGACCTACGACTCGCTGGCCAAGGGGTATCTGAGCTCGTCCACGCGCTACCAGGACGGGCGCGCCTACACCGAGGCCATCGACGGCTACACGGACGACTACCAGCCCACGGGCATGACGGTCACCGTCCCGGCCGAGGAGACGGGCCTGGCGGGCACGTACAACGTCAAGTTCGGCTACACCACCACCGGCCAGATCGCCTGGGAGCAGTACGAGGCGAAGGGCGGCCTGAAGGCCGAGCGCGTCACCCACACCTACACCGCGGACGGCATGCCCGCCGCGACCACGGGCGGCGGGGTGCGCTACGTCCAGGAGAGCAGCTACTCGCCGTTCGGAGAGGCGACCCAGCTGGTGCACGGCACCGCGGGCGCGCGCGTCGGCGTGACCAGCACGTATGACGAGGCCACCCGGCGCCTGGAGCGCTCGGTCGTTGACCGCGAGGTCACCGGCGGCGCCAACACGGACGACCGCTCCTACGTCTACGACCCCATGGGCAACGTCCTCGGCATCAACTCCAAGCAGGACAACAACCCGCTGGGCACCGACAACCAGTGCTTCCGCTACGACTACCTCGGCCGTACCACGGAGTCCTGGACGCCGAAGTCCGGCTGCGCCGCGAACTCCGCGCCCAAGGCCGAGGACCTGGCAGGGCTCGCCCCGTACTGGCACTCGTACACCTACGACCTGATGGGCAACCGCACCTCCCGCACCACCCACGACACCACGGGGGACACCGCCAAGGACATCAAGGACACCTACACCTACAACGCGCCGGGCTCCGCCCAGCCGCACGCCGTGCGCAAGGTCACCACGACCGGTGGCATGACGGGGGAGTCGTCCTTCGAGTACGACGAGTCCGGCAACACCGTCAAGCGCACCCTTCCGGAGCTGCCCAAGGGTCAGTCCCTCCAGTGGGACGCGAGCGGCGACCTCGTCGCCGCCGACACCGAGGGGAACACCAGCAGCTACCTCTACGACGCCGAGGGCAAGCAGCTCATCACCCGCGGCCCGCAGGGCGTCACCCTCAACCTGGGCGACGAGCAGTTCACCTGGGACCCGGTGAAGAAGTCGCTGCGCGGCACGCGCTACTACACCCACGGCGACGAGCAGGTCGCCGTGCGCACCGCCGCCGACGACGGCGCCACCCCGGTCAGCTACCTGATCAACGACCACCACGGCACCAACGTCACCCAGATCGGCTCGGTCGGCCTGGACGTGACGCGGCGCACCCTGGACGAGTTCGGCAACGAGCGGCTCAAGCAGTCCGCGCCATGGACCGGGAACAAGGGGTTCGTCGGCGGCACGATCGACCGGACCACCGGGCTGACCCAGCTCGGCGCCCGCCCCTACGACCCGCAGCTCGGCCGGTTCATCTCGGTCGACCCGGTCCTGGACCCGACCAGTCCGCAGCAGCTCAACGCGTACCAGTACGCCAACAGCGCGCCCGCGACGATCTCGGACCCGGACGGAACCTGGTGGGGCGAGGGTGCGTGGAAGAAGGCCAAGAAGAAGGTGGCCACGGTCACCCACAAGGCCACGAACTGGGTGAAGCAGAAGGTCGTCGCCCCGGTCGTCAAGCAGGTCAAGAAGGTCTACCACAAGTACGTTCCGAAGAAGCTCCAGAAGATCGTGCGGAGCGTGAAGCAGAAGGCGGCCAAGGTCTGGAAGTCCACCAAGCGATGGGTGAAGACCAAGGCTTGGCCTACAATCAAGCGGGCCTATCACGCCACGCGTAAGTACGTGGCCAAGCAGGTAAAGGCGGCGGGCAACCGGATACGCAAGGCAGGGGACTCGGTCTCCAGCGGAGCGAAGAAGGCGTCCGATGCCATTTCGCACAAGGTCGACTCTTTCAAGAGTGACTGGAAGCACAAGGTGGTCGACGTGGCCGTCGGCGCCGTGGCAGCCATGGGCACCGCGGCCTGTATCGCCTCGGTCGTCTGCGGCGGCGGTCTGTTCATCGTCGGCGCGGCGGCCCTGTTCACCGCGGGCCTCGGCGCCCATATGGCGGTCGCCTCGGACGACGAGCGCAGGAAGGGCGGAGCCCAGTTCCTGCTGCGTACGGGCAAGGCGGAAGCCAAGGGCATCATCGGCGGAACGCTGTTCGGCCGCGGCCTGGTGGGCGGAGTGCTCAGAGGGGCGAAATCCCCGGCGGTCTCCTCGCTCAGCACCCGGGGCGGATCGTCACCCCTGCTGTACGGCGTACCCAGAAGCCAGTGGGGAAGCACGATCGTGAACCACGTGCGGAACCTCTTCTAGGGTGGATACCGGTGGGCGCCGGACGAATTCCGGCGCCCACCGGCCGCGCCGCCGCTTCCCCTCCGGGAACGGTGCTGCGGAAAAGCACGGACAATGTGCGGACACGGAATTCAAGGACACGGAAAAGAGAAATGTCGACCATCATCGAGATGCTTCTGATCCTCGCGGTGGCGGGTGTCACGACGAGGGTCGTGATGTCCGTGCAACGCCGCCGGGCAGCTGAGCGCTCCACACAGCTGCGCGCCGGAAACCGCGCACAGATCCCCTGCCGCATCACCTGGAAGCAGGGAACCGGCAGCAGGGGATCGGTCTACGGAAAGCTGACCGCGGCCCCGGACGGCGGCCAGGCGGTCTTCATCCGCCCGATGCGCCAGGCCCTGCCCCTCCCGGCGGGCCGGATCGCGGAGACGGCGAACAGCTGGCGGGCCGGGAACACCGACCTGCTCTACCGGACCTCCGACGGCCAGGAGATCCGGATAATGACGAGCGCCGCCGACACCGAGACGGTCACGGCGCTGCTCGGCCGCGCCGGTACCAGCACGGGCGGTACGCAGTGAGCGAAGACCCCGACTTCGGGACGGTGCCCGGCGACGGGCACGACGCCCACGCACGTGCCGCCGCCGACGAGGCAGCCGAGCGCGCGGCCCTGCGCGCCGACCTGCCCGACGCACACTTCGGCCTGGCCGCCGCGATCATCCTGTCGGCGCTCGTCGGAGCCTTCGTCGCCCCGCTCTACGGGCTGCTCGTGGCAGCCGCCTTCGCCGCGATCTTCCTGCTGACCCTCGGCGTCCAGTGCCTGGCCGGCTTCACCTGGCAGTCGGTCCGCCGGGCGTATCTGGTCACCTTCGCCTGGGGGCGCTGGCTCTGACCATTCAGGGCGTGCGCGCGGTCGGCGCGCGCCGGCCCGCCCGCCCCTACCCCTCCTTCCACGTTTTTCCTCCGTCCCACCAAGGAAGTCCCTTCTCGTGCTGAACAGTGCCGCCCGATCCGCTCGACACCGCTCCACTCTGGGAGCGCTCGCCGCGCTGCTCTGCGCGGGTGCGGTCGCCTGCTCCTCCGGGAGCGGGGAGAAGGCCGAGCCCGCGCCGGCCGTCTCCACGGTCGGCCCGACCGCGCGCGCCGGAGAAGCGGCGCCGACACTGGCCAAGCTGCCCGCCAAGCTCGGCGCCGACGGGACCTCGCTCATCGTCGGCAAGGACTCCGCCCCGCACACGGTGAAGATCCTGGAGGACCCGCGCTGCCCGTACTGCGCCAAGTTCGAGACCGCGGCCGGTCCCAAGCTCGCCGAGCTCGCGGCCGACGGCAAGATCAAGATCGAGTACACCATCGCCTCGTTCCTCGATGTCAACCTCGGCGGCAGCGGCTCGGCGAACGCCGCACGGGCGCTGCGCGCCTCCCTCGACGCGAACAAGTTCCCCGAGTACCACGCGGCCCTCTACGCCTCCCAGCCGAAGGAATCCATCGACGGCTTCACCCCCGCCTTCCTGCTCGCGCTCGCCGACCAGGTGCCCGGGCTGCGCGGCGCCGCCTTCGACAAGGCGGTCACCTCCGGCGCCCACGCCGACTGGACCGCCCGCGCCGAGAAGGCGTTCGAGACGTCCGGCGCGCGCGGTACACCCACGGTGCTGCTCGACGGCAAGCCGCTGGGACCCGACGACGCCCTCTACGAGGCGGGCGCCTTCGCGGGGATGCTCAAGGAGCGCGGCATCGGCTGACGTCGGGGCCTCGGCGGGAACTCCCTTCAGCCAGCCACGGGCTGTGCGCCGGACGTTCCTCTCCGGTATCTCCGTTATCTCTGCCGTCGCTGATCCTGGCGAGCCTTTTGCGTCTCAATCAGCGTCGACCGGCTCAGGTGGGCGTTCGTCAGCGTCGCCTCACTCCTCTAGTGGGGTCCGAAGACCACGAGAGCCACGACGGCCGCGACGGCAATGGCCGCGGGTACGACGAGGAGTCCGACCGTGACGGGAGTCAGCCGGTCCCGGAACCGCTTGGGGGGCCGCACTCGGGCGCTCGGGTCAGTACTCAACTCCCACCAGTCGACAACCCGTTGGAACTGCTCGTCGAAATCGGGAGCGGGATGGGTGGCGCTGCGGTAAAGCCCGGGCAACGAGCGACGCCGGCCGCCCAGCAGGAACACGCGGATCGCAGACACGGAGGAACCCTGGCCTTGGGTCTCGCGCACGTCAATCCACTGGATCTCGTGCCAGGGGTAGGTGCGGCCGCCTCCCAGGCCCCAGCAGATGGTTATTCCGTCGGCCCCGACCCTGCTCCAGCTCCGCGACGACAGGAGCACAAGCGGGGCGAGGAGGACGATGCTCCCGCCCACCAGCCAACAGAACCCCACCCCACCGAGCGTGACGTACGCGGCGACCCCCTCGACGACCAAGACGACAAGTGCCAACACCACGGACGACTTTGCCGCGCGGTTCCGGTGCGCCGACGGGAAGTTCAGTTCGACCATGCCCGGACACTACGCCTGCGGTCGCGGCCTTGAAACGGCCGGTGCCGGAGCGTCGCCACTACATGACAGTCCCGCTGACTCCCCGGGCCTCGACCGGTACGCGGAGCTGCTGTCTCAACCGGTCTGGTTCGATGACTCCGGTTCAGGCGAGGGTGTGCTCCGGCGGTCGACGGGAGCCACCCCCGGCCCCAGCAGTCGGCCGACCCTGTTTATGCTCACGTCCATGGCACTGGAATGGGAACAGATCATCGTCGACTCCTCCGACCCCATCGCCCTCGGGCGCTGGTGGGCCGAGGCTCTCAGCTGGGTTGTCGTCGACGAGACCGAGGAGATCATCGAGATCCGGCCTGAGCCGGATCGGATGCCGGGGCTGCTCTTCGTGCCTGTCCCCGAGGGCAAGACGTCGAAGAACCGGCTCCACCCCGACTTCCGCCCCGACGATCAGGAGGCCGAGGTCGCCCGGCTGCTCTCCCTCGGTGCCCGGCGTGCCGACACCGTGGGGGACGAACAGCACTGGGTGACCCTCCTCGACCCGGAGGGCAACGAATTCTGTGTCCTTGGTGAGCGGAAGAGCTGAGCGGGGCCGGGCAGCCGTTCGGGCGGGTGGCGCCGGACGGTTTCGCCCACCCACAGCTGCGCCAGCCGCTGCTCGTCGACCCGCTGGCCGGGTGCTCGACCGTGATCCGTGCATGGCTCCGGCTGGTGCGTTGGTGACGCGTGCGCGGCTCGGCCTGGACGACTTACGAACTACCAGGGAGGGCCGGCGGCATAGTGGGACGCGCGTGCTCCATTACCCTCAGCCGGTATGACAAGCCCTCACTCCGCGTCGAAGGCCCGTTTCCTCGTCCTGCACGACTACGGCATGGGCGGCACCTGGTGGTGGGTCCATGCACGATCGGCCGGGGAAGTTCTTGAGACGTTCGCCGAGGTCGAGGTGGTCGACGGTCCAGATGCTGTCGAGCGTGCCAACTGGGACCTGGACGAAGTCGACATCGACGAGCCGGCCATGCCTGCGGGCCTGGACGGGCTGCGGGCCAAGCGCGACGCACAGCGCGGCCGCCCCGGTTTCGGCGCACTCGCGGGCCGGAGCATCGTGCGCCTTCGGCGCCGCTGGGACGGCGACGGTGGTGAACCAGCGACCTTCCTCTTGGAGGTCGGCTCCGACGGCCGCAGGCTGCGTCAGGTCGAACTCGCCGACGACGGAGCCGCGTTGAAGAGTGGTCCCGACGACTGGCCGTTCAATCCGCCGGTTGTGGACCTCTTCGACCCTGAGTGGGCGGACAAGGAGATCCACCCGGACGAGTTCGAGGCAGCATGGCTTCGGGCACGCCACGTCGACGACGAGGAATGAAGAGCCGCCGCACCGCGCAGCGGAGCCAGGACGGACGAGACGCTCTGAGACGGCGAGTGAATCGGACCAGACCAGCTCCACTCAGGGGCCCTATCGCTCCAGGAAACGTGGCTCGGCCGTCAGGATGTACTGGCTGAGGAGTTCGCGGTTGTGGAACGCGGAGCGTAAGAGCACGGCCAGCTCCGTGAGGGCTTTGAGGTCGCTGCTCAAGACGACGAACGTGTCGGCTTCTGATCCGAAGTGAAGCTGGTCCGCACTGTCGGGCATGCGGGAATTGACCAGTGACCCGGCCAGCCCCTCCCAGCCGTGGCCATGGCTCTCGGCGTTGTGCTCCTCGAAGACGTCGGCGACCTGCTCCATGTCGCCGGCGAAGAGATAGAGGCAGTGGGAGGGGTCGGATTCACCGGTTGCGTCCAGGTGGAACGGGGCCAGGGCTGATGGGTCACTCACGGGGGTGATGGTAGGTGTGCCCGGATCTTGATCGCGACAGGACGGTTCGCCAGGTGAGCGGGCACCGGGCAGGGGCCGTGCGCGCGGTGGACTTCGCGGCGATGGGCGACTTCAGCCGTGTCCCCGACAGATTGCGTCCGCCTTCCGAGCGTCTGATCTCCCACTGCGCCTGCCCCGGGGCGGCCAGCCTTCACCGGGCGGTACGCGGCGCGGTCCGTGTCGGCGACGGCGCGCAGCTCCGGGCGGTTCAGGACTGCGGGTTGCGCGATCTCGCCGCAATAACTACTGACCGGTCCCGGCGCGGGAGATCGCGGGGAAGCTCGCGGCCGTGTCGATGTAGTACTTGCGGATCAGCGGGCCGAAGCTGTTCGGGTCGTTGCCGAGCAGCATGAGCTTGATGTGCGCGGTGGCCTCCGGGGCGGTGAGCGCGGGCACCTTCGCGTTGGTGTCGCCGATGGTTTTCTTGGTCGTCCATGTCTGGCGGGCCTCGGTCACGGCACTGACGTCGGGGTCGAAGGCCAGGAAGAAGGGGCGTCCGTCGGGTCCGCCGTCGTTGCCGGTGGCGAGGAGCACGATCACGTGGAACCCGGCCCCGTTGGGCTGGATGAACAGGCTTCTGGGCCCGCCGACATGGTCGGTCGGGCCCTTGACGGTCACGGCACGGCCGGCGTGCAGGCGCTCACTGATCGCGGTCCACTTGGCCGTGATGTCCGCAGCCGCTGACAGGTCCGCGGGGTCATAGAGCCCCCCTGCTCCGGGCGAACTGAGGGCGTTCGCCACGCGCGCGCCCCGAGCCTCGCAAAGCTTGTCCAGCATGCCGGTGAACATCGTGGTGGTCGGCAGCTGCAACCAGAAGGTCACGCGGTCGAGGACGCTGCCCGTGCCCGGCGCGGGATTGTTGTCGATCGCGGCGGCGATCCGGGTCCGCAACGACGCGACCGCCGGGACGGTCACGTCCCCTTGCTGAAGGTACGCCTGCTCGATCATGAAGGATCCCCCCGTCCGGCTCCGCTACTCCCACTATGGCGTACGGAACGCGCTCCCCGTGGAACAACCAGAGAAGGGCCAGCAGCGTTGCTGACGAACCCTGGGGCGATGTCTGGATCCGCCCCGATCGACGCCGCGTTGGGCCTCAGCACACAGCCGGGCTGTCGCACTCGAACCATACCGAGTGCGCGGTGGGCTGGAAGTCCGGCGTGTTCCATGCGGTGCCGCGCCCGGGCTTCCCGGCGGCGGCGACGACCAACTGCTGGTGGCAGTCGCCGGTCGCGTAGATGCGTGCCGTCCTGTCCGTGCCATTGGTTCCGCTCTTCGCGCCCACCATCACTAGGGGGATGCACTTGTCCGTCGGCGCGTTGCGCAGGCCGATGGTGGTGTTTGCTCCGCTGGTATAGAGAAAGTCGCCGTGAGCTACCCCAGCGGCCGAGGCTGTCGCCACACTCGCCGTAAGAGCGAGGAGGGCGGCGCTGGGCAGGATGAACAAGGTGCTGATCCGACGGGACATGGGTCCTCCCCGCTGCTGACGTGGCCGCAGCAGGCGGTATGCGACCACTCGATCCGTGCTGACGCCGCCTCGACCGGGTCGGTCCCAGATGGCGTGCACTCGCAGAGTGACTCGTCACCACGGAGGCCAGTAAGGGCGAATCGCGCCAAATGGTCAGTAATTGAACATATGTGCCAAACGGCTCGCGGGGCAGCGGAGGCGCGGTGGCGCCGCGGCATTCCTACAGCTGCCCGACGTCACCGCCATATAGGTCGCCGCCGCAGCGATCCGGACCGACCTCAGCACGACCCACAGTACGAGGCCCTCGTCACCGGCGTGGCGCCGCCCCGCTCGGGGGCGGGGACCCCTCTATGGGCCGATGTCGGCTGACGAGGCGAGGACTGCGGCGAGCTCTCCCGGCCGGGCGGCGAACGGGCTATGGCTGCCGGGCAGGGTATGCACCGTGAACGGGTTGGCGGGGAAGGCCCGGTCGGCTTCCGCGATCATCAGGTCCTGTGCGGTCGGCGCCAGCGCCCGGTCCTCGGCGCAGCGCAGGAAGGTTCGTGGAATTCGTCCCCACCGTGTTGCGGTCAGGGTGACCGGAGTGGTCGGGATCGCCAGGGGCAGGTCAGGGCTCAGCGCGGACCGCCAGCGGTCAAATCGGTCCAGGGGGGTGTCGTGGTAATGGGTTTCCCGCAGTTCGGCGAGGTAGGCGGCATCCGGTGAGAGTGGATTGATCCGTACGGCGCCCAGGGCCTCGGGGTCGCCGAGGTTCAGGTTCTGGCCCAGTGCGGTGGCGTTCTCCGGCGAGCCCAGATAGTCGAAGAACCGCGCCCGCCCGCCCGGGACGAAAGCGGACACGTAAACGATCCGGTCCACCAGCTCGGGCGCCCGCTCCGCGGCCAGGGACGCGGGGCCGCCGCCCGCGCTGTGCGCGACGAGCACGACACTTCGATGGTGACGCACCTGGTGCAGGAGGCTCAGTACTGCCCCGGCGCAGTCGTCCATCGTCAGGGTGGCGAGCTGTGACTTCTCGGTCAGAAGGCCCGGCTGGCCGGGCAGCAGGTATCCGGTGGGCAGGGGTGCGTCGAAGCCGTGCCCGGGCATGTCGACGGCCACGCTTGCGGCGCCCAGTCCCGCCAGTGCGCGCTGCGTCGCCGCCCACTGCCCAGAGCTGTGCCAGGCGCCGTGTACGAAAACGAAGACGGTGTCGGTCAGAGGAACGTTCTTCATGGCTCCATTCCAGACAGGAAGCACAGCATCATCCATGCATAGATCTGGTAAGTGGCGTGGCGATATCTTTGAGGTATCGCCAACGGCCGACAGGATCGGTGGAGTGAAGGAAGGGTCATGGAAGCCCGACACCTGCGGTATGCGGTTGCTCTCGCCGAGCACGGACACTTCGGCCGGGCGGCCGGCGAGCTGGGCATCGCGCAGCCGCCGCTGTCCAAGCAGATCGCCGACCTGGAGCGCGAGGTCGGGGCCCGGCTGTTCGACCGCACACGTCAGGGGGTCTTCCCTACCGCCGCGGGCGAGGCGTTCCTCGTACGGGCGCGCCGCGCGCTCGAGGAGATCGCGGCGGCCACGGTCGACGCGGGTCGGGCCGCGCGCGGTGAGACGGGACGTCTGCGCCTTGGATTCATCGCTTCGGCACTGCTCGACCCGCTGCCGGGCGTCCTGAGCAGGTTCGGCCGCGAACGGCCCGACGTGAGACTGGAACTGCACGAGATGGCAACCAGCCGCAGCAGCCTCGCTCTCGTCGCCGGGGAACTGGACGTGGCCATCACCCTCGGCTCCCCGCGCGGGGCCGGAGTCGAGCATCTCGTGTCCGTCCCGATCGGACGCGACCACGTGATCGCTGTAGTGAATACGGCGCACCCGTACGCGGGACAACTGTCGGTAAGTGCCGACCAGTTGCGGCGGCAGCCGCTGATTGTGTCGGCCGGCGAGGACGAGCCCTCCGTGGTCGCCGCACTGCGCACCTTGCTGGGCACGGACTCGTCGGTTCTCGGCGGGGCGATCGTCGCGAGGGACGTGCACACGATCATCGGCCTCGCCGCCTCTGGCGTGGGCGTCGGCCTGGGGCCGTCCCGTATGAGGGCGGTCCCGCGTCCGGGAGTGCGGTTCTGCGAAGTGACCCCGCGCACGCCTCTGCCCGATCTCGTCCTGTCCTTCGCGGCCCGCGATCACTCCCCGGTGCTGCGCGCCTTCCTCGACGTCATCCGGGCCAACTGCCCCGACGTCGGGGCCGCACTCAACGACCGTATCGGCAGCCACACTTGATTCGCGCTGCCCTCCCTCTCGGGACGGGAACGTGCGACGTCCTGCACGCCGATACGCCACCCATGTCGGGGGCCGGTATCCCTCTGGGGTGACGCACACGGCAACGGGAGCCGGCGGACGCGGTCGCCGCGGGATCGCCGTCCTCCAGGGCGATATTCCACTGGGCCCTCGGTCGACGAGTGATCCGGCCGGAGGTACAAGGCGCCTGGTCAGTCGCACGCTCCAGTGTGGGGTTCCGCGCAGGGCGTCGGTGTGTCGGGCGGGGGCGTAAGTCAGCTCATACGGACTTCCGTCGGCGACCGCGTCACGGGCGTTCTGTACTACCCCGGGTGATGCCGTCGTGGCACCCTGCGGGCAGGGGAAGTGCGTGCGCTCTGCCCGGGGAGAGGGTGTTCCCGGGCATTCACGCCGTCACAGTTCGACGAGGTTGCGGCCTCCTCTGCGAAGTGGCAGGTCACCGAAGGCGGCGTCGTTGGGGGTGAGTTCTGTCGTCCGGGCGCTCTTGTACTCGTTGATGAGGATGGAGCGGTGGTGTGTCGTCACGTTGGTGCTCGCGCGATGCAGGGTGAGGCAGTGCAGGAAGAGGACGGAGCCCGGGCGGGCAGCCACCGGGACGGCCTCGTGGTCGGCGGGCGTGTCCTTGTTGTGGAGATGGCTGCCGGGCCAGACCAGGGTGGCGCCGGACTCGGTGTCGGTGCCCCCAGCAGATGGTCCCGTTGTTCGTGGGCGGAGCCAGCGACGTAGGCAATCGTTCGGGTCGTTCCTCCTGCCGCGAGCAGCAGTTGGCGCGGCCACACGACTGACCCCATCCCCTGAACCGGCGGTGGCGCACCCCGCATCGGGACTGCCCCACCGCCCCGCCCTACCGATGACGTGGGGCAGGGATCAACCGCTCGGAGCCGGTAGAACGGTCCCCAAAGGACTGGGAAGAGGGCAGGCGGAGTCCCAGGTCCGCGCGTGCATCCGCTTCCACGCCTCTGCCCAGTCCGACGGGCACGAACCGGTAGGTGTCGGTGCCGCAACCGGCGATACGGAGGCCGTGGTGGTGCTCGGGGGCCGGTACACCGGATGGCACTCCACCTCGTACGCGCCACCGGTGCATTCGGTGTCCAACTCGCCAGAGCACGCGGACACGTTGAACGCCAGTGCCGCAGCGATGACTACGGACCCTGCTGCTCTTGCCGGATGCGGCCGATCACGCTTGCTCGTCATGTCCGGCCTCCCGGTCCGTGCGACAACTGGACGGAACGGTCATTGTGGCGCACCACGCGCCGGGCGAGAACCGGTGAGAACAAGCCACGGAATCGAAGCCAGGCCCTTCCCGGGCGTGCCCGGACTCGTCAGGGGTGCCAGTTCGTCGTCTTCGCTGCTGGACAGCCCGTCCTTCCCCCCGGTGTCGAGCGGAGCTTGGCTGACCCGCAGCCACCGCGGTGTTGGTCACGTCGAAGTCATTGGTGACTTGGCCGACCGAGCGAACCCCGCGTCGGCACAGGGTCCTGGCCCGCACATGTCGTATGGCGCAGCCCCTCGATTGGGCTGATCGACGGTCTGTCAAGGGCTGGGCCTTACGCCGAGTGAGGGGTGCCCTGCGCGTCGCGGGAAGGCAGACGGGCCCGGGGAAGGATGATGCGGGTTGTTCGATAAGACGACTGCGGGAGCCGAGGTTGCCATGATGATGCTCGCTCGATCGCTTGCGGTGACCGCACTGCTCGCCGTCCCCCTGGGAACGGTCCCCGCCGCACCGCACTCGCCGTCCGTTGCCGCCCAGCCCACGCCAAGGTCACCCGGCGCCCAACGTTGCTTCCCGTCCCACGTGGTTGAGGGCAAGGCCCGGCAGGCCGCAAGGGTTCATACGTGTGTGTCGCTCGATCATGTGTTTATGACGGTGACAGCCCCTGCGGAATGCGGCACCGCGAGGTTCGCCGCCTGTGACAGTGCGGGAACGTGGCGGATGTCCCGCAATGGCGGGCGGATCGCCTCCGGCGTACTCGGTCGGCGTGTGCAGTATCCGGGACCGGGCACCTATGAGATCGTCACCACCCTGCGGGTGACATCAGCGTCCCGGGGCGTCGACCTGCGGACACGGTGGACCACCAAAGGAACCTTGAGCTGGCCTTCCCCGGAACCTACGCACCGTATCGACGTCAGTCCGCGCACCGTACGGTCAGGCCGCACCACCACCGTGACGTACACGGTGACCCGCCTGGGGGCCCGTGGAGACAGCAACGCGCGACTGGGGCTGGTCGGTGAGGCGACCACCGGCGTACGTCTGACGTCCGCCGACCGGCAGTGCAGCAACCCTCTTACCGGTGGGTATCCGTCCTCCCAGCGGCAGGCACACGTCTTGGACTGCGCGCTGGTCGACATCCAGCCTGGTCACCCGAGCACGGTGAAGGTGGATGTCCAGGTCGGGAAGTCCTGTTCCACTGTGGTGTCCAAGATGGGGTACTGGCTGCCCAAGGGCCAGGACACGTACACCGGGAACATGATGCAGGGGCCGACACTCACCTGCGTGCCGTAGCGCGCAGATCTCATGATGACCGTGCCCCGCGGTCGGCATGACCGTCAGGGCAGGTCAAGCGCCCTGCGCCCGCGGAGGGCGATCTGGATGACCGGCTGCATGGCATTCGGAACCTGTGCCAGAACCCGAGGTCGTCAGCGTAGAACGTTGAGCTGCTCCAACACTGCGATCAGGGCGGAGGGGCGCTGGAGCCCATCTGAGTAATCCGTAGCGGAATACGCGGGTGGATTGGTCTGGGATCTTTTTTCACCTGATCAGGTCGAGGACCAATCCACCCGGCCGCCAGAACCGGATTCCCCCCGTGAGGGACGAAGCGAAGGATCAGCGAGTACGGCCGGGTCGGCCCCGGGTGGCGCTGGGTGCGCTGAGCGGGGTGCTGGCCGGCTTCGCGTCGCTGGCGTTGGCCGAACTGGTCGCCGCGGCGGTGCGCCCGCAGTCCAGTCCGGTCATCGCGGTGGGCGGGGCGTCCATCGACGCAACACCCGCCGCGGTCAAGGACTGGGCGATCCGCCACTTCGGCACCAACGACAAACTCGTACTGCAGCTCGGCATCCTCGCCGTGCTGGCCGTGCTGGCTCTGACGCTGGGTGCGCTGGCGGTGTGGTTTCGGCAGGTTGGAGCCGCCGGGTTCCTTGTCTTCGGGGGTATCGGGGCGGCGGCCGCCGTCAGCCGGCCCGACTCCACCAGCCTCGCCGATGCGCTGCCCTCCCTCGTGGGTGCCGCTGCCGGAGCGCTGCTGCTGTACGTACTTGTCGGGCGTCTGACGAAGGTGAAGACGCCAGCGTCGGCCGCCGGGGGTGGGACCTGGGAAGCCGGTGACGGTCTGTCTTCGTCCGCTGGATGGGACCGGCGGGGATTCGTCCTGGCGGCCGTCTCCGCCGCAGCGGCTTCTGCCGCGGTCGGCGGGGTCGGCCGGTCCTTGAACGCCTCGCGCGGCCAGGGCGCGATCGCCTCCCGTAACAGGCTCGTGCTGCCTTCTCCCCAGTCACCGGCGCAACCCATCCCCAAGGGGGCCGGGCTGCGCATCCCCGGCATCAGCGCCTTCGTCACCCCCAACGCGGACTTCTACCGCGTGGACACCGCGCTGGTGGTGCCCAAGCTGAACGCCGCCAGCTGGCGGCTGCGCATCCACGGCAAGGGCGTACGCCGTCCCACCACCTACTCCTTCGACGACCTGCTGCACCGTGAGCTGATCGAGCGGGACATCACCTTGACCTGTGTCTCCAACGAGGTCGGCGGCCCGTATGTCGGCAACGCCCGGTGGATCGGGGTACGGCTGGCCGACCTGCTCGCCGAATGCGGCATCAAGCCCCCGTCCCAGGGAGGCGCGGCGGATCAGCTGGTGTCCCGGTCGGCGGACGGCATGACGATCGGCAGCCCGGTCGAGGACGTCATGGACGGCCGTGACGCGATGCTGGCCCTGGGAATGAACGGCGAGCCGCTGCCCTTCGACCATGGCTTCCCCGTCCGGATGGTCGTCCCGGGCCTGTACGGGTTCGTCTCGGCCTGTAAGTGGATCGAGGACATCGAGCTCACGACCTTCGACTCCTACGACCCTTACTGGGTCAAGCGCGGCTGGTCCCGCAGGGCTCCGATCAAGACCGCCTCGCGGATCGACACCCCCAAGCCGTTCGCCCGGCCCAAGGCCGGCACGGTGATGATCGCCGGAGTCGCCTGGGCCCAGCACCGGGGCGTCGACAGGGTCGAGGTCCGCATCGACGACGGCCCTTGGCAAGAAGCCGATCTGGCCGGCGAGGACACCCGCGACACCTGGCGCCAGTGGTCGCTTCCCTGGCGGGCGACCAAGGGCGGCCACACCCTCACCGTCCGCGCCACCGACCGCACGGGCGCCGTACAGACCGACAAACGCACCCGCACCATTCCCGACGGCGCCAGCGGGTGGCACTCCGTCGTCGTGACCGTCGAATGACCAACTTCCCCCTCAAGGGCCCCTCCTTCCCCCTCAAGGGCCCCTCGTGCCCCTTCCCGAACCACCGTTCCGCACCACCACAAGCGCAGCCGCATCATGCTGCACCGTCAAACAGGAGAACCTCATGTACACCCGTATCCGCCGTAGCACCGGACTCCTCGCCGCGGCCGCCGCGCTTCCCTTGGTCCTGACCGCCTGTTCCAGCGGCAGCAGTGACTCGGGCAAGTCCGACGACTCCACCAGCAACGCATCGGCTCCGGCCACGAAGAGCAGCGACGACATGGCCGGCTCGACGGCCTCCTCGAGCAGCACGGACCAGCCGTTCGGCCCGGCGTGTGCCTCCGTGCCGAAGAACGGTGCCGGTTCCTTCGATGGCATGGCCAAGGACCCGGTGGCTACGGCCGCATCCAACAACCCCGCGCTGTCCACGCTCGTGGCGGCGGTGAAGAAGGCCGGGCTGGTCGACACCCTCAACAACGCGCAGAACATCAGCGTGTTCGCGCCGACCAATGACGCCTTCAGCAAGATCCCGAAGGCCACCTTGGACAAGGTCCTGAACGACAAGGCGCAGTTGACGAAGATCCTCACGTATCACGTCGTCGGTCAGAAGCTCGCTCCCAAGGACCTGGAGAACGGCTCCTTCGACACGCTGGAGAAGTCGAAGGTCATGACCTCCGGCTCGGGCGAGTCCTACACCGTCAACGACTCCGCCATGGTCGTCTGCGGCAACGTCAAGACCGCCAACGCCAACGTCTACATCATCGACACCGTTCTGATGCCCAAGAGCTGACACCACCACGGAGCGAGGACGCATGCGCCGCCCGGTTGCCTCGACGGGAGCTAGTCGGGCGGCGCGCGTCCCTTCCAAACGGGGCATCCGTCAGCCGCCCCCGGCAGCGGCTGGCGGATGCCCCTCATCCGACGACTGGTCGGCAGGCATCACGGCCTGGTGCCCGCGCCTCCTGGGACTACCTGATGCCTGATTGCCGGGCCGGCGGCGACCGGGTGCTGGCGAGCGACGACGTGAACCGGCTCCAACGCCTCGACGCCGCCGCTGCCCTGGGGGTGGGCTGGCGACCGCTCCGTCCGACCGGTGACCCGTGACCGGCGGACCTCGGGTTCTTTCCTCGGCCACCGGGCCGACGCCGTATAACCGCGTGGGGAGCCCGCCATGGTGTGGGCTCCCCACGCGCATCCTCACCCCGGCACGCCGAGCAAGGCGAGCGGCGCCGAAGTCGGCTGCGCCGATCCACCGGCCGGTTCCACCGTAATGCCGACCCCGGAGGCGCCGTCGACCGCTCCCTGCATCAGCACGGCCTGGCTGTTGCGGTCGGGGTCCATCAAGCCACCCGAGCGCATCGTGCCGCCGTCGGCGAACCACAGCTGGTACACCTTGCCGCGTGGAGGGGCGGCCATGTGGTACGAGACGAAGGCGGCCCGGTCCTGGCTGGCGGAGACCACCAGCGTGCTCGCGCCGCCCGCCACCTTCGCCGAACGGGACTTGGCATCGGGCGCGGCCAGCAACCCTGCCAGGTCCTCGACGTGCTGCTGTGCCTGGGCAGCCTCGTGCCGGGCGTCCTGGGCGCGCTCGTACTGCCACACGACGGTTCCGCCGAGCACGGCGGCGGCCACACTCGCCGCCAGCGCCCACCGGGCCAGGCCCCCTCCGCGTAGCGCGCCGCGGCGTACCCGCTCCAGCGGTGCGGCACCGGGCGGCTCCTGCCGCACGGTGGTGATCCGCTGCAGTACCTCCTCCCGCATGGCGGGGCGCGCGCGTACCGTGGACGCCAGGGCCAGGCGCCCGGCGGTGGCGGTGAACTCGGCGACCTCCTGCCGACAGGCCTCGCAGTCGGCGAGGTGCCGCTCGAAGGCGGCACGTTCCTCACCGTCCAGCGCGTGCACGGCGTAGGCGCCGGTCAGCGCGTGCAGATCGGTCGTGGTCATGCGGTCACCCCCAGGCAGTCGCGGAGCCGGATGAGCCCGTCACGCAGCCGCGTCTTCACCGTGCCCAGCGGCAAAGCCAGTGCTTTGGCGACCTCCCGGTAGGTCAGGCCCCGGTAGTAGGCGAGTGTGACGGCCTGGCGCTGCAGCTCGGTCAGGGTGCGCAGACAGCGCCTCACCTGCTCCTGCTCGAGCCGGGTCTCGACCTGTTCGGTCACCTCGTCGTAGGCGGGCTGATGCTCCAGCAGCGCGGCCTTGGTGTCACGGGCGGCTGCGGCCTCCACCGAGCGGACCCGGTCCACTGCCCGCCGGTGGGCGAGGGTGAGGATCCAGTTGATGGCCGTGCCGCGCTCGGGCCGGTAGCGCGGGGCGGTGCGCCACACCTCCACCAGCACCTCCTGCGCCACTTCCTCCGACTGCGCCTGATCACGCAGAACGGCCCGGGCGACCCCCAGGACGGAGCCGGCCACGGCGTCGTAGACCGAGGCGAAAGCCTCCTGATCGCCCAGCGCCACCGCGTGCACCAGCTGTTGTAGATCAGGTTTGGCAGCTTGATCACGGCCGATATATACGGGTTCCTTCACAACGGCTCTCCCATGGGTACGGCGGGGCGGAACAGCCCTGTGTAATCCGGGGCCGCGCGAGCTGAGGATTGGTCGCCACACGATGGCGGCGGGGGTTGCCGCGGTGTCCGGTTCCTCGCTCAGATCGGTTCGGGCACCGGCCGAATGGCTGCTGCCGTCGCTGTCCGTCGTCTGAGTGTGCGGTACGGGCGGCTGCGACCGCCCGAGACACTCGGCGATCACGTTGCGCAGCCGCCAGCCGCCAGCCGCCAGCCGCCAGCCGGTGGCCGGTGGCGCGGCTCAGACGTCCGGCGACGGTGATGACGCCGAGCTGACTCGCCCCCGAGGGCGCGCCCGCTCGGTGGCGGCACCCAGCGCCCGAGGCGGGGCGGAATGGGCGGGACAACGTACGATCAAGCGGTTTCCGCCTGTGAGGAGTGCCTGTCCGGTGACCGCCGTCGTTCCGCCGCCACGACCCGCCACCGCCACCCTCCTCCCTGTGCGGCAGCTGTCCCGCTTCGAGGACGGCGAACGGCTGCACAGCCTGCTGTGGCAGGCCGGTGCCGGCTGGCGGATGATCAGCAGTGCGGTGCTGGGCGGCGGCGTCGGGGAGCGCGCCTGGGTCCTCAACGCCCAGGTCTCCCACGGCTATCGGCGCCACGACCCCGACCGGCACCTCGCCGAGCTGGCCCGGCAGGCGGGTGCCGAGGGGGCGGGGGTCGGGCTGATGACGGCCGCCGACGTCCGGGCGTACGGCCACGGGGCCGACGAGGGAGTGGTGGCGGTGGCCACCGCGGGACTCGGAGTGCGCGGCTGGGCGGCCGCCGCACCGGAAGCCCTGGCTGCCCCCTCGCGGCCCGGCACGATCAACATCGTGGTCGCGCTTCCGGTGGCCATGACCGATGCCGCGCTGGTCAACGCCGTGGCCACGGCCACCGAAGCCAAGGTGCAGGCTCTGCTCGACATGGGCTACGACTGCTCCGGTACCCCCACGGACGCCGTCTGTGTCGCCGCCCGGACGCCGGTGGACGGGGAGGAGGTGCACGCCTTCGCCGGTCCCCGCTCGCTGTGGGGCGCGCGCCTGGCCCGCGCTGTCCACCGAGCCGTACGCGGGGCGGCCCCGGCCCTGCGCTGAGCGCGTGACCCGAGGTGCCAGGCCGACGCGTGCCGGCCGTCACCCGCGCGCCGTCAGCGCGCCGGCAGGTCCTGGATGGCTGGTCGCCGCATTGTCCGCGGACAACACCGTTTCCGTACCCGGTCGGCTGTGCGGTTGCGGACAATCCACCACCGTTGTGACGGTGGGCCCGGCCGCCCGGTACGGATGCCGGAGGCCGCTCAGTAGTTGGGCGCGGCAAGAGGTACGACACGTCCCGGGACGGGTCCGGGGCACGGGGGAGGGAAGCGCGGATGGCGTGGGACGAGTGGGAACGGCTGAAGCAGGGCGCCGTACAGAGGCACGCGGGCCAGACTCGGCTCAACCACTATGACGACGGCGGCCCCACGTCGGCGACGAGCGGGGTCACCGGCGGCCTGCGGTCCAACCAGCAGGCGTGGATCAAGGCGAGCGAGGGCATCGCCGTACTGAAGGAAGGGCTGGACAAGGCCCTGACAGAGCTGGCCGACGGACAGCACGGGCTCGGCGCCACGGGATGTCTGACCGCGGGCGCCCAGAAGGACGTGTACGACTCCTGGACCCGGTACGCCCGGAGCGTGGACGAGCGCTGCGGCAGTGTCAGGGAGGCGCTGGAGAAGACCGGGCACGACCTCCTGGTGACCGACGAAGCGGTCAGGGGCGCGTTCGCCGCCATCGACGGCCGGTACGCCGACACGCATGCCGTCGGCGGCCAGGCGGCGGGTCGGTGAGGGCCATGGATCTCGCCACTCTCAACGCGCTGAACACCTCCGACTTCGTACGGGCGGCCGACGGCTACCGGGCGGCCAGCACCATGGCCGCCGCGGCCAAGGACCACATCGACAACACCGTCGCGGCGGGCATGCGCAGAGCGCTCAACGGCGCCGCCCGGGACGCCGCGCTGGCGGAGCTGAAGCAGCTGTCGGACAACTTCCACTACACGCAGATCGAGTGCGGTCTCGTGAGCACCGCGCTCAACGCCTTCGCCCACGACATGGAAGTGGCCCGCAGCAAGCTCCTGTCCGCGCTGGGCGACGCGGAAGCCCTCAAGTTCGCCGTCGGCGCCGACGGCAGCATCACCTACCCCGCCGGACAGGCGCGCAACGGCGTCGAGTTACCGCCCCCCGGCGGTACCGTCGCCGCCGGGGCGCCGCCCCAGGCAGCCGGTGCCCAGTCCGCCCTCGCCCGGCTGGCCCCCGACCCCAACCCCCACCGCGCCGAGGCGATCGCCCTGGCGGACCGCATCGCTGCCGCGCTCAAGGAGGCAACGGACGCGGACGCCACGTGGGAGCCGAGGATCCGGGCGCTGAAGGCCGACGACGACCTCACCGTCTCGGTGTACGACCTCGCCGACGCCCAGTCGGACATGAGGGGCGTACAGCAGGGCGGCCAGAGCTATCTGGATTCCGTCGGCGGACCACTCAAGGACGGCACCCCCGCACAGAACGCCGACTGGTGGAGGAGCCTCACCCCCCGAGCACAACAGGCATACCTCTCCACGCGCCCCGACGTCGTGGGCCGGCTGGACGGTCTGCCCGCCGAGGTGAGGGACGAGGCCAATCGGATGGTGCTGGACGAGAAGGAGGCGGAGTACCGGATCAGGCTGGCGCCGATACCCAAAGAGCCCGCCAACAAGACGACCATGCTGATGACCACCACCGGGCCCGTGTGGAGCACTACGGACGAGTGGTCGGAGTGGAACCGGAAGTACGGCGACGAGTACCGCCATCTGACGGGTTCCCTCAACGGCATGGAAGCCATCCGGAAGCGTTTCGACGCCACCGGAGCCGAAGGCCTGCCGGAGGCCTACCTCCTCGGCTTCAGCCCCGAGGGCCGCGGCCGCGCCATCGTCGCCACCGGAAACCCCGACACGGCGCAGCACCAAGCGGTGTACGTGCCGGGCACGGGATCCAGCCTGAACGGCATCGGGGGAGGCATCGACCGGATGACCGAGCTGTGGCGTCAGACCAGCCAGGCGGCGCCGGGTGCCTCGGTGTCCACGATCACCTGGCTGGGCTACGACGCTCCCCAGAGCCTTTTCAAGGACGCTCCTTTCCCGGGTTACGCCTACGACGGCGCACCGGCCTACCGCAAGTTCCTGGACGGTCTCGACGCCTCGTACACCAGCCCCGGGGAACCGCACCGCACGGCCATCGGCCACTCGTACGGCAGCACCCTCATCGGAGCCGCGGCCCAGAAGGGCGACCTCAACGCCGATGACGTCATCTTCGCCGGCAGTCCGGGCGTCAGAGTGGGCTCGGCCGAGCAACTGGACGTCCCCAAGGGGCACGTGTGGAACGAGGAGGCCGACGGTGACGACGTGCCCGACATCGGCCGTTTCGGTCATGGCGGCAGCCAGTGGAAGTACCGCGGGGGAGTGTTCCTCGTACCCAGTGACGACCAGTTCGGGGCCCACCAGATGAACACCCACGGCGAGGACGGCGGCTTCGGTCACTTCAAAGGGGCCCACGGCCACGGCGAGTACTGGGATCCGGGCACGACCTCCCTCAAGAACCAGGCACTGGTCGTCGTCGGCAGATACGCCGACGTCACCGCTGCCCACTAGCGCGGCGCGTCCACCGGGCGACGCCGTCACCCACCCACCCCCCGGGCATCGGTATCGAGGTCAGATCCGGTTGCTACCGGGTGCCCGAGGGGTGGACCGTCGAACACTGGTGATCCTCGGGCTGCCCCGCAGCACCTGCTCCGAGCGGAGAGAAGGTTGTACTCAGGATGCGTAGCGGTAGCGGGTGACTTCATGGGCTACTGCGCGCCCGTGGGCATAGGGTTCGCTGAGGTGAGCGGGGAGCGCAGTGCCGCGCGTGTAGCAGTATTCTATGACGCCCAGGGCAAATGCCTGTGTACGGGTGCTCGGGAATCCGGCCTCGCCCCAGCCATTCCAGTCATCCCAGCGCCACAGCCCTCCGATTGCGTACCGCCTATGTGCATCGGGCGTGAAGTGCATGCTCGCAGGCTGTTCCCGATCGTCACGATTTCCGATGATCTGCAGCACGGAGCCGTGCCAGGTACCCGCATACGCACCGGAATCGTGGTTGATGTCGTTCACGAGCTGGCGAACTGTGGCGTAACTGAGGGTGACGACTCCATGGGGGTCGGTCTCATCAGCGGCTATGCCGGGGTAGGGCCCGTGGGGGGTCCCGGCAATGGTGAACAGGCCGACGGTTTCGGGGGCGTTCGTCGCCTCACTCCTTGAGCGAACGGACATGCCACTTGCTTTCATGCCCCTCTGCTGGCGATGTGCACATAGCAGAGGGGGACATGGAAGGACGGACCTCGGTGTCTCAGGGGAGGTCGGTCCGGATGCTGGCCGAGAAGCGAAAACATCTCCTTGCCTGGGACGGTGAGACGTCCAGGGGCTCTACTGTCCCCCGCAGGCAGGTACTTGCTGTGTGCAGGCTATCACTTGACGTCCCAAGCGCCGCGCGATTGCACGAACACCGACGGTCCGGGCACGCGGCACGCAGCAACGCGACCTCCTCCCGTCCGGCGAACGAGAGGGAGCGCCGGAGGTGGTCGGGGCAAGACACGGCTGCACAACGCCAGCATGAGGAAACCTCCAGAAGGTGTCGCGACGACCGATTGAATCCGCCCGGTACCACTCCCGGCAATTCGCCTAGCTATGGGGCGAGTTGGTCGGCATTCAGTCCATGGGTGCCTTCGGTGCCGCGCGGACAACGCCGCCAGTGGGGGCTTTCGCGTGTCTCGCGGCCGGGAGACGCTTCAGGGCGCCCGGCGGACGCCGGCGAAGGAGGTGACGGCCCTCATCGGCCGGCCGACGAGCTTCGCAAGGCGATCGAGGCGCGGTTGGGTGTCTTGGTGTATGGCCGAAGTTGGACGGTGCCCGATGTGCAACCGGCGCACAACTGGCAGCTTCCGCGGGCGCGCAGTCCAGACAGGCAGAGCGCCGACCGCCGCTTTCACCAGTCCGCTGAGCGTCCATTCCCAGCCTTTCATCGCTTCGAACAGTAGTTGCACTGAGTGTGGTGAAAGAACTGGTCGGGCGTGTGGTGCTCCGTCAGGTTTCTTGATCGGGGCGGCGCCTGGAATGGCTTGTATATTTCGCTTTCGCGTGCAGACGCGTACAAGACCGTTTGTCTCCTCGGCGACAGGGCACCCGCATGGTCGGCGATTCGGCCATAGTGCTGTGTGCGCTGCAGCACCCCGCTGACATCGCCTGACGGTGATGTAAACACACCGTCAAGGAGTTTTCCGCTAGACTTCGGGGGGTTGCTTTGCGGTGACCGAGTGTGAAAACTATGGTCGAAGTGCCGCGGAAATGAAGCTGTTCAAGGGTCTGCGTCAGTCGATCCTGGGAAATCGCAGGGTGGCTGGTGGGTGCTCTCGATCCATTTCCGGGTGCCCGGGGCTCATTGCTGTCCGGCCAAGGGCCGGCAGGGCGCGCCGCGTGACCGTCACGCGGCGGCTTCGCCGAGGGGGGATTGTTGTGTCGGATTGGCGTGCGGTAATGAGGGCCTGCCGGGCAGGCCGGAAGCCGACCATCACGTCGTGCCGAGCATGTTGAGGCCCGGACAAAGTGGTCTGACCGCGATCGCACACGGCTGACTCTCCCGCAGCGGCGCTCCTCACGTGAGTAAACCGTTGCCATGTCTGTGTGTGCCAAGCCGCGCCCCGCTGCGCGCCGGCAGATCTGTTCGTCGCCGCCGCCCGGAGCCGCCCTCCGAACTGCTCACTTCCGTCGCATCCGGCCGCCTGCTATCGGCCCAGCCGCATTCGTGTGCCGTCAGCCGAGGAGACATCGTGCCCATCGACCAGACGAAGAGCGAAACCTTCCTGCTGGACGCGTTACCAGGTCGCTGGCGCGATCTGCGCGCGGCCGGGCCGGTGAGTCACGACGAGCGCCAGGGTGTCTGGCAAGTCGTCGACCACGAGACCGTCTCCGCGGTTCTCGCCGACCCGGCGACCTACTCCTCCGACCTCTCCTCCCTGGCCCCCACCCAGGAGGACTTCGCGACCTTCACCCAAGGCAACTTCGTCGGTATGGACCCGCCCGAGCACCGCAAGCTCCGCCAGCTGGTGAGTCAGGCATTCACCCCCCGTGTCGTGCAGGGACTCGAGCCCCGCATCGAAGCGATATGCGCCCGCCTGCTGGACGCCGTCGATGACCGGGACCGCTTCGACCTCGTAGACACCCTTACCTACCCGCTGCCCATCATCGTCATCGCGGAACTGCTCGGTATCCCGGCCGAGCAGCACCGCACCTTCCAGGATTGGGCGAGTGTGCTGTTCGGCGGCGACCAGCTGGGCGAAGCGCCCGACATGGCGGACCTGGAGCGGGCGCTGGAGGCCATCGCGCCCACCATCCGGGAGATGAACAGCTACATGCTGGACTACATACGCAACCGCCGGGCATCCCCTGGTGACGATCTCACCAGCAGACTCATCAGGGCCGAGGTGGACGGCGTCCGGCTCACCGACCAGGAGATGGTCGGCTTCGTGGCCCTGCTGCTGGTCGCCGGACACATCACCACCACCGCCTTGCTGGGCAACGCCGTGATCGCCTTCGACCGCCACCCCGGTACGGACGCCGCGCTGCGTGATGACCCCGACCGCATCCCCGCTGCCGTCGAGGAAGTGCTGCGTTGGCTGCCCCCCTTCCCCGAGCTGGGACGACGCCTTACCCGGCCGGTGGTCCTGGGAGGTCATGAACTGCCCGCCGACACGCTGCTGATGGCCCACCTGGGCGCAGCCAACCGCGACCCCGCGCGGTTTGAACGGCCGGACGAGTTCGACGTGAGCCGCAGGCCCAACCCGCACCTGACCTTCGGGCACGGCATCCACTTCTGCTTCGGTGCCCCCCTGGCCCGGTTGGAGGCCCGGATCGCCCTGCGTATGTTGCATGAACGATTTTGCTCCGTCGCGATCCCCTCGTATGACGACATCGTCACGCAGAACCCGGCAGTCATCATCGGCGTGCGCCATCTGCCGGTCGAGGTCGACAGGCCCTAGCCGCTCCGCTCACCCCGGCCGCGCGCCGGCCCGGCCCGGCCTTTCCGCCACCGGGCCGCAGGTACCCACCCGCGCACGACAAGCCCACGTCACTGGAGCACACTCCCATGCCGTACACCGTCCCCGCCGCCCGGGCCGCCGCCGGCGCGCCGACCCGACTCCGTGAGGAAATACAGAGCCGATTAGAGGCCCTTGCCGACACCCACCGTGTCCCCGGTGCCCAACTGGTCCTGGACACAGGCACGGAGACCCTCTCGCTGTACACCGGCACCGCCGATACGGCCACGGGCGTCCCGTTCACCGCTGACACGGCCGTGGCCCTCGGCTCGCTCACCAAGCCCTACACCGCGGCGCTCGTGTTGCTGCTCGCCGATGACGGTGACCTCGACCTCGACGAGCCCGTTGCCGCCCACCTGCCGGAGCTGTCCGGTCTGCCCGGGGTCACCGTCCGCCACCTGCTGAGCCACACGGGCGGACTGCCCACCGGACCCGACTCCGATGCGGCGTCCACGACCAACGGCTCTCGCTACCTGGCCGCGCTGTGCACTGCCGAGCAGGCACTGTTCCCGCCCGGTACCGACTTCTCCTACTCCAACGCCGGATACGTCGCCGCGGGGCGGCTCGTCGAGACGATCACCGGTATGCCCTGGCACGAGGCCGTCCGCACGCTCCTGCTCGACTCGCTGGGCACCAGGCCCGCCTTCATCGGCGACACCGCCGCCGCCCGCCCCACGGCCGCCGGGCACGCCGTCAACACGGCTACCGGGCAGGTGCGCCCCGTACGGCAGTACCTGGCACCGCTGGAGGCTCCCGCCGGTGCGTTGCTGGGCAGCGCCGCCGACCTGGCCGCGCTGGGCTCCGCCCTGGTGGGCCGCTCCCAAGTGCTGCCGCCTGCCGTCGCCAAGGAGATGCGGCGCGGGGAGAGCGGGGCCCGGCCCGGCGCGCTTGCCGACGGCTGGGGACTGGGCGTCGCCCTGTTCCGGCAGGGCGAGCGCGTGTGGTGCGGCCACGACGGCAACGCCCAGGGGACCTCGTGCCATCTGCGGGCCGACGCCGAGAGCGGCATGGTGGTGGCGTTCACGGGGAACGCGGGCGGGGCCACCGGCCTCTGGCGCGACCTCACCCGGGAGCTGGAGCGCGTGGCCGGTATACGGGTGCCGGCCACGGCCCGCCCCGCCACCGACCGGGGCCGTCCGGTCGCCCTGCCCGAGTGCCTGGGCACCTACCGCAACGGTGGCGTCGCCTACCGCGTCGCCGCCGGGCCCGACGGCTCACCGGTGCTGTCCATCGACGGCGATCTGTCCCTGCCGCTGGTCTGCTACCCCGACCTGACGTTCGATCTGCTCGATCCCGCCACCGGCCGCCCGGAGCCCGGCGGCCGCTTCCACCGGGACCCGGCCGGCGGCCGCGTCGAACGCGTGCAGGTGTCCGGCCGTACGGCGCGCCGCGTCGACGACTGTTGACGCCCCGGGACCCGGCCACCACCCGGTGGCCGGGAGTGCCCCGGGTCCGCACGCGAGGTGGCCCCCAGTAGGCAGGGTTCGCCTCGGTCGCCGGGCGGCGGCGTCAGCCCGTCGTGCTGCGGTGCGGTCGCTGGTGCCCCCGCTCCGCCGCCCGTCCCGTCGCGCCCCCGCAGGAGGGGCGCCTGTGCCCCCGCTCCCCGCTGGACACCCGCTCCGTACCTTGACCGCCAAAGGACTGGACCCATGACGGACCCGCACGACACGCCCTCGACCGCCCCGCGACCCCAGGGCGGCGACGCGGCACGACCGGCGGACACCGCGGCCCCGGCACTCTCACACCCGGCGCTGGAAGACCTGTTCGCGGACCAGGTGGCCCGCCGCTCCCAAGCCCCGGCTCTGACCGACGGCAGCCGCACCTGGACCTACCGCGAACTCGCCGAGCGCGTCGACCGGTTGGCCGGACACCTGATACGTCGGGGAGCGGGCCCGGACCAGGTGGTGGCCCTCATCCTGCCGCGCTCCATGGAACTGATCGCGGCCGAACTGGCCGTCGCGCGTGCGGGCGCCGCCTTCCTGCCGGTGGACCCGGGCTATCCCGCCGAGCGGCGGGCGCTGATGCTCACTGACGCCGCCCCCGTGGCGACGCTCGACGACCCCGGGGCGGTCGCCGCTCTGCTGGAGCACGGGGACGGCGCTCCCGCGGGCCCTGACGCCGCGCGCGGGGCCGGGCCCGACCGGGCCGCCTATGTGATCTATACGTCGGGATCGACCGGCATCCCGAAGGGCGTGACGGTCACCCACCGCGGCATCGGGGGGTTCACCGCCGCCGCGGTCGAGCGGTACGCCGTAGGTCCCGGCGACCGGGTGCTCCAGTTCTCTTCCCCCAGCTTCGATGCCTCCGTGCTGGAGCTGTTCGTCTCCGTCCTCACCGGCGCCACCCTCGTCGTCCCGCCGGACGGCCCCTGGCTCGGCGACGAGCTCGCCGCGGTCCTGGACGAGTACCGCATCACCCACACCCTCATCCCGCCGGCCGCGCTGGCGACGCTGCCCGCGCCCGACCGGGGCACCGGCCGTCATCTGCGCACGCTGATCGTGGGCGCCGAGGCATGCCCGGCGGGCCTCGTGGACCGCTGGGCCCCGGGCCGCCGCATGATCAACTCCTATGGCCCCACCGAGGCCACCATCGTCGCCACGTGGACCGGAGCGCTCACGGCGGGGCAGGGTACCCCGACGATCGGCGCGGCCCTGCCTCATACCCGCGCCCTGGTGCTCGACCCCGCGATGCGGCCCGTCCCGCCTGGCGCGGACGGCGAGCTGTACATCGGCGGCGACGCGGTGGCCCGTGGATACCTGCGCCGCCCGGGCCTGACGGCCGCCCGGTTCGTCGCCGACCCCGCCGGGCCGCCCGGCGCCCGCCTCTACCGGACCGGCGACCGGGTACGGCTGCGTCCGGACGGTGAACTCGACTACCTGGGGCGCCTCGACCGGCAGGTCAAGATCCGTGGGTTCCGCGTCGAGCCGGGCGAGATCGAGGCGGCGCTCGCGCGGCACCCCCTGGTCGGCGAAGCCGTCGTCGTGGTCCGCGAGGACGAGCCGGGCCGCCCTCGCCTGGTCGGCTATGCGACCCCCGCGGATTCCGGCGCGCGTCCCGACGCGCTGTCCCTGCGCGCCGCCCTCGCCGCCGTGCTCCCCGCTCACCTGGTGCCGTCCGCCGTGGTCGTCCTGGACCGGATGCCGCTCACGGCGCAGAACAAGACCGACCACGCCGCGCTGCCCGCGCCCGAACACGCCCCCCGCGCGGGCCGGGTGGCCCCGCGCACCCCGCAGGAGGAGGCTCTCCTCGCGGTCTGGGCGGACGCCCTGGGCGCCGACGGGATCGGCGTCACGGACGACTTTCTCGACCTGGGCGGTGACTCCATCCTCGCCGCGCGCGTCCTTGCTCGCATCCGCGAAGAACTGGGCGTGCGGCTGTCCGTCCGGGACGTCTTCACCGCGCGTACCGTCGAGGCGCTCGCCCCGCTGCTGGGCGACCCCTCCGCGGCCGCGCCCGCCGACGCCATCCCGGCCGCCCCGCGTCCCGGCCCCCTGCCGCTGTCCAGCGCCCAGCGCAGACTGTGGTTCCTCGATGACCTCGCCGACGGCGGCGGCGAGTACAACACCGGCTTCACCCTGCGCCTGCGCGGCCCACTGGACTCCGGCGCTCTGCACCGTGCCCTGCACCGCCTGGCCGCCCGGCACGACGCGCTGCGCACCACGTTCCGCACCGTCGACGGCCAGGGTGCCCAGCTCATCGCGGCGGAGCCGGACCTCCCGCTGCGCACCGCCGACCTCACCGAAGTCCCCGCGGCTCGCCGCGAAGAGACGGCCGAGCGCCTGCTCACCGAGGAGCTGCGCCGGCCGCACGACCTGGGCGCCGGGCCGCTCACCCGCGCCCTGCTGGTGCGGCTCGCCGACGCCGACCACCTGCTGTTGGTCGCCCAGCACCACATCGTGACCGACGGCTGGTCGGTGGGCATCCTCATCCGGGAACTGGCCGCGCTGTACCACGCCGAGACCACCGGCGAGGCGGACTCCCTCGGCCAACCGGCCGTGCAATACCCGGATTTCGCAGTCTGGGAGCAGCGCGGACGCGACGAGGACGCGGAACACCTGCGTTACTGGCGCAGGCACCTCGACGGCCTCCAGCAGTTGGAGCTGCCCACCGACCGGCCCCGCCCCGCCGTGCGCACCACCGCCGGTGCCGGCCACCGCCACCACCTGCCGCCCGCGCTGATGGCCCGGCTGCGCACCCTCGCCACCAGCCGTGGCACCACCGTCTTCACCGTGCTGGCCGGGGCGTGCGCGCTGCTGTTCGCGCGCTACTCGGGACAGCGGGACGTCGCTTTCGGGACGATCACGAACGGGCGCGGACGCCGCGACTTGGAGGACGTGGTCGGCTTCTTCGCCAACACCGTGGTGCTCCGCACCGAGGTGGACGAACGAGTCAGCGTCGACCGCTTCGTGGAGGGCATGCGCACCACCCTGCTGGACGCGTTCGCCCACGACGCGGTGCCCTTCGACCGCGTGGTCGAGGAGCTGGCGCCGCCTCGTGACCCGAGCCGCAACCCGCTGGCGCAGGTCCTCGTCGTGCAGCAGACCGCGACCGCCCCGGCCGCCCGTGTGGGCGGGGTGCTCTTCGACGACCACCCGCTGCCCAGGCCCGCCGCCCGCTTCGACCTGGTGCTGGAGTTCACCCCGGACGCGGACGACGGCTGCGTGCTGACCGCGGAGTACAACACCGACCTGTTCGAGGCGCGGACCGCGGCTCGCCTCTCCCGCCATCTGCACCGGCTGCTCGAGGCGATGGCCGACGGCCCGGGGCGGAACCTGGCCGAACTGCCCATGCTCTCCCCGGACGAGCAGCGCACCCTCGTCGACGCCTGGAATCCGCCGGTGGACGCGGACCGCGAGCGTGACGTCACCGCCCTGCCCGAGCTGTTCCGGGCCCAGGTCGAGCGCACCCCCGACCGGGTCGCCGTCATCCACGGCGCCGAACGGCTGACCTATGCCGAGGTCGAGCGCCGCGCGAATCGTCTGGCGTGGCGGCTCATCGCGCGGGGCGCGGGGCCGGAGACGCTGGTGGCGCTCTGTCTGCCGCGCACGGCCGAGCTCGTGGTCGTGCTGTGGGCGGTACTGAAGTCCGGTGCCGGGTATCTGCCCGTCGACCCCACCTACCCGGCCGACCGCATCCGGTTCATGCTGTCCGACGCCAGGCCCGCCCTCGTGCTCGCCACCACGGAGACCGCGGCGGCACTGCCCGACGACTGCGAGCCGCTGATCATCGGTGACGCCGAAGCCGACGCCGAAGCCGACGGGGACGAGGACGCGTCGGCGGACGCGTCGGCGGCCGTCACCGACGACGCCCGGATCCGCCCGCTGCTGCCCGACCACCCGGCGTACGTCATCTACACCTCCGGCTCGACCGGCCGCCCCAAGGGCGTCGTGGTCACCCACCGGACGGTGGCCGCCCTGGCGGCCTGGGCGTGTGGACGGTTCACCGGCCGCGGCGCGGCCCCGGTCATGGCCTCCACCTCCCTCAACTTCGACGTCTCCGTCTTCGAGCTGCTGTGCCCCCTGCTGGCCGGTGCGCAGGTGGAGGTGGTGGCCGACGCCACCGCCCTCGCCGACCCCGGGGTGCGCCGCGCCGGGCTGATCAGCGGGGTGCCGTCCGTGGTGTCCCGGCTGTTCGCCTCGGGTGCGGCGCCGGTGGTGGCCGACACGGTCGTCCTGGCCGGTGAGGCGCTGTCCGCGCAGACCGTGCGCGACCTGCGGGCTGCCCTGCCCTCCTGCGAGATCGCCAACATCTACGGCCCTACCGAGGCCACCGTGTACGCCACCGCCTGGTTCGCCGGGGACCGGTTACCCGACCAGGCGCCGCCCATCGGACGACCGGTGGCCCGCACCCGCGCCTACGTCCTGGACGCGCGACTGCGCCCCCAGCCGCCGGGCGTCACGGGAGAGCTGTACCTCGGCGGCGGCGGACTGGCCCGCGGCTATCTGCGCCGCCCCGGACTCACCGCCCAGCGGTTCGTCGCCGACCCGTTCGGCGCGCCCGGCGCGCGCATGTACCGCACCGGGGATCTCGTGCGCTGGAGCGCCGACGGCGAACTGGAGTACGTCGGCCGCACCGACCAGCAGGTCAAGGTGCGCGGCTTCCGCATCGAACTCGGCGAGGTGGAGGAGGCGTTGCGCCGCTGCCCCGGAGTCGCCGAGGCCGCGGTTTCCGTCGCCGACACCGACGGCACCCGGCGCCTGACCGGCTACGTCGTCCCCCTGCCCGGACAGCGGGTGGACCCGGAGTCCGCCCGCCGCGCGCTCGGGCGGACCCTGCCCGACTACATGGTCCCCGCCACCGTGCTGCTCCTGGAGGAGCTGCCGCTCAACCCCAACGGCAAAATCGACCGCGCCCGGCTGCCCCAGCCCGCCCCGGCCGCCCGCGCCGTACGCCACGTCGCGCCGCGCACCCCCACCGAGCGGCTGCTGGCCGACGTCTGGGCCGAGGTCCTGCGCGCCGATCGCGTCGGCGTCGACGACAACTTCTTCGAACTCGGCGGCGACTCGATCCTCAGTATCCAAGTGGTGGCGCGGGCCCGGCAGGAGGGTCTGACGGTCACCTCCCGGGACGTCTACCGCCACCAGACCGTCGCCGCGCTGGCCCGCTGCGCCGACAGCGCCGCCGGCTCGCGGAGCGCAGGGGCCGCGCCGGTGGAGCCCACCGGGCCCGCGCCCCTGACCCCGATCCAGCACTGGCTGTTCCGCGCGGATCCCGGCCGGGCCGGCCACTTCGCGCAGGCCCTTTCGGTGCTGCTGCCCGACGACCTCGACCCGGTGGCCCTCGAACGTGCGCTCAATGACCTCGTCGCCCACCACGACGCCCTTCGCTCCCGGTTCGAGACCGGGCCCGGCGCCACGCCCTCCTGGCACGTCACCGACGCGGGCGAGCGGATCACGCTGACCCGGCACACCGGACCCGACACCGACAGCCCGCACTTCGGTCCCTTCGACCTCGCGCGGGGACCGCTGCTGCGGGCCGTCCTCCACGACCGGGGCACCGGCCGCGCCCCCGTCCTGCACCTCGCGGTCCACCACCTGGTCGTGGACGGCGTGTCCTGGCGGGTGCTGCTGGAGGACCTGGACCGCGCCTACCGCGCCCGCAGGGGCGGCGCGGACGGCGCGGCGGCTCTGCCGCCCAAGTCCTCGCCGGTGCGGCAGTGGGCGCGGCGGCTGGCGGCGCACGCCGCCGCCGGCGGCTTCGATGACGAACGCGAGTACTGGGCGCAGGCGATCCCGCCGGAGGCCACCGCCCTGCCCATGGATCTGCCCGGCCCCGACACCTACGCCTCCACCCGTGCCGTCACCGTACGGCTGAGCGCCGAGGACACCGCCGTCCTGTTGCGCAGGCTGCCCGACACCTACCGCACCCGCGCCAATGACGTCCTGCTCGGCGCGCTCGGCCGGACCCTGTGCGCCTGGAGCGGGCGGGACCGGGTCGTGGTCGATGTCGAGGGCCACGGACGCGAGGAGCTCTTCGCCGACCTCGACCTCTCCCGTACCGTCGGCTGGTTCACCACCCGCCACCCCGTCGCCCTCACCGTCCCGACGAGCGCCTCCTGGGACGCCGTGCTCAAGCAGGTCAAGGAGCAGCTGCGGGCCGTGCCACGGCAGGGCGTCGGCCACGACGCCCTGCGCCACCTGGCCCCCCGGGCCGGCGACGAAGCCGCCCCGGCCGCCTCGCTGAGCTTCAACTACCTGGGCCGGATGGACGTCGAGGATGACCGCACGGGCCTGTACCGGGGCTCTTTCCGGCCGCTGGAGCTCGACGCCGACCCGGCGGCCCGGCGCCCCCACGCCCTGGAGGTCGTGGGCCGACTCGACGGCGAGGCACTGGAGTTCACCTGGTTCTACTCCGACCAGGTGCACCACGAGGCCACCGTCACCGCCCTCGCCCGCGGCTACGCCGACGCGCTGGCCGACCTCGCCCGCTACGCCGCCCGGCCGGACGCGGCCGGGCGCACTCCCGGCGACTTCCCGCTGGTGCCGCTCGACCAGAGGACCGTCGACCGCCTTGCCGGCGACGCCCCGGGCGCGGTTGAGGACATCCTGCCGCTCACGCCGACCCAGGCCGGAATGCTTTTCCACGGTCTCTCCCAGGACGACCGAGCGGTCTACTTCCAACAGCTGACGTTCGTCCTGGAAGGCGTGGACCGGCCGGACCTCCTGGCCGCGGCCTGGCAGGACGTCACCGATGCCACGGCGGTCCTGCGCGGCCAGGTGGTCTGGCAGGACGTGCCCGAGCCGTTGCTGGTCGTCCGGCGCGGCACGGTCGTGCCGGTGACCGGACTGGACTGGCGCGGGGCGGGCGAGGAGGAGGTCCGTGAGCGCCTGGACGCGCTGTTGCGCGAGGACCGCGAGCGGGGGTTCGACCTGGCCGACGGCCCGCTCCAGCGCCTGCTGCTCGCACGGGTCTCCGACAGCGCCGTTCGCGTCGTGTGGTCCTTCCACCACCTGCTGCTCGACGGCTGGAGCCTGTTCCAGGTGCTGTCGGACGTCTTCGCCCGGCACGCCGCCCTCGCCGGGAGGCCCGGCGCGCGGGCCCTGCCCGACCGGCGTCCCTGGCGGGACTACGTGGCGTGGCTGGGCGACCGCGACCGCGAGGAGGCCGAGACGTACTGGCGTGAACGGCTCGCCGGACTTGACGAGACGACGCCGCTGCCCTACGACCGGGAGCCCCGCGAGAACCACCGCGCCGAGTCCACCGCCGCCGTACGGGTCGCCGTGCCCGAGGCCGCCACCCGGGCCCTGGAGGAGCTGGCGCGGACCTCGGGCCTGACCCTCAACACCCTCGTGCAGGGCGCCTGGGCCATCCTGATGGCGCGTCAGTCAGGTCGCGCGGAGGCCGTGTTCGGTACCACGGTGTCGGGCCGTCCCGCCGAGCTGACCGGCGCGGAGTCGATGACCGGGCTGTTCATCACGACGCTGCCCACCCGGGTCGCCGTCGCGGCCGAAGGCAGCCTGCGCGAGTGGCTGCGCTCGCTCCAGCGCGACCAGAGCGAGGACCGCCGGCACGACCACCTGCCGCTCAACCGGCTGAAGACGCTCACCGAACTCCCCGAGCGCTCCTCCTTGTTCGACAGCATCGTCGTCTTCGAGAACTACCCGGTGGACGAGACCCTGGCCGCTGCCCACGGCCTTGCCCTGAGCGACCTGGACGGCATCGAGACCACCAACTACCCGCTTGCACTCGTCGCCTACCCGGGCAGTGAGCTGACGCTGCGGCTCGGCTATGACCCCGAGCTGTTCGACGCCGCGACCGTAGGGCGGCTCGGTGAGTATCTGACCGTCCTGCTCACCGAGATGGCCGCCGACCCGGATCGGGCTCCCGCCCGGATACCGCTGCTGACGGCCGAGCGCCGCACCCAAGTCCTGCACACCTGGAACGGCACAGCCACCGATCTCGCGGAGACCACAGTCGCCGGCCTCTTCGCCGCGCAGGTCGCGCGCACCCCCGACGCCATCGCCCTGGACACCGCTGACGCCGCGCTGACCTATCGCGAACTGGACGCCCGGGCCGCCGAGCTGGCCGGGCGCCTCGCGGACCTGGGAGTGTGCGACGAACGGCCCGTCGCCGTGCTCATGGAGCGGTCCACGGACCTGATCGTCACCCAGCTGGCGCTGGTGCGCGCCGGCGGGGTGTACGTACCGCTGGACGGCAGGGCACCTCACGAACGGCTGCGCCGCATGCTCGCCGAGGCCGGTGCCGAGCTGCTGCTCACCGACGCCGCGTGGGAGGAGACCGCCCGCGAGCTGCTGCCCGGCGATGGCGTGCGCCGTGTGGACGAGGGGGCGGGGAGGCGGGGGAGCGGCACGTGCGCCGACGTCCGCCTCCACCCCGACCACGTCCAGTACCTGATGTTCACCTCCGGCTCCACCGGCGTCCCCAAGGGCGTCGCGGTCCGCCAGCGCGATGTCGCCTCGCTCGCCCGCGACCGGGCCTTCGCCGGACACGAGCGGGTCCTCGTGCACTCCCCGCACGCCTTCGACGCCGCCACCTACGAGGTGTGGGTGCCGCTGCTGCGTGGCGGCACCGCGGTCCTGGCCCCACCGGCCGACCTGGACGCCGCCGCGGTCCGCCACGCGCTCACCGAACGCGGCGTCACCCACCTGTGGCTGACGGCCGGGCTGTTCCGGCTGCTCGCCCAGGAGGACCCCACCTGTCTGCGCGGCGCCCGCGAGGTGTGGACGGGCGGTGAGGCCGTCCCCGGCGCCGTCGTCCGTCGGGTGCTGGAGGCGTGCCCCGGTCTCACCGTCGTCGACGGCTACGGGCCGACCGAGACCACCACCTTCGCCACCCGGCGGCCCTTCCGCGCCGGGGACCCGCTGCCCGCCGTGCTGCCCATCGGCCGCCCCCTCGACAACACCCGCGCCTACGTCCTGGACGACGCCCTCCAGCCGCAGCCGCCCGGCATCCCCGGCGAGCTGTACCTCGCGGGCGCCGGTCTGGCCCGCGGCTATGCCGGCCGGCCCGGAGCCACCGCCGCCCGCTACCTCGCGGACCCCTTCGGCCCCGCCGGATCGCGGATGTACCGCACCGGGGACATCGTGCGCTGGAGCGCGGACGGCGAACTGCACTTCGTGGGTCGCGCCGACGACCAGATCAAGATCCGCGGCTTCCGCGTCGAACCCGCCGAGATCGAGGCGCGGCTTACCGCGCACCCCGCCGTCGCCGAAGCGGTCGTCACGCCGTACGTGGGAAGCGCCGACGGACGCAAGCGGCTGGCCGCCCACCTCGTCCCGGCCGATGGCGCCGCCCTGCCCGACGTGGCAGAGCTGCGCGCCCACCTCGCCGCCGACCTCCCCGACTACATGCTGCCCGCCGCGTTCGTACCGGTGCCCCGGCTGCCGCTGACCGCCAACGGCAAGGTGGACCGTCGGCGGCTGCCCGAGCCCGACTGGTCGGCGGGTGGCGACAGCGCCTACCGGGCCCCCGCCACCGACACCGAGCGCGTCCTGGCCGGGATCTGGGCCGAGCTGCTGGGCAGCGAACGCGTCGGCGTCGACGACAACTTCTTCATGCTCGGCGGCGACTCCATCCTGAGCATCCAGGTCGTCTCCCGCGCCCGTGCCGCCGGTCTCGCCCTCACCCCCCGCGACCTGTTCCGGCACCCCACGGTGGCCCGGCTCGCGGCGGCCACCGGCAGCGCCGCACCGGTCCGCGGCACCGAACCGGTCCGGGGCGAGGTCCCGCTGACCCCGATCCAGCACTGGTTCCTCGACCCGTTGCGCGACCGGCCCGGCGTGTTCGACCAGTGCGTCTGGGTGGAGACCGCGCCGGGCACCGACCCGGATTGCGTGCGCCGCGCGCTGGACGCCCTGTGGACCCACCACGACGCCCTGCGCTCCCGTTTCACCCGTACCGGCGACGACGCCTGGCATCAGGAGGTCATCGCCGCCGACGTGCCCGCCCCCGGCCTGCTGACGGTGTGCCCCCTGGACGGCCTGGACCCCGAGGAGGCACGGCGGGCGGAGGCGGACGCCGCCGCCGAGGCGCACGCGTCTCTCGGCGACGGCACCGGCCCGCTGCTCACCGCCCGCCTGTTCACCGACGGCGCCGGCCCCGCCCGCCTGCTGCTCGTCGTCCACCACCTGGTCATCGACGGCGTCTCCTGGCGGATCCTCCTGGAGGACCTGGAGACCGCCTACCGGCAGGCCCTGGCCGGCGAGCCGGTGCGGCTGCCCGGCCGCACCACCTCCGTACGGGAGTGGGCGCGCCGCCTGGCCGACCACACCGTCGCCGGCGGCTTCGCGGACGAGCTCGCCCACTGGACCCGCGCTGCCGGCCATTGCGCGCGCCCGCTGCCCCAGGACGCCGACGGCGGCAACGCCACGGCCGATGCCCGCGAGGTCACCGTACGACTGGACCGGCGGCGTACCGACGAACTGCTGCGCCGGGTTCCCGCCGTCTACCGCACCCGCATCGACGACGTCCTGCTCACCGCGCTGGGCCGGGTCCTGGCCGACTGGACCGGGCACGACACCGTCGCCGTGGCGCTGGAGGGACACGGCCGCGAGGACCAGCTGTTCGAGGACGTCGACCTGTCCCGCACGGTCGGCTGGTTCACCACGCTGTTCCCCCTCGCCCTCACCGTTCCCGCAGGGGCCTGGGGCGGTGCCCTGAAGGCCGTCAAGGAGCAGCTGCGGGCCGTGCCCGGACGCGGCATCGGCTACGGCGCCCTGCGCCACCTCGCCCGCGACCCCCGCCTGGCTGCCGCGCCCATGCCCGGGATCAGCTTCAACTACCTGGGCCGTTTCGACTGGTCGGCCGACGACGCCGCCTTGGTGCGCGCCGTTCCCGGCGGCCTCGGCGGCGCCGACGCACCCGAGTCCGAACGCCCCCACCTGCTGGACGTGATCGCCCGCGTCGAGGACGGGCACCTGCGGATCAGCTGGTACTACAGCCGCGCCCGGCACCACGAGAGCACCGTCACCGCGCTCGCCGACGCCATGCTGCACGCCCTGGAGGAGGTCCTCGCCCACTGCGCCCGACCGGACGCGGGCGGCCGTACGCCGTCGGACTTCCCGCTCGCCCGCCTCGACCAGAGCGCGGTCGACCGGCTGGCCGGAGACGGACGCACGGTCGAGGACGTCCTGCCGCTGAGCCCGATGCAGTCCGGGATGCTGTTCCACAGCCTGCTGGAGCCCGACGGGCGCACGTACGTCAACCAGGTGCAGCTGGTGCTGGCCGGCGTGACCGACAGCGACGCCCTCGCCGAGGCATGGCAGCGGACCGTGGACGCCAACCCTGTGCTGCGCTCGCACCCGGCCTGGCAGGACAGCGCCGAACCCGTCCAGGTGATCCGGTACCGGGCGGCCCTGCCGGTCGCCCAGCACGACTGGACCGGCAGGTCCGCAGACCGGTGCGCGGCCGACCTCGACCGGCTCGTCGAGCAGGACCGGGAGGCGGGCATCGACCTCTCCGACGCGCCGCTGATGCGGATCACCCTGATCCGGCTGGCTCCCGACCGCGTACGCCTTGTGTGGACCTTCCACCACATCCTGCTGGACGGCTGGAGCGCCGCCCAGGTCTTCGACGAGGTGTGCGAGCGGTACGCGGCGCTCACCGCCGGGCGTCCCGCCCAGCTGCCCGCGCGGCGGCCCTTCGCCGACTACCTGGCCTGGCTCGCCGGGCAGGACACCTCCGAGGCCGAACAGTACTGGCGGGCCACCCTCGCCGGGTTCCGCGCCCCGACCGAGCTGCCGTGCGACCGCCGCGTCACCGAGGCGCACCGCGCCAGCTCCTCCGGCACGGTACGGATGACGCTCGACGGCAAGGTGTCCGCACAACTGCGCGAGACGGCCCAGCAGGCCGGGCTCACCGTCAACACGATGCTCCAAGGCGCGTGGGCGCTGCTGCTGTCCCGCTACGGCGGCGGGGACGACGTGGTGTTCGGCACCACGGTCTCGGGCCGCCCGGCCGAACTGCCGGGCGTCACCGCCATGGTGGGCCTGTTCATCAACACCCTGCCCACCCGCGCCCGCGTCGACGGGCAGCGCCGCCTGCTGGACTGGCTGCGCGAGCTCCAGTCCGCCCAGTCCGAATCCCGGCGCCACGACTTCGTCTCCCTGGCGCAGCTGGGCACCTGGAGCGACGTGCCCGGCGGCACCCAGCTGTTCGACTCCATCGTCGTGTTCGAGAACTATCCCTTCGACGAGGCCGCCCTCGCCCGGCACGGCCTGTCCATGGAGACGGAACGGGACCTGGAGCCCACCAACTACCCGCTCAGTGTGGTCGTCGCCCCCGGGGACGCCCTTGACGTCAGCCTCGACTACGACCCGGCGGCCTTCGACGCCTCCACCGTCGAGGGCCTGGGGGAGAGCCTGCGCACCCTGCTCACCGCCATGGCCACCGCACCCGGCACAGCCACGCTGGCGGACCTGCCGCTCACCGCGGCCGAGCGGGGCCGCGAACTGCTCGACCGGTTCGGCGGCGCCGGCACCGCCGCCCCCCAGGACACCCTGCCCGGGGCGTTCGCCCGCCAGGCGGCCCGCATGCCCGACGCGCCGGCCGTCCGCCACGGCGCGGACCAGCTCACCTACCGCGAACTCGACGAGCGCTCCAACCGGCTGGCCCGGCTGCTCATCGACGCGGGCGCGGGCCCCGAGCAGTACGTCGCGCTCGCCCTGCCCCGGACCGCCGACCTCGTCGTGGCCCTCCTCGCCGTCCTGAAGAGCGGGGCGGCCTATCTGCCGGTCGACCCCGGGTACCCGGCCGAGCGCATCGCATTCCTCTTCGACGACGTCACACCGCTGGCGGTCGTCACCGCCACCACGACGCAGGAGCGTCTGCCACGCGGGGCGGCCACCCGGATCGTCCTGGACGACCCGCGCTGCGCCGAACGGCTCGCCGCCGCCTCCGCCCTGCCGGTCGGCGACGGCGATCGGCGCGCCCCCCTGCTGCCCGCGCACCCCGCCTATGTCATCCACACCTCCGGCTCGACCGGCCGCCCCAAGGGTGTCGTCGTCGCGCACGCCTCGGTGCTCGCCCTGACCGACTGGGCAGCGGCCGAGTTCACCGGCCGGGGCCTGGCACACGTCGTGGCCTCCACCTCGCTCAACTTCGACGTGTCGGTCTTCGAGATCTTCTCGCCCCTGATGTCCGGCGGCTGCGTCGAGGTCGTCCGCGACCTTCTGGCCCTGGCGGAGCGGCCGGAGCCGTGGCGGGCCGGATTGCTCAGCGCGGTGCCCTCCGCCCTGGGCCGGCTGCTGGCGGAGGACACCGTGCACGTCGCAGCCGACACCGTGGTGCTCGCGGGGGAGGGGCTGCCCGCCCGGACCGTACGGCAGGTACGGGCCGCCGTCCCCGGCTGCGAGGTGCGCAACATCTACGGCCCCACCGAAGCCACCGTCTACGCCACCGCCTTCACCTGCGACCCCGCGGACCCCGACCGGGACCCGCCGATCGGGCGGCCGCTCGGTGGCGCCCGCGCCTATGTGCTGGACGAACGGATGCGGCCGGTGCCCGTCGGCGCGCCCGGTGAGCTCTACCTCTCCGGGACCGGCGTGGCCCGCGGCTACCTGCGCCGCCCCGGGCTGACCGCCTCCCGCTTCCTTGCCGACCCCTTCGGGCCGCCCGGGGGGCGCATGTACCGCACCGGCGACCGGGCCCGCTGGACCGCCGACGGCGACATCGTCTACCTGGGCCGGGCTGACGACCAGGTCAAGGTGCGCGGCTTCCGTATCGAACTCGGCGAGGTCGAAGCGGCCCTGACCCGCCACCCGGCCGTGGCCGCCGCCGCGGCCCGCGTGGTCGAACACGACGGCCACCGCCGTCTGATCGGCTACGCGGTCCCCGCCGGGGACGGCGCGTGGGACCCGGCGGAGCTGCGTGCCTTCCTCGCCGGCACCCTCCCCGACCACCTGGTGCCCGCCCTGGTGGTGCCCCTGGACCGGCTCCCGCTCGGGGCCACCGGCAAGCTCGACCGCCGGGCCCTGCCCGACCCGGAGTGGACCACCGGCGCGAGCCCCGGCCGACCGCCCGCCACCGCGGCCGAGCAAACCCTCGCGGCCATCTGGTGCGAGGTGCTCGGCCTGCCCGAAGTCGGCGCCGACGACAACTACTTCATGCTCGGCGGCGACTCGGTCCTCGGCATCCAGATCGTCTCCGCCGCTCGCCGGGCCGGACTCGCCCTGACCCCGCGCCACCTGTTCACCCACCAGACTCTCGCCGAACTCGCCGGCGCCGCCCAGGAGGTGCCCGCCTCGGCGGTCGTCGCCGAACAGGGCCCGGTGGTGGGGGAGAGCCCGCTCACCCCGGTGCAGCACTGGCTGCTGGACACCCTTCCCGGCGACCCGTCCCACTTCAGCCAGGCCGTCGCGTACGAACTGGCGGACGGCATCGACACGTCACTGCTGCGGTCCGCCTTGGCCGCCGTCCTGGAACGGCACGACGCGCTGCGGATGCGCTTCGACCAGGGCCCGGACGGGGCGTGGCGGCAATACGGCACCCCGCCCGGCGAGGCCCCGTACCTGGAGGTCCACGACCAGCCCTACGCCCCCGGCGCCGCCGACCGGCTGGCCCACGGCTTCGACCTGGCGAACGGGCCGCTCCTGCGGGCCGCGCTGTACCGGGGCGGGGCAGGAGACCGGCCGGTACTGCTGCTCGCGGCCCACCACCTGGTCGTGGACGCGGTGTCCTGGCGGCTGATCCTGGAGGACCTCGACGTCGCCTACGCTGCGCTGCGCGCCGGAGAAGACCCCCACCCCACGCCCAAGAGCACTTCCTTCCAAGCCTGGGCGCAGCGGCTGCGCGCGCACACGGCGGCGGGCGGCTTCGACGACGAGGCGGCGCACTGGCGCTCCCAGCGCGTCGCGGACCCGCTACCGGTGGACCACCCGGGCGGAGCCAACACCGCCGAGCAGGAGGAGACCGTGTTCGCGGGCCTCGACGCCGAGGACACCCGGCGGCTGCTCCAGGACGTCCCGGACGTCTACCGCACCCGCGTCAACGACGTGCTCCTGTACGCCCTGGGGCGGGTGCTGGCCCGCTGGAGCGGGCGCGACCGGGTGGCCGTGGCCGTGGAGGGGCACGGACGCGAGGACCTCTTCGCCGACGCCGACCTCTCCCGTACCGTCGGCTGGTTCACCAGCCTGTACCCGGTCCTCCTGGACGTGCCACAGGGTGCCGGCACGGGCAGCGTGCTCAAGGCCGTCAAGGAGAGCCTGCGGGCCGTGCCGAGGGGCGGGATCGGCTACGGGGCCCTGCGCCACCTGCACCCGACAGCCGGGCGCGACCTGCCGGACCTGCCGGAGGTCACCTTCAACTACCTGGGCCGCCAGGACGGGCGGATGCCGTCCGGCGGGCTGCTGCGCGCCCCCCGTGGCGGCCTCACCGGCGGCATGGACCGCTCGGCCGGCCGGCCGAGCCTCCTCGACGTGCTGGGGCGGGTGAGCGAGGGCAGGCTGGAGTTCGCTTGGTCGTACTCACGGGACCTGCACCGCCGCGAGACCGTCGAACGGCTCGCCGGCGAGCTGGCGCAGGAGCTGCGAGCCCTGGTGGAGCACTGCGCCGAGCCGGGTGCGGGCGGGCGCACCCCCTCCGACTTCCCGCTCGCTCCGCTCGACCAGGCGGGCGTCGACCGCGTCGCCGGCAGTGGCCGGGACGTGGAGGACGTGTACCCGCTCACCCCCACGCAGACCGGCATGGTCGTGCACGGCATGGACGAGGCCGCCCACGGTCTGTACGTCGAGCAGATCACCTTCGTCGTGGACGGGGCCAACGACACGGACCTGCTCGCCGCGGCATGGCAGCACGTCGTCGACCACACCCCGGTCCTGCGCACCGCTGTCGTCCTCGCCGGCGTCCCCGTACCGCTGCAGAGCGTCCACCGCCGCGCGGTCGTGCCGGTCACCCGGCACGACTGGAGCGCCCTGCCCGAGGAACGCCGCCCGGCCGCCCTGGAAGAACTCTTGAGGGAGGAGCAGGCTCGAGGTATCGCGCTCGACCGGCCGCCGCTGCTGCGCCTGGCCCTGGTCCGGCTGGGCGACGACACGATACGCGTGGTGTGGACGTTCCACCACGTCCTGCTGGACGGCTGGAGTGTCTTCCACGTCCTGGGTGACGTGCTGGCCGCCCACGCGGCGCTCGCCCGCGGGGAGCAGCCCCGCCTGCCCGAACGCCGTCCGTTCGCCGACTACGCCGCCCACCTCGCCCGCCGCGACACCGCCGGCGCCCGGGACCACTGGCGCGGTGCCCTGGCCGACCTGGCCGCCCCGACCCCGCTGCCCTACGACCGCAGGCCCGCTCCCGAGACCACCGCCCGCTGCGACACCTGGCTGTCCGAACGGCTCGACGCCCGACGGACGGCGGCTTTGCAGGAATTCGCCCGCCGCCACCGGCTCACCCTCAACACCCTCGTCCAAGGCGCGTGGGCCCTGCTGCTGTCCCGCTGGAGCGGCACACCGGACGTCTGCTTCGGCACCACCGTCTCGGGCCGCCCCTCCGACCTGCCCGGCGCGGACACCATCACCGGCCTGTTCATCACCACCCTGCCCGCCCGCACCCGTATCGATGGCGACGCCGGCATCGCCCCCTGGCTGCGCGCCCTGCAGGAGGCGCGCGCGGAGGACCGCCGCTTCGACCACATACCCCTCAACGAGCTGCACGCCCTCACCCAACTGCCGCCCGGCTCGGCGATGTTCGACAGCCTGGTGGTGTTCGAAAACTATCCGGTCGGGGACGCCACTGCCGGTGCGCACGGTCTGACCCTGCGAGACCTGGACGCCCGCGAAGCCACCAACTACCCGCTCACCGTGGTCGTCTCGCCCGGGGACCGGCTCGCCGTCGAACTCGGCTACGACCCGCGCCACTTCGACGCGGACACCGCACGCTCCCTCGCCGCCCAGCTGCTGCACACCCTGGACGCGCTGGCCGCCACTGACGGCACCACCCGCCTGGACCACCTGGACACGCTGCCGCCACGGGAGCGCGCCCGGCTCCTGGGCGGACCGGTGCGCCCGGCGGCGGACCCGGTACCCCCGGCGACCCTGCCCGCCCTGATCGAGGCGGCCGTGGATCGGTGGCCTGGGGATCCCGCGCTCAGCGATCCCGGCCGGCTGCTGACCTTCGCCGAGGCGGAGACGCGCGCCAACCGCCTCGCCCACCGGCTGATCGCCCGGGGCGCCGGGCCCGGCGACCTCGTGGCGCTGCTGCTGCCCCGCTCGCTCGACATGGTGCTGGCCCAGCTCGCCGTGGCCAAGACGGGCGCCGCCTTCCTGCCGGTGGACCCCGCCTACCCGGACGAGCGGATCACGCTCATGCTGCGCGACGCCGCCCCCGTGCTCACCCTGGACGCCAAGGAGGTCGCCGCGCTGCTGGCCGACCCGGCCGACGACGGTCCCGGCCACCGGCCCACCGACGCCGACCGCAGCCGCCCGCTCGATCTGGACGACCCCGCCTACGTCATCTACACCTCCGGCTCCACCGGAACCCCCAAGGGTGTCGTCGTCACCCAGCGCGGGATCGCCGCGTTCGCCGCCGCCGAGGCCGCCCACTACCAGGTGGGCGAGGGGGACCGGGTGCTGGCCTTCGCCACACCCAGCTTCGACGCCTCGGTGCTGGAGCTGTGCGCGTCCCTGCCGCACGGCGCCCGTCTGGTGGTGCCCGAACCCGGGCCGCTGCTCGGCGAGGCCCTGGCCCAGGTCCTGCGCGCCGAGCGCATCACCCACACCCTGCTGCCCCCGGCCGCGCTCGCCACCCTGCCGTCCGGCACGCCCGGCACCCTCACGGACCTGAAGACGCTGATCGTGGGCGCCGACACGTGCGGCGCCGACCTGGTCGCCCGCTGGGCCCCGCACCACCGCATGGTCAACTCCTATGGCCCCACCGAGGCCACCGTCGTGGCCACCTGGTCCGCGCCCCTGTGCCCGGACGGAGCCGCCCCGCCGATCGGCCGCCCGCTGCCCGCCACCGGCGCCTACGTCCTCGACGCCCGGCTGCGGCCGGTTCCCGACGGGGTACCTGGCGAACTCTGGCTCAGCGGACCGGCTCTGGCGCGCGGCTACCTCGGCCGGCCCGGCCTGACCGCCGCCCGTTTCACCGCCGACCCCTACGGGCCGCCCGGCACCCGCATGTACCGCACCGGCGACCTCGTGCGCCGCGACCGCCGGGGCGAACTGCACTACCTGGGCCGCACCGACCACCAGCTCAAGCTGCGTGGCCACCGCATCGAGGCAGGCGAGGTCGAGACCGTTCTCACGCGCCACCCGGACGTCCTGGACGCGGTGGTGAGCGTCCGCGAGGACGAACCGGGCCTGCCCCGGCTCGTCGCCCACCTGCTCACGGCGCCCGGAGCCGCGCCCGTGGCGGAGACGGAACTGCGCGCCCTCACCGCGCGGTCGCTGCCCGGCTACATGGTGCCGACGGCCTTCGTCTGCCTGGACCGCTTTCCCGTCACTGAGAACGGCAAGACCGACCGGGCCGCCCTGCCCGCGCCGGCCCCCGCCGCCGCACCGCCGTCCGCGCACGTGGCGCCCCGCACCCCCGTCGAGGAGGCGGTGGCCGGTCTGTGGGAGGAGGCCCTCGGCACGACCGTGGGCGTCGAGGACGACTACTTCCTGCTCGGCGGCGACTCGATACGCGCCCTGCTCATCGCCTCCCGCACCAACGACCTGTTCGGGGTGGACCTCACCCCGCGCGACGTGCTGGTCTCGCGCACCGTCGCCGCCCTGGCGGAACTGGTGGAGGACCACGTGCTCAGCCAACTCGAAGACGCCGCCCAGGGCGGCCCCGACCACGACGAACGGTGAGGACCCGACGATGACGTCTTCGAAGCCTTCCCGGCGCGAGCGCGCCGCGGCCCTGCCCGACGACCTGCGGGAAGCCCTGCGCCAGCGGCTGGCAGGACGCGCCGCGCCCAGCGGTCTCCCGCGCGCCGACCGCGACCGGCCGCTGCCCCTCTCCTTCGCCCAGCAGCGGCTGTGGTTCCTCGACCGGCTGCGGCCCGGTGACGCCCGCTACAACAGCGCGGTCGCGGTCCGCCTCACGGGTCCCCTGGACCGGGCCGCTCTGCAAAGCGCTCTGGCCGTGGTCGTGGAGCGGCACGAGGCGCTGCGCACCACCTTCGAGGAGACCGACGGCCGCCCCGTGCAGCGCGTGCACCCGGCCGCCCCGGTGCCGCTGCCGGTCCGGGACGTTCCGGCCGGGGAGGTGGAGGCGGCTCTTCTCGACGCGTACTCCGCCCCCTTCGACCTTCAGGCGGGTCCTCTGCTGCGGGCGTTACTTCTGCGGGAAGCGTCCGACACGCACGTCCTGCTGCTGACGGCGCATCACATCATCATCGACGGCTGGTCGATGGGCATCGTCCTCGACGAACTGAGCGCCGCCTACGCGGCGCTGGCCCGGGGGAACGCGCCGGAGCTGCCTCCGGTGCCGGCCCAGTACCCGGACTTCGCCGTCTGGCAGCGCGAGCAGCTCTCCGGGGAGCGGCTGCGGCGCCACCTGGCCCACTGGAAGGAGCGGCTGGCAGGCGCGATCGCCCCCGCACTCCCGCTGGACCGCCCCCGGCGCGGCGAGGAGGCCGGGGCGGGCGCCGTCCACTCCTTCACCGTTCCCGCCCCTTTGACCCGTACGCTGCGCGCACTCGCCGGACAGCAGCACACCACCCTCCACACCGCCCTGGTCGCCGCCGCCCAGGCGCTCCTGGCCCGCTGGTCCGGGCAGGACGAGAGCACCGTCGGCTCGCTGACCCCGGGCCGCACGCGCACCGACCTGGAGCGCGCTGTCGGCTTCTTCGCGAACACCGTGGTGCTGCGCACGCCGGTGGCGCCGGACAGATCCTTCCGGGACCTGCTGGCCCGCACCGCCGAGACCGTCAACGACGCCTTCGCGCACGGCGACGCTCCCTTCGAGCGGATCGTCGAAGCGGTGGGCACGCCTCGCGAGGCGGGCCGCAACCCGCTGTTCGACGTGATGGTGCTGCTCCACCCCGATCCGCCCACGGCCACGACCGCCTCTCATGAGCTGGCGCTCACCCCTGTGTCCGTGCCCCGTCAGGCGGCCACCTTCGACCTCAGCATCGAGTTCGTCCCCGACGGCGATGCCCTGACCGGACTGCTGGAGTACCGCACCGACCTGATCGATCCGGACACCGCCCGCCGCATGGCCGACCAGTTCCTGCACCTGCTGGCCGCGGCGACCGATGCCCCCGACCGGCCGCTCGGCACCCTGCCGCTGCTGTCGGCGGCGCAGGCACGGCAGGTCACCCGCGACTGGAACGCCACCGCCCTGCCCGTCGCCGGCGAGCTGCACCCGCACCTCTTCGAGGACCGCGCGGCCCGCACCCCTGACGCCCTCGCCCTGGTGGCGGGGGAGGAACGGCTCGCCTACGGCGCGCTCAACGCCCGCGCCAACCGGCTCGCCCACCACCTCATCGCCCTGGGCGCCGGCCCCGAACGGCTCGTCGCGCTGCGGCTGCCGCGCACCGCCGACATGATCGTGGCCATCCTCGCCGTGTGGAAGTCCGGCGCGGGCTACCTGCCGCTGGATCCAGGCCTGCCGGAGGAACGCGTCCGCTTCCTGCTCGGCGACGCCCGTCCGGCCCTCGTCCTGGACGCGGCGGCGGTCGCCGCCGTGCCCGAAGGCCTGCCGGACACCAACCCCACCGACTCCGACCGGCTCGCCCCCCTCGACCCGCTGCACCCCGCCTACGTCATCCACACCTCCGGCTCCACCGGCCGCCCCAAGGGCGTCAGCGTGTCCCACCGGGCCGCCGCCCATCTGCTCGCCGCCCACCGCGCCGGGTTCGTCGCCGAGGCGGGCGGCGGACCGCTGCGGGTCGCGCTCACCGCCTCCTTCTCCTTCGACACCTCCCTCGAAGGCGTTCTGCTCCTCGCCGACGGCCACCCGCTGCACCTGGTCGACGAGTCCACCCGGATGGACCCGGCCGCGCTGGTGGAGTACGTCGTCGCCCACCGCGTCGACTTCCTCGACCTCACCCCCTCGTACCTGCGCCAACTGCTGCCCGCCGGACTGCTCACCGACCCGCGCCACCGCCCCCGGATCCTCATGCTCGGCGGCGAGGCGCTCGGACCCGCCCTCTGGCGCGAGCTGGGTGCCCACCCTGACGTGGCCGCGTACAACTTCTACGGCCCCACCGAGTGCACGGTCGACGCGCTGTCGTGCCGGATCGACGGCGCCGGCCGGCCGCTGGTGGGCCGCCCGCTGCCCAACACCCGTGCCTACGTCCTGGACGACCGTCTCCAGCCCGTGCCGCCGGGCGTCGGCGGTGAGCTGTACCTGGCGGGCGAGCAGCTCGCCCGGGGGTACGTCCGCCGCCCCGGCCTGACCGCCGCCCGCTTCCTGCCCGACCCCTACGGCCCGCCCGGCACCCGGATGTACCGTACCGGCGACCTGGCCCGCTGGACCGCGGACGGGCGGCTGGACTACCTCGGCCGTGCCGACGACCAGGTGAAGGTACGCGGTCACCGCATCGAACCCGGGGAGGTCGAGGCCGCGCTGCTCGACCTGCCGGGGATCGCGGCCGCCGCGGTCGTCGCGGTGCCGGACGCCCACGGCCACCTGCGGCTGGCCGCCTACACCGTCCCCGCCCCCGGCGCGTCCGAGCCGGACGCGGGCAGTCTGCGCGCGGCGCTGCGCCGGGTGCTGCCCGACCACATGGTGCCGTCCTCCTTCACGGTGCTGGACGCGCTCCCGCTCACCGTCAGCGGCAAGCTCGACCGCCGGGCCCTGCCCGCCCCGGACCTCGAAGGCGGCGACGCCACACGGGAGTTCGTCGCCCCGCGTACCTCGCAGGAGGAGACCCTCGCCGGAATATGGGCCGAGGTGCTCGGGATACGCAGGGTGGGTGTCACCGACAACTTCTTCGAGCTGGGCGGCGACTCGATCCTGAGCATTCAGGCCGTCTCCCGCGCCCGCGCCGCCGGACTGCACCTGTCCTCGCAGGACGTCTTCCGCCACCAGACGGTCGCCGACCTCGCCGCCGCTGCCGTATCCCGGTCCGCCCCGGCCGCGCCTGGCCCGCAGCCGACGGGCCCCGGCCCGCTCACCCCCGTCCAGGAGTGGTTCTTCGCCGCCCACGGTCCGCTGCGCCGCTTCACCATGTCGATGCTCCTGGACCTGCCGCACGCCCTGGACGAGACGGCGCTCGCCCGCGCCCTGGACGAGGTCGTCGCCCACCACCCCGCGCTGCGGTCCCGTTTCGTCCACGAGGGGGACACCTGGCGACAGCACCCCGGCGCCGGTTCCGCCACCGGCCACCTCGTCCGCCACGACGGGGCTGACCTGGCCGGGGCCGCCGAAGCCGCCCGCGCCGCGATCGACCCCGCCACCGGCACCCTGCTGCGCGCCGTCCTGCTCCCGGCGGAGCAAGGCGCCCGCCCGCGCCTGTTCCTGACTGCCCATCACCTCGCGGTCGACAGCGTCTCCTGGCGCGTCCTGCTCGCCGACCTGGAGCAGGCCTACCGGCAGGCCGCCGCTGGCGAGGAGATCCGTCTGGAGCCCGAGCACACCCCGTTCGCCGCCTGGGCGCGCGGTCTCGCCGCACGGGTCCGCGACGGCGAACTCGACGACGACCTGTCCTACTGGACCGCCGAGGCCACCCGCCCACGCACCCCGCTCCCGGTCGACCTGCCCGGCATCCCGCTGGCCGACTCCGTGCGTACCGTACGCACCCGGCTGGACGCCGCCACCACCGAGGCGCTGCTGCGCCGCGTTCCCGGCGTCTACCGCACGCAGATCAACGACGTGCTGCTGAGCGCGCTCGGCCGCACCCTCGCCGACTGGGCGGACGCCCCGCACGTCACCGTCGCGCTGGAGGGCCACGGCCGCGAGGAACACCTCGTCGAGGGCGCCGATCTGTCACGCACGGTGGGCTGGTTCACCAGCCAGTACCCCGTCACCCTCACCCCGGCGGGCCCGGCGGCCGCCCCCGACTGGGCCGCCACCTTGAAGTCCGTCAAGGAACGCCTGCGGGCCGTACCCCGGCGGGGACTGAGCCATGAGGCGCTGGCCCGTCTGGGTTCCCCCGCGCCCGCCGCCCGGGCGCTGCGCGAACTCCCGCTCCCTCAGGTGTCCTTCAACTACCACGGACAGTGGACGCCGTCCGCGGGTGGCGACTTCGAGCCCATCGCCGACGTGCCCCCCGGAGACATCGGCGGCGACGAGCCGATCGACCACCTCCTCGACGTGTCGGCCGTGGTGAGCGACGGCGCCCTGGAGATCACCTGGCACTACAGCGACCAGGTACACCGCGAGTCCACCGTCCGCGGCCTCGCCGACGCCATGCTGCGGGCGCTGACCGCCGTGACCGAACACTGCGCCCGCCCGGACGCGGGCGGCCGCACTCCCTCCGACTTCCCCCTCGCCCGTCTCGACCAGGCGGCGGTGGACCGGCTCGCCGGCGACGGCAGGACGGTGGAGGACCTGCTGCCCCTCACCCCGCTCCAGGAGGGCATGCTCTTCCACCGGCTGGTCGGCGGCGCGGACGACGTCTACCTCGACCAGGCCGCCCTGCTCCTCGAAGGCGTCGGCGACCCCGACGCGTTCGCCACCGCGTGGCAGCGCGTCACCGACCGCACCCCGGCCCTGCGCACCTCCGTGGTCTGGCAGGACGTGCCCGTCCCGCTCCAGATCGTGCACCGGCACGTCAAGGTGCCCGTCGAGACACTCGACTGGCGCGGCCTGGACGCCGGGGAGAGGGCGGCCCGCCTGGAGCGGCTGCGCGCCGACGACCTCGCCCGCGGCCTCGACCTGGCCACCGCGCCCCTGATGCGGCTCACCCTCGTCCGGCTGCCCGACGCCCGCCTGCACCTGCTGTGGACCTCCCACCACCTGCTCCTCGACGGCTGGAGCCTCGGCCAGGTCCTGACCGAGGTCATCGCCGAGTACGCGGCCCTGACCGCCGGCGCCGAACCGGCACCGCCCGTGCGCCGGCCCTTCGGTGACTACGTCCGCTGGCTCGCCGGGCAGGACTCCGACGCCGCCCGCGCCCACTGGCGCGGCGTCCTGGAGGGCTTCGCCACCCCGACGCCGCTGCCCGCCGACCGGCCCCGCCCCGCCGGGCACGAGGCACGCTCCGCCGCCGTGCACACCACCGCTCTGTCCGACGAGGTCTCCGCGCGGCTCGTCCGCACCGCCCGCACCGCCGGACTCACCCTCGGCACCATGGTGCAGGGCGCCTGGGCGCTGCTGCTGTCCCGCTACGCCGCCGAGCCGGACGTGCTCTTCGGCACTACCGTCTCCGGCCGTCCCGACGACCTGCCGGGCGCCGAGGACATGGTCGGCATGTTCATCAACACCCTGCCCACCCGGGTCCGCGTGGAGAGCGGCCGCAGCGCCGCCGCCTGGCTGCGCGACCTCCAGACGGCGCAGGCCGAGGCGCGCCGCCACGCCGCCGTCTCGCTGGCCGAGCTGACCGCCGTCAGCGACGTGCCGTCCGGCAGCGCCCTCTTCGACAGCATCGTCGCCTTCGAGAACTACCCCTTCGACACCGCGAACACGGCCACCTCCGGGGTGCGGCTCGCCGACGTCTCCTCCCGCGACGCCACCAACTACGCCCTCGTGCTCCGCGCCTACCAAGGCGAGCGGTTCGGCTTTGACCTCGCCTACGACCCCGAACTGTTCGACGCGACCACCGCCGCCGACCTGGCCGCACGGCTGAGCCGGCTCCTCACCGAGCTGGCCGAGGACCCCGAGCGCCCCGTGGCCACACTCGCCCGGACCACCCCCGAGGAACGACGCCGCATCCTCGCCGAGGCCAACGGCATCGAAGGGGAGCGCCCGGCTGAGACCCTGGTGGACCTCTTCGAGGCACAGGCCGCCCGCACTCCGCACGCCATCGCCGTGACCTGCGGCGCCGAACACGTCGACTACGCCGCCCTGGACGCCCGCGCCGCCCGGCTGGCCCACCGCCTCGCCGCACTCGGCGCCCGGCCCGAGCGGTACGTGGCCCTCGCCCTGCCCCGCTCCACCGACCTGGTCGTCGCCGTCCTCGCCGTCCTCAAGACCGGCGCCGCCTATCTGCCCATCGACCCCGCCCTGCCCGCCGAACGCGTCGCCGGTCTCCTCGCCGACGCCGCCCCCGTCGTCCTCGTCACCACCGCGCCGGCGGCCGCGGACACCGCCGTGCCCGTGCTGCGCCTGGACGACCCCCAAGTCCGCGCCGACCTGGATCGGCGTCCCGCCGACGGCCCGGCCGCACCCGGCCACCGCCCGGAGGCCGAGAGCCCCGCCTACGCCATCTACACCTCCGGCTCCACCGGCCGCCCCAAGGGCGTCGTCGTGCCGCACGCCAACGTGGTCCGCCTCTTCAGCCGCACCCGGGACCGGTTCGGCTTCGACCACACCGACGTGTGGACCCTGTTCCACTCCTACGCCTTCGACTTCTCCGTCTGGGAGCTGTGGGGCCCGCTCCTGCACGGCGGCCGGCTCGTCGTCGTCCCCGACGACACCGCCCGCTCCCCGGAGGACTTCCTGCGCCTGCTCGCCGACGAGCGGGTCACCGTCCTCAACCAGACGCCCTCCGCGTTCTATCCGCTGATCCGCGCCGACGCCGAGCACCCCGACGTGAGCGCCCGGCTGGCACTGCGCACGGTCGTCTTCGGCGGTGAGGCCCTCGACGTGTCCCGGCTCGGCGCGTGGTACCGGCGCCACCCCGACACCGCGCCGCGCCTGGTGAACATGTACGGCATCACCGAGACCACCGTGCACGTCACCTACGCCGCACTCGACCGGGCAACGGCGGGGGGCGGTGCGGCGAGCCCCATCGGCACCCCCATCCCCGACCTGCGGACCTACGTTCTGGATGACGCGCTGAACCTCGCGCCTGCCGGGGCGATCGGCGAACTCTACGTCGCCGGTGAGGGCCTGGCACGCGGCTACCTCAACCGGCCGGGCCTGACCGCGACACGCTTCCTCGCCGACCCCTTCGGCCGCCCGGGCACCCGTATGTACCGCACCGGGGACCGCGCCCGCCGACGGGCCGACGGCACCCTGGAGTACCTGGGCCGCGCCGACCAGCAGGTGAAGATCCGCGGCTACCGCATCGAGCCGGGCGAGATCGAGGCCGCCCTGCACGGCCATCCCCAAGTCGCCGAGGCGGCCGTCGGCGTGTACGAGGACGCCGGCGGCACCCGTCGGCTGGTCGCCCATGTCGTCGGTACCGGCGCGGGCACGCCGACGGCCGCGGAGCTGCGCTCCCACCTCCAGCGGTCACTGCCCGCGCACATGGTGCCCGCCGCCTATGTGCCGATGGCGGAGCTGCCGCTCACCCCCAATGGCAAGCTGGACCGGCGAGCCCTGCCGACGCCCGGCCCCGAGGGCTTCGCCGGCGACGGCGAGCGCCGTCAACCGCGCACCCCCGCCGAACGGCTCGTCGCCGCTGCCTGGGCGGACGTCCTCGACGCCGCGGAGATCGGCGCCGATGACGACTTCTTCGCCCTGGGCGGCGACTCCATCCTCGCCGTGCGCGTCGTCTCCCGGCTGCGCACGGCCTTCGGCGCCGACATCTCGCCGCGGATGCTGTTCACCCATGCGACCCTGTCCGCTCTCGCGGCCGCCCTCGGCGACCCGCGCGAGGCACCGGATGCTCCCGCCACGATCCCACCGGCCGACCCCGGCGGCCCGGTGCCGCTCTCCCACGCCCAGCAGCGGCTGTGGTTCCTCGACCGCTTCGAGCCGGGCAGTACCGAGTACACCACCCTGTCCGTCCTGCGCCTGAACGGGCACCTGGACGAGGCAGCCCTGCGCACGGCCCTGGACGGCCTGGTGGCCCGTCACGAGTCCTTGCGCACCACGTTCGCCGAACACGACGGCCAGGCACGACAGGTCGTCCACCCGGCCACCCCCGTCGACCTGCGCACCCAGGACTGCCCGGACACCGCCGCACTGGACGCCCTGGTGGCGCGCGAGGCCGCCCAGCCGTTCGACCTCGCCACCGGCCCGCTGCTACGGGCCCAGCTGGCCCGGCTGGCCGGCCGAGGCGGCGAGGAACACGTCCTGGTGCTGGCCGTGCACCACATCGTCACCGACGGCTGGTCCATGGGCGTCCTCGGCCGCGACCTCGGCGAGCTGTACGCCGCGGCCGTCGAGCGGCGCCCACCCGCCCTTCCCGCGCTGCCGGTGCGCTACGCCGACTACGCCGCCTGGCAGCGCACCCGTACCGCCCAGGCCGAGGCGGACCTCGCCCACTGGCGGCGCGCGCTGGACGGCGTGGCCCCGCTGCACCTGCCCACCGACCGGCCGCGCCCCGCCGTCCGTACCCGCGACGGCGCACTGGTCACCTTCACCCTTCCCGCCACGCTCACTGACCGACTGCGCGCCCGGGGCCGGGAGGCCGACGCCACGCTGTTCACCACATTGCTGACCGCCTGCCAGGTCCTGCTGGCACGCTGGACCGGCCAGCAGGACGTCACGGTCGGCACGATCACCGCCGGGCGGGAGAACCCCGACCTCCACGATGTGGTCGGCATGTTCGTCAACACGCTGGTCCTGCGGGCCCGGGTCCGCCCGGAGCTGCCCTTCCGCGACCTGCTGAGCGAGGTGCGCACCACCGTACTGGAGGCCGTGGCTCACCAGGAGGTGCCCTTCGAGCGGGTCGTGGACGCCGTCCAGCCCGAGCGCGACACCAGCCGCACGCCGCTGTTCCAGGTGATGGTCGCGCTGCACAACCTGGGGACCCAGGCACCGGCGCTGCCCGGACTGGAGGTGACGGCGCTGACCCCGCCGGTCCGGCATGCCACCTTCGACCTCGCCTTCGATTTCGTCGAGCACGGCGAAGGTCTCACCGGCCATCTGGAGTACAGCACCGGCCTGTTCGACCGCTCCACCGTCGAGCTCCTGGCCGAGCGGCTGCGGATCCTGCTGGAGGCCGTCGCCGACGATCCGGAGCGCGCGGTGGGCGCGCTGGCACTGATGACGGGGAGCGAGCGCCAGCGGCTCCTGCGGCTCGGCCAGGGCCGGACGCTGCCCCCGCCCGCCACCACCTTCCCCGCCCTGTTCGAGGCGCAGGCCGCCCGCACGCCGCACCTGACCGCACTGGTCGCGCCCGACACCACCCTGGACTTCGCCACCCTCAACGAGCGCGCCAACCGGCTCGCCCACCATCTCATCGCCGAGGGCGCCGGACCCGAGAGCGTGGTCGCCGTACGCCTGCCACGGACCTCCGCCGTGCTGGTGGCGCTGCTGGCGGTCGTCAAGGCGGGCGCCGCGTTCCTCTTCCTCGACCCGCGCCTGCCCGAGGAACGGGTCCGCCTCCTGCTGGACGACGCCCGGCCGCGGACCCTGCTCACCGAGGAGACCCTGCGCGCGGCGGCCGAGAGCGACCTGCCCGCCCACGACCCCACCGACGCCGACCGCACCGGCCCGCTGCGGCCTGAGAACACCGCCTATGTCGTCTACACCTCGGGTTCCACCGGCCGACCCAAGGGCGTCGCCGTCGAACACCGCCAGCTCGTCAATCTCTGCCACGACCACCGCGAGGCACTCGTCGCGCCCCACACCGCCGACGGCACCCGGCTGCGGGTGGCGCTCAGCGCGTCGTTCGCCTTCGACACCTCCTGGGAAGGGCCGCTGCTGCTCGCCCTCGGCCAGCAGGTCCACCTGATCGACGACGACACGCGGCTGGACCCGGCGGCGTTCTGCGCCCGCGTGGCCGCCGACCGCCTGGACCTGGTGAACGTGACGCCGACGTTCATGCGGGAGCTCCTGGCCGCCGGGCTCCTCACCCCCGGCCGGCACCGTCCCAGGCTGCTGCTCGTGGGCGGCGAGGCCGTTCCCGCCGGTCTCTGGCGTGACCTGGCCGCGGCGCACGACGCACTCGGCGTCACCGTCCTGAACATGTACGGCCCCACGGAGTGTGCCGTCGACTCCGTCTGCGGCCCCGTCACCGCCCGCGCCGAGCGTCCCGTCATCGGCCGGCCCGGCGGCGGACTGAGCGCCTACGTCCTGGACGGCGCCCTGCGCCCGGTACCGGCAGGGACGCCCGGCGAGCTGTACCTGGGCGGCGCCCAGGTCGCCCGCGGCTATCTGCACCGGCCGGGACTGACCGCCACCCGCTTCCTGCCGGACCCGTTCGGCGCGCCGGGAGGGAGGATGTACCGCACCGGCGACCGGGTCCGCTGGGACGCGGCTGGAGTGCTGGAGTTCCTCGGCCGCGCCGACGACCAGGTCAAGATCCGGGGCTTTCGTATCGAACCCGGCGAGATCGAGGCTGCTCTGCTCGCCCTGCCGGACATCGCCGACGCCGCCGTCACCGCCCGCGAACACGCCGGACGTGTGATGCTGGTCGCCTACGTGGTGGCCGCCCCCGCCACCTCGCCCTCGCCGGACGACCTGAGGGTGCGGCTGCGCCGCGTCCTGCCCGACCACATGGTGCCCGCCGCTTTCGTCGCGCTGGAGCGCATGCCCCGCACGGCGGGCGGCAAGACCGACCGCCGTGCCCTGCCCGACCCGCCCGCCCAGCCGGACAACGGCACGCCCTACGTCGCCCCCCGGCCCGGAACCGAAGAGGCACTTGCCGCCATCTGGAGCGACGTCCTGGGCGTCGAGCGGGTCGGCGCCCGCGACAACTTCTTCGCCCTCGGCGGCGACTCCATCCTCAGCATCCAGATCGTCTCCCGCGCCCGGCAGGCCGGACTCGCCCTCAGTACCAAGGACGTCTTCCGGCACCAGACCATCGCCGAACTCGCCCTGAGCGCCGCCGAGTCCGCTCCTGTCCGCGCCGCCGACGAGGAGCCCGCCGGCCTCCTTCCGCTCACCCCCATCCAGCAGTGGTACCTGCAGGGGCGAGAGCCGGGCGGCCCGCTGCGCTTCACCATGACCCAGCGCTTCGCCCTGCGCGCGGCCACCGACGACGCGGCCCTGGAGCGGGCCGTCGACGCGGTCGTCGCCCGGCACCCGGCGCTGCGCACCCGCTTCGTCCACACCGGTTCCGGCTGGCAGCAGGAGATCTTGCCGGCAGCACCGGCCGCCGTCCTCAGCCGCCACGACCTGACAGGGCTCGACGACGCGGCCGCGGAGGCGCGGGCGCACCGGCTCACCGAGCGCGCCCAGAGCGGACTCGACCCGGCCGAGGGCCGCGTCGTGCGCTGCCTGCTCCTGGACCTCGGACCGGACCGGCCCGCCCAACTCGTCGTCACCGTGCACCACCTGGCGGTCGACGGGGTCTCCTGGCGCGTACTGTCGGCCGACCTCGCCCACGCCTACCGGTCCGCCGCGGCCGGGCGGACCGTGGAGCTGCCGCCCGCCGGAACCTCCAGCGCCCGCTGGGCGGCACGGCTCGCCGACCACACGCGCTCCGGCGGCTTCGCCTCCGACCTCGAACACTGGCTGCGCACCGCCCAGGCCCCGGCCGATCTGCCCGCCGGACGCCCGGGCCCCAACACGTACGCCACCGCGGCCACGGTCACCGTCGCCCTGGACACGGAGACCACCGACGCCCTGCTGCGCCGGGTGCCCGAGGTGTACCGCACTCAGGTCAACGACGTCCTGCTCAGCGCCCTGGGACACACCCTCGCCGAGTGGTGCGGGCGCGACACGGTCCTGGTCGGGGTGGAAGGACACGGCCGAGAGGACCTCTTCGACGACGTCGACCTGTCCCGGGCGGTCGGCTGGTTCACCGCCGAGTTCCCGCTCGCGCTGCGCGTCGATCCCCGTGCCGACTGGCGTGACACCCTGCGGTCGGTCAAGGAACAGCTCCGTGCCGTCCCCGTACGCGGGCTCAGCTACGGCGCCCTGCGCCACCTCCTGCCGCACAGCCCCCTGGCCGACGCTCCCGGACCGCAGGTCGGCTTCAACTACCACGGCCAGTGGGACGCGGGCGGCGGGAGCGACGAGGGACCCTTCACCGCCGTGCTCGCCCCCACCGGCCGCGACACCGACCCGGACGCCCCGCGCCCCTACGTCCTGGACGTCACCGGCGTCGTCCAGGACGGGCGTCTGGAGCTGGGCTGGACCTATCCGGCGGCCGTCCACGACGAGGCCACCGTCCGGGCTCTGGCCGACCGTATGCTCGCGGCCCTGCGGGCCGTCGTGGAGCACTGCGCGCTGCCCGGCGCGGGCGGCCGTACCCCCTCCGACTTCCCGCTCGCCGCTCTGGGGCAGGAGGCCCTCGACCGGCTGGTCGGCGACGGCCGGCACGTCGAGGACGTCCTGCCGCTCACCCCGCTCCAGTCCGGCATGCTGTTCCACGGTCTGATGGACACCGAGGGCGCCTACTTCGACCGGATCGCGGTACAGCTGCGCGGGGTCGCCGATCCGCAGGCGTTCGCCCGCGCCTGGCAGCAGGTCGTGGACCGCACCCCGGCGCTGCGCACCAGCGTCCACTGGCGGGACCTGCCGCAGCCCGTGCAGGTCGTCCACCGACACGTCGAACTGCCCGTGCGCCACCTGGACTGGCGCGATGTGAGTGCCGCCGAGCGCGCGGCGCGCACGGAGGAGCTGATCGCACAGGACCGCGCGGCGGGCATGGAACTGACCGCCGCACCGCTCACCCGGCTCACCCTGGCCGCGCTGCCCGGCGATGCCGTGCTGCTGCTGTGGTCCAGCCACCACATCGCCCTGGACGGCTGGAGCACCGGCCAGCTCCTGACCGAGGTGTGCGAACACTACGCGGCGCTCACCGGCGGTCCGGACCCGGCACCCGTGACACGCCGCCCCTTCGCGGACTTCGTACGCTGGCTCCGCGAGCAGGACGAGGGGGCCGCCGAACGCCACTGGGGCGAGGCGCTCGCCGGGTTCACCGCCCGCACCCCGCTGCCCTACGACCGCGGCCCCGGCGAGGCGCACCGGGCCCGCGCCACCGCGCAGGTCAGTCATGCGCTGGACGAGCGGGTCTCCGGGCGGCTGCGCGAACAGGCGGCCCGTGCCGGGCTGACCGTCAATACACTGGTCCAGGGCGCCTGGGCGCTGCTGCTGGCCCGGGGAGCCGGCTGCGAGGACGTGGTGTTCGGCACCACGGTCTCCGGCCGTCCGGCCGAACTGCCCGGCGTGGAGGGCATGATCGGCATGTTCATCAACACCGTGCCCACCCGGGTCAGGCTGTCCGGTGGGGGAGTACTGGACTGGCTGCGCGGCCTCCAGGAGGCCCAGACCGAGTCCCGCCGCTTCGACCACCTCGCCCTGCCCCGCATCCAGGCCCAGAGTGCCGTGCGGTCCGGGGAGGCGCTGTTCGACAGCATGGTGGTCTTCGAGAACTATCCCGTCGACGAGTCGGCCACCGCCCGCACCGGGGTGCGGGTCGCCGAGGTGCGAGCCGATGACGCCCCCACCTTTGCCTGGTGCCTGCGTGCCCACCTCGCCGAGCGCCTCGGCTTCGACCTGGCCTACGATCCGGCGCTCTTCGACGCCGTCACCGTCGAACGTGCCGTGGAGCGGCTCGCCGGGGTGCTCACCGCGTTCGCCGACGGACTGGAGGGCGAGGTAGCCGCTCTGGACGGGCTGACCCCAGCCGATCGCGACCTGCTGGCGCAGTGGCGCCTCCCGGCCCGTACGACACCGCCGCGCAGCCCTGTCGACCTGTTCGCCGAGCAGGCCCGCCGCACCCCGGACGCCGTCGCCGTACGCGACGGCGACCAGGAGCTGACGTACGATCAACTCGCCTCCTGGGCCCAGCGTCTGGCCGCCCGGCTGCTGGACGGCGGCCTCACGCCCGAGGGGCGGGTGGCGCTGGTGATGGACCGCTGCACCGAGCTCGTCGTCGCCCAGCTCGCCGTCCTCGCGGCGGGCGGCGTCTATGTGCCGGTCGACACTCGGGCCCCCGAGGAGCGCCGCCGGACCCTGCTCGCCCTGGCCGGCGCCACGGTCCAGCTCACCGCCGCCGACGTGGCCGCCGCCCGCACCGGTGAGGAGGGGGACCCGCCGGCACCCGTCGATCCCGACCGGCTCGCCTACATCATGTTCACCTCCGGCTCCACCGGCCGCCCCAAGCCGGTTGCCGTACGCCACCGCGACGTGGCGGCGCTGGCCACCGACAGCCGGTTCGCCGACGGGGTCTGCGACCGGGTGCTGCTGCACTCCCCGGTGGCCTTCGACGCGGCCACCTTCGAGGTGTGGGCACCCCTGCTCAACGGGGGCGGTGTCGTCGTCGCCCCCGAGGGGACGGTCGACGCGCCTCTGGTGTGCCGACTCGCCGGTGGCGGGCGGCTGACCGCGCTGTGGCTGACCGCCGGGCTGTTCCGGCTGCTTGCCCAGGACGCGCCGGACTGCTTCGCCGGACTGCGGCAGGTGTGGACGGGCGGCGACGTGGTCCCGTCCGCCGCCGTCCGTCGCGTCCTGGCCGCCTGCCCGGGGCTCGCGGTCGTCGACGGCTACGGCCCCACCGAGGCCACCACCTTCGCCACGTCCCACGCGCTGACCGACCCCGCGGCCGTGCCCGACACCGTGCCCATCGGCCGGCCCCTGGACAGCATGTACGTCCACGTCCTGGACGCCCGGCTGCGACCGGTCCCCCCGGGCAGCCCGGGCGAGCTGTACCTGGCCGGGGAGGGCGTCGCACGCGGCTACCTCGGCCGCCCCGGCGACACCGCCGCCCGCTTCCTCGCCGACCCTGCGGGCCCGCCCGGCACCCGCATGTACCGCACCGGCGATCTGGCACGCCGACGCCCGGACGGCACGGTGGAGTTCCTCGGCCGCGCCGACGACCAGGTCAAGATCCGCGGCTTCCGGGTGGAGCCCGGCGAGGTCGAGGCCGTCCTGGCCGCCCACCCCGGCGTCGCGGACGTGGCCGTGCTGGCCCGTGAGGACCAGCCTGGTGTCAAACGCCTGGTCGCCTACGTCGTCGGCGAGGCCGGACGGGACCCGTCGACGCTGCGGGAGTTCGCGGGCCGTACCCTGCCCGACTACCTCGTGCCGACCGACGTCGTCTCGCTCGGGGCCCTGCCGCTGAGCGCCAACGGCAAGGTCGACCGCGCCGCCCTCCCGGCGCCCGCAGCCGTCAGCGAACGGGGCCGGACCGAACCCCGCACGCCTGCCGAAGTCCGGGCCGCCGAGACCTTCGCCCAGGTGCTCGGCACCGAACCGCTCGGCGCGCACGACGACTTCTTCGCCCTCGGCGGCGACTCCATCCTCAGCATCCGGCTCGCCGCCCGCCTCTCCGATGCCTTCGGCGCCGACCTCACCCCCCGGGACGTCTTCACCCGTCCCACCCCGGCCGGGATCGCCGGGCTCCTGGCCGAACGCCACCGCCCCGCCGCCGCGGCCATCGTCCCCGTCGCCCGCGACGGCGCGACCCCGATGTCGTATGCGCAACAACGCCTATGGTTCCTGGAGGAGTTCGCGCCCGGCGGCAGCGAGTACGTCACCGCGCTGGCGCTGCGCCTGCGCGGCCGCCTGGACACCGCGGCGCTCACCCAGGCCCTGAACGGCCTGGTCGCACGGCACGAGTCGCTGCGCACCACCTTCGACAGCGTCGACGGCCAAGGCATACAGGTCGTCCACCCCGCCCGCCCGGTGCCGCTGCCGTCCCACGACCTGACGCCGCTGCCGCCCGCGGAGCGCGAACCCGCCCTGCACACCCTGCTCACCGAGGAACGCCAGCGCCCCTTCGACCTGCGTGAGGGACCGCTGCTGCGCACCCGGCTGGTTCGGCTCGCCGACGACGTGCACGTACTGGCCCTCACCCTGCACCACATCGTCACCGACGGCTGGTCCACCTCGGTCCTCGTCGGCGACCTCGCCCACCTCTACCGAGCCGCTCTCGGCGCCGAGAGCGGCGAACTGCCCGCCCTGCCCGTCCAGTACGCCGACTACGCCCACTGGCAGCGCACCGCGGGAGCAGCGGACGCCGACGAGCAACTCGCCTACTGGAAGGAGTACCTGGCCGGCGTGGCGCCCCTGGAGCTGCCCACCGACCGGCCCCGCCCGGCGGTGCGCACCAGCAACGGCGCCAGCACCCGCCTGGTCGTGCCCGCCGACATCGCCGAGCGGCTCACCCGGCTCGCCCGGGCGAACGGTACCACCTTGTTCACCACGCTCGTCGCCGCCGTACAGGCATACCTGGCACGGCTGTCCGGCCAGCGGGACATCACCGTCGGCACCGTCACCTCCGGGCGCGACCGGGCGGAGACCCAGGGGCTCATCGGGTTCTTCGTCAACACTCTGGTGCTGCGTTCGCGGATCGAGGACGGCCTGCCGTTCACCGACTTCCTGACCGGCGTCCGGCGCACCGTCCTGGACGCCTTCGCCCACCAGGACGTGCCCTTCGAGCGGGTCGTGGACGAGGTGCAGCCGGTCCGGGACACCAGCCGCAGCCCGCTGTTCCAGGCCATGGTCGTCCTGCAGAACACCCCGGCCGCCGACCTCGACCTGCCCGGCCTGGACGTCAGTGACGTCGAGACCGACTCGCGGCAGTCGGCGTTCGACCTCACCCTCGAATTCGCCGAGACGCCGGAAGGTCCCCTGCACGCCCTGCTCACCTACAACACCGACCTGTTCGACCGGGCCACCGCCGACCGGCTGGCCGCCGGGCTCGGCATCCTGCTCACCGGCGTCGCCGAGGACCCGGCACGCCCCCTCGGCGCCCTGCCCCTGACCTCGGCCGAGGAAACCCACACGCTGCTGGAGCGGGGCAGGGGCAGCCACGGCCCTGTGCTTCCCGAGGCGACACTGCCTGCGCTGTTCGCCCGGCAGGTGGCCAGGACGCCCGACGCGGTCGCCCTGGACGACGGCGACCGCGAGCTGACCTACGCCGCACTGGAGCAGGCTGCCAACCGCTTCGCCCACCGGCTCGTCCGCGACGGCGTCGGGCCCGAGCGGGTGGTCGCCCTCGCCCTGCCGCGGTCGGCCGCGATGGTGGTGGCCCAGCTCGCCGTCGCCAAGGCGGGCGGCGCCTACCTGCCCGTGGACCCCGACTACCCGCGCCAGCGCCGGGAGTTCATGATCCGCGACGCGGGCGCCTACCGGACCGTCACCGACCCGGCCGAGGTCTGGAACGGCGACGGACCCGACACCGCCCCCACCGACGAGGACCGCACGGCCCCTCTCACCCCCGCCCACCTGGCCTACGTCATCTACACCTCCGGCTCCACCGGCACCCCCAAGGGAGTCGCGGTCACCCACCGGGGCCTCGCCTCCTTCGCCGCAGCGGCGGCCGAACGCTACGCCGCGGGCCCCGGCGACCGTGTCCTCCAGTTCGCCTCGCCCAGCTTCGACGCCTCCGTCCTGGAGCTGTGCACCGCCCTGCTCAGCGGCGCCACCCTGGTCACCGACGAGGAAGGCCCGCTGGTCGGGGAACGGTTGAGCCAGGTGCTCGCCGAGCGGCGCATCAGCCACACCCTCGTCCCTCCGGCCGCGCTCGCCACCCTCGCGCCCGAAACGGCCTCCGCCCTGCCCGGCCTGCGTACCCTGATCGTCGGAGCCGAGGCCTGTCCCGCCGAACTCGTCGCGACCTGGGCCCCCGGCCGCCGGATGATCAACTCCTACGGTCCGACCGAGGCCACCGTCGTCGCCAGCTGGACCGACCCGCTCACCCCGGGCCCAGCCGCGCCCCCCATCGGCCGCCCCTCGGGCGCAACCCGCCTGTACGTCCTGGACACCGCCCTGCGCCCGGTGCCGACCGGCGTCACCGGTGAACTGTACGTCTGCGGTCCCGGCCTGGCCCGCGGCTACCTGGGCCGCCCCGGGCTCACCGCGCAGCGCTTCCTGCCCGACCCGTACGGGGCGCCGGGAGAGCGCATGTACCGCACGGGCGACCTGGCACGCTGGAGCGCGGACGGTCAACTCGTCTACGCGGGACGCGTGGACAACCAGGTCAAACTGCACGGCTTCCGCATCGAACCGGCAGAGATAGAGAGCGCCCTGCGCCGCAGCCCCCTGGTGCGTGACGCGGTGGTCGTCGTACGCGCGGACGTGACATCGCCCACCGACAGCGCGACGACCGCTCCCGCACGCCTCGTCGCCTACGTGGTCCCGCGGCAAGCCGCCGACGAGGACGCGGCCGGACACTTCCCGGTCGAGGAGCTGCGCGCGCACCTGGGCGGCCTGCTGCCGCCCCACATGGTGCCCTCCCTCTTCGTACCGCTGCGGCAACTGCCGCTCACCCCGAACGGCAAACTCGATCGCCAGGCCCTGCCCGCCCCCGGGCCCGCCCGGCCCGGCGGACGGGCACACATCCCGCCGCGCACCGACACCGAGCGCCGCGTCGCCCGGATATGGTCCGACGTCCTGGGCGTCGCGGACATCGGCGTCGACGACAACTTCTTCGCCCTGGGCGGCGACTCCATCCTGAGCATGCAGGTCGTCTCCCGGCTGCGCCGCGACGGCCTCCACCTGGCCACCCGCGACCTGTTCACCCACCAGACGCTCGGCGCGCTCGCCGACGTCGTCCGCGCGGCCCCGCAGCGGCAGGCCGACGGCCCCGTGACCGGCGACGTCCCCCTCACCCCCATCCAGGAGTGGTTCCTCACCACCCCACGTGCCGCCCACCACCACTTCAACCAGTCGGCGCTGCTCGAACTCGACGGCGCCCCCGACCCCGACGCCCTCGACACCGCCCTCAACGCCCTGCTGGACCACCACGACGCCCTGCGCATGCGCTTCACGCACGACGGCGACGGCTGGCACCAGTTCAACCCGCCGCCCGCCGGCCGCGAGCGGGCGGGCTACGGCATCCTCGTGCGGCACGACCTGTCCGGCCTGTCCGCCGAGGACGCGGACGCGGCCATGGAGAAGACGGCGGACGAGCTGCACGCCGGCTTCGACCTGGCCCGAGGCCCACAGCTGCGGGCTGCCCTGTTCACCGGCGGTTCCCAGCGCCCCGCGTGCCTGCTGCTGGTGGCCCACCACCTGGTCGTGGACGCTGTGTCCTGGCGCATCCTCAGCGACGACCTGGAGAACGCCTACCGGCAGGCTCTCCAGGGCGGGACCGTCGACCTGGGGGAGCGCGGCACCAGCTTCCGGGACTGGTCCCGCGCCCTCGCCGCACATGTCGCCCAGGGCGGCCTCGACCACGAACTGCCGTACTGGGAGGAGGTGGTACAGGCCGAGCCCGTCCCGGCGCGGACCGACGGCGCGCCGGCCGCCGTGGTCGGCGTCGAACTCGACGAGCAGGACACGGAGGCCCTGCTGCGGGCCGCCCCCACCGCCTACCGCACCCGCATCAACGACGTGCTGCTCGCCGCCCTCGCCCTCGCCCTGGCCCGCTGGACCGGCCAGGACCGGGTCCGCCTCGACCTCGAGGGGCACGGCCGCGAGGACCTGCTCGACGGCGTGGACCTGTCCCGTACGGTCGGCTGGTTCACCAGCGTCCACCCCGTCGCCCTGCGGATCACCGATCCCGATCAGTTCGGCCCGCAACGCGACTGGCGGGGCCTGGTGAAGCAGGTACGCCGCCAGCTGCGCGCCGTACCCGGCAACGGCATCGGCTTCGGCGCCCTGCGCACCTTCGGCCCGCCTCAGGTCCGCCAGCGTCTGGGCGGCAGCGCCCACGGGCAGGTGGTGTTCAACTACCTCGGCCAGTGGGACGCCCACCCGGAGACCACCGGCAGCGGCCTGATCCGCACCCAGCACGGTTCCTTCGGACAGGACCACGACCCCCGCGACGGCGGTTCCCACCCCCTGGAGGTGGTCGGCGCCGTCCAGAACGGACGGCTCGCCTTCACCTGGCACCACCGGCCGTCCCTGCACGACACCGCGACGGTGCGCCGGGTGGCCGAGGAGTTCGCCGAGGCACTGCGCCACATCGCCCGCCACGCCCGAGGAGGCAGGTGAGCCCCGCACCCCCACGCCTCACGGCGACTCACGGGACCGGCGGACACGTCCTACGGCCCCTACGGGCCCCGCCCACCCCTGCCGCCCCGCACACCCCGAACCGCCACCCACTGGCATCCAACGAACCAAGGAGACGAGAAGAGATGGACGAGAACACCCGCTACCAGGTGCTGCGCAACGACGAGGAGCAGTACTCTCTGTGGCCGTCTGACGTGGAGGTCCCCTCAGGGTGGCAGCCTGTCGGTAAGGAGGGCACCGAGGCCGAGTGCACCTCCTACGTCGACGAGGTCTGGACCGACATGCGTCCCCGCAGCTTGCGCGAGCGCATGGAGAACGCCGAGGCCTGACCGTTCCGGACGGTGGGGGCGCCCGGGCGGCTCCCCCACCCCCTGGCCCCCACCCCTTGGCCCTCCTAGTACTGACGGCTACGACAGCCTGGCGCCCCACGTATCGAGTCGACACCCAGGAGCAGCCCATGACCCCCGAACTGCACACCGCTCGCCTACGGTTTCGCCCCTACCGGCCCGAGGACGAGGACCGCTTCGTGACCCTGCTCCGCGACGAGGAGGTGTGCCGGTGGATGGGCCAGGACCTGGTGCCCGAACCTGAGATCCGGACGTTGTTCCGGTCGATCCTGAACGAGGTCTACCCGCAGGGGCTGTTCGACGTATGGGGCCTGTGGCTGGATGGGCTCTACGTCGGCCACGCCGAGGTGAAGAAGACGGGCAACGTCCCCGGACACGAGCTGGTCACCGCACTCGTCCCCGGGCACTGGGGCCGGGGCCTGGGCAGGGAGGTCGTCACCGGGCTGCTGGTGCACGCGGCCGACAACCTGGGTCTGACCGAGGCGTGGGGCATGGTGGGCGCGGAGAACACCGCCAGCCTCGCGATGTGCGAACGGCTCGGCTTCCGGCACGTTCGCGATGTCGTCGGCGACGACGGAACGGTCACGAAAATGTTGGTCGTGCCCACGGTCAGAGGCGCGACATCTCAACTGGAGACGCCGCCTCGGGGATAGCCGCCGCTGGTGATGAGCCTCCTGCTGATCCGGGATCCGGGGCAGCGGATCTCCACGAACCGTCCCGCCGGTCGCACCCGGCGAGGAATGCTCCCTCCGTTCCCGCCCGTCAGACCCCGTACGCCGGTGTACCTGTCCTGCGGGTGTCGGCCGGTCGGGTGGCTGGTACGCCACGCGCCCGCCGTCCGCATCCGTTTTCGCCTGCCGGGCCGAAGGATGAGGTACGGGACATCCGCACGGGAGCGGCTGACCACTGGTTCGGGAGCCACTCATGGGAAGCATGCCGACGGCGGGGCTCACCTGTCTGGTGACGGGAGCGACCGGGTACATCGGGGGCCGGCTGGTGCCGGATCTCCTCGCCGCCGGGCACCGGGTGCGCTGCCTGGCCCGTACACCGGAGAAATTGCGCGACTACCCCTGGATCGGGGACGTCGACGTGGTGCGCGGCGATGTGAAGGACCGCGCGTCCGTGGCCTCGGCACTCAAGGATGTCGACGTCGCGTACTACCTCGTGCACGGCCTGGGGACCGGGCGCGACTTCGAGGACACCGACCGCCACTGCGCGCGGACGTTCGCGGACGCGGCCGCGGGCGCGGGCACGCGGCGGATCGTCTACCTGGGCGGTCTGAGCCCGGCCGGGGTCCGGCCCGAGGACCTCTCGCCGCATCTGCGCTCCCGTGCCGAGGTCGGGGAGATCTTCCTCAAGTCGCCGGTGCCCTCGGCGGTGCTGCGGGCGGCCGTCGTCATCGGCTCGGGGTCGGCCTCCTTCGAGATGCTGCGCTATCTCACCGAGCGGCTGCCCGTCATGGTCACCCCGAGTTGGGTCGGCACCCGTATCCAACCCATCGCCGTCCGCGACGTCCTGCGTTACCTCACCGGAAGCGCCACACTGCCCGAGGACCTGAACCGCGCCTTCGACATCGGCGGCCCCGATGTCATGACCTACGAGCAGATGATGCGCCGCTACGCCGAGGTCGCGCGGCTGCCGCGACGTCTCATCGTGCGCGTCCCCATGCTCACGCCCCGGCTGTCCAGCCACTGGATCGGCCTGATCACCCCGGTGCCGCGTACGCTGGCCCGGCCACTGGCCGAATCCCTGCGGCACGAAGTGGTCTGCGACGAGCATGACATCGCCCGTTACGTGCCCGATCCGCCCGGCACCCCGCTTCCCTTCCAGGCCGCCCTGGAGCTGGCCCTGCGACGGGTGCGCGATGCCGACGTCACCACCCGCTGGTCGTCTGCCGCGCTGCCCGGCGCCCCCAGCGATCCGCTGCCCACCGACCCGGACTGGGCAGGCGGGAGCCTGTACACCGACAGACGGGAGCTGGCCGTCGATGCCTCTCCCGCGGCGCTGTGGCGGGTCATCGAGGGGGTCGGCGGCGAGAACGGCTGGTACTCCTTCCCGCTGGCCTGGGCCGTGCGCGGCTGGCTCGACCGGCTGGTCGGCGGCGTGGGCCTGCGCCGTGGGCGCCGGGACGCCGAACGGCTGCGGGTGGGTGACTCGCTGGACTTCTGGCGCGTGGAGGAGATCGAGCCCGGACGCCTGCTGCGGCTGCGCGCCGAGATGCGGCTGCCCGGTCTGGCCTGGCTGGAGCTGCGCGCCGATCCGGAGCCCGGCGGAGGGGCCCGGTACCGTCAGCGCGCCCTGTTCCATCCGCACGGCCTGCTGGGCCACCTGTACTGGTGGAGCATCGCGCCCTTCCACACCTTCCTTTTCGGGGGCATGGCACGCAACATCGCCCGTGCGGCCCTGGGCACCCGCCCGCCGGGGCGCCGGCGGCGTGCCGCTCGCTGAACCTGAACCCGCCCTTCCGCCTCATGCCGCCGACGAGGCAGCACGCTCAGTTGTGGTGCGGGTCGATGAGGGCGCCGAGGGCGTCGAGGACCCGTCGCAAGCCGAAGGCGTAGGCGTGGTCGGGATCGTAGGCGCTGCCGTGTGCCGCGCCGGCCGCAGCTCCGACGCGGGCGGCGAGGGGGTAGGCGTCCGCGTCGAAGACCCGGGCGAGAAGGGGCGCGTTGGCCTCCCACCACTGCTGGTCGTCCATTGAGCTGTCATGTCGGGCGGCGCGGGCGTCGGCGGCGGCGCGGGCGCTGGCCTGTACGAAGGCCAGGAGATGGTTCAGACAGTCGTCCATGGTGACGTCGTCGAGGCCGAGCCCGTCGAGTACGGAGAGTTCGTGCTCGTACTTGGCCATCTGCCCCGGCCCCAGCGGCGGCCGGGCGGTGGTGACCGCCGCGGCCCACGGGTGGCGCTCGAAGAGGGCCATGTTCTCCTGTGCGATCGCGGTGACGCGGTCCCGCCAGGGCTGTCCGGTGGTGTCGGTGCGCGGCATGCCGGCGTAGGCGGCATCGAGCATGAGGTCGAGCAGCTCGGCCTTGCCGGGCACGTAGGTGTAGAGCGTCATCGGCACCACCCCGAGCGTTTGGGCCACCCGGCGCATCGTCAGCGCCTCCAGGCCTTCGGTGTCGGCAATGACGGTCGCCGCTTCCACCACGGCATCGATGCTCAGTCCCCGTCGCGGTCCGCGTCGGCCGCTGTCCGTGTTCGCGCGCCACAGCAGTTGCAGGGTGCGGGCCGGGTCGCCGGCGCTGGTTCGTTCTGTCGCCACGTGGGCATCTTCTCGCACACTTACTCTATACGCAGTACACTGTACGACGTATAGAGTAAGCTCGATCATCACGTTGAGGAGCCCCCGTGCAGATCACCGCCAGTGCCGTGTCGCTCAATGTCGACGACGTCGCCGCCTCCAGCGCCTTTCTCACCGAGCACTTCGGCTTCCGCGAGGACATGGCCGCCGACGGCTTCGCCTCCCTGACCCGCGACGACATCGGGATGAACGTCATATTCCTGCGGCGGGGCCTCGCCACCCTGCCCGCCGACCAGCGCGATGAGCACGCCACTGGCCTGATCCTCGCCTTCACCGTCGATGACCTCGAAGGCGAGCTGGCACGCCTGCGTGCCGAGGGCGTCTCGATCACCATGCCGCTCACCGACGAGGAGTGGGGCGAACGCGCCTTCCAGGTCCGCGACCCCAACGGCGTCATCGTCCAGCTCGTCGACTGGAACGCACCCACCAGCCGCTGAGCCCGCCCTTACACAACCCACAGCGCGATAACCGGACCGGCACTCGCTCCGTCCCGGCTGGCTGTCGGAACGGAGCGCAGTGGCGGTGCGGGGTTGGACTCAGTGGGTGCTGGCGCGTCGGCGTCGGCGGAGCACGACGGCTCCGCCCGCGAGGGCGAGCGCCGCGCTGGAACCGCTGGCAAGGAGCAGAGTGGAGGACGGGCCGTCGTCCTGCGCGTGCTGGCGACTGTAGCCGCTGGAGTAGCCCTTGGTGGCGTACTCCGATCCGGGAAGTTTGTCGGCGTAGCGGGCCTTGACCAGTTTCTGGTAGTCGCTGAGTGACACCGATGCCTGGCCGCCTAATCCTTGCCTTGCCTGGTCGTTGAGGGGCTCGACGGTGTTGAGTTTGAGCTGGTACCAGCCGCGGATTTGCGGCTCGGTGAAGACCAGTGTGCCCAGGGTGGCCTTGCCGGCGTACGCGGCGTCGCTGTCGCCGTCGCTCACGGCTGCCAGATGCCAGCCGCCGCCCTGGGTGGGGGCGAGTGTGACGGTGGCGTTGCGGCCGTTGACGGTGGCGCTCAGCGAGGAGACGAGCTGTGTCAGCTGGATCGCCTCGGTGGGCAGGGGGTTCGCGGTGCCCGCGACGAACCCGGGGGTGATCTCGTTCCGCGCCACCGGGTCGTTGATGGTGAAGGCCGGGAGGCCCTGGCGGGGCTCGGCCGTTTCGGGGATGGTCTGCACTGGCCCGCCGGCGCCGTCAGCGGGCACCGGAGTGCGCAGGAATCGGCAGACGGTGTTGAGGACGTCGGCGGACTTCACCGCGTTGAGGGCGGCCTGGTAGTCGGGGATGTCGGCCGGGAGGGGGTCCTTGGCGGCGGCCGCGTGCGTCGGACCGACGACGGACAGCAGCGCGGACGCGCTCACTGCGATGACGAGGGACAGACGGGAGGAGCGGGAGACCGCCCGCTTGCTGGACGTTTCGGTGCCGCTGGTGTCGCGCATGTCGCCTGCCTTAGCGGGAGATACCGATGCGGGAATGGGTCCACTTCGACGAGCTGTTGCTCACGTAGTCGTTGTAGTTCCACCATGTGTACGTGGTGGTGTCCGGCCACGGGTCTGTCACGGCGATCGTGTTGTTCGACGTGTCGAAGCCGTAGACGACGTTCATATGGCCGCCCCCCGACGTCCACCCGATGCGGGCACCGATCGGTCGGGCCGCCTTGACGTCGGTGTACACCTGGTTGAACGTGGCCGCGCTGCTCAACCCGGTGCCGGTGTGGGTCATGCCGAGGCTGCTCCACCCCTTGGCCATGTCGTCGAGCGTGGCGGGCTGGTTGTTGCAGCCGTAGTAGGGCTGGGCCCGGTTGCAGAAGTCCGTCTGTGTGGAGCCGAAGCCCTGGAACTTGGCGATGGTCAGCCCGGAGGCGACCCAGCACCACTGGGTCTTCTCCTGCTTGTACATGGTGATGGTGTCCTGGCCCGCTTCCGCGTGAGCTGTGCCTCCCGCGGCAGCGAGCGCTCCCAACGCGGCCAGCGCGATCGCCGACGCCGTGGTGCCGTACCTGAACCTGCCCATTTTCCTGCCTTCCCTTGACGGGTTGAACGAGATGAACGGGACAATCGGGTCAGGAATATGACAGCGCATCATGCCGGGGACACATAGAGGAGTTGCAGGAGATTACTCCCTACTGATTACTTGTGGGCTAATACTCAAAGTCGGCACTTACAGTTCATGCCTCCATACCGCAGGGAGGTGCGATGCTCGCAACCTGTCAGCCCCGGCAGACTCCAGGCGCTCAGTGCGTTGATGCGAACAGCACCAGAGCGGTACCGCCGGGGGAGCGGGCCAGCCAGCCCCTTACGGCGCTGGGTCCGTTCGGGGTGCGGCACCTGAGATCGCAGAACTTGGTTGTGATCGAGCGGCCCTCCAGGTACGCGGTGCGCACGTCGTCGGTTTTGCCGGGCGAGACGGCAGGGCGACGGCCGCCCCTATCGCCCTTGGTCCCGGCGCCTGGGCGCGGGAGCAGCGCGACCTCGGACCCGCGCGGGATGACGGTGCCGCCCACCTCGATGTCGTCGAGCACCCAGCGCTCGAAGAGCTGCAACGGGGTGTCGTAGCGCAGCAGTTCCTCGACGGCGCCGGGCAGGAGCGTGGGCTCGGCGCGGAGCGGGGCGAGCTGCTGGGGGTGGCGGAAGAGGGTCCACCAGCCGTTGGCCGTGGTGTTGACGGTGGTCTCGTGGCCCGCGCAACCACCGCTCTCTAAGCGACGAGTCGCGCTGGCCTTCTCACCCTGGCGTCGGCGTGGTTTGTCCGTCAACACGAGGAGACAAACCCGCAGGTCGACGGCGGACAAGGCATCGTTGTCCGGCGACCGGACAATTAACGCTGGCGGGGGGTGTATCCGTGCGGGATCGCTGACCCGTTGTCAGGGGCTGAAAGCCTCGGCAGGCCGCGCCGGCCGGTGGCTTCTGATCAGCCCGGCGCCGGGGCCGGGCGCGGCCGCTGGAGGCGTCGTCGTCGGTACTACGTGGGCACGTGCCGGGCATCCTGGCGCTGGCGCTGGGGCTGTGGTTGTCTCAAGGTCCGACGGCTTGGGGGGTGTCACATGGATGATGTGGCAGGGAGCATGGCGTTATCTGCCGTACAGGTACTGACCGGCCTGGCGACAGGGGCGGCCACGGCGGTGGGGAACGAGGCGGGCCGGGCGGTGGGCGACCTCGTCCGGGCGCGGCTGGTCACTTCCGGTGACGGTCGCGCCGCTCTGGACGGGCTCAGCGCCGACCCCGCGGATCCGTCGGCGGTCGCCGGATTGCAGGAGGCAATCCGGGAAGCGTTGGCTGCCGATCCCGAGTTCCGGACCCGCATGGCCGTAGCGCTGGCCGGCCCCCCGCCGGATGCGCCGCCCGCGCACGCTGTCAGTCCGCAGTACACCGGCAGCATCATCATCGGGGGCGGCAGCAAGGTACGGAACAGCCAGATCTCACTGGGCCCGCTGACCATTACCAATACGCGCGCCGCCCGCGTATCCCTCACCGGGATCGCCGCCCTGCTCGTCGCGTTGCTGTCCCTGGGCCTCTACCGGGGCGTGCAGTTGCTCACCGGCGACGACTCCCACCACTCAGCCGCCGGGCCGTCGTCCGGTCGGAAGTCCCCTGCGGGAACGCCTTCCCGCCCGGCCTCCGGTACCTCGGACGCTACCTCGGATGCTGACGCCTCCGCAGTACGTGACGCGGTGAAGGTGCGGCAGATCCTCCCGGACGCAGCGAGCCTGCCGCAGGGGTGGGCCGTCGCGAGTGGCTCGCCGACGACGCAGCAGTGCCGTAGCCGCGTCGGTATTTCAAAGGACGGGCAGTCCCACCCCATCTGCGAGACCGGCTCGGTTCTCGACCTGCAGTCGGAATACGAGCCGGGCCCCGGTGCCGACTACAACAAGGTGAACGTCGAGGTTCTGGCGTACCCCTCAGCGGCCGCGGCGGCCGAGGGTTTTCTGGGAGTGGAAGCCGAAAACGCCGACAGCAACGACGCGAAGCAGGTGACGCAGGCGACTCTGCCGGCCTACGGGGACGAGTCATCGGCTGTCACCATGACCGGCACTGTGCCCGGCAGTGGTTCGCGCGTATCGCAGGGACTCTCGGTGGTTCGCTGCGGGAGCATCCTGGTGCGGGTCGTCGTCTCCGATGACGACGGCAGCACCGCCGGCCTCGACGCGCTCAACGCCTTCACCCGGACAGTGACCGCCCGTGCGCAACAGGCACTGCACGACACGACGCCCACGACCGCCGTCGAACTGTAAAGGCTCGCCCTGGCTTTATTCACGGGTTGTGACTCCCGCAGGTTCTGAATGCCGTTGCTGATCTGCACTTGTTCCCGGCTCATGGCCGCAGGGCGTGAGTACGGTCGTCTCGGCAGCGAAGGACGGCCACATAGCCTCCACGGACGTCCGTACGGGCCGGGGTGAGCTGACCCCGCCCCTGAATGCGCTGGGGTGGACGCCGGTGGTCGGTCAGACGAGGTCGGGGAGGGGGCGTCGGGCGACCTCGTGGGCGTCGTCCGGTGGTACGCCCAGCATGCGCAGGACCATCTCGGCGAGGTTCACCGCGGCGTCATCGCCGTCCACGTCGGGGCGGGCGAATCTCAGCTCCACCAGGGACAGCAAGGTGCCACCCAGTGCGGACAGGGCCACTGTCGGGTCGACGGCGGTGAAGCGGCCGGAGGCCATGCCGACCTCGACGTCCCGCAGCGCCCGGCGGGCCAGGCCGTTGTCCGAGTGGATGTGGCCCAGGGCGCGACGGCGCAGCACCTGCATCAGCTCCGGGTGCGACTCGGCCATGCGGGCGCTGAGCCTGAAGCCGGTCGCGACGAGCTCCGCCGGGTCGTCGATGCCGGCCAGGTGCTCGTCGAAGGTCTGGCCGAACTCCTCCAGCGCGTCCTGCACCGCGGCCTCGAACAGCTCCGTCTTGGAGTCGAAGTGGTTGTAGAACGAGCCGAAGCCGACGTCTGCGCGCTCGGCGATCACCTGGATGCTGATGCTGGTGTCCCCGGTCTCGGCGAGGATCTGGCGGGCCGCGCGGACGAGAGCTCCGCGGGTCTCGGCGCGACGCCGCTCGAACCGGTTGCTGGGCGGGGCTGACGTAGGCATACGCAGAGTCTAACCGTGGAGACGATGACGATCACAGTCCTGATGAATTCATCATTTCCCCCTAACGAACACCTTGACGACGGAACCGTCACACTTGATGATTTCATCATTATGGCAATGTCGCTTGGAGGGCACCATGTCCGAAACCCGCGTCACCGCAGTCGGCGTCCCGGACGTCAGGACGGCCCACCAGGACCTTCACGCCGCGCAGGGCGCCCTGCGCGGCGAACATCCCGGGCGGTCGCGCAACCCCGTGATCAAGGTCGCCGACCTGGCATGGCTGGAGTTCGAGAAGCCCGACCTGGACCGGGCCGAGGTCTTCGCCCGGGACTTCGGTTTCGGTATCGCCGCCCGGAGCGAGAGCGAGCTGTGGCTGCGGGGCACCTTCGCCGGCTCACCGTGCATGGTGATCCGGCGCGGCCGGACCTCCCGTTTCATCGGCCCGGCGTTCCGCGCCGCCGAGCAGGCCGACCTGGACCGGCTGGCCCGCGCCACGCGCACGTCCGTACGAGACGCGGACGTGCCCGGCGGCGGCAAGGCGGTCGACCTGCTCGACCCCTCCGGCTTCCCGGTCCGGGTCGTGCACTGCGGGGAGGAACTGCCGGCGCTGCCCGAGCAGCAGCCGCTCCTGCTCAACTTCGGCACCGATCACCGTCGCGCGAACGTCACCCAGCGCCCGCCGCGTGAACCCTCCCGCATCCAGCGCCTGGGCCATGTGGTCCTGGAGACCAGGGTGTTCGGGCGCGCCCTGGACTGGTACCTGGACACCCTCGGGATGATCGTGTCCGACTTCCTGTTCCTGGACGGCCAGCGCGGCCGTGGCCCGACGATGGCGTTCATCCGCTGTGACCAGGGCAGCCGGGCCGTCGACCACCACACGCTGGCCATGCACCTGGGCCCGGGCAACGGCTACGTCCACTCCGCCTACCAGGTGACCGACCTCGACTCGATCGCCGCGGGCGGCGAGTACCTGGCCGAGCGCGGCTACCGGCGCAGCTGGGGCATCGGTCGGCACATCCAGGGCAGCCAGCTCTTCGACTACTGGCGCGACCCCGACCGCTTCATGCTGGAGCACTTCGCCGACGGCGACCTGTTCTCCTGCGACCTGGAGCCCGGCTGGGCACCCATGTCGACCACCGGCCTCGCCCAGTGGGGGCCTCCTGCCACCCGTGACTTCCTCGGCGCGAGCCCCTCCCCGCAGCGGGTCCGTGACGTCATCGAAGCCCTGCGAGGCGACAACGAGATGGACCCGGCACGCCTGCTGGGCCTGCTCAGAGCCGCCAAGTCCTGAACCCCGACCCCCTCACGAAGGTACTGACATGAGCACCAACGTCCTGCGCACCGCCGACGGCTGGTGGGTCCTCCTTCCCCGAGCTCTCGACTCCGCTCGAGCAGGGGAGACCCCATTCGACCGGGCCGTCCCCGTCGACACCAAGGCCGCCACCACCGCCGAGCTGATCGCCGACCGGGCGGCCGTGCGCGAGGCCTCCCTCTCCGGGGAGGTGGGCACGCCCGTCGCCGACCTGGTCGCCCTCTCGCCGGTCACCACTCCCTGCCGCGTGGTCGCACAGATGGTCAACTACCGCAGCCATGCACGTGACTCGGGCTTCAGCGGCGACATCCCGCCCGCCTTCTTCCGCAAGGCGTCCGGGTCGGTGAGCGGCCCGGGCGAGGCGATCGTCCGGCCGTCGCACGTGAAGTTCCTCGACTACGAGATCGAACTCGGGCTCGTCATGGGCGCATCCCTGCCCCTCGGCACCGTCGTCGAGGAGCGCGACCTGCCGTCGTACGTCGCCGGGCTGGTGATCACGAACGACGTCAGCGCCCGTGAGGTGCAGCTGACCAAGACGCAGTTCTACGAGAGCAAGTCCTACCCGACCTTCACACCGACCGGGCCCTACCTGGCGCTGCTGGAGCCCGAGGACTTCGCCCACCTCCTGGATCTGCGGCTGAGGCTGTCGGTCAACGGTGAGCTGCGCCAGGACCGCACTCTCGCCGACATGATCGTCCGCCCGGCGCAGGCGCTGACCTTGCTGGCCCGCTTCCAGACCCTCGACCCCGGCGACCTGCTGCTTACCGGGACCCCCGGCGGCACGGCCCTCAAGGCCCCGCCCAAGGCGGTCGAGAAGATCGGCGCGCTGCTGCCGCCCGCCCTGAAGTGGAAGGCGTTCTTCAAGAGCCAGGCCCGTAACCCGCACTACCTGCACACGGGTGACGTGATCACGGCGACAATCTCGACCGCGGGTCGGCGGATCGACCTCGGCGAGCAGCGCACGCCCGTCACGGACGCGAAGGAAGACCCGAGGTGAGCCGCCGATGACCGCCGACCAGACCGGGCCCGGGCACACCGCACCCGGGCCCGCACAGACAGACCGCGCACAGACAGACCGCGCACTGACGGACCCCGCACCCGTCGTGATCATCGGCGCCGGGCCGGTGGGCGTGACCGCCGCCCTCCTCCTCGCCCGGCGCGGTATCCGCACCGTCATCCTGGAACGCCATCAGGACGTCTACCCGCTCCCGCGCGCCGTCGCCGCCGACGACGAGGTGCGCCGCATCCTCCAAGCCGCAGGCTTGGGCGAGGAGTTCGCCGCCATCGCCCGCCCCGCGCACGGACTACGGCTACTGGACGCCCGGCACCGGGTCATGGCCGAGTTCCGCCGCTCCGAGCACGGCCACCACGGCTACCCGCAGACCAGCATGTTCGACCAGCCCGAGCTGGAACGACTGCTGCGCGACGCCCTCGCCCAGCGCCCGGAGTGCGAGCTGCGGGGCGGTGTCGAAGTCACCGGCGTCAGCCCGAACCCGGCCGGCCCCGTGTGCGTGACCTACCGCGACAACGACGCTGAGCACCACCTGTGGGCCGAGGCGGTCCTCGGCTGCGACGGCGCGGGCAGCCTCACCCGCGACGCCATCGGCGCCGCATGGGAAGACCTGCGCTTCGAGGAACGCTGGACCGTCATCGACGTGCGCACGAAGGCCGACGTCCGCTGCTGGGAAGGCATCGACCAGGTCTGCGACCCGCGCCGCCCGGCGACGTTCATGCGCGTCGGTGAGGACCGCTACCGCTGGGAGTTCCGGCTGCAAGACGGGCAGCAACCGGTTCGCGAACTGATCGCCCCGTGGCTGTCGCCCTCGTACGACGGGGACTTCGAGGTCGTACGGGAGACGCAGTACACCTTCCGGGCACGGGTGGCCGACCGGTGGCGCGGTGGACGGGTCTTCCTCCTCGGCGACGCCGCCCACCTCACCCCACCGTTCATCGGGCAGGGGCTGTGCTCGGGCCTGCGGGACGCCTACAACCTCACCTGGAAGCTGGCCCGCGTCCTGGGGCAGGGCGGCGACGAACGGCTGCTGGACACCTACGAGAGCGAGCGCAAGCCGCACGCACGGCACGCGATCCGGCTGGCGGTCGCCATGGGCTGGGCCATGACCGGCGGCCAGGACGGCGCTGCCGCACTGCGCCGCAGGGTCCTGGCCGCGGCTTGCCGCATACCCGGCCTCACCACGGCGGCGGGCCGCGACCTCAGCCCGCCCCTGACCGCCGGGCCCCTCGTCCGGCAGCGGCGTATGCGCAGGAGCCTGGTGGGCACCCACTGCCCGCAACCATGGGTGGCACTCGACGATCGGCGCAGCCGCCTCGACGACCTGCTCGGCGACAGTTTCACCGTCCTGACCACCGCCGATCCCGGGCCCTCGCTGCGCGCCCTCGCGCACGGGCTCGGTGTCCCGGCGATCCCCGTGACCGACCTCCGTGACGACGGAACCCTCGCCGCCTGGCTGCGCGCCGGCCGGGCGGACGCCGTCCTGCTGCGCCCCGACCGCGTCGTCATGGACGTGATCCCGGCCGGCTGCCACGACTTCACCGACACCGCCGCCTGGGCGTCTCTCCTGCACACCACGCGCAGCCCCGCCCCGTCCCCACGGACCGTAGGGGACAGCCTGCTGAGGAGCGCCACACGATGACTAAGCCGTACCCGTACCCCTTCATGACGCCCGATCCGCAGGCCGTCGCCGACAGCCGCATCATGGACTTGCTTCGCGGAGGAGCGGATGCCCGGCGCCCGCTGGACCTCGTATCCGGCAGGGCGCCCCGGTCGAACAGGTCGTCAACCCGGCAGCCGTGGATGCCCCCGACCGTCGCTACCGGGTCGTCGACACCGGAAAGTGGCCGGAGCCGTCGCGCTGGCACTCGGTCTGACTTCCGCCCCCATCGGGATGGCCGCCGCGATCGGGCCGGCGCTGCTGCTGACGGCGGCTGCCGTGGCCCACCTGCGCCGCTCTGAGCGGACTCAGTGGCCCGAACCGCCGTAGTACCCGCCGAGCTGGTCGCGATAGGCGGGGTCGCCCAGGTGCTTTTCCTTGTCGAACTCCGGGGCGTTCTTGATCTGCTCCTTGGTGAGTGAGACCAGGATCCGCCGCTCCTCGTTGTCAATGGCCGTCACGGTGCTGGCGGGCAGCAGGACCTCCTTGCCGAAGATCCATACGCCGGTGTCGACGACGATGTACTGATTGGCGACCTCGTTGGAATGCTTGTCGACCTTGCCGATGTGCCCATCGGCGGCTTCGACCTTGTACCCCGTGAGGTCACTGTCCGGGCCGTGACCGGCGGTCGGAACATAGCTCCACATGTCGTTGCTCATTCAGGACTCCTTCGTCGATACCTGTGGTGCGGAATCTGAATACCGGAGGGAGTCGTCATGACCAGCCGCTCCTGCGCATCGCGTGCCCTGCCGGAGTGTCGCCAAACAGCAACCCAGGTGGAACCCGATCATGCAAAGAATCCTCCATGTCAACCAGGCGTGCTGAAGGTCATTCGGTGAGCGGGGCCGAACGAAGGCCGGCGTCCAACATCCGAATCAGTTCACCAACCCGTCCACCGCCGCCCGGTGCCGCCGGGAAGCGTTTGAGCACCTCCACGACGACCGGTGTTGCACGATGCACCGCCTGCTCAACGTGTTCGGCGCCGATGCCCAGGTTGTGGCCAGCGACGAGTTCGGCTGCTCTGGCCGCGTGCGCGCCGGCTCCGAGAATGTGCTTGACCTGGGTAGCCTTCGCCAGCGGATGCAAGTAGGCGGCGCCCGCCGCAGACATCGCTGCCCGAGCCGCCTCGCGCGCAGCCGGAGTGTCCGCACTCTGGGCTGCCTTGAGGGCCGCCCATGCTGTGTCGCGCAAAGACTTCCCTCGCTCGCCACCCCGTGCGAACGTCCACGCGGCACCGATAGCGTCTCGCGGTCGCGAGTCGTCAGGCTGATCGGCCTCGAATACGTCCAGCACCGCTTCCGCGCACGCCGCAGCGAACGCGGTGACCTCACGGAGGTCTTGTCTACTCAGAGTGATCCCGCTCTCGTCCCCTGCCATGAGACCATCCTCGACCATTGCACTGGACAGCGAGGCGGGAGGGGGCTCTCGTACGATTGTGGAGTCCAGCGACACCGCCCAGTCCCGGCCAGGACCGGTTCTCATCGGCGTCGGCCGGGGCGATTGCGTCGATCACCCCCTGATGATCCCGCCCCAGCGACCGCCCCGCTTCGGCGTGCGGTCCGGGAGCAACGGCATCGCAACGTAACTGCCCGGGTCATTTGTCGGTCGGCGTGTCGGCCTGACCTTCCGGGCCGAGGTCGCCCTCGACGACTGACTGGGCGATGCGGGGTCGGCCCCACAGTGCGAGAAGTTCGTTGGCAAGGCCGGCGACGGCGAGGGGATCCTCGTCGAAGGGCCCGGTGACGGCAACCGCCAACAGCCCCTCCGGGACGGCATCGGCATCAAGGACATCGCCCCACTCCCGAGATCCCATCCCCAGGTATTCGAGCCGGGTGAGCCCCGCGATCTCCGTGGGGTCGGCGAGGGCACCGGGGTGCGCGACGAGTGAGCGCAGTCGGGGCAGCCCCATGAGCGGCGCGAGACCGACCGGCCGTCCGCCCCGGACGTCGAGGGCCAGGGCTTCCAGACCGGGGTGCACGGCGCGCCCGAGGCTCTCCTCGTCGTACGCGAACGACGTCGCCGCCGGCGCCTGGGACTCCACGTCGGCCGATTTCGCTGCGAGACGATCCACCAGCAGGTCCGTCAGAGAGTCGGCGACGAGGCGGGCGCCGATGTTCTGCTCGTGGGATATGAGGATGACCTGCCCGAGGTGCCCGTGGGGGCCCGGCGTCAGATCGACGGCCAAGCGGTCGCCACCCCCGTTGTCGCCGAACGCGATCCAGCCCGGCGAACCAGCCAGCCCCTGCACAGCGGCGGAGGGCCGCGTCTGGACCGCCTCCATCGCCGCGTGCTCCCACGGGCACTCGCGGGTCACCGCCTCGGCGACGTACAGCGCTTCCAGGTCGAATAGTTCGCACCGGACCGCTTGGGAGTGGCGGCTCGACGCCTCGTAGTCACCGCCCCAGTCCGACCACTTGGCCCGCGTCACCCGGTACAGCGCCTTGAGCTCCTCGGGCAAGGCGACACCCAGACGCAACTCGGCCGCCGCGATCTCGGCCTCGGTGGCGCCGACGGCGTCGGGCAGACGCCCACGCACCGTCCTTGCGACCAGCGCCGGATCCGCCGAAGGCGCCGGCACCGCCTGGGGCGTCGGTTCGGGAAGGCGCCGCCAGGGCTCGGGGAGCGCGCCCTCGACCAGGACGAGCGCACCAGGATTGAACCCGATGCCGAGCTCCACCGCCTCACTGGGCACGAGCAGATGGAGCCGGGTGTGTCCCGTCGTCTCCATCTCCATCACAAACGTCACGGCACCGATGCCGTCCCGCACCAGGAGGTCGTGCACCCGCCGCACACCGTCGTTGTACAGCTGCTTCAGGGGCACGCTCCAACCGCTCCGCGTGATACGGCCCAGCACCCGGCCGCCCGGGGCGGCGAGCTGCTCCGCGTTCTCCGCCCGCAGGAGCCGCAGCAGGGGCTCCCAGGTCTCGAACTGGTAGATCGCAGACCGGAATCGCTCTTGATCGTTCATGACGGAGACCGTACCTGGGGGCTCTGACATCCGACCCCGCGCGCCCCATCCGCCGCCGGTCTGGAGGGCCTCCGTTCCGCATGAGGATCTACGCAGTCCAGCGGACCGGGAACGAGAACCGCATCCGGGCCGCCATGGACCGGCTCTTCCGAGACGAGGTCCCGCCCGGCGGAAAGCGCGACATCAAGACCCTCGCCCCACGAAGTAACCGCTGACCGGACCGCGTTCTACGGCACCCGCCCCCACGCTCACCTCCGCGCCGAGTTCGAGCGGCGCCTCCAGGCACTCCACGATGCCGGAGAGATCCCCCACCCTCGCGAGGCCCAAATCGCCTGACTCAAGGCCGAGAACACCAGACTCAAAGAGCGGCTGGCCAAGTCGAAACAGACGATCGACTCACTCACCGACTTCCGCACCCAAGCCCTGGCCGGGCTCGCCGCCCAGCACGAGGAAATCGTCCGCCTGCGTCGAACCACGGTCGCCGCGAGCCGCGTCGCGCGACTCCCCGCAACTCGCATTTTCGTTGGAAAATGCTGTGTGCGCGGCGGGGTGTCAGGGGGAGAGGGTTTGCTATGGAACAGTGGAGCGGTTTCTTCTCCACTCTTGCGGGTGCGGCTGCTGCCCTGCTTGCCGTGTCCTTCGTGACGTTCCAGCTGAAGATCGAAATTTGGCGCAGAGGTGGTCGGCTACGGCATCTGACCGCCGTTTTCACGGTGTGGGAGTTCGGTGCGCCCTTGCTGATCGCTTTGATCATGGCGATGCCCGCCCGTCCTTGGCGTGTGGCGGCGATCCTGACGGGGCTGATCGGTCTGGCGGTGCTGGGCACGTACTGGGTCACGTACGCCCGAACCCCTCGGAGCCGGCGCGAGTCATTTGACCGGCAGCAGTTCAAGCTGTCGTTCATCAGCCTGGGTGCGTTCGGTGGCATGGTGGTTGCCGGGCTGCTGTGGGAGCAGACAGGGATCTATCTGCTCGCGTCCCTGTCGCTCTGGTCGCTCCTCTCAGGTACCTATGAGGCGTGGGTCTATCTCGAGCTGCCGTCGGAGGGGCAGGGCTCGTAGGAGGAAGGGACGCCTGCGCGTGGTCGCGGAGCTGGCGGCGCGGTGCCTGTCGGCTGGACCCGGTCCGCCAGGGCAGTGACCAAGCCACCCACTCCGGCCCAGCCTGCAACACAGCGCCCATACAAGGAAAATGTCCCGCCTTGGGCCTTCTGCAACATGCCGTACGGGCTCCCCGTTCACCACTGTGATGGTTGCGGGCCGACCTGGTGTCAGGTGTTCAGGGCATCGTCAAGAGTGGGGTGGCAGGCGATGACCTGGTCGAGGCCGACGAGTTGCAGGGTACGCAGGACGGGCCGGGTGGGTGCGGCCAGGCGGAGCCAGCCGCCGCCGCTCCTGATGCGGTGGTGCGCGTGGATGAGGATGTTGATACCGCTGGAGTCCAGGAACGTGACCGCGCTGAGGTCCACCACGATCCGCGGCTTGTCTGTGTCCGTGGACAGGGCAAGGGCTTCGCGCAGGGCGTCGCCACTGTCGTGGTCGATCTCGCCGCCGACCGTGATGACGCTGACGCCGTCGCGGTGCGTGACGGTGACGGCGAGGTGGCCGCCCGCTGCGCTGCTGTCTGTCACGGGTGCCTCCACGATGCTCGGTGTGTACGGTGCCGACGTGCTGCCGGCTTCCGGTGATCCTATGGGTAGGCCGACGGCACGACGGGGGGAGGCATGCGGAACCGTAGGTGTAGAAGTGACAGTCGCGGGTATGCGCGCCCCGTCGTATGAACGGGGGGTAAAAGATGATCGGGGTGGAAGCCATCCCTTTGTGCGGGGAGGGCCACATAGTGCGCCAGCCGAGGTCCTGGCAAGCGTCCGCGGCGCTGGACGGTGACGGCGGCTGTATCGCCGAGGCCCGTCACTTCGCGGCTGACTTCCTGGCCCGGCTCCAGGGCGAGCAGGGGGTACCCGTCTCCGTACGAGTGATGGAGCTGACGCAACTGGTGGTGAGCGAACTGGTCACCAATGCCCTGAAGTACGCGCCCGGCCCGGTGCTGCTGGACCTGCGCGTGGCCGCTGGAATGGTGGAGATCGCGGTCTGGGACAGCGATCCGGTGTTGCCCATGGCCCGGGCCGCGGATGTGGGCCGGGTGGGTCAGCACGGGCTGGAGATCGTCATGGCCATCGCCCAGGGCTTCGAAGCGCAGCGCGAGCCCGTCGGCAAACGGGTCACCGCCCGCCTGGCACTCATGGATGATCTTGGCGGCAGCGACGCCGGCCGCCACCCCGTCTGAGCCCTGGCGGCACCCGGTCCGCCCAGTGCCTCGCTGACCCATCCAACTGCCCAGGCGGGGCAAGGCCTGGCGCCCGCGCGTGAGGTCCGTGAGTACCGGCTCGGTCTGGGGCGGCGTCGTAAGCGCCCGGACTGGGTGCGGGCCGCGGCAAGATCGACCAACGCGAACGCCAAGCGGTCGGATGCGGAAGATCAAGCGCCTCAAGCGCCACCGTGCGGTGGCCACCCGCTACGACAAAGTGGCCGTCCGCTACGAGGCGACTGTGCTGGTCGCGTTCCTGGACGAATGGCTGTGCCCAGTAACGGAATCGTCCTCATCAGTCACTTTGTAGCCGGGGACCGAGGGCCAGCGGACCGTCAGAACCACGGACTCTTCCTCTGCGGACCAGGAATGATCGACGCCCTGGCCCCACACGACGTAGTCCCCCTGCTCGGCCAGGAGAACACTGCGCCCAGGCAGTTCCACTCGGAAGCGCCCGCTGATGAGGACCAACAGGGCCGTGCGCTCTTCGCCGGTCACCCACTGAGCCCGCTCATCCCCCCGCGGGTGCACGCCCCATTTGATCTCCACGTCCTCGCTATGACGAGGATCGGAGGCGTCCTTGAAATGTCCCAGCAGCCACCCCCGATCCAGAGCCGCGTCCCTGCCAGCGTTGCCTACGTACACGTTGTCGGTCATGGCTCCGGAAAGTAGCAGTCGGCCGCATTGGCACTCACAGCAGCAGCTACCGTCACTTTCGTAACAGGCCCAGGCGAGGCGGTTCTCGCCCGGCAGGCGCTTTGTGTCACCGGGTCACCGGCTCAGCGACGGGATCGATCGGAGCCGGTGGCAGGGGTTACTGCGAGACCCCTCGTCCCTGTCGCACCGGCGAAGCAGGCCCGGGTCCGCTGCCCAGGCTGCCCGTGCCCTCTTTCCGTGCCGCGAGCGGGTCAGTGGGGATGCTTGGTGAAGCGCAGCCACACTCCCCGGGTCACGGCGCCCGCTACCAGGGCGGCGACGGTGGGGCCGGCGAGGAAGAGGGTTAGTCCTGCGCCGATGTTGGCTCCGATCACTCCCGCTGTGAGGATGCGCCAGCCCACCCCGAGCAGCAGCCCCGCGGCGAGCAGGGGAAGGATGACCTGCCACCATCGCGTATCGAACCGCCCGCGCCGGGAGGCGTCCAGGAGGAACACGGCCGAGCAGAGCGTCAGCAGCAGTGCGGACGCACCCAGCGCGGTCTCCTGCGTCGGCCCGATGGCGAGGGGGCGAAAGGCGTAGTCAAGTTCGGCCGGCGGAACCCCATCCACATTCTGCTGTCCCATCAGCCACCAGGCGGCGACGGGCGCAGCGGCGATCAGAAGGGCAGCGGCCCCGGCGACCCGGGCGCCCGGGTGCGAGCGGGCACGTATCGAAGTGGTGACCATGCCGCCATCGTCGCCGCGCCCTCGGCGCGAGGCATGAGCACGGATACTCATCTTCTTCTCTGCCGACGGGGGTCTGCCGAAGGGGGCTGGAGCGCTCGGCTCGGGTGCATAGCCTCCTTCGGCTACACCCCGCGCATCGAGGACATCGCCCGCCTACGGGTCTGGTCTTGTCCTCTTCTCCGCGTGCAAAGCCGCTGCTGTCCGGGACGTTGCCGGAATGCCGCTGTGTGCCGTCGACCAGCGCCCGCAGCCGGGGACTTGGCTTCTATAGCCGATTCCGTATAGTCGGTTCCGACTATCAGGGATCGGTGATGTAGATGGCGAAACGGAAGATCTCCAACACGCTGGCGCTGGCGGTGCTGGGCCTGTTGCAAGAACGGCCGATGCACCCCTACGAGATGGCGTCCACCCTGCGGGAGCGGCACAAGGACAGCAGCTTCAAGATCAACTCTGGATCGCTGTACGACACGGTCGAGGCGTTGGTTCGGCATGGCTGGATAGAACCGGTGGAGACGGCGCGCGACGGCAGGCGGCCGGAGCGAACTGTGTACGCGGCAACGCAGTTGGGCCAAGACGAGTTCGTTCGCTGGATCGACGAACTCCTCCGCATGCCCGTCGCGGAGTACCCGAAGTTCATGGCCGCGGTGTCCTACCTCGGCGCGCTCGGTCCGGACAGGGCAGCAGAGGCGCTGGCCGAACGGGCCGGGCATCTGGCCGAGCGGATCGATGAGACGAACAGGGTGCTGGCCGACACGGTCGGCTCCGGGCAGGTCCCCCGGTTGTTCATGATCGAAGTCGAGTGCGTGTTGCATGCCTGGGAGGCCGAGTTGGCCTGGACGCGGCGGACCATCGACGAGATCCGCGACGGCAGCCTGTTCTGGCCCGAGGCCGAGCGAACCGAACAGGGATGGACCTGGTCCGCCCCTTCAGACGGAAGAGGAAGCAATCGATGACCGACGTGTTGATCGTGGGAGCGGGTCCGGCCGGGCTGTTACTCGCCAGCGAGCTCCGGCTCGCCGGCGTCGACACCGTCGTTGTCGAACGCCACGCGCAGCGACCGGGCTTCTGCCGGGGCTTCAACCTCAACGCCCGCGCCCTGGACCTGCTGGCACGGCGCGGTCTTGCTGAGAGGCTTGTCGGTGAGGGCTGGCAAGTGCCCCACGCCGCGTTCTCCGGCCTGCCAGTGACACTCACCCTCGCGGGCACGCTTACCGACCATCCGTACTCGCTGGGCATCCCGCAGACCAGGGTCGAGGAAATCCTTGAGGAGCACGCTCTCAGTCGGGGAGCTGACATCCGGCGCGGACACGAACTGCTCGCTTTGGAACAGGATTGCCAGTCGGTAACAGCCGTTGTCGCCACCGACGATGGTGAGTATCGCATCCGGGCCGCGTACCTGGTCGGTTGCGACGGTGGCCGCAGCACCGTCCGTAAACAGACCGGCATCGAGTTCCCCGGTACCGAGGCGACCAATTTCTCCCTGCTCGGCGACGTCGAGATCGCCGACCCGGAGGCATTGCCGTTCGGCGTGACCACCGGCCCCGGCGGAGCTGTCTTCGTCATACCCCGCCCTGGCTACGTCAGGATCATCACCTCCGATCGGCAACCCCCTGCGGACAAGGACACCCCGGTCACTCTGGATCTGCTGCAAACCGCTGTGGACGACGCGCTCGGCCGCCACGTCGAGCTGCGCGCCGCGCGCTGGCTGACTCGGTTCGGCAACGCCGCCCGGCAGGCAGCCGAGTACGTCCGGGGCAGGGTCATCCTGGCCGGGGACGCCGCGCACATCCACCCACCGGCCGGGGCGATCGGAGTCAATGTCGCGCTGGACGATACCTTCAACCTCGGCTGGAAACTCGCCGCCACCGTCCGCGGCACCGCACCGGCCCATCTGCTCGACAGTTACCACGCCGAACGCCACACCGCCGGTGCACACGTGCTGGCCAACACACAGGCCCAGGTGCTGCTCGGCGAGGCCGACGATCGGCTTGCGCCGCTCACCGACCTGCTGACCCGCGTCGCCGGCCACCCTGCGGGAAACCGCGCCTTCGCCGAGACCATCACTGGACTGGACACCCGTTACCAGATGCGTCCCGATGCCAACCACCCCTGGCTTGGCCGCCTGGCGCCTGACCTCGTCTTGACTACGGGCGACGACCGTTCCCGCCTCGCTGAGTTGCTCGCCTCGGGTCGCGGCCTGCTGCTCGACCTGACCGGTGGAAGCGCGATCCGCGAGTCCGCTGCAGGATGGGCAGACCGAGTGGACCTCGTCACTGCTGCATGCCCCGACCATCCCGAACTCCATGCCCTCCTCCTGCGGCCGGACGGACACACTGCCTGGCTGCACACCGGGGGTCACGACCACGTCGACGGGCTCCACCAGGCGCTACAGCACTGGTACGGCCCGGCAGCACCACCCGACGCCGTGCTCGCGGAGACACTCCATTCGTAAGCCAGGTGCTGCCACCGTCGCGTGCGGTTGGCAGGTAAGAAGGGCATGGGAGAGGAGAGTCCTGGCCCGAGTCGGCTACCGATGCGAGAACGTCCCGTCCTAATCCGGCCAGCACAGCTCGCGCACGCTGCCCACCGGTTGAGCCTTGCGCAAGGTGGTCCGGGCCAGAGTCATAGGCGGTGACTCCGGGCCGGACCGCTTTCGGCGGTGGGGCATGTGGTTACTCGCCCTCGGCCCTCGCCCTCGCCGTCGTCCGTCTCGTCGTCGCTGTGCGGGTCGCGCATCCGCCGCACGTCCGGCGGCGGAGGCCGGGTGAAGGCATACCGACCCAGGAAGTCGATGTGGTCGTACTGAAGCGGGGAGAGTCGGGTGAGCAGCTCAATCGATGATGGGGAAGCCGTCGGCTGCCAGTTGCTTGACGGCAGCGCCGTTCAGGAACGAGCGGTGCGGAAGCCGGCGGAGGGCGACTGCTTCGGCGGCCTTCCGTTGGACTCGTGTGTTGCGCATGTGGCCTGGGACTGGAACGGCACTCTTCACGGACACCCACTCTTTGCCTTGCTGACTGGGGCGGCGGCGTAAAGGGCCTTCGGTGGGGATGACCTGGATCTTCCTCACTCTGGGGTGCCTAGATCAGTTATGTAGGTGGGCGCGGCGGCTCAACCTGCACGGCGCGGCCGAGAGGCCGTCCGAGCGTTCGCTGGCGCAGGTGTGCCCACTGCCCCCGGGGCTTCACAGCTGGGGGAGGGGCCAGCGTCAAGGGACTACTTCCTAATCCACAGGCCAGCGGCCCAGTTGTACATAAGGGCGAAGTCCGGCCCGGACGTTTTATACAGATAGGGCCCACCGCGGTACAGGGGCTGAGCGCGGTAGCGTTGCATCTGAACCAAGCACCAGCCGAGGCTTTCCCACCTGCGCTGTTCCGTTATCTGTGCACCAACCCGGTATGCCCACGATCACGGCCTGATGCCCGAGGAAAGATCGTTGCCACTGACGTGGCGGTACGACGCGGCAGAAAAGTCCCCGTCGACTCCGCACGTCGCTTGCGTTCAACCTCGCCCCTCCGCAACAAGAGACCGGAAAAGAGGAGCACGCCCCGTGGCTACAACTCGTAGAGCAGACAGCGTTCGGCGACAGCCGCAGTTCGAACTTCGCTGGGGAGGACTGCACTTAACTATCCAGCGTGTGCCGATGTGGCTGATCACGCTCGTCAGCACTGTCAGTGGCACCGGAGCAGCCTGGTGGACGAGCCGGTAGAGCAGAGTGCGAGGGATGGTTGCCCCCTTTCCCTGGCTTTGACAGCCTCCCCTTGGGCGGTGGACGCCTGAGTCCCCTCGGGCGGTTCCTCGGTCTTGCGCCAGCGGTGCGGCATGATCAGCCCAGTGCCCGGGTAGCCGCCGTCCGCGATCGTCGTAGTGTTGCCGACCGCCCGCTTGGCGCCGGACTCGGCCCAGGCCCGGCGGTCGTTGCGGTTCCCGGCAGAGGCCGGCCGAACACCACGACTGGGGCCTTTCCTTTGGATCATCTTGTTGAGCAGATGAAGATGGCGGGGAGGTGGAGTCCGGCGAGGTAGACCCGTAAGCGGGTCACGGTCTGCTCGCGGTGTCCGGTCCGGCAGCAACAGCTCAATACAGGCGCATTGGGCGTCAGTTACCCACACGCATCAACCGACGATCAGACGATGGACCGGAGCCAGGGAGCCTGACCGAGTAGTCGACGTCGCGAAGTGCGGGCACCCGAAGACCGCCTCGAGCCAAGAAGTATTCCTCTACTGTACCTACTGGTATGTACAGTAGTGATTGCGCAGCACCGCTGACCGACCTTGGAGGCACCCGACATGCCACTCGTCCGCATCGACGCCATGCACTGTGACGCTGAGCGCCTGAAGGCCCTGGGGCGGGCCGTCCACGAGGCGCTCGGCGAGACGATGGGCTTCCCTGACGAGGACCGTTTCCAGATCCTGACTGGCCACGACGGGCGACACGGGCTGCTGCGCCACGGCACCTATCTCGGTGTACCCCGCGACGACGGCATCGTGTATGTGGCCATCACCTTGCGGACCGGCCGCCCGGATGCCCAGAAGCAGGCGTTGTATCGGCGCATAGCCGAACTCGCCGAGGCGTACGCGAGCGTCGCACCACGCAACATGTTCGTCGTGCTGACGGAGAACTCGCATGCTGACTGGTCCCTGGGCAATGGCGTTGCCCAGTACCTGGAGAGCGAGAGCCAGTGAGGTGTCCACCCTCACTCTGAGCCGGTCGGATCCAGTGAAGTTCCACGGACTCACCGAACCTGCCGCAAATGGACGGACCTACAGAAAGACGAAACTCACCAGGCCGGGCATCTGGGCGACCCACGCAGTCCTGGTCCAGCCCGAGGCCCCGCACGGGCTGGAGCCGGAGGCCCTGCCCTCTGTCCCTGGCCGTTTTCGGCCAGGGATCGGCGCGATCTCGCTCTGTGGCAACCTGCGGTCACTCCCTGTCCTCTTCGGGTTGCAGGCAGGCCCGGAGGAGGCGCGGTGGAGTTCAGGCTGTTGGGGACGGTGGGGATCGACACGGAGTCGGGCGGGCTTGCGCTCGGCCCGCCCAAGCGGTGCGGTCTGCTGGCCGCCCTGCTGTTGCTGCCCAATCGGCCCGTTCCGCTCACCGCCCTGGGCAAGGCGCTGTGGGAGGGCGAGCCACCGGCTCGAGCGCGCTCGGTCGTCCAGGGCCATGTCTCCCAGCTGCGCGCCCTGATCACGGAGGCGGGCGGCGCCGCGCACGGTGTGGACCTGATCACCCACACCGGTGCCTATGAACTGCGTACCCCGCCCGCCAAGGTGGACAGCGCACGATTCAAGGACCTGGTGCGCCGGGCCGGTGCCCTGACGGACGCCGCCGAGGCGGTGCGTCTGCTGCACCAGGCGCTGGCGCTGTGGCAGGGCCCCGCCCTCACGGGGACCACCTCCGGCCCCCTGCTGCTGGACGCGGCCCGCGCGCTGGAGGAGGAGCGGGTCGGCGCGGTGGAGCAATTGGCGGAAGGGTACGCCCGGCTGGGTCGGCACGAGCGGGCGGCGGCGGAGCTGAGTGCCGAGACGGCCGCCTACCCGCTGCGCGAATCGCTGGCCGCCGCCCTGGTCCTGGCCCTGCATCGATCGGGCCACCGGGCGCGGGCGGTGGAGCGCTACCACCACACGCGCCGACTGCTCGCCGAGGAGTTGGGCGTGTGCCCCGGCCCCCAGCTCGCCCAGGCATTCGAGGAGGTGCTGCGCGATGTGCCGCCGGCCCCGCCCCGCGAGCGGCCCGCGCGGGCGAGGACGCGTACGGAGACCTCGGCTCCGGCGGCGTCCCCCGAATCCCCGACACCCTCCTGCCCTGAGACGGCGGCTCCGGCGCCGTACCTCCAACCTCCGGCAAGGGGCTCTGAGCCCCCAGCCCCGGCGCCGTACCCCCAACCCCCGGCAACGGGCCCTGAGGCCCTGGCCCCGGCGGCGTACTCCCGAACCCCGGCCCCGCCGGCGCGTCCCGTGGTCCCGGCACCGTGCCCTGAAACCGCGTCCCGGGCGCTGTGTCCCGAGCCCTCGTCCCCGGCACCCGAGGCCCCGGCACCCGAGGCCCCTGCGCCCGCAGCGGGCCCCGACGCCCCCTCCCCGGCGGCGCGTTCCCAGCCCCAGCCCCAGCCCCCGGCTCCGGCCGAGCCGCCATCCGCCGCAGCGATGATGTCCCTACCCGGTGCCCTACCCGGTGCCCGCACCGCCCGCCGCACCGCCCGGGGCGCCCTGCCGCGCCCCCCAGGCGGCTTCACCGGCCGTGCCGCCCAACTCGCCCGGCTGGACGCGCTGATCGCCGAGGAATCACCGGTCTGCCTGGTCACCGGCCCCGCGGGTGTCGGCAAGTCCGCGCTCGCCGTGCACTGGGCCCACCGCAACGCCGACCGCTTCCCCGACGGCCTGCTCTTCGCCGAACTGGGCGGCTTCGGGGCGCGCGGCCCGGCGGACGGCGACCTCGTGCTCCAGAGGTTCCTACGGTGCCTGGGCGTCGCCCCCGAGCACGTTCCGGACTCGGCCGAGGGCGCCACCGCGCTCTACCGGGAGCTGACCGCCAACCTCCGCCTCCTGGTGGTGCTCGACGACGCGGGCTCCTCCGCGCAGGTGCGCCCGCTGCTGCCCGCCGGAGCCGGCTGCGTCACGCTGGTCACCTCGCGGGACCGGTTGGGAGGACTCGTCGTCTGCGAGGACGCCCGGCCCGTACCGGTCGACACCTTGGACGACGCCGACGCCACGGCCCTGCTGGTCTCCGTACTCGGAGCCCGGCGCGTCGCCGCCGAGCCCGTCGCCGCCCGCCGACTGGCCGGACTGTGCGGCGGACTGCCACTGGCCCTGCGCGTGGTGGCGGCCCGCCTCGCCTACCAGCCGGACGCCTCCCTGGAACGGATGGCCGCACAACTCCTGGACGGCAACCGAAGACTGGCCCTCCTCTCCGTCGACGACCAGGGGCCGCGCGCCGCACTCGGCGCCTCCCTGCGGCACGTCGCGCCCGAGGACCGCCGGATGCTGTACGCCCTGACGTCGCACCCGGGCGGACGCATCGACCTCCACGCGGCGGCCGCCCTGGCCGGTACCACCGAGGACGCCGCGCTGCGCGCACTCGACGCGTTGACCGGCGCCCACCTTGTGGTGGAGGGGCGCGACGGCGACTGGTCCCTGCACGACTTGGTCCGCCTGTACGCCCGTACCGCCGGGGAGGTTTCGGGCGGCGGCCTGGCCGGGGCGGCTGCGGACAGTGCGCTGCGGCGGCTGGTGGACCTGCTGCTGCACACGTGCCTGGCCGCCAACGAGGCAGCCGAACCGGGTTCCCAGGCGTGCTGCGTCCTGCCGCCCGGCACTTGGCAGCCCTCCTCCCAGACGGAGTTCACCTCCCGGCCCCAGGCCCTGGACTGGTACGCCGATCAGCGTGAACTGCTCGCCCGGACGGTCACCGCGGCGCGTGCCGAGCACCTGCACGCCCAGGCCTGGCGGCTGGGGATCCTGCAGTGGCCGCTGATGGTCCTGCGTCCGCGCGACGAGTGGTGCCCCCTGCTCACCGACGCCCTCGACTCCGTGCAGCGCGACCCCCACGCGGCGGGCGCGGACGGCGAGTCGCGTGTCCGCGCGCTGCTCGGCTGGCTCTTGGTCGAGCAGGGCCGGCTGCCCGAGGCACTGAGCTGCCTGGAACCGGCGCCCGCGATGGCCACCCATCCGGTCTCCGAGGCGACGGCCCGGATCAACCTCGGCATGGCCTACGCCAGGGCGGGCGAGTCCCGGCCCGCGCGTACCCAGTGTCTGCGCGCACTGGCGCTGGCGGTCCGCTGCGGCCATCTGCCGACCCAGCGGCTGGCCTTGCAGCACCTCGCCAGGTTCGCCCTCGACGGCGGGCGCCCCGAGCAGGCGCTGGCTCACGCCCGACACGCGCTGACGCTCACTGGTGAGGAGGAGGTGGTCGGGCGGGCGTGGCTGCACCTGCAGAGCGGGCAGGCCCTGTGGGACCTCGGGCGCACCGCCGAGGCGCTGGCGGAGCTGGAGGAGTCGGCGGGGCAGGCGGAGGCGCACCGGCTCGACGAGACGGCCGGGCGGGCTCTGGAACTGCTCTCGCGGATCACCGGCGCCGAGGAGTACGCCGAGCGTCGTGCGGCGCTGGCCGCCCGGGCGGGAGAGGGGAAGCGGCGGGCGTGAGCGAAGCGTCAGCGGTACGTCGGTGAAACGTCGGCGGGCAGCGAAAGGCTCGTCACGTCCCTGACAGACACAGCCGCACGCGGCTAACACCGAACGGTGGACCTGGCTCATGCGCATGAGAACGACCGCTACCGGATCCCTGCTCCTGGCAGCCCTCCTGCTCGGCGGCGCCGCCGCCCAGTCCGCGCAGGCGGCCGACTACCGCTACTTCGGCGGGCATTACAAGACGTACGACTCCTGCCGCGCGGCGGGTTCGCTCAGTGTCGGCATGGGGCTGTTCAGCCGCTACGAGTGCGTGGACAACGGGCGCGACGAGTTCGACCTGTTCTACGTGAACTGACCCCCGGGCCGGCCCGGTCATCCGGCCGGGCCGGCGGTCGCCCGTCAGCGCGGCACGTCGGCCCCGGTCGGCGCCCCGCCCGACCACGGCGCCCCAATCCCTCTCCTCGGAAGGCATGTCGACCATGTTCGTACGTTCTCCCCGTTCCTCCCGCCGTCCCGCCCGCCTGCGGACCCTGGCCCTGGCCGTGACCGCTCTCGCCGGTGCCGGTGTGAGCCTGGCCCCGGCCGCGCAAGCCGTGCAGGCCGCGACCACCGCCCCCGCCACCTCCTCTGTCTCCTCCGCCGGCGTCAGCGCGTCCTCTGCCCGCAGCGTGGGCGTGGCCTTCAGCAACAACACCAACCAGCAGCTGATCCGCACCTACTCCAGCCTCTCCCACGGTTGCTGGGACGACGACAACCTCCCGCCGGACTACGTGGCCAAGCACACCAGCCCCTCCTGGGGCAGCCACTCCTGCGGAATGCTCACCGGCACCGAGGGATACACCAACTACCGGATCGCGGGCACCTCGGACGAGGTGCGGATGCATTGGAACAACCCGTACTCCGGCCGAAACGGCTACTGGTGCGACGCACCGTCCGGCTATCAGTGCACGATCAGCGGTGGCAGCGGCAACAACGCCACTGTCCGCATCACTCTCTCCGGCGGCCCCGCGACGCTGAAGGCATCCGCCGTCGCCGCCGCCACGCCCGTGCGCAGCACCGCGGTCAACGTGCTGAACGACTCCGGCCGTGCGCTCGTGCGGACCGGGGCGAGCCTGTCGCACGGCGTCTGGAGCGACAACTCCCTGCCGGCCTCGCTCATCAACCCCGGCGCCAGCGGCTCTTGGAAGAGTGAGTCCGACGGCTTCATGACCGGCACCGAGGGGCGGGCCTCGTACATGATGTCGGAAGGCGGCATCGTCTCGATCAGCTGGAACAACCCGTTCTCCGGCGGCAACAGCTACTCCTGCAACGTGCCCACCGGGTTCGCGTGCGACCAGTCGGGCGGTGGCGGCAAGAACGCGCAGGTCACCTTCCGGATCCGCAAGGCCTGACCGGTCGGCCGCCACAGGGCGGCCCTTCGACGCCCTCTCTCTCGTAAGGAACACCATGCGCAAGGAAATACCCGCTCTTCTGCTCACCGCTGCCCTGCTCACCGGCGTGGCACCCGCAGCGCAGGCCGCCGGCGGACACGCCTCTGTGACGACGGCGGTCGCCGCGGTGGAGCCTCAGGCGATCGATGCACCGTACATCTGGGACCTCACCCAGACCGACGACGCCGCGGTCCGCACCACCTACGGCCGGGTCATCGCCGGACTGCGCACAGCGGTCGGCCACCACCTCCAAGCCGACCCGACGCTGCTGGAGACCAGCACAACCCCCGACATCGTGACGCTGCGCGTGCAGCTCCCGGGGAACCGCTTCGTCAACCTCCACTACACGGCCGACAACCTCTACCTGCGCGGGTTCTCGGTCGGGGGCGGGGACGTGGTGCAGTTCGACGACTTCGACCTCGGCCGCCAGATGGGCCGCTCCTCGCGCATCCTGCCGTTCAACGGCCGGTACGGCCGCGAGTACGGGCACCTCGAAGCCAACTCGTACGTCGACCGCGCTCACATCACCTTCGAGCGTGCCACACTCGTCTCCCAGTTGAACGACCTCTACAACTTCGCGAACAGGTCGGGCATGGACGACAATCGGAGGGTGGCCACGGCCGCGCTCACCCTGGTGGCCGCGACGTCCGAGGCGGCCCGTTTCCGGCCGGTGTACGACAGCATCCTCAACGCGATACCGGACGGTGGCGACCGTGGCACCCAGTCCGACGACAACCTCAGGCTGGAGAACGACTGGAGCGCGCTGACGGGCTTCACCCGACAACTGCTCCGGGGCGAGCAGCCGCAGGCACGGAGGGTGGGCACCCGTACGTTCCGCAACATCCGAGACATCCGCAACTCGCTGGTCATGCTCCTTTCGACCAAGCAGTGATCCCACCGGTCCCGGCGGGACCGCTCCGGGCCGCCCGCGAGGCGGGTGGGCCCGGAGCGGAGGTGCGGCGGGGGCGTGCGGGCAGCGTGCGGGCAGCGTGCGGGGGGATTTCCTCCGCTTCACGGCCCGTCGGCTGGAGAAGTCCCACTCCGCCAAGGGCCGACGGTACGGCTCTCCGCGCCAACTCCCTTCGTACGCCGCTATCCTCGCCTGCGTGGGTGAGATCGTGGTGGTGCGCGAAGGCTCCGGGCCCGAGGTCCTGCTGGTGCACGGGGGTGCCGGTCCTCGGACGACATGGGGTGCACTCGCCGCGCTGGCTGACCGTTGGACGCTGGCCTACCTCCATCGCCGCGGCTATCCGCCCAGTCCGCCCCCGCGCGAGCGCCAGGACTTCGAGGTGGATGCCCTGGATCTGGCGCCGCTGCTCGTCGACCGCCCGCACGTGGTCGCCCACTCCTACGGTGTCCTCGGGACGTTGATCGCGGCCGCTGCCGCGCCGGGCAGTGTGCGCTCGCTGACGCTGATCGAACCGCCGCTCAACTACCTTGTCCCTGACGACCCCGAGGTGGCGCGGCTCGAGCGGATCGGCGACGCGGTCCTCACGTACGGGCTGGACACCGACCCGGGCGAGCTGCGCGAGTTCCTCCGTATCGCGGGCGCGCCCGTCGGCGACGGCCCGCTTCCCGAGGGTGTCGTCGCCGGTGTGCGGCGCGCGCACGGTGCTCGGCCGACCAGCCAGGCGCGCCCCCGACTCGACGCGATCCGGGACGCGGGCGTCCCCGTGCTCGTCGCCTCCGGCGACCACGCGCCCGCCCTTGAGCGGATCTGCGACGCGCTCGCGAAGGCGCTCGGCGGCCGGCGCGGTGTGTATCCGGGCGCCGGTCACTTCGTCGCCGCGGCACCGGGCTTCGCCGGAGAGCTTGAGGTGTTTCTGCGCCAGAGCGCGGTGTGAGAATGCTTGCTCACTGCCATGAGGTGGCGGGCCAGCGCCAGCGCGGTGAGGAGCGCCACGAGCGCGCACACCGCCTGCCACCCGGCGCGGCCGTAGACGCGTACTCCCAGCCAGGAACCCACGCTGCCGCCCAGATAAGCGCAGGTCATATAGGCGGTGTTGAGCCTGCTGCGCGCATCGGGACGCAGCGCGTAGACACGGGCGTGGTTGGCGACCATGCCGGACTGCATCGCGATGTCGAGGAGCAGTGTTCCCACGACCAGAGCGGTCATGCCCGGTACGCCGCCGAGGACGCCGGCAGCCAGGACCCCGGCCGAGACGAGGACCCCGAGCATGCTGACGAGGTTCACCGGGTCCGGCCCGTGGCGGTCCACCAGACGCCCCGCGAGCGGCGTGCAGAGCATGGTCGCGCCGCCGACGAGGGCGAGCAGTCCGACGGCCTGGGCGCCCATGCCGTACGACGGGCCGTTCAGGAGCAGCGCCAAGCAGGTCCACACGGCCGAGAACCCGGCGAAGACCAGCGCCTGGTAGAAGCAGGAGCGGCGCAGGTCCGGCTCGGTGCGCAGCAGACGCAGTGACGCGGCCAGGAGCGCCGGGTAGGGCTGTCGTGTGGAGGGCGTCGTCATGGGCACGTTGAGGGCCACCACGCCTGCGAGCAGCAGGGTCACGGCGGCGGCCGCCAGATAGGGGGCCCGCCAGCCCAGCCATTCGCCGAGCGAGCCGCTGAAGGCGCGGGCGAGCAGCATGCCGCCGATCGAGCCGCTCAGCAGGGTGCCGATCACCGCGCCTCGGCGGTCGGCGGCCACCAGCCCGGCGGCCAACGGGCCGACAACCTGGGCGGCCACCGTGGTCAGGCCGATGAGGGCGCTGGCGGCGACGAGGAGCGGCAGGCCCGGGGCGCATCCCGCGACGAGCAGGCCCAGGCTCGTCAGGGCGAGCAGGGTGACGAGGAACGAGCGTGGGGGAAGCCGGTCGCCGAGGGGCACCAGCAGGAGCATCCCGGCCGTGTAGCCGATCTGGGTGGCGGTCACGGCCAGCGACGCGGTGCCGGGGGAGACGTGCAGTCCTTCGGCGATCAACGGGATGACAGCCTGCGGGAAGTAGATGTTGCCTACGGCTACCGCGCAGGTCAGGGCAAGGATCAGGGTCGTGCGCCGGTTCATCCTCAGTCCACCGGTCCGCCGGCGACGTAGATGACCTGGCCGGAGACGAATCCCGCCGCGCGGCTCACCAGGAACGACGCCGTGTGGGCGATGTCCTCCGGTTCGCCGACGCGCCCGACCGGGATGGACTGCGCCGCGCTGCGGCGGAACTCCTCGAAGTCGCGGCCGAGCCGCCGGGCCGATGCCCTGGTCATGTCGCTCACGACGAAGCCCGGGGCGATGGCGTTGGCGGTGATGCCGTGCCGTCCGAGTTGGAGAGCCAGCGACTTGGTGAAGCCGATGAGACCGGCCTTCGCGCTGCCGTAGTCGACGCGCGCGGCGTCACCGACGGCGGAGATGCTGGACATGTTCACGATCCGCCCCCACTCTGCCTCGATCATGTACGGGCAGACGCTGCGGGCGAGGAGGAAGGGGCCGCGCAAATTGACCCCGGTCACGGTGTCCCACTGCCGCGTGCTCATCTCGACCAGCTCGGCACGCGGACCGATGCCGGCGTTGTTGACCAGGACTGTCGGCGGCCCCAGGGTGGCGGCGATCCGGGCGACGGCCTGCGTCACCGCGCTCTCGTCGGAGACATCGGCGGCCACGGCCGTCGCTGTTCCGCCGCTGCGGGTGATGGCGTCGACGGTGTCGGCGCAGTCCGCCTCGTCCAGGTCGATCACGCCGACCGCCATGCCGTCGTGCGCCAGCCGTACGGCCACCGCGGCGCCGATGCCGCGGGCCGCACCCGTGACGATCGCCGTGCACTGCTCGGGAGGTGTATGGGTCATGCGCCGAAGTCCACGACAGCTGCGAGCCGTTGCCAATCGATGTAGCGTAGAGCTTAATGATCAGGATGGTGCTCGACGTCGAGGATCTCGCGGACACCCGGTTCGCCCTCTCGCCCCTGCACGAAACCGTGGTCAGCCTGCGCGTGCTGCGGGACCCGGGGTTGTCCGCGCTGCATCTGCCGTGGCGCAGACGCGTACTCGACCGGCTCGGAGCCCTCGACACGAGCCTGCTGATGTCCCTGGTCGCACCCCGGCGCACCCTCCCGGACTTCCTGACCCCGCGGCCCGCCGCCTTCGCCCCGGCCTTCGAGGACGAACTGGCCGTCGTCCGCCGCACCCTTCCCCAGACGGTGCGCCGCGACCTGCTGGCCACGTATGCGCCGGACGCGCTTCCCGAACCGCTGCGCGACGCCACCGCCGCCGACACCCGCGCCCTCGCCCTGCGCGACACCGTATGCGACCTCTTGGCGCAGTACTGGGAGATCGCCATCGCGCCCATGTGGGCGCAGATGCGACTGCTGCTGGAAGCCGACATGACCTACCGCGCACGGCAACTGGCGCTGGGCGGCGCCCGGCTGCTGTTCGCGGACATGCACCCGAACCTGCGCTGGCAGGACGGCGTCCTGCACATCGACCAGATGATCAGCAGGTACCACGTCGCGGTATCCGGCCGTGGCCTGCTGCTCCTGCCCTCGGTCTTCGCCCACAAGCCCGCGCCCCCGGTCAGCCCGGAGGAGCCGCCGGTGCTGTCCTACCCGACCCGGGGAGTGGCGACGCTGTGGGCCGCGGCGCCCACCCCCGACGCCACCGCCCTGGTGGCGCTGCTGGGCGCCCCCAGGGCCAAGCTGCTGTCCCTCCTGGACGAACCGCTGCCCACGGTCGAGATCGCCCGCCGGTTCAGGGTCACCCCGAGCGCCGTGTCCCAGCACCTGCGCGTACTGCACGCCACGGGCCTCCTGACCCGGACACGCGACGGACGGCAGGTGCTGTACGGCCGCAGTCCCCTTGGAGACCAGTTGGTGGGGCACTCCGCGGCCCGGCCGCTCACGGCGAAAGGCGGCCCGGTGACCGGGTAGCAGCACGACGATTGCTCCCTGCTACGGGATGCCTGGCCGGTACGTTGTCCATCCCGCGACCGACTACAGCCGCAGGGAGACGTCAGTTGGTGGCGAAAAGGCGCTCCAGCCAGTTACGGCGTGCCGCGACAGCGGCCTTGCTGATCCGCGCCTCGGGGGCTTTCCGGTCGAAACCGTGGATTCCGCCGGGCCACACGTGCAACTCGGCTTCGCCGCCGGCCTGCCAGATCCGGTCGGCGTAGGCGAGGACCTCATCGCGCAGACACTCGGCGGAGCCGACATCGAGGTAGGTGGGCGGCAGTCCGGCCAGGTGGGTGGCGCGGGCGGGTGCAGCGTACTGCGGCACGTCAAATCCGCCCTCGACACCGCCGAGCAGCGCGCTCCAGGCGAACCCGTTGCGGCTGCGGTCGAAGAGTTCGACGTCGTCCATCTGCAGGGCGGAAGCACTGTCGTTGCGGTCGTCGAGCAGCGGGGCCATCAGCAGCTGGCCGAGCAGGCGGGGACCGCCCTTGTCGCGTACGGTCAACGCCAGCGCGGCGCTGATGGTGGCGCCGGCGCTGAACCCCGTGACGACGATGCGCTCCCGGTCGATGCCGAACTCGTCCGCGTGGTCGGCGGCCCACAGCAGACCGGCGTAGGCGTCGTCGATCTGGGCGGGGTAGGGGTGCTCGGGCGCGAGCCGATAGCCGACCGAGATCAGCGTGGCCCCGAACCGCTCGGCCGTCTCGAGTATCTGGTCGAGCCCGGTGCGATGATCGCCGCCGTAGAAGCCGCCGCCGTGTATGAAGTAGAGCGCCGGCCGCGATGCGGGCGCGCCGGAGGGCGTGCACACCAGCAGCGGTATCTCGGGGGCGCCGTCCAGGCCGGGGACCGAAGGCTGCAAGACGGTGAAGCGCCCGCCATGGCTGAGGTCCTCGAGCGCCGCCACTGCGGCGTCGGCCTCCGCGCGGCGGATCACCGACAGCTTCTCGAGACTCATCGGCGCCAAGTCCGGTTCCTGCGCCAGGTAGGCGTCATAGGCGACCTGAAGTTCGGTATCGAGAGGAACGGGAGTGGAGGGCACGGTCTTTCCAGCTTCAAGATCCATACGCGCACGCTAGCGCCCCTGCTGCTTGCGCATCAGGGCCGGGGTGTCCAGGCAGACCGGGCAGGCCGTCACCTCTTCGACGATGACCCGGCTGCCGTTCCTGTGCGGCCACGCCGCAGACGCTCTCCGGGTCCGTCACCGTCTCGAAGAACATCAAGAACGGGTGGTGGAACCCGTGCTAGGCCACGATCCGCAGCACCCCGGCGGCGGGGTCGTACAGCTAGGCACGGCCCATTGGCGTCCTGGTGATCTCGAACGAGGCCGACAGCGCGGCCGAGAGCACGGACAGCCAGTGGCGCCGTTTGCACCTCACCGGCCATCCAAAGTGCCCTCTTTGCCGCGACCGGGAAACCATCTGCCCTTCCACTTCTCGGACGAGCGGCACACCCAACTCGGCAGACGCCACAGGTACCGGAGCGATGGCCGCCCTGCGCTCATCCACCGACGACGGCCGCACCTGGCTCGTCTGTGACGGGCTGAAGGTTCTGCCCGACGCGGTCGAGACCATCTGGCTGCGGACCATCGTGGCGACTTGCGCGGTCCACCTGCTGCGGAACTACACGAGGCCCGTGAGTCACCTCAACGATCCCCAGTTACAGCACTCGTTTGACGGACCCCTCCGACGCGATGACCCGCCGGGGGATAATCGGCATCATCATGGTGTCGATACATGGTCGTCTGGCGACGCTGGAGATCACTCTGGATACATGACCACATCAGCCTGGCGCGTTCGGCGGTTGCTCAATTGCCTTTGCGTGTCGAGCGGGTGCCGCCTGTGGGATGGGTGCTCGCGCCGGGAACCCAGCGGCCGGGCCGTCTCCATTTAGGTGCGCCGGGCGCCCGGGCAGCCGCGAGGCGGGCAGCAGGCCAAGAGCGGCGAGTGCGGCCAGGATCAGCAGAGTGGAGCTCATCGTTGAAGCAGCCTGGCCGGTTGCGCCGGCCGCGACGGCGATGCCGAAGGTCGGTCCGATGTTCATGGCGGTCTGCTTGAGCCCGCTGACGACTCCGGCGTACCCGGGCGGCGCGTCACCGACGACGGTCCCGGTAGCGGTGACCATCACGGTGGCGAACCCGGCACCGATGGTGGCAAAGACCGCAGCCATGGCCATCCACGTGCTGGCGGGACCGAGCCGGGACAGCCCCGCTATGCCGGCCACGACGAGGACCGTACCGGCGATCGCCGTGCGCCGGGCGCCGTACCGGCGGAGTGCGGCGACCGCTACGGGTGAGCCGAGGACCATGAGCACGGTCAGCGGGAGCACGCGCAGGCCGCTGGCGAGCGGGTCGAGTCGAAGTACGTCCTGGAGGTAGAACGTGGCCTTGAACAGCGCTCCGAACACGCCGGCGCCGGTGACCAGCAGGATCGCCATCGACGCTGTCACCGGTACGGACCCCGCTACGGCTGGTGGAACGATCGCGTGCGTCGTACGGCGTTCGTGCCGGGCGAGCACCGCTGCGACGCCGATGACGGCGGAGAACTCGAGCAGGGTCGGCGAGGCGGTCCACCCCCGCGCGGGTACATCGGACAAGGCGTGGACCAAGGTGGCGAGTGCGACCGCTAGCAGGCCCGCGCTGGTGAGGTTGAGCCGTGGAGGGTTGGCACATTGAGGTGTTGGCGCCCGAACGGCGAGGGTGAGAACGGCGATGACGGACGCCAGGGGTACGTTGACCCAGAAGGCTGCGCGCCATCCCAGATGAGCCACGAGAACACCGCCCAGGAGCGGACCGGACCCTGCCGCTACCGCGATCGCGCTGGTGCGGATGGCGATCGGTGTGCCGAGCCGGTCCGCGGGGTACGCCAGCCGTAGCAGCGCGAGCGTCGCAGGTTGCAGGAACGCGGCGAACCCGCCCTGCACCGCGCGCAGGACGATCACCCAGCCGACGCCCGGCGCGAGCGCGATCCCGGCCGAGGCAGCCCCGAAGCCGAGGACGCCGACGAGTAGCAGGCGCTGGTGCCCGTACCGATCCCCGAGGCGCCCGGCGATCACGAGTAGCGCGGCCACAGCGACGAGATAGCCGGTGCTCGTCCACTGGATCTGCGACACGCTCGCGCCGAGATCACGCTGCATGCCGGGCTGCGCCATGAGCAGGATGGTTCCGTCCAGTGCGACGATCATCGCGCCGGCCACGCTGACCAGAAGTGCAATCTGCCGCTGTGCGGGTGCTCTCATGAGAGCACCGGGCCGAGATGGGCGTCCAGAACCGCCGCGATGAGCCGGTCGCGTTGGCCGTCGCCGGGGTCGTCGCCCAGCGGTGGGGGGCCGAGGGCGAGTTGCAGGCTGCCCCAGGCCCACAGTTGGGCCATGCCGTGCAGGTTCGACCACAGGGCGGCGGCAGTGACCGCGGCCGGCGGTCCGGCCTCGTTCGGCCCGTCGGCGTTTCGCGCGGCATCCCCCTCCGAGCGGCATCGGCCGACGAGTGCGGTGAAGCGCCTGAACAGGGGGAGCGTCGACTCGCGCAGCCTCGGTTGGTCCGGTGCCTGCGCCTGCGCCGTGCTGTCGAGCAGGTCGTGCCGCCACATGAGCTCGAACATGCCGCGACGTTCCCGTGCGTACCCGACGTACGCCCGTGCGAGGGCCTCCAGCTGACCGCGCGGTGTGGTCGCGCCGACAGCCGCGGCCTCGAACAGGGTTTCAAGGTCGTCGAAGCCGCGGCGGCCGATAGCCGAGAGCAGTGCGTGGTGCGTGGGGAAGTGCCGGCGCGGCGCGCCGTGCGACACCCCCGCTCGGCGGGCTATTTCCCGCAGGCCCACGGATGCGGAGCCCTCGGTCAGCACAAGGTCCACCCCGACATCGATCAGCCGCTCCCGAAGGGAGCTCTCATCAGTCATAGACACTGTCTACCAAGCTTTGTAGACAGTGTCTACAGTGCTTGATGAGTGATCATAATTCGTGCCAAGGCCATTGAAGGCTGGGCGTGTTGTTCGCGGTGGTCCCGCCCCTTCGTGGGGTCAGTCGCGAGGACGACGAACGTGCCGTCCCGCGTGGGCAGAATGAAGGGGTCGCGCAGCCCGCCGTCACCCCCCTGGGGGTGACGGCGGGCTGGCTCTGGTTCAGCGGTATTCACTGCAACCCGTCGGCGCTGACCGCGCGATGCGGGCCGAAGTAGCTCATGACGGAGGGGATTGAGTTGCGGCCCTCGCCGACTGGCGTGCGACGGTCACAGCGCCGGTCAGGGACAGCTCGTCAGCTCAGGGGAGTCGCCGTGAGCCAACTGGTGTCCTGGGCCCACGAGGTCGTGGAGTCCCAGGTGTTGGGGCCGCCGTTGGAGGCGATGTAGGCCGCGTACTGGTAGTGGCGGATGTACTTTGTCGGGAAGTTGACGGACTTGAGGGAGCTACCGCTCCCGCTGTTGCCCGTGGTGGCGCAGAAGGTCGCGTCCTGTGCGAACGAGGCGCCGCCGGTGTCGGCGCTCACGGAGAGCTGGTAGTTGCGGTGGCGCAGGAACTGGCCGGGTTTGCCGGCGGATTCGAGGGTCAGACAGGAGCTGTTGGCCAGGCCGGCTCGTACGATCCAGGTGGCGTCCGCCTTGTCCGCGGCCGGGCTCGAGGAGTTGACGACGGCGATGCCGGCCGTGCTGTCGGCGGCATTGCGTCGCAGGTAGTGCGAGGTGCAGCAGGGTGAGGTGGTGGCCTTCAGGGAGACCCGCGAGCCGGGGGTGAGGGTCCCGGTGCCGGTCGTGGCGTTGCTGTACCCGGCGGCGGTGATGTTCGCCTGTACGGCGTTCTCGGTGGTGTCCGAGGGGTAGCCGGAGGTCATGATGCCTTCGTAGAAGGTGCCTTGGCCGGTGACGCTGTTGTCGCCGCCGATGCCGAGGATGATCGCGCCCTGCTTCTTCATCGGGTTGTAGCCGGGGGCATGGGGGCGTACGCCGTTGTAGTACGTGGACAGACCGCCTGTCTGGGCGTTGCCCCCACGGATGGCCCACTGGTTCGGACCGCCCTTCAGTGTGGCGGTCAGGAACCGGTGGCTGACGGAGGGGATGTCGTTGTAGCGCGTGTTGACGCCGGAGAACAGGCCGTTCTCCATGTCCGCCATGACCCAGGGGCCGCTGCCGCTGCCGTAGCCCCACCCCGTGCTGTTGCCGAAGTAGAGGGCCTCCATGGTGCCGTTGCCGTCGTCGTTGCCGGTCGTCTCCGCGTTGCCGTAGTCGAAGCAGCAGCCGCCGTTGAAGTGCGTACCATCGAAGATCGCGTACATGCCCTCGGGCTGGTCGCCGGTGGCGATGCCGTGGGTGTTGTTGTTCCGGTAGCCGGTGCCAGGGGCCACGTAGACGCCGTACGCCTTGTGCCCGGCGACGGTGACCGGCGCTTCGAAGGCGTTGGCCAGGTTGTCGTTCCCGCCCTCGGCAGGGCCGGGCCAGTGGCCCTTGAGCGCCCGGGTGAGTTGGTTGCCCTTGCCGGACTGGTCGTAGATGACGCTGATGACGCAGCTGGTGCCCGCGCAGAAGGAGTCCTGTGCGGCGGCGTCCGCGTATCCGCCGGGGCTCAGCAGTCCGATGTCCTTGGTCGCGTTGTCGGAGGCCCGGCTGACCTGGTACAGCGGGCCGTTGTACGTTCCGTACAGGGCGCGGGTGGTGCTGTGTGCGGCGACGCAGGGCGTGTTGCCCGCGGCGTAGATGTCGCACGGGCCCTGGTTGGCGGCCTGCGAGGTGGTCGCCGTGGTGGCGAGCAGGCCGCCGGTGAGTGCGGCGGTGGCGGCCGCCGCGAAGAGGGCGCGGGTGACGCGTCGGATCAGCGGTGGTGTGGTCATGAGACTCCTTCACCAGTGGTGGGGGGACTGGACACTCAGGTCACGGGCCTGGGGTGGAGCTCGGATACGCAACACCTGCCGGCCTCGCGTCAGCTCGTCACACGGAAGGTGGCGTCGCTGCGGCCCGTCGCAGTGGTGATCGGGTCGAGGCGCAGTTGGTAGGCGTAGTGCCGGAGGTAGCGGTCGGGGTGGTTGTACGACTGGAACGACGACCAGCTCGCGTCGGCGAGGCCTGCGACCTTCCGGAACGTGGCGTCCGCGGCGAATTGGGCGGTGCCGTCATTGCGTACGAGCTGGAAGTCGTAGGTGGCGTGCCGCAGGAAGTACCCGGGGTGGTTCACCGACTCGAAGGAAACGGTGCCGGTGCCGGCCAGGCCGGTCCTGAGCCGGAATTGCGCGTCGGCCGCTGGGCTGACGGCCGGGTCGATGCGCACGTCCAGGTCGGTGGTGTGCCGCACGTACCGGTCCGGGTAGTTGTATGACTGCAGCCGCTGGGCCGGAGTGCTGGGCCAGCGTGCGAGCACGTGGCTCTCCTCGGCGGCCGTCAGGTTCAGGATGGCGCCGTGGCGCTTCGGGGTGCCGCCCATGTCGTAGTCGGACGGCGGCTGAAGCCGGTAAGTACTGACGTCGAAGGGGTTCTTCGTCAGGATCGGCCGGTACTCGCGTATGCCTCGCGGACTGTTGTAGTCGATGTAGAGGGCCCACTCCTCGCGATCCCTGAACTTCATCCAGACCGGTCCCTCGACCACATTGCCGGTGAGGCCGATGCTGGAGAGGTTGCCGAGGCCGGTCCACGTCCCCAGGATCGAGTTGCTGCCCTCGACCGTGTTCTTGCCGTCGCCGGAGACCCGTACGTAGCGATAGGTGCCGATGCCGGCGGGCATCTCCGTCATCTGCGTGTCGACGACCGGCGTGGTACCGGGCGGGTCGATCCAGATCCGCGGGGTGGTGAGGGTGCGGAAGTCCTTGGTGCGGGCGTAGTAGATCCGGTACTTGAACACGCCGTTCACGGTGGCGTTCGTCGCCCAGTACACGACGTAGTCGTTGGTCTCGGGGTTCCAGATCGCCTCCGGCGCCCAGGCGTTCTTTGCGCCGGGAATCAGTCCGGTAGCGTTGAGCAGCCACGGCTTCGACCAGGTCACGAGGTCGGTCGACTCCCACACCACGAAGTCGGGGCTGCCGTTCTCGTACGTCGAGCCGCAGCGGATACACAGGTCGGTCGCGATGATCCGGTACTTGCTCCCGTCGGGCGAGCGCACCAGAGCGGGGTCACGTACCCCCTTCGTGCCGATCAAGGAGTTCAGGATCGGCGCCCCGCCGTTGAGATCGTTCCAGTGTGTCCCGTCCGCGCTGTGCGCGAGGTACAGCATCTGACCGGTCGCGGAGTCGCCGGTGAAGTGCACCATCAGGTAGCCCGGATCTGCGGCGGCGGCGCGCCCGGGCGTCACGAGGGTGTGGGAGGTGAGGAGCAGGCCGACGGCGATGATGGCCGCCGCCAGTCGGGAGAGAAGTCCGGACATGCACAACTCCTTTGTTCTGCATGGGGGTGGCATGCGGGTGCGCGGGAGGAGCTGTGCGGTCCCTAGTTCCGCACGATGCGCCACCGGTTGTCGGCCGTGCCGTCGTCCGGGGCCTGTACGGCGAACGCACCCACAGCGGTGGAGTTGTTCGCGAGGGCGAGCAACTTGCCGCTGTGTACGTTGCGGATCTTGTAGGTCCCGTCCCCCTGGTCGAGCAGCGTCCACCGGTGGTCGGCGGTGCCGTTGTCCGACCACTGAAGGACGGTCGCGTCGTTGTCCGTGGACATGTTCAGGACGCCGAGCACCTTGCCGCTGTGGGCGTTGCGGAAGCGGACCGCGTTTCCGTCGGCGACCATCTCCCAGTTGTGGTCGGCCGTGCCCGAGTCGTGCCACTGGAGCGCGCGGCCGCCGTCGCCGGTGGACATGTTCTGGATGCCAAGGACCAGACCGCTGCCCGCGTTGGCGAGCCGTACGGTGGCGCCGGTGTTCCAGTAGACGGCGTAGTTGTGCCCGTGCGCGTCGTGGAACGGGCCCAGGTTGACGGTGGATCCGTCGGCGGTGGCGGTGAAGGCGAGCGAACTGCTGCTGGTCCGCCTGATGGAGGAAGTAGTCAGGGCGGGGGGAGTGCTCAGCGCCGAGTCGCCGTAGTTGCCGGACAGGACGACCGGACCGTATGTGATCGCCGCGACGTTGGGGTTGTCGTTGGCCGCCCGCATGATGATCCGCATGGGCAGGCGGACGGTGACGGTGTCGCCGGAGGTCCACGAGCGGCTCAGGGTGGCGTAGCTGCCGGGGGTCGCGGTGAGGGGTTGCACGACACCGTTGACGCTGACCGTGGCGCCGCTCGTCCAGCTCGGGATGCGGATGCGCATCGCCCAGGTCCCACCCACGTTACCGGTGACCTGCAAGGTCGTGGTGTCACTGGTCGGGTACGACGTGGTCTGGGTGACCGTCATTCCGCGTTCTGTCCAGGTGAGTACCGAGGGCACGAACAGGTTCACGATCAGCGTGTTGTCACGGTGGAAGTAGAGGGAGTTCATCAGCCTGGTGTGCATCTCCAGGCCCGTGCCCTGGCAGCACCAGAACGTTCCGTAGTCGGTGCTCCAGGTGCCCCCGCCCCAGGCCGGTCCGACGCCGCGTCGGCCTCCGGGACTGAGCGGGGTGAAGTACGTGACGTGGCCGTGGTCGTCGGCCGGGTTCTGCTGGCCGATCATCTGGTTGAGCCAGGCCCGCTCGTAGTAGTCGAACAGCGCGGCCCGGTCCGGGTCCAGTTCGAAGAGTTCCCGGGTGAGGGTGAGCATGTTGACGGTGTTGCAGCTCTCGCACGTGTCCTTGTTGAGGTATCCGGCGATGACGTTCGGCGCGCGGAAATGCTCCGCCTGACTGTTGCCGCCGATGGCGTAGGTGTGCGAGCCGACACAGATGTCCCAGGCGTTGGTGGCGATGTCCCGGTAGCGGGTCGTGCCGGTGGCCTTGAACTCCCGCGCGGCTCCGATCCACTTGGGCACCTGGGTGTTGGCGTGCAACCCGTTGAGCCTGTCCTGGTTGGCCGCGAGGGGGTCGAACACCGCGGCGTGGTCGAACCGCTGGGCGACGGCGAGCCACCGGGTGTCACCGGTCTGCGAAGAGAGATCGGTCAGCACGGCGTTCATGCCGCCGAACTCGGTCCCGAGCATGGCCTGCATCTGCTGACTGCTCAGCCTGCTGGTGCGCCGGTCGACCCACCCCGCCAGGGCGAACAGCATGTCCCTGGCCTGCGTACTGCCGATGTGGCGCCATACGTCCAGGAGGCCGGCGAGGGTTTTGTGGACGGTGTAGTACGGCACGTTGCCGTTGGTCAGGGTCCCCTGCTCGAGAGCGGTGAAGTCGGACTCGGGGTAACCGGAGAGGTATCCGGTGTTGAAGCCGGCGGCGCTGTTGTTGGCCTGGCACTTGGCCAACTCCGCCACCATGTACGTCGCCTTGTCACGGCAGACCGTGTCCCCGGTCACGGCGTACAGCTGCGCCCACGCGGTGAGGAAGTGCCCCTGGACGTGGGTGCGGAAGGGGAAGGTGGGCGCGTCCCAACCGCCCGTGGCGGCCGCTCCGCCGGTGGACAGCCTGTGGTTGGCGCGGAAGTTGTACAACAAGCGGTCGACATCGACGAACCGGAGATAGTTCCCTGTACGGTTCTGGTTGTCCAGCCACCGGCTTGCGGTGAGCCGGACTTGGCCCAGTGCGAAGGGCTGTGCCAAGACTCCGGCGGCGGCCCGCGCGGAGGGGTTTGCGGCGCGGGCGGGAGAACCGCCGATGATGAACCCCTCGGCAGAGGTCACAGCGGCGGCCCCGGCTATTTGCAGAATTCTCCGTCTGCTGACTATGGGCGACATCTTGCACCTTTCGATGACGAGAGAGTGCTTGTTCGGTCGTGGCGGCGCCGGGGCGCGGTGGTCGGGGCGGCGCCCGAGCCGCAGGGGCCGGCCGGTGTCGCGCGGGGACGTCCATCGCTGGACCTGGCGACGTCGGGATACTGGATCAGCACGGGTCGTCGGCCCTGCCGCCTCCCGTGACGGGGCGACGCGGCTCTGCCCGGTGGCAGCAGTCCTGGCGGCACGAGGGACCCGGCGCCGACCGCGGTGAGCCGGCCGAACTGACGTCGTCTTGTGATGTCCACGATCCGTCCTCGATCAGACGTTTACGGGCGGGCGTGTTGCGTCTATAGGGTTCGATATCTCGAACAGCTATCGAATTGTCGGACATAATGGCGCCGAACGTAAGGGGAGCCCAGCGCGGAAGTCAACGCCCGTGACAACAATTCCGACCTAAGTCCCTTACGCTGCCCGGGATTTCGAATGAGGCGGGCCCCGTGATGCAACCCCCGCCGCATCAACGGCCGTCTCGTTGGGAATGCGTCGCCACTGCCGCGAGGTTGACCGGGCAGACATCCACCGACGGCGACAGGGGACAGCAAGGTGACACAGGTGAGGGAGCTTTACCTGAGTGTGGCGGACACAGCGGCGAAGCTGTTGGCCGCACCGGAGGTCGCCGACGGCTGGCACCAGCCCTCCGCACTGGCGAAGCTCAGCGTCCAGGGGCTGGCGGGTCACCTGGCCGGGCAGGTCTTCTTCATCCCTACCGTGCTGGCAGAGCCGGTACCTACCGAGCCCGCCATCTCGATACACGAGTACTACGCGCGAGTCAGCTGGATCGGCTCGGACCTTGACACTCCGTTCAACCAGGCCATCCGATCCGGCGGCGAGGAAGAGGCGGCCGACGGTCCGGCCGCACTGGCCGCGCGAGTCGCCGCATGCGTCGAGGAACTGCGCGGCATTCTGCCCACCGCGCCGGATCGCCTGGTTCGTCGGCCCACTTGGGGGCCCTGGTCGATCAGGCTCGACGACTTCATCACCAGCCGGATGCTGGAGCTTGTTGTTCACTCCGACGACCTTGCGCACAGTGTCGGGTTGCCGACCCCACAGTTCCCGGCCCCTGCCGTCGAGACCGTCGTGGACTTGCTGTCACGGATCGCCCTACGCCGGCACGGCGCCACCAACGTCCTGCGCGCCCTGAGCCGCAGCGAACGCGCACCGGCTTCCATCTCGGCGCTCTAACGCAAGCAACGGAGCCGATCAGAGGCTAACTGGCCGCCCCTCGCTGGCCCTCCGCTGCGCTCGCACGGTCCTGCCCCCGCGGTCCCCGACAGGCTGGATCACACCCTCGCCCAGCCGAGCCCCGAGCAGACAGGAGCCGGCGCGGGAGCGGGGCCGACCGGCACGGGTCCGACCGCCGCGCCTGTCGCCGGGCGCCCGGCGACCGCGCCACTGGCACCCCGCTGAACGCCTGCCGTGACCTTCCTGCCGCCGACCGAGCTTGTCGACGAATCGGACCACCCCGGCCTCCCGTCGGCCAGAAAGACGCGCAAGGATCTCCAACGCCGCTCGTCAGCCTCTGACACTCTGCAGATGGGCGGGGGAGCGGGGTGAAAGTGCGGCTCGCCAGGTAGGTGGGGCGTGGGCGCGGTGCCGCGTACGGGGTGCCGCTCGCAGGCGCGGAAAGCCGGGGGAAGGGCTGTCACCCGAGTGGCCGCGCCCGAGGGCGTGGCGGTGGTGGTCTTCGTAGCGTGAGGTGCATGTCTCGGACAGCCGGTCTGTGCAAGGGCCGCCTCACTCTGCAGGCCCGTCGCCTCGGGGCGGCTGTGGCCCGTGGCGCCTGGTCATGGGTGGAGCAACACGGGCGGATCACCTCCGAGGCCCCCGGCCGCCACCGGTTCGGCTACCTGGGTGAAGGGGTGTGCATCGGATTCCCCGTCGGCTCGCTCTACGGTGAGCCCTGGATGGAGATCGGGGACGGCACGCTGATCGGGCGTCATGTCACTCTCACCGCGGGTTTGCTCCCCGGCCTCGAGCTGGGACCGGAGCCGGTCCTGCGGATCGGCAGGGGCTGCCTGATCGGCCTGGGGAGCCACGTCGTGGCCCACCAGTCGGTGACGATCGGCGACCAGGTGTCCATTGCTCCGTACGTGTACATCACTGACCAGAACCACACCTACACGGACCCCGACCACCCCATCGGCTGTCAGCCTCCGCGCAATCGCCCGGTGGTGATCGGCGGCGGCTGCTGGATCGGCACGGGCGCCCTCGTGTTGCCCGGCGCCCGCCTCGGACGCAACGTCGCGGTGGCCGGGGGCTCCGTCGTCCGCGGCGAGTTCCCTGATCACTGCCTCGTCGGCGGCGTGCCCGCCCGGATCCTGCGTTGCTACGACCCGGAGACGGGCTGGGCTCGCCCAGCGGGCGAGGATTTGGATGTCTGGTCTCGAACCTGGCGCTGAGGGCCCGGCGGCCTGAAGACCTGAAGCCATGAGCAGCTGGAGGAGGATTATGTCCCTGGCCCACCCCGCCCACACCCCCGACATGATCAACATCATGATCGTCGGCGACTCGATCAGCCACGGCAGCAGCGGCGACTGGACCTGGCGCTACCGGTTCTGGAAGCACCTGCGCGAGCACGGCAGCAACATCGACCTGGTCGGCCCCAAGGACACGCTCGACAACATCCGTACGGCCGAGGTCGGCGACGACGACGCCACATACGCCGACCCGGAGTTCGACCCCGACCACGACGCCCAGTGGGGCCGCCCCTACCTCACCGAGAAGGACGAGATCGAGGCCAAGGTCCGCGAACACGAGCCCGACTACCTCCTGGTGCTGCTCGGTATCAACGACCTCTTCTGGTACGGCGTCGAGCCTCCGCAGTTCGAGGCGAACCTGCGGGAATTCGTCGCGTGCGCCCGTCGGGCCAACCCGGGACTGACGATCGTGCTGGGCACTGTCCTGCCGTGCCGCAAGGCGGTCGACGACCCGGACTTCGGCGCCCGCGTCGACGCCTGCAACAACCGGCTGCGCGCAGTGGCCGAGGACCTGGACACCCCGTCCTCCCCCCTGGCGGTCGCCGAAACCGCGGCGGAGTTCATCGCGACCGAGCACACCTGGGACGGCACGCATCCCAACCCCAATGGCGAACTCCGCATCGCCGCCGCCTTCGCCGACGCCCTCGCCGACCGCTTCGGCATCGGCGCCCGCTATCCTCGCCCCTATCCGGACGTACCACCCGTCGCCCTGGATGCCAAGGCGAGCATCGATTGAGAACTCCGGTAGCCAGGGCAGATCCGTCGTGACGACTCTGGGAACCTGTAGACCACAGGGATGTGACGACCCGTCACAGCGACGGCGCCCCTGCGCAAGAGCTCCGGTGATCGAGGGCACTGCAGCACCGTCACCAGCGCCCGGCCGGTGGCCTTTGTCCAGTCGCGCGCGCCGCCGGCCAGCACCGAGAGGCTGCGGACTCCTCGGCGGGCGAGGATGCTGGCCGCGGTCATCGCGCGTTCGCTGTGCCCGCACATCACCACCGCTCCGTCAGCGGCCGCCTGGCCGTTGGCGGCGAGGCCGCCGAGCTCTCGGTGGGGGCGGCGCCCGGGGGATGTGCCCCGGCGGCGTACTCCGTGTCCTGGCGGACGTTTGGCACCGGCCGGGTGCCGATCTTCTCGGCCGTCACCAGCTCAATCGTTTCGGTCGGGCTGCCTCGGCGCGCCAGGCGACCATGCCGCCGGCTGACGGGCGCGGGACCTTTGCGCTGTTCGGCCGCGATTGGGGTCGCTGTGCCGGGGCATGCGGGCTCCGACGCGGTGGATGGCGGTGGACGATCTGTCCTGCGGACGGTCGCAGGGAAAGGAGGGCCACGATGGCCGAGCTGTCGTCGCCGGAGCGACAGTCACAACCGGCGGGAGATGGCCGCGTGCCCGCGACCCCACCCCGGTCCGGCGGCGCGCCCGCATCACCCCGGTCCGGCGGCGCGCCGGAGCCGCCTGCCCCGTGCGAGACCACGTCCACGCCTCCGCTGCGGCCCACTGCGTACGATCCCGCCGACTATGTGGAATGCGTGGTGCGCGGAGCCGCCGAGGCGCGGGTGTCGCCCCTGCTGGTCATGACGGTGCTGTACAACGAGGCGTACAAGCCGCACCACCCGCTGTGGGAACGGCTGTGGCAGTGGTGGAAGCCGGGCGCGTCCTTCGGGGTGGCCAACATGCACAGCGCCACCTTCGAGGCGGTGCGCCGCGCGCACGGCCTCTCCCAGCGATGGCAGGATCTCCGCGACGACCCCGCCTTCGCCATCCGCGCGGCTGCCCTGCACCTGAGCGACCTCGACGCGCGCCTGCCCGCACGGCACGCGCGCCGCTACACCCGCGATGAGCTCCTCGCCCTCGGCTACAACGCGGGCGAACGCAATATGCGTGCCTTCGCCCGGGGCGTGCCTCCCGGCCCGATGGCCCGGTCCTATCTGCGCCGGTACCGCACCTACCAGGCCCGGGCGGCTGCCGCCCTGAGGGAATTCACACAAGAGACGTGAGGGGAAGGGCAGTTGCGGGCAGCGATCGCACGGGCCGGGCCGACTGGAGCACCGACCGGGCGGCCAGGACGGCCGGGACATCCCGCGTCCCGCGACGAGGTCCCGGGCGCCCTGGACGGTCATCCGGGACCCATCGCGGTGACCACCCACGACGAGGGCACCCTGGCCACCCTGCGCCCTGCGTCCTAGGACCGAGGAGGCCGGGACCACGGCGGGGGCGTGCTCATCGGAATCTCGCCTCCGACCCGCCGGGCCAAACTCCGGGCCGCCTCCTTCACAGGGGCCACCGGCGGCCGGGCGTAACGGCGACGGCGGACGTCGACGATTGCGTCGCGGGCGATGGCGTACAGCCATGTCGTACGCCCACCCCGCCTCTTCGAGGTCGTACGCCCACCCCGCCTCCTTACTGGGTGCGGCCTCGCCCCTGCCCGTATCGTGCGAGTGCGGGCAGAGGCGAGGCCGGGCGGGGGCGGGCGACCGGGTGATCGGTGGTGCCAGGCCGCGCCCCTGGTTACAGGGTGCCGGTCAGGCGGTCGGTGAGCAGGCGGGTGAAGCGGGCCGGATCGGGCAGGTCGCCGCCTTCGGCGAGCAGCGCGCTGCCGTAGATCAGCTCGGCGGTGTCCGCCAGCTTGGGGTCGTCGGCGTTCGCGGCGTGTGCCGTGCGCAGTGCGGTGATCAGGGGATGCGTGGGGTTGAGTTCCAGGATCCGCTTGACGGTCGGCAGTTCCTGTCCCATCGCCCGGTACATCTTCTCCAGGGTGGGCGTGACGTCGTGGGCGTCGCCGACGATGCACGCCGCCGAGGTCGTCAGACGTGACGACAGGCGGACCTGCTTGACCTGCTCGGACAGGGTGGCGGTCAGCCACGGCAGCAGGGCGGCGAAGTCCTGCTCGCGCTGGGCCTTGTCGGCGTCGGTCTCCTGGCTGTCTTCGGCGGATCCGTCGAGGTCGACCTGGCCCTTGGCGATGGACTGGAGCGGGTGACCGTCGAAGGACCGGACCTGGTCGACCCAGACCTCGTCGATCGGGTCGGTGAGGATCAGGACCTCGTAGCCCTTGGCGGTGAAGGCCTCCATGTGCGGGGAGTTCTCCACCATGGCGCGGGTCTCGCCGGTGAGGTAGTAGATGGTCTCCTGACCGTCCTTCATGCGCTCGACGTACTGGCGCAGCGTGGTGGGCTTCTCCGGGTCGTGGGTGGAGGCGGCCGAGACCAGCTCCAGCAGGGCCTCGGTGTTGTCCGTGTCCTCCAGCAGACCCTCCTTGAGGGCACGGCCGAACTGCGACCACACCTTGGCGTAGCGCTCGGCGTCCTTGGTCTGCATGGTCTTGATGGCGCCGAGGACCTTCTTGACCAGGCGTCGGCGCACGCCGCGGATCTGGCGGTCGTGCTGGAGGATCTCGCGGGAGACGTTCAGGGACAGGTCGTGGGCGTCGACGACACCCTTGACGAAGCGCAGGTAGTTGGGCATGAGCGCTTCGCAGTCGTCCATGATGAACACCCGCTTGACGTACAGCTGCACGCCGCGCTTGGTCTCGCGGGAGAACAGGTCGAAGGGCGCCTGCGAGGGGATGAACAGCAGGGCCTCGTACTCGAAGGTGCCTTCGGCGCGCATGTGGATCGTCTCGGCCGGAGGCAGCCAGTCGTGGCTGATCTGCTGGTAGAACTCGTTGTACTCGTCCTCGGTCACTTCGCTGCGCGACCGGGCCCACAGTGCCTTCATCGAGTTGAGCGTGTCGACTTCGCGGGAGGACGCGCCGTCGGTGCCGGTGCGCTCGGTGGCCATCCGGATCGGCCAGCGGATGAAGTCGGAGTACTGCTTGACGATCTGACGGATCTTCGACTCGGACAGGTAGTCGGCGAGTCCGTCCTCGCTGTCGGCGGGCTTGAGGTGCAGGGTGACGGAGGTGCCCACCGGCAGGCCGTCGACTTCCTCGATGGTGTAGACGCCCTCACCGCTGGACTGCCACTGGGTGCCCGAGTCGGTGCCGGCCCGCCGGGTGCGTACGGTGACTTCGTCGGCGACCATGAAGGCCGAGTAGAAACCGACGCCGAACTGCCCGATCAGGTTCTCGGCGGCGGCAGCGTCCTTGGACTCCTTGATCTTCTCCAGCAGCTCGGCGGTGCCGGACTTGGCGATGGTGCCGATCAGCTCCACGAGATCGTCCCGGCTCATGCCGATGCCGTTGTCACGGACGGTCAGCGTACGGGCGTCCCTGTCGACCTCCAACGAGATGTGCAGGTCGGTGGTGTCGATCTCGCCGAGGCTGGAGTCGGTCAGGGATTCCAGCCGGAGTTTGTCCAGCGCGTCGGAGGCATTCGAGATCAGCTCGCGCAGGAAGATGTCCTTGTTCGAGTAGATCGAGTGGATCACCAGTCGGAGCAACTGGCGTGTCTCGGCCTGGAATTCCCGTGTCTCGGCGCTGCTGCCCATGCGGGTCTCTTTCTGTGTGAACGTCATGAAGGTCATGAACGGTACGGACGGTGTGAGCGGTCGGGCTGGGCCGAGAGGGACCGTGGTCGCCTCGCCTCGCCTCGGCGCGGTCGGGGTCGGACCGGCCCGCCGCCGATTCATGTGGTCGTGGATAGTGCGGGAGGCATCGTCATCTCTCGTCGCCGTGGGTGAGTCGGTCGTCCAGGAAGGCCAGACGGTTGACGAGGTCGGTGTGGCGGGTATCGAGGTGCGGGCGCATGGCGATCAACGGCGCGATGAGCTCGGCCGCGTCGGTGGCGCCGAGGGCGGTGTCCAGGGCGGCTTGGGTCGAGCGTGCTTCGGTTGCCAGGTCGGTGAGTGCGGTGATCTGTCCGGCGAGGCGGCGCAGGTCGGCGGCGTTGCGGCGGGCCCAGGCGGCGGTGGTGCGGTCGGCGGCACGGGCCTGGCGGGTGGCCGTCACGCGCTGTTCGCCGGTGGTCCCGGCTGGGCCGGGACGGCCGCGCAGGTAGCGGCGCTCGGCGGCCTGGCGGCTGGCGACGCCGAGGGGCGGGGCGAGGTCGGCCCAGCTGGCGCCCGCGTCGCGGGCGGTCTCGATCAGGCCGGTCTCCCAGCCGGCGAGCTGCTCGCGCACCTGCCGCAGCAGCATCAGCGAGGCCAGCGCCTGCTCGGGCTCCGGCCCGGCAGGCTCCGGCCCGGCAGGGTCGGGGGACTCATGACGGGCGTCGCGCAGGGCGTCATCTATGGCGGCCAGGGCAGCGGCGGCGGCGAGAAAGGACGCCGGGCTGTGGGCGTCGGAGCCGGACGTGGACGGCTGGTCGACTGCGGTCATGGGCACCTCCCTCGGGCTGTCATCTCATTGATGACATTTTGTTTGTCATCCATAGGATGACATGTGACAACGGTAGCAGTGAAGCACTGGTGGCAAGTGCCTGATCCTGCTGGAGGTGTTTTCACCGTGCTGATGCGGACCGGCCTCTTGCGTGAGCTGGACCGGCTGGCGCAGCAGCTGACGGGGCAGGGCTGCTGGCCGAAGTCGTCGGCCATGCCGATGGATGCCTACCGCGAGGGCGACCAGTACGTGGTGGTCTTCGACCACGCCGCCGGCCAGTTCGCGGACGCGGGCCACGCCCTCCTTGCCGCGCTCGGCGACCACGTCCATGGCCCCGAACTCACCGCCAAGACCGGTGCGGGCCTCGTGGCGGCCGGCGAGCACGATCCGTCGGCCCCCGGCCGTTTCGCGGCATTGAGGGATCTCCAACAGAGTTCAGGTCAGACTGCGGGCCTCGTACGCCGCGGCGGACCACGCGGGCCCGTTCGGTGCGGGGGTGAGCGTCACGGTGAGCATCCTTCGGCCGCGGGTCAGAGCGGCGGGAAGCTGGTAGGTGTCGTCGAGCCAGCGGCGGTCGGTGTTGACGAGAGGTTGGTACCAGTCGTGCAGTGGGTGCCCCTGGACGCTGATCTCTGTCTGCTGAGGGCCCTGTTGCTGGTCGCAGGTGTGGCGCAGTTCGACGCCGTTGTTGCCGGGGTCGATGGCCAGGGTGAAGGTCACCGGAGCTCGGGTGGCCCGGGTGGGGGCGCGCAACCGGGTCGGTGTGTGCGCGTCCCCTTCGAAGGCTGAGTCGAGCATGGTGAGTGGGGCCGTTGTGCTGGATGTGTAGTGATGAGTCCTCTCGCTGGCGGGATCCCCGAGGCGCACGATGTCACTCGTGTACGAGGCGGGTGTGGAATTGCCGTACCAGAACGCGGTGGAGGAATAGTCGGCCTGCCGGTCGTTCATGGGGCCGTGCTCGATGGTGTGGTCGATCGACTGGGTGAAGGCCACCGCGTCGTGGAGCTGGAGGCGGTAGGCAGTCGTGCAGTCACGCCCGGTCGCACAGCCCGACGAGGCGGTGAGGTGGCTCGGGTTCCCGTTGAAGGGCAGGGTGTAGGGGCCGCGGTTGAAGTACCAACCGCTCTGGTAGAAGTCCTCGGTACCGGTGCCGTGGATCTGCGGACTACGCGCCCCGTCGACGTAAACCCGTTCGTCACCCTCCAAGTAGGTCCGGTCCAGGGCACCCTGCATGCTGTGGCTGACGCCGACGAATTTGCCCCGGCCCCGTGTGCTCAGGAATGACCAGCTCGTGCCGGGAACCGTCGGCCCGGTGTGGGACAGGGCGTGGAAAAGGCCTTCGGCCCTCGTCCGCACCGCCTGGGCGTGGGCGGGGGAGGGGGCCTCGCTCACCGAGGCACTGCCCGCGGTGACGGGGATGTCGCTGCCGTTGTAGAGCTGGACGCGCGCCAGCGCGGCGTAGGGCATGGGCCACCAGGCGCGGAAGGTCTGGGTCGGGGGATCGGCGGCGAACATGAGGGCCCGTACGGGCGCGAGATCCTGTCCCGTGCCGAAGAACTCGCCGAGCGGAGCGTCGACCGTACGTTGCCCGTCGAAGGACATCCGCAGGCGCAGCCCGGTGAGCAGCGTCCGGGCGACCGCTGCCGCGGTGGGGTCGCTGTGAGTGGGGACGAGCCCCGTCGCGTATGCGCCCCGCCGGGCGGAGGCCGCGGTGCGGGAGAGGTGGGCGTGGTCGCTCGCCATGGCCCCGGTGCGGGCGTCATCGGTGATCCGCCCGCGTACGTCAGTGGTGAGTGCGCCAGTCCGCCTTCGACTGCCGCCGGCCTCCTGCGCGGTGGTGCCGGAGGCCTGGGGAAGACGGATCTCCAGTGCGGTGAGGAGTCCCGGGGTGGTGGTCGTGGCGAGCGTCTGGGTGCGGCCCGGCGGGATGTTCAGCGCCCGGGTAGTCGTACGGGCCCCCGGCAGGGTGGGTTTCGGATCGCGGGTGCCGGCTGCCGTCAGGAGCGTGGCGACATCCTGCGCCGGGTCGCGGGGATCGAAGGCGACGATCCCGTCGGCGTCGGCGAAGGAGCGGTAGGTCACGTGGTAGAAGTGCGGATTGTGCTGGGTGGTGATGCGCATGGACGTGCGGTAGGGCATGGGCACTTCGATGAGAACGCCACCTGATGACGCGTCCGCGTTGGCCACCAGAGGCGGCGTGAAGGGCGCGCCGAGTCGCCCGTCCACCACGTCCTGAAGCGGCGCCTGCAGAACCTTCTTCCCGTCGAGCTCGATGGTCAGGGTGCCGGTGTGGGACACATCGCCGTTGTCACGCGTGAACCAGATGGTCCCGATCTCCCCCGCACCGTGCTGTTCCGCGATCACGCAGCCGTCCGCAGTGGTGCGCAAGCACGAGTAGGTGCCGAAGAAGCCGTCTTGTGTGTTGCCGCCGGTGCGGTCGAAGCTGGAGAACTGTAGGGTGCGCACCCCTGCGGGGATGTCCGGCAGGTGGTCGAGACGACGGTAGGTGTCCCATCCCGCCGGCGTTTTGTTCTCGGCGGTGAAGGTGTCCGCCGGGCCGGGCGGGTCTCCTGCGGTGGCTTCCGCGTATGACGGCAGCAGTGCCAGTACGACAGTGACAGCGGTCGCCGTCGCCCGAGAAAGCCAGCTGGCACACCTCAAGTGGACCCTCCACGGCGCAGGCGAGCCGGCCTCTTTCGTACGTCCATGGACATGCGATCGCCGGGCTGAACCGCGGTGGGGAAGACACCCGTGACCGTGTGTGTCAGTGTGCTCCGGAAAACGAAGACGGCGGGTGATCTCGTCACGGCGAGTCTCCACCTGTTGTGCGGGAAGGCGGCGCCACACGCCGACCGGGCGCCACAGGGTGCGGGCGGGTAGGGGCCTTGGTTGATGGCCGGTATGCGTTCCGTTCCGCTTGCATGCGGCCATGACCAGTGAACTACCCGCCGGCTACGCGCCATATTCACCGTCCCGGCCCGCCTCGACCTGTCATCCGCCAGTGGCTCTCCGAAGCCCTCACCTGGCTGTGCAAACGCGGGCTCATCCCACGCAACGCGCGCCCGGGAATCGAATCGGGCGAACGGCTCGCCCGGCACCGTTGGAAGACCGAGCAGTCGGTCGCCGGGCTGTTCGGCTCCCGCCGCACCACCATCCGAACGGGCTGCTTGGGTCTCAGCGAACTGGTCGCGACTGAGGTGGACCGCTTGAAATCGCGCTGGCTGCCGTTCCGGTACTCCGGGTCGCCACGTCCTACGGTCATTCTCCATATGAGTTGCGTCCGGCTTTGAGCGGCTGATCGAGACGGCGAAGGACGCGATCCGCTGGAACGGATCACATGGGGTACGAACAAGATCGTGGCCTCGGCGGCTCGCGCGGTTTCGATCCCGCCGAGGCCGGTGATCCACCCCTCGTACCAGCTGAGGTCGGCGCGAAGTCCGCGTACGGCCTGCTTGGCCTCCGGGCCGTTGCCAGGAGAGGAAGGTGGTGGGCGGCCGGGTGAGCGCGGCGGGCGCGGTCATCACCGTGTAGAGCATCGTGTTCAGCGTTGGAGTTCCTCGGCCAGCCTCAGGAACGCCTCCACCTTATGCCTTGCACGGTTGGTTTCCTCGTTGCTGCTGATCAGTGAGTGTGACGGAGTGCAGGTGACCGGTGATTCGTCGCCGTCTTCATCCCCGAATACGCCGTGGGGCACTGGTGGGAAAACCTGCTGCACAAACAGTCGGCGCTCTGGCTCAAGAGCCGCCTCCCGTTCACCCCAGGCGTCATGGTCACCAGCGTCCCCTGGCAACTCACCTCCGCGGCCCATGCTGACCACCCCGGCGTCCGCGCCCCTGGCTCAGTCCGGCGCGGAGAACCTGCGACCAAGCGGGGAGGCGACGCTCCCGCCGGGCACGACTGACATACGGACCGATAGACGGGCCAGCGAGGACCCGGACTGTGGCCGCCCTTAGGTGGTCGGCGTCCGGTTCTTCCGCGGACGAGGACACCAGCGCCACCGGCACCGCGGTCCGCACCGTCGTGGCGGCGAAGGGGACGGGGCGGCGAGCAGGAGGGGCCGGGGTGGGGATGCCCGCAGCGATGCCAGGCGCTACGTGATTGCAGTCGCAAGAAGAATGCTCCTATCCATTTGCCGCCAAGATGAGTTGACGACGCCTCAGGCCGTTCACTCCAGTGATACTGCCACCCGGAACTGGTGTGCTTGATCTGCCGTCTGCGCAGGTAGCGTCGGTTGCGACGGGAGGAGTACGCCTTGTGGCCGCCGACGTGGTCCGGGCGGGTGCGGGGGCGCCCGCCGCCCCGGCGGCCGAGACGGATGCGTCCCATGAGGGGGATGAGTTGCGGGGCGTCGCCTCACTGGCCCGGTGTGATCAGCAGGGCCAGTGGGCGGCGCCCGCCTTCCCCGGCCAGATGCATCTTGCTGTTGTGCCCGCCCCGGGAACGTCCAAGCCCCTCGTCGGGACGGTGCTGCCGGGGCGCATGTCCTTTCCCGGCACCCGCGGGGGCCTCTTGCGAGCCCGGCCGCGTGCTGGTGTGATCGACAGATGGTGGAGTCCACCGACACCATCGACCAGTCGATGCGGCCCTGGGCATCCGCGTTGACCAGGACGGCCGCGAAGACGTTGTCCCACGTGCCGTCCGCCGACCAGCGTCTGTGTCTGTCGTACACGGCCTTCCATTTGCCGAACCGCGCAGGCAGATCACGCCTCGGCACCCCGGTCCTGTTCCGGTACAGGATCCCGTTGATGATCCTGCGGTGGCTGGCCCACCGCCCGCGAGCGTGTCGCTGCGGTGCGTGAAGGCGGTCGCGGCGATCACGTGCGGAACAAGCGGCGCGGGGAGCTGCAGGCGTACGGCTGTGTACTCTGCGCGGGCGTAGCGGGCGACGAGGCCGCCTGGGCGCTGTAGACATCGCGCAGGGTGGGGTTAGTGATGCCTGCGCGGTCCAGGGTGTGCGGCCACGTCGGCACGGTCGGCGCGCCTTGCTGTCGATGGGACTTGTGGGTACGGGACCGCATGGTCGTAGCAAGTGTCAGCGCGCTGGGCGTGTGAGCGCGGCGCGCAGGAGCAGGGAGGGACGGGTCAAGGTGCGGGGATGGGCCTTCAAATGGAGTACGTCCATGAAGGCACGGTTGACCTGCGCGTCGTGGATGGAGGCGGTGATGAGCTGGTCGCCGGCCCAGCGGGTGAGGCGGTAGCCGCGCGGGTAGGGGCCGGTGACGTGCGGCTGGGCGAGGTCTGCGGTGGTGGCCATGTCCCAGGCGGCGCCGACGACGGTGCGGGCGCGGCGGAAGTAGCCCCAGGCCGGCGCGTGCGGGTGGGCACCCGACGTCAGATGGACAGCGAGCGACGACGCCTGGAGGGCGGCCAGGGTCAGGCCCTGGCCATAGATGGGGTTGACCGACGCGACGGAGTCGCCCACGGCCAGGAGGCCGCCGGGAAAGCGGGTGAGGCCGGTGAAGTCGCGGCGTACGCTCTCGCGGAAGTGGTAGGTGCGGACCTCACCCGCCATCGCGCAGGTATCGGCGACGGTGCGCAGAGGAGCGACGCAGCGCCGCATGCGGGCCAGGAACTGCTCGGGGTCGCTGCCGGGACGGTAGTCGGTGTAGCCGGCCAGGACGACGGACCACCGGTTGTCTTCCACGGCTGCGAGGGCGCCGGGTTCGCTGAGGCGGGGCTGGTAGCCATGGGCAGGGCCGGGGGTGGCGTGGGCGATGACAGTGGAGGGGAGCTCGTCGCCGCGGGTGAAGGAAGCGGTGGCATAGCCGAGGTCGACCCGCATGCGGTCCAGGGGCGGGGCGGCCCAGCCGTTGTCCTGGAGCCACCTGCCGAGACGGCTGGAGCGGCCCATCGCATCCACCACGAGGTCCGCGTCGAGGACGAGGTCGCCGGTGTGCGTCTGCTCCAGGGCAGGGGCCACGGTGGTCAAGCGGACCCCGGTGACGCGGCGGCCGTCATCCAGCAGGCCGCTGGCCCGGCCGCGCAGGAAGCGGACGTTGGGCAGCGCCATGACCCGGCGGCGCAGATGACCTTCCAGGAAGGGGCGTGTCGCACTCAGCATCCGCGCCTCGGGCAGGTCGACCTTGCGGACGCCATCGACATGGAACTCGACCTGTGCCCCCTGGCCCAGAAGCGCCCCGGCGGCGAGAATCTCCTCGGTGAAACCGGGAAACCAGCGCTCGAGCTGGAGATGGCCCATCGCCAGCAGTGCGTGCAGCTGGTCGCGGTGCGGAGCGCCCGGCCCCGTCCCGGTCGTGGACAGGTCGTCGGTGTCGAGGACGACGACCTCGTCGGCCTGATCACTGAGGACACGTGCGGCCAGGAGCCCGCCGAAACTTCCTCCGAGCACTATCGCGTGCTTCACCTGTCCGTATCCCTCTGCTCGGTACCGTTTACCTGTGTGCTGCAGGCCCGTTGGTGTCCCAGGGACCCTAACCCGACGGTGGGGGCACGTTGGGAGCTTGTGCGTGAGGCGGATTGAGAAAAGGTCACCCGCCGGGCCGGCCGGTGGAGGCGATGCCGTTCGTGCGCCACGCGTGGGAGGCAGCGAGGACGGCCTTGGTCAGCGGGTGTTCAAGGGCCCCAGAGACCAGTAGCAGCCGTTGGCGCTCGTCGACGGCGCGGGTCCGGCGGCCGGGGAGCAGGGCGGGCCGGGGCGGCGGCGCGGGGTCGTCGCTGTCCTGCTCCGCCCGGGCCAAGCGCAGCATGGTGGCCGCGTCGCGCAGGGCCGCGGCGGTTGCGACCGCGGTGAGTTCAGACTCGGAGAGCTTCCCGGGGCGGGCTGCCTCGAGCTGATGGAGGGCATCGGCGGTGAGCGGAGAGATCCAGGGGCCGAGTGCCTGCATTCCGTCGTGGATCTCGATGATCCGGCGCGTCAGCAGGTACTGGCGGTTCATCAGACGACGGTGGCTTCGGGCGCTGTGGGCGCTCAGGGCAAGCGAGGCGTTGACGTCACGTACGACCAGGTTCCACAGGGGCCGCAGCTTCTTGATGTCGCGTCGCTCGCGTCGCCATGCGCTGATGGCGGCTCCCGTGAGGCCGTAGCTGGCGACCAGCGCCCCGGAAGCGCCGAAAGTCGAGCCAAGCACGCCGACGTGGTCCAGGACGTGGGAGCCTGCGGCCGCGGCGGCGATGGCCGGGGCATTGCACAGCACATACCCGAACACCAGGAGGCTTCCGCGCGCGAACCAGGCCAGGGCGTGCTCGATGCGGGGGTCGTCGGGCTGAGGGTTGCGGCAGTGCCGGTAGGTGCTCAGGGTCCCGGTGGCCAAGGTGGTGAGGAACAGGGCGAGGAACAGCAGCACGAACGGGTCATCGGCGTGATCAGTGTTGAACGTCAGAGGATCGCCGTCGACGGGCCCTGATAGGTCGGCCGAACAGAACAGCACGGTCATGACGGCAGCAGCGAGCACGTAGACGGCGGTCCACGCGGCGACGGCACGGTAGAGACGGACTGGGTGCTGTCGCAGGCCTGGGTGCCATAATAGGGTCAGAAGGTGCAGGTGGGCGAAGCACACCAGGATCCCGACATAGACGGGCAGCGTTGCAAACGACAGATGGTCGACGGCCTCGCCGACCTTACGGTAGACCAGCGGTGCCGCCAGCACGTAGACAGCCGACGCGACGAGGAAGTTGGAGGCCATCAGCGCCAGCGCCGGCGTGGGGTCGCGCAGCAGGGCGACGATCTTCCACAGCGCGAGGGCAAGAGCCAGCCCGGCGATGAACAGATACACCAGCGTGGACATGCTTTCAGACACCGGACCTCCGGTGAGCCAGGCCCGAAGTGAGGGATCCGCTGCGGATCTGGTCATCGCCGAGGGGCAGCCGTTGCAGGATCAGGGTGGCGAAAACCTCTACCTCACGCTCGTGAGCGTCGTCGAAGTGGCTGCGGCGCAGGATTTTGAGGACCGGGCCGGGATTGAGGCCGGGCAGGAGCTGGCGCACCATGTCCTCGGTCATGGGTCCGTCGCTTCCGTCGCAGGAGGACGGGTTCACCCAGAGATGACCCAGTTCGTGCAGGGTGGTAGTGATGCGGGTGAATTCGCTTACCGTTCGGGCGACCGCGATGTAGTAGCGGTCCCGGCCGCGCGCACTGAAGCCTGAGATGCCAGGCGGCAGGTCGACGGTCACCACCGTGATGGGTTTGCCGAGTTTCGCCGCCACCGCGTTGAGCAGCCCCTGGAGGTCGGCGACGTGGCGAAGTCCGATGTCCCTGCGGATGAGCCGGGTCATGGCCCACGTGGTTTTCTGGATGGACCATTGCTCGCGCAGCGCGGCCCAGCGACCGGTGGCGCCGGGCGCGGCGGATCGTTTCCGTGGGTCGTCATCCTCCGCTGGCGGGCGGGAGCCGTTGTCGGGCACTGCATTCTCCGGTGCGCGAGATTCTCTCAATTGGCCAAATCGGCGTGCAACTAGTGGGCGGGGCTGCGGAGCTGGGGCGGACGCGGAGGTCTGGAGGGGCCGATCAGTCTCCCTCCATCGGTGAACACGGACCCTGAGCCGTACGCCGCCCCGTGCGGGGCGGCGCCTTCGGCCCGACCGTCAGTCCCAGGTGGGATCCAGCGGGGCCGACGGCGGAGGTGTGGGCGCGCTGTCCGCGGCCACGACCGGCCGGGTCGAGTCCCACGTGGGATCAGCGGCTGCCAGTTGGCTGCCGCCCGTAGCCGCCACACCGGCGGCAAGCAGTACCCCGGCCACCGCAGCAGCGATGCGGACCTTGTTCATATGTCTCCCCTCGGACACCGCGCCCCCGCGGTGCCTCGCGTGTGCGCCGCCGGCCATATGTCCGGCGAAGCCCCCGTATCCATGAGGCTGACGCATCTGATAATCCTGATCAACCCGCAGCAGAGATCCGGATGCGGGCATACCCGCATCCGGACACCGGGCATAGGAGGCATGCATGGACAAGCGGGAGAATGAGGCATCCGCGAGGCTGTCCCAGCGGGCGTACGACCTGTACCTGATGATGCGTCGCAACGCCTCGCTGCAGGTAGACGAGGCCGAATTCGGTCCGGAGCTGGCGGAGTTGCAGCGCTACGGGCTGACCGTCCCCAACGATCTGCGGCCGGGCCGGCCCAAAATGGCCCTGGAGGCCGGAACGGCCTACCGGGAGCAAGTGGACGCCGGGCTCGACGAACTCGAGGCGCTCGCCTGCCGGTTACGGGAACTGCGGCAGGTGCTGGACACACTGCCCGACCCACACGACGGCATCGTGGGCGGCCTGCGCGTCCTGAGCAGCAAGGACGAGGCCAACCGTCTGCTGCGCGAGGCCGAGGCCAAAGAGCAGCGCGAAGTGCTTACCGCCCATCCCCTCGACCGGCCCCAGTCCGCGACCAAGGCCCGCAAGCCCAAGGAAGAGGCGAATCTGCGCGCGGGCATCGGGATCCGCACCATCTACCCAGTGAGTGCACGGGCCAGGCCTGGCGAGTCGGAGTGGGCGGAGACCGTCATCGCGAACGGCGGCGAGGTGCGTTTGAGCAGCCGACGTTTCCCTCGCATGGTCATCTACAGCCACCTGGCGGTGGTGCCGGACTACACCCGACTCGGCCCCACCGGTGAGCCGGCGCGGGACCGAGCGGTCGCGCTGCTGCATCCAGCCCTCGTCGCGTACGCTCGCCAGATCTTCGAGGGCGAATGGGCGGAGGCGATTCCATGGGCGGTCGTACCGCTGCCCGAGCCGGTCCCTGAAGCGGTAAGGATCACCGGCATCCAGCGGTCCATCATCAAGATGCGCGTGAACGAGTGGACCTACGATCAGATCGCGCGGGCGTTGAGCATCAACGAGCGGACCGCCCGCAGGCACATCGGCGCCCTCGGCCAGTTACTCGGGGTCAAAGGCGAACTCGCCACTGTCGCGGCGTGGACCCGCTTCGAAATGGCCCGCGAACGTATCGCCACGCCCGAAGGCTTGCCGATGGGCAAGCCAAATTTCAACGATCGTTGACGGAAGGGCCGGGGCGCTCCTGGGTCAGGCCCAGGATCCCTCGGAAGACGCTGGCAACGCGGGACCGATGGGGAGGCGGCAGGGCGCGCATCGCGTCGGCGACCTCCCGCACCTCGGCGTCGGGCTCGGCGGCAGCGATGGCTTCCGCCAGGGCCTGCCCGAGGACTGTTTCGGGATGTGCCGTGCTTCCGCGCAGCCGGACCGTGCTCAGCGCGATGTGGCCTTTGAGCACGGCGAGTTGGGCGAGGCTGGACTGGACGGGTTCCAGCGCCCGAGCAAGGCTCTGCCGGTCGGTCGCGGTGAAGAACCCGGGCGAAACCCGGAAGAAGAGCTCGAGACCCTGGACGTGGCGCAGACTGGGCTGCCGTTCACCGTTGAGCAGATAGCCGACCTGCGCGTGCGAACAGCCGATGCCCGTACCGATGTCGTCAAGGGTGAGCTTGCGGCCGTCCGGGCGCCGACGAAGGTCCCGCAAGCGGGCCAGCCGCTCTCGAAAGCGGGTGTCGGGATCCTCCGCCGGTGTCGCTGGGTCTTGCAGCAACTGCCGTATCCGCTCTTCCGGCAAGCCCGACACCTGGGAGATCTGCCCGAAGTCGATGACGTCATCGGCAGTGAGATCGACGGCAGTCAGCAGCTCCTTGATGGACTCCCAGACGCTGTCGAGCTCATCTGGCACCGCCACATCAGCATCCATGGGGCTGCGGTCTCCAAGAAGGTTGTGGTCGTGCACGCAGATCGCCAAGGGGCGACACCCTGACTCTAGCTGTCCGGATCCTCCTCGTCACCGGGGTGATGGCAATCCTCGACCGGTAGTCCAGGGCGACACGCCGCACCAGCTATTCAACAATCGTTGACAATATGACGCTGTGTACCCGAGGATCTGCAACGCGCGGAATATGACGCCGACTTCGCCCCACACGCTGCCGGCAGCTGCGCCCAACGCCCTGCTGCCTCGGTGACGGCAGCCCCACTGACGGACAGACGGAAGACCGACGGGGGAGAGCATGAAGGACTTGCTGCGGCAACCAGCGACGAGGCACACCGCACAGTCACGCAGCAGCGGAGCGTGCCGCTAGGACGAGACGTCCAGCGATAGCGAACACCTCGCACAGGTAGCCAACGCGAAAGGCATCGGTGCCGGCCCCACCGCGTTCTTGGTCCAGCGCCCGGCACGCCACGCAGCGTGCGCAGTGCCACCAGACTGCGTCTGCCAGGACCGCCCTGTTCCAGCCCTTCGACCCCGTGCAGACGGGCCATACCGAGGAGCGCCGCATGCCGACTATCGGCTCTCTCCCCACCGACCACCCGGAAGCGCACCTCGCATTCCTGAGCCCCCAAGTCAGCACTCCGTACCGCGACGTGCCGGTCACGGGCCTGTTTGTCCTGCCGTTCGCCCGGCTGCACGAGGGGCGCCCGCTGGAGCCAGTACCTGCTGGGAGCGTCGTGGTCCTGACCGGCGCCCCCGGCCCCTTCCGCGGTCGTGACCTGGCGGCCCTTGACCGTCTGCTGCGGCACATGGCCGGACACGCCGCCGTGCTCGTGTTCACCACCAGCCACGGCTCGCGCCTGACCCTCCCGCACGCCGTCCGCGATCTCGCGGACGAGCTGGCCATCGGGCTGATGGCTTCCACTGCCCCGGCTCACCCATGGCCCAGCATCCACGAGAAGATCCAGCGGGGCCGGGTGGTGGCCGCTGAGCGCACGGCCGCGCAGATGACGGCCCTGGTCAAGCAGCTTCCCGCGCAGCTCGCCGACCACCAGGCCATGCAGCGCATCGTCGGCTGGCTCGCCACAAGTCTCTCGGCGCAGGTCATGGTCAGCGAACCGGGGGGCGTACAGGCGGCGTCACCCACCAGCGCCGCCGAGTACCTAGCCCCGCTGGTCATCCGCCAGACACTCACCTCCGGCACGCCGACACCACCCGCTCGCGACACCCACACCCAGCTGTTCCCGCTCGGCGTAGTCCGCGGTCGCGAACCCGTGCTGGCGGTCGCCCGCGACACACCCTTCACCAGCCAGGAGATGCAGCTCTTGCGGCACGCGGCCAAGCTCCTTGGCCTGGTCGATCAGGCACAACGTGAATACGGCCGCGTCTCCGACGCCACCGGGGCCGCCCGTGCAGCGGTGGCGGAACTTCTCTTCAAATCCGAGGTAGCCGCAGCGCGTCGGATCATGAGCAGGCTCACCCCGGGACTACTCAGTCCCCCGAACGCCCGGGTCTTCGTCATCGAGGCCGACACCGCAAAGAGCGACCAGGTCAGAGAGCGCTGCGACAGACTCGGCGCTGACCAGGCGCTCGTGGTACCCGACCCCAGCCTGACCGGACGGACCCTGATCGTTCACCCCATTCAGCCCGGCGTCGACACAGAAGACCTTCCGGCGCAACTCGTCCGACTGGTCCGCGAACTAGGCCCCTCCGTCTGGCTCGGGGGCAGCAGCGTCTACGCGATGGGACTGCTCGCCGACGCGCGCCAGGAGGCCGAAGGCGCCCTGGCCCTGGCCCGCCACCTGCCGGACTCGGTGGCTCTTTCCGCCCAGGCGACCGAACTCATCGACCTGCTGCACCAGCCGCAGGCCTATGCCTGGGCGTGCTGCCTGCTGCGCCCTCTGATGCGAGAGACGGCCGACTGGGAGCAACTGCGCGACACGCTTCCCATCGCGCTGTCCTACCCTCATACCGAGGCAGCACGCCGCCTCGGCCTGCACCGCAACACCGTCACGCGCTACCTGTCCAAGGCCTCCGCACTGCTGCGCATGGACCTCGCGGCCCTGACGACACGCACGGCCCTCGCCCTGGCGCTGGAGATTGTCACCCGCCGCGAGGAGGCCGGCCCTGACCGCTTCTACGCCACTCCGCCGAGCCTGCTGTCGCTGCTGTCCGCCCCCGAAATCGCGGCGTGGGCCTCGTCCTTGCTGGCTCCCGCGCTCCAGGACCGGCGCCCTCTGATCCTCACAGCCGATGCCTGGGTGACGCACGACGCCCACACCGAGCAGACCGCACAGGTCCTCGGGGTCTCCCAGGGCACCGTCCGCTCCCGTCTTCGGTCTCTTGAGGCTCTCATCGGCCGTGAGCTGACCTCGCCGGCCGGCACGCGGGATCTGCTCTACGCACTGCACGTGGTGAACGGCACCGACATCCTTGCCCCCCGGGCACCCCTGTCCTGCGCCGCGTAGAGCTTTCCGGCGCTCCCCGCGGGTGGAAAGTGCGGTGACGGAGCGATGCTCTGCACGGCAGAGTCTGCTCAGGCCACCGGGCTACACGCGGTTCAGCACGTCATCCGAAGGCTGCGGATACTCGGTCGAAAGCCCCCGACGTCGTGGCTCAACGCCTTGCGGCCAGGCGGACGCCTGATGACCACATTGAGCGGCGCCGGCCTCATCATCGTCGCGGACAAGGCCGAAGACGGCAGCGCCACCGGACATGTCCCCGTCGACACCCTCGTTCATGCGCACGCGCCATAGCGCCGGCTACGACAACGACCAAGGCGCGTTGAACGACCTGTTCGCCCACGCCCAGTCCGCCGAAGGGTCCGAGGTCAGCCACAGCCGCTGCCCGCTCCGGTGCCCGACGGACGCATGGGATGTGCGGTCGATGATGCACCTGCTGGTGCCCGGAATCGGAATACCGCTCGGACAGTAACCACGAAGACGCGCCCCGGAGCATCTACCTGCTCCATGAAGACGGTTCGTGGACGCGCGCCACGGCTCACGGGTGCTACGACGGCCCGGAGGTGCATCAGGGCGCCCTGCGCCGACTGCGGGACGAGCTGGCAACGTCGCAGACTGTCGAACTCGGTTGTGGCAGGGCTGGCTGACCTGGTGCTATTCCCTGATGAGTAGAAACGCAGAGGTTGTTGTTCTGGCCCTCTACGCGGACGAGGTCATGGAGCCACTGACCCGTGAGGACCCGGAGCGCACGTGGTACGGACGATTTGTGCCGATCGAGAGCCAGTGGGGCGGCTCGTTCGGCTTCGGTTGGGCCGCGGAGTTTGAAAGGGTGCGCAACCGCAGCGGCCTGCTCACGCATCTGGAGTCGCTGCCGTGGCCCTATCCCGGGAGCGTGCAGGTGCTGATCCACGACCAGGACGACGACTGCTTCGGCCTGTGGATGCTCCAGGACGGAAAGTTGGTCGAGGTCGCCCTCCCGCGCACGCAGCGGATTCACCGGCCGGCCCCGGACAACCACGACTACCCGCCAGACCCGGGACACCTGGTCCGTACCGACCTGGGTAATCCGCTGGCCGAGCAGACCCCAGAGGAGCTACGCGAAGCACGCCCGGCCTGGTAGTCACGGGAACGGCACCGGTGCACACGTTCTTGTAAAGCCGCTTGCGGGGCTGGAGCGCAAGTAGTGGCCGACACCTCAGGCGCATAAGAAGTCGAGCCCAGTGCTCTCTATCCGTGTGTAGCCTCTTGATTTGTTCGAAGAAGAGCGGGGAGATCAGCTGATGTCTGGGGGAGCCTTGGACGGGGGACGACCCTGGACACAACGATGGGATTCACGAGCGATGGCTGCGTGGGCTGAGCAGGAAGACCGGAGCGCCCGATTACCGGGACGAGTGGTATGACGAGCAGTGCGGCGGGTGTCGGTTCTGGGTCGCACTGAGTGGCGAGTTGGGGCAGGACGGGGGGCCTGCACCCATTCCGGCGGCTCGGCAAGGTGGTCAGCGGCGGTGCAGGCTGCCCCGAGGTGAATGAAGAGGGCCAGCATCTGGTTTGTCAAGGGCTTCCTCGACGAGCGCCGTCTGGTGGACCCGCTCAGCGCGGAAGGCCTAACGAAGACGTTCGGTATCCGCGCTGGCGGCCGGCTCGCTTGAGCGTGCCCTGGAGCTGGGGGTGGGGCGGCCCGGAGAAGTTCCCGGATCTCGGGCCGACACAGACGGTGCGTACAGCCGCGGGCCGCCGCGAGTGTGGAGGGGTAGTACTCCCGCAGCAGGGAGCGGAGCTGGTTGGAGATCTGTTGAAGATTCCACGTGGCGTCCTCTTGGGCCCGGGCGAGGACGGCGATCGCGCGGCCGAAGTCGGAGTCGTGGCGCAGGGGCCGGTGGCCGTTCATGATCGCCGTGGTCGACGCTGTCGACCCGGCCACGCAGCAACTCCTCATCTCCGTCCATGCGCCTGGAGCACCCACGCCGTCACTCACCAACGCGCAAAGGGCCTTCGTCAAGGAGCCTGTGTGCTCTACCGTCTGGCCCATGGACGGACAGTGGGCGGTTGTCGTGGGCGCCGGGCTGGGGGCCAGCGGGGCCGTTGTCGGGGCGCTTGTGTCGTGGTTCAACGTCAGGCTCCAAGCCCGCGTTCAGCTCCGGGCAGCGCAACTGGAGCACGCCGCGCAGCGTGAGTCGGAGACGATCGCGCGCAAGCGGTCCGCGTATGCCGACCTCATCCTGACCACGGACGCCACACGTCGGCAGATGCGCATGGTGCGTCAGCACATGCGGACAAACTGGCCCACCCGTGGAACAGACTCGGAGTTCCAGGAGAAGCGCACCTTCGTCCACGACCGGATACGGGAGATGCAAGCAGCCGAATGGGTGCTGCGGCTCATGCTCGCCGACGAGGAACAGGCCTCGGTCACCGACCTCGTCAACGCCGTCTACACCACGCACCAGGCACTTATCGACGACGCGGACGCATGGCTGGCAGGGGATCAGACCGAGGAGAGCCGCGCAGCCCGAGACACCGAACGCTACCAAGCCACGACCCAAGCGTTGCAGACCGAGATGATGAGCTTCGCCAACAGCGTCCACACGCGCCTGTACCGCTCCGAACCCCCCAGTGGTTGAGCCACGCCCCCACCGTGCAGGCAGGCGACACCGACGACCGCCCGCACGACTCCAGCTGGACGGCGCCCGAAGACCCATGAGGATGCTCGGTGTCGCCTGCCTGCATAACCTCACTCTCTCCGGATGACGAAGATCCGGGCGGCCAACGAGCACGCCGTAGACCATTTACGGGACACGTTTTAGACGCCCGTCGAAGCAGGCGAAGCACATGAGCGTCGCATCACCCGCAACCGAGGTTGATGACCGCACCAAGCGAAGCTTGGTTACCGGGAAGCGGAAGGCTGGGTACTGGCGGCATTCCGCTGGCTGAAATGGCTGACGTCTGGTTGGAGCTGGACTCCGTACAGCTGGCAGCCGAATCACCCCCGCCCGCCCCGATTTGAGTTCGGCGACGGCATGCCGAGTCCGAGCAGGGGGCGGCCAGGCTGTGTTCGCGGGGAGGGGCGGCGGGAACGCCACTGGTTCGTCCAGGCTCACAGGGCCCAGAGCCGGGGACGCGGCGCGCAGAAGCCGACTATGGCCAGTGATCGGAACAGCCACGCGATTGTGCGGTCACCCCTCAGCACACCCCCTCCGCGGTGATCGCGAGTCGGCGGCCCGACGGAGATGGCCCCGACCTGAGCGAGAGTGATCATGGTCGCGCTCCACCGGGAGCCGTCCCTGAGGTCCACGAAGACCTCGACGTTGTCCACGGACTCGCGGTCCTCGTCGGCGTCCGGCAGGAAGGCGGCTTCGAAGTGTTGTGTGGAAACGCGGTACCAGGGTCCGTCCCAGCTACCCGGTGGTGTGCGGGGGCTCATCGGGCGAGTGTCCCGGTCTGGCGGAAGCACCGCAACTCCATTCTTCTGGCGCGCGCCTCAGATGCGGGTCGCTCTGGCGTACGCCTCACGGATGTCGACCGGGACCCGCTTGGGGCCAATCCGGTCGAGCGTGTAACCCTGGGCTTGGGCCCAGCTGCGGATGACGTCGAGGTCGGGGTCCGCCTGCGTGTTCATGCGCGGAGTCCCACGGACCGCATAGGCGGGCAAGTGGGCTTCATTGAGGCAGGTGGGGGAGAGGGAGAGGCTGAAGTGTGCCTCGACCACGGCGAGGGTGCGCCGATAGGTGATCTTGTAGTGCTCATCCTCCGGTGCGCAGCGCGTATACCCGTCGGGCGCGAGCACCCCTGCTGCGACGAGCTCGGCCAGCAGCAGATCTGGCTCCGCACCCCAGCGGCGGTGCTCTTCATTGAGTCCGAAACCGCACACGTACCGGCCATCGCGGGCGTAGCGGACGGTGGCTGGTGGACGTGCGCCCATCGGGAAGTAGTTGATGACTTCCACACCGCTACAGGAGATCTCCGTGAGCCGGTCGCCGCCGGTGGAGTCGCCGTACTCCAGAGCGAACGACCAGCCAGCGCACGCCCCGACCCGCACCACGCCGTCTCCGTCCCCGTCCGGCCGGTACCCGATCATGCCGAGTTCGTTGACCTCGGCGTCGGTGATCGGTTCGCTCGTCCACTCCGCAGCACCGCCCATCCGCACCGCCAGCTCCTGCGGGGAGATCCCGCGCGCGAACACCACGCTGGACATCCAATCGTCCAGGTCGACCAGCCACTGAATACCGTCCCCCATGCCGACACCGCCCCCTGCCCGCTCAACAACCTGTTGCTTCCAGCCTCGGCCCTAACCGCGCCCACTGACAGGCCAGTTGGTTCGATGGGGCACCGCTCCCGGCAAAGCACCCGTCACCCCCGGGGGCCAAGGCATGCTTCCCGCTCCTCGCATCGCTCATGACCGCTGGGGGGACGCCCCTGTCTCTTCCGTCAAGCTCGGAGAGGATGAGCGCCTTGCCGCTGAGGGGGTGGACGACCCAAGGCAGCGGTGCGCCCGGCCGGGACCG
>NZ_BAAACA010000034.1:0-155809 GCF_039521265.1 Streptomyces crystallinus | reverse complement strand
GGACCGGGCCGGCCCCACCGCGGGGTGTGGCGCAGCGCCCTAGAAAAGGGTGTTGTAGGTGTTCCAGCCGCTGCCGATCTTGACGCGGGTCTTGAACGGGGCGTTGGCGATGCCGGTGCCCTGGTAGAGCCACAGCGTGCCCGAGGCGTCACGGGCGACCGCGTCGGGGCGCGAGTCACCCGTGACATCGGCGACGGCGGTCAGCTGGTTGTAGGTGTTCCAGCCGCCGCCGATGCGGACACGCGTGGTGAACTGGCCGGTTCCGGTGCCGTCGTAGCGGTACAGCACCCCGCTGCCGTCGCGGGCGAGGAGGTCGGCGCGGCCGTCGCCGTTGAGGTCCCCGGCGCCCACGAGTTGGTTGTAGGTGTTCCAGCCGCCGCCGATGCGGACACGCGTGGTGAACTGGCCAGTTCCGGTCCCGTCGTAGCGGTACAGCACCCCGCCGCTGTCGCGGGCGAGGAGGTCGGCGCGGCCGTCGCCGTTGAGGTCCCCGGCGCCCACGAGTTGGTTGTAGGTGTTCCAACCGCCGCCGATCCGTACCCGGGAGGCGAACTGCCCGGTTCCGGTCCCGTCGTAGCGGTAGAGGGTTCCAGTGGTGTCGCGGGCGAGCAAGTCCCCCTGTTCGTCACCCGTGAAGTCGTGGAGGGGGCCGGTCGGACGCGGGCGCGGCGGGATCACCCAGGCCGGGATGTCGGCCATCACGTCGGCGCGGGAGACCATGGTGGTGGGGCCACCCGCGGTGCGGGCGGAGTGGACGGCGACCCTCGGGTTGGTGGGGTCGTCGAGGAAGGCGAGCTGCTCGCCGTCGGGTGACCAGCGCGGGTATATCTTGTCGCCCGGCTCGCTGGTCAGCTGGGTCTCGGTGCCGCTGGCGAGGTCACGGACGAAGAGCTGGGAGCCGGTGCTGCCGACGAGGCGGGAGAACGCGAGGCGCGACCCGTCGGGGGAGAAGGCCGGCTGGTATCCCTCGGTCAGACGCGTGGGCTCGCCGCCGGTGCGCGGGTCGTAGAGCATGACCCGGCTGCCGCTCAGGAAGGCGAGGGTTCCGTCGGGGGCGACGGAGGGCTGGGTGTCATAGACGTTCACCCGGTCCTGAAAAACGTAATGCAGGCCGCTGCCGTCGAGGTTGACCTGCTGCAGGCGCAGCCGGTCGTGGCCGGGCTTGAGCTGGAAGCCGAGGTACAGCATGTCACTGCGCGGCCCCCAGGCCAGGTTGGTGACCCAGCCATCGGGGTCCTGCACATCCATTGCCACCGGCCGGGCGTGCGAGCCGTCCGGGTCGGCGACCCAGACATCCCCGTATCCGTCATTGACGATGAACGCGAGGTGCTTGCCGTCCGGCGAGTACACCGGACTCTCGATGTCGCGCGTGGCGGGCAGCCCGGGGCCGCTCGGCTCGATCACCGTGCGTCCGGTGCCGTCCGCATTGGCCGTCACCAGCGTGTACTCCAGATAGCTGTCGACGTACACCGCCTCCCGGTAGATCAGCCGGTACTGCGGCGGTGGTTGGGGCGCGGCCGCAGCCGCCGGTACCCCCCCGGTCCCGGCGGCCAGCAGGCCGGCCATGGCCGCACTCAGCAGTGCTATCCGCGCGCACCTGCGCACTCGCGTACGAATCCGGTAAAACACTCAACCCCCCATGGTCGATGTCTGTGATGTCCGCAGTGTCCCGTGGTGGTGAAGGCCGCATGCGGCGGCTGCCCGGTCGGGGCGCCCCGAGGCGGCGGCGAACGCCTCCCACCCTACTTGAACACGTTCAAGCGATGGCGCCGGGTGCTCATGCCCGAGACTGGCCGGCGGCTCCTCAGCTGGCGGAGCAGGTCCGCCGTCAGAGTTCAACGCCTAGTCGAAGACGCGCTGTTGGGTGAGGTGGTGGAGCGCAAGGCGGGGGCCGAAGACCGCCAGAGCTGCCATTCTGAAGACCTGCAGCGCTGCGTTGGAGAGGGCATTCATGGCGACCGGCAGGGCGGGCGCTGCGGATTGCAGCCCTGCCGCCTGGCCGTGGGGGCGGCAGCCTGGTGAGCAGTCGGGGGTGGTGCGACGACCAGTGGTGGTCTTGTGTCGGGCTCACTTGCCTGCCAGGGCCAGGTTGGCCCCGTCCCGGAGATCGTCGAAGCCCTGCGCGACCACCGCGGCCGGGGCCAGGCAGGCGTGTCGGGTCTGCGGTGCCGTCGGGGCGGTGGCACAGCCCAGCTGGTTGTATGTGTGATTGGCGTTCTTGATCTTTCGCGCGACGGAAGCCAGTGTCGCAAATCCCGGCCGCCCGTTGATCTCCGTCGTCGCCTGGTCGGCGACCTGGGAGACGGCACCGGCCGCCGCCTTGCACTTCGCCGTGAACATCAACGGCGATGACGTGGCGCACGGAGAATTCGTCCCCGAGCCGAACCGTTGTTCACCCGCGGAGATGCTTTCCTCCAGAGCGAGTTTGAGCTTCTCCGCTGCCTGCGCCTTCGCGGAGACCGCCTCCCCCAGCGGCGAGGCTGTTGTGCCCGAAGGCCGGGCCGAACGCCCCTCGTCGGCGGAATCACTGCACCCAGCAACCAGGGCCGTGGACAGCCCCACCAGGGCCACGGCCACCCGTACACGCCACCTCATCGTTAACTCCCCATAGTCGACTGCGCGCCACCGTACCCACGAAAGTCGAACAGATTACGCCCAGAGCTGGGGAGTCAACGTCATACAAGGGCCTGAATTCACCGGCGGCGTCCGGTCAGGGCAGGGCGATGGCGGTCATGTGACGTGGAGGGCGATGAGGGCTTTTTGGCGCTGGTCCTGGTCGTCCGCCGGGGAGGCGAAGTAGCCGTAGTCCACGCCGGTCTTGCGGTACGTCTGCACGATCCGGTCGATATGTTGAAGCTGAAGATCTGGTGCAGGAGGGCGTACGCCAGCTCGTGCTCGAAGCCTGCTGCTGGGTCGCTATGACACGGGTGGGCATCTCCGGCTGATCGCCCGCACGACTCCCTTGGCTCCCGCCGACCGGCGCAAGCTGGGGGCACGGAGTGTCGAAAGCGGCTTGCGGCGACAGCGGTGTCCCCGACGAACTCCGCCACAACGTCGGGGCGCATGGGGGCGGCCGTCGAGACTACCACCGGGCCCCGGACGCTCTGGGCAAGCCGCGCGAGGCCACCTCATGAGGGGCGGCCCGCCCTCGACCGCGGCGATGACCGCCAGCCCGGAACGGTCCGCCAACGGCGTACCCGGCACTGCCCGGAGCAGGAGTATGTGAGGTTCGTCCGAGGCCAGGACGGCTTCAACCACCACTCCAGCCGTGGGAGAACGGGCGGCCGCTCGGGGTAGCCAACTCCCGTCTGTGGAGGGGCTTGCGCTCCGACCGTCCGCACGCCCTGCTGGTCTGCGGGCGGTACGCGGACGAGGATGCCTTCGAGAGCGAGGACGTCCCTCGGTACCGGGCACCGATGAAGGCAGCAGGCATCCCTGCGATCGTCTGATCTCGGTCCGGGGTGGGGGTGCAGCGCCGCATGCGGCGGAGCCTGAGGGGCAGGGACCCAGCCTGGTCCTCTCAGCGGAGCACCCGATTGACCTGAAGCATTCCACCCTGAGCGATTCTCACCGAAGTCTGGGGGTCAGCGCCTGAGGTCAGTCAATCCAGTCATGGAAGCGCGCATGCGATGGCTCACATGCCCCTTCGGCCAGAGCCTCCTCGTACGCATGCAGCGATGCGGAGTCTGTTTCTGCCGCCGAGGCGGTGAGAGGTACGTAGGACCCCGAGTAGACCGTGCACGCTGGATGGACCGGCTGGACGGCGTACCAGCCGACGGCGACAACGGCGGCGGCCAGGACGGTCAGCGCGACAAGTCGGCGCCGGGGCGGGCGGAAAAACTGCCTGATCACCCGTGGATCCTACGGAGAGACCAGCTCCGCCCCCAAGAGGATTTCCGGCCTGCTGGGCACACCAAGGCTCCGACCTACGCACGTAATGTGCGACATCCCGCGCGCCCTGGGCCGTACGCGGTCCACTGAGGTCACCGTAGGCGCACCCTCCGGCCCCCCGCCTCCCGCTCCTCACCCCTCCGCGGGCCCCCGACAGGGTCTTGTCGTCGTGGTAGCAGGTGCCGGAGTTGGCCTAGTCGAAGGGGCTGTCGATGCCGTCGAACCGGCCGAAGCCGAAGACACTGTCGACGGCTTCCGCGACGACCTGGTTGGGGACTCCGGACAGCTCGGTCGGATCCTTGCATACGCCGAGAAGGAGCTTCACCCGGCGCCTTGCCGCGCTCGCCGCAGCTGCCTGGCGGCCCTCGATGAGCCGGCGGTTTCAGTGGCGTACGCCCAAGACCGTGCCTCTGCTGGACGGCCGCCTGCTCAGTGCCGGGTGGTGTCGTTGTGCAGGAGGGCTTCTCCCAATGGGGTGAGGGTGTGTTGGACGGCCATGCCGGTGCGGGTGGTGGCGATGAGTCCGGCGTTGCGCAGGATGGTGGTGTGCTGGCTGGCTGTGGGGAGGGAGATGCCCACGCGGTCGGCGACCTCGGTGGTGCTGTAGGGGTGCCGCAAGGCGGCCAGGACGGTGGCTCGGGTACGCCCGAGAAGCGGCCCGAGAGCGTCGGCGGCGTGCGTGGGCGGCTCGCCGGCATGCAGGGGGTAGAGCAGTTCCATGGGCCCGCCGGGGCGCCTCCCGAACATCGGCTTCTGGAGGAAGTAAGCGGGGACCAGCATCAAGCCCTGCCCGTCCAGGTGCACGTCACGCGGGGCGCCCGGTGCGGGAACGTGCAGGGTCGGCGGCTGCCACCGCCAGTGCGGAACGAGTGTGGCGAGCAGGGCGTCGGTGCCACCGCGGAGCAGGGTCTCGGCCCGCAGGGCCCGGTCGGCCACGGCGCCGGCCTGGACCTGCGTCCACAGCGGTGCCAGCGAGGAGGCGAAAAAGCGCCGGGTGTCATGCGCGAGGCTGTTGCGGCTGCGGCCGGTGCCGTCGGACAGCTCCCGCAACGCAGGGAGGCTGCGGATCGGTTCGGGCAGCAGGGCGATCTCGTCCGAGAGTTCCTGGACCGGTGTCTGGTGGAGCAGGTCGATACCGGTACGCAGGCCGGGTTCGAAGGGGTGGTGGAAGAAGTCGAAGATGCCGCCGTGTGGCGGGTCCAGGTGCGGGAGCACTCCTGCCCGGGGACGCAGCCCGCCGGCGATCATTTGCCGCCAGGACTGCAGCTCGGGGCGCGGCCACTTCCTGTCGGTAGGGCGGGTGCGGAGGTAGCGCACGCTGAGGGCGACTTCCAGCAAGGCGTTGGGAACCGGAGCGAGGGTGACCCGGCGCAGGTCCGCCTCGGTGAAGTGAAACCGCAACATGCAACCGATTGTTCTGTGCCCGGACCCTTTTGGCCGTGGACGAAGACCATAGCGACCAGAATCCGGTCGCGGCAGTCTCATTTGCACCGGCTGCTCTCGCTGGCGCACAGAGGGAGCTGGACCGGAATGGTCGAGGACAGACAGGGGCTCGGGGTGGTTCTCCGGCCTGGGAATGGGCTGGAGAACGACGCCCAGCCTCCTGGACTCGGCGACTGGCGCTCCGCTCAGGCCGTCGAACCGGACGGCGCAAGAGCCGCGCAGGAGGTGCCGCTGGCACGGTCGCCAGCCGCGCACCCTGGGTGCGGCGCGGCGGGGTTGCCCACGTCAGTCAGGGCATGAGGCCCTGGCCGAAGTGAGGAGAATAGGATGCAGACAGGTATGCGCCCGAAGGACGGCATGAGTGGCGGGCGGACTCCGCGGGCGAAGCGGGGCAGGACGTTCACCCTGGCGGCTGCCGCGGTGACACTGGGGGCGGGGGCGAGTGTGATGGCGCCCGGTGCGCAGGCGGCACCGGCGCCGCACGACGCAGCCCGGCCTGCTGCCGCAGTGTCCTGTTACGACGGGGCATGGAGGTACGACAAGCCATCCGGATGGGGATACGCGCCCACGGGCCCCGGCTACTACGTGGCGACCAACCGGTGTGCGGACATCCAGGTCATGCCGGACAACGACACCGAGATGAAGGTGTGTGTGCTAAAGGACCGTGATCCCAGCAGGGAAGACTGCACGGGCTACGGCACAGTCCGATCCGGCCGTTGGACCGTTCTGAAGAAACGCGTCCCTGACGGGGCCTACTTCTACTTCAGGTTCACCAACACCGGGGCCCATAAGACGGGTCTGGTCGCGGCCTGACGTTGCGAGGCTTCGCTACCTCGCCTGCCTGACCTGAGCAGATGATGCCCCGTCGCTGGGCCGGCCTTGGCCGGCCCAGCGACGGGGCGAAGGCCAGAGCCCGGCGACGCTCGGCGGTGCCTGCCAGACCTGGCACGACGACAACACCTGGGGTGTGGCCTGCGGCGGCTTCCCCGAACACAGCTACCGCGCGGTCGCCCTCTGCAACAACGGCCGGATCACCAAAGGCGACTGGCGCAGTGGCACGTCCTGGAAGTGGTCGTACGCCTACTGCACCCGCATCGGCTCCTCCTTCCACTCCGGGGACAAAGAGTGGAAATAGCGCAGCAACCAACCGAAAGGACACAGCCTATGAGGCGCGTCATCGCCACAGCATTCGCCATCGCCATGCTCGCGGGAACGGCAGCCACCACCGCGACCACCGCGGCTGCCGGCGAATCCGGGAAGAGCAGCCTCCACGACTGCCGCCTGGACTGGAACGACGCCAACACCGCCGGAATCAAGTGCTGGGGCGGCACCTTCGTCGGCTGGGCCGTGTGCAAGAACGGCAGTAGGGCCCAAGGCCAGGCGGCCTACCCCGGCACGACCTCCTACGCCTGCTGCTCCTCGTACGGATCATCGTTGGTGAAGCCCGTCCGGTGGGGCGCCGTCCAGGTGAGGTAGACACAGAGCCGACACCCAAGACCAGATGTGCCCCGATGCCTCCTGATCGGGGCACATCGTGCTGCGCAACCGCTGGCTGTCCGCCCCGGGGCCGGCGCGCGGGCCAGGGCCAGGAGACGCTGGCGCTCGCGTACGGGGCGCACCGCACGGCACCGGCCTGGCCACGTTCCGCTGGGTCGTCGAGCGCACGATCTCCTGGCTGCACGGCTTCCGCCGCCTCCGCATCCGCTGGGAACGATGTGATGACATCCACGAGGCCTTTCTCGGACTCCCCGTCTGCCTGATCAACCACCGCCACGTCCAGATGCTTTGTCAGGGCCAGTAAGCCGACCCTCTGGCCAGGCGGAGGGTCACACCGGAATCCGGCGTATGCCGGCAAGGGGGCGGTGTGGCCTGCTCGAGCCGGCCACCGGCGCGAGCGGCCCCGGTGTCCGGCGCGGACCGCACGCTGCTGCGCCCGCCCGTGCGCGCGTAGCCGGGGGAGGGGGGTACCGGAGCGGAACGTTCGAGGTGGTCGGCATAAGGTGTGATTCCTCCTGCGCGTACGTGTGCGCAGGTGTCGTTCCTTGAGGGGGGAACCCTTTTATGCGTATGTCGCTGCGTGCTGCCCTGGTGTCGGTGGCTGCCGCGTTGGGTCTTGCCGCGACCTCGGTGGTCCCGGCTCAGGCCGCGTCAGGTTTCGACCGCTGTCCCCAGGGCCGGTTCTGCGTCTTCGACGGTGCCGACGGCCAGGGTGCGATGGTTACCTACACGGCGCCGCAGTCCAACCTCGGCTCCTGGCGTTCCCGGGCGTCCTCGGTGATCAATCGCACCGGCTACGGGGAGGCCTGCCTTTACAGCCGGACCGACTATGAAGCCCTTGGCTCCCACGCTGTGGTGGTGAGCATTCACGGGAGCGGCGGGCTCAATCTGTCCGACTACCAGGACAGCGACAGCCGGCTGGACAATAACCTCGGCTCGGTGCGCTGGGCTCACACCCTGCGGGAGTGCGAAGGCCGCGCCGAACCTGTGGACTGGTCCTACACCGAGGTCCCGGACAACGGCCCGGCCCAGGCATTTGGTGACCTGAACCGTGACGGTCGCCCGGACCTGCTCCACCGCAGTTACGTGGGCCGTCTGTGGTTTCTGCCCGGCGGCTCCACCGGGAAGCTGATCGGTGGTGGCTGGAAGTCCATGACGGCTCTGACCCGCCACGGCGACCTCAACGGCGACGGCACCGAGGATCTGCTGGCCAGGGACACCGCGGGCAAGCTCTGGATGTACCCGGGCAACGGCCGCGGTTCGTTCGGGGAGCGCCGGCTCATCGGGGGCGGCTGGAACAGCATGAGCCGCCTCCAGGCCGCTGGCGACCTCACCGGGGACGGCAAGGGCGACCTGCTGGCCCGGGACACCGGCGGCAAGCTGTGGATGTACCCGGGCAACGGCCGCGGCAACTTCGGCAACCGCATGATGATCGGCACGGGCGGCTGGCGCAGCTTCACCACCCTGATCGGCATCGGCGACGTGGACCGCGACGGCCACCCCGACCTCCTGGCCGCCAAGAACGGCGACTACGCCGACGTACGGGTCTACCACGGCCTCAACGGCGGACGCCTCGCCCCGGGCGTCAACGTCACCTACGCGGAAGACTCCGACGCCCTGTTCTGATCCTCGGCCTCCGCAGCATGACCTCGGGACCCCGACCGTGCAGATGCTCGGGGCCCCGAGGCTGATGTGGAGGTTCTGGGGCTCAGACCCCGGCAAGGGAGGGGCGATGCTGGCACCGGCCCGTTTCGGTGTGAAGCCCCCAGTTCGGGTCGGCCGCCTGTCGGCCCTACGTTAGGTCAGCAGGGCACGCACCCCCGTTCGTGTCACAGCGGATCGCCACCTGATCCCCTCCCGTCGTTCGCCACCTCGGGCGCCTCCCGACCGCACCGAGGCAATGATCACGTTGTCACCTCGTATCGCGCACCCAGCTACGGCCGCGCGCCCGATCTGCTCTGGCTATTGCCGGAACCGTCGTCGGCGCGCCCCAGCCGAGCCTTGCCGGAGGCGCGGCATCGTGGCCTGATGCCTACGCCGTTGCCGTTGACCGTTCCGGTTGCCGTCATGCGCCCGGCCCTGCGCGTCCTGCTGGACGGCGCAGCGGTCACCACCTCGCCTCGCCGGGACCCGTTGCAGACCGCCCAGATTGCCGCGCGGCCGTTGCCGGCCACCTGGGTCCCGCCCGCTCCCTGTCAGGCGGCCAACTCGAACGCCCCGTGGATGGAAGCCTGCACGCCGAAGTCCGCCGCACCCCCGGCCGTCACTCCACCACCCGCTTCATCTGCCTACGCCCCCGCGCCGAGTAGCGTCTGCGCGTTGAGTAGGCGCGGGGGCGCCCGGCATCTAACGACCTTGGGAGCGATATCAGCTCCCGGATCTGCGTGGTGGCCTGGGCCCCTGCGCCATCAGGACGCCGCTGAGGAGGAGTGATGCTGGTCAGGCGGATCGCGGTCGCCGCAGTCTTGACCGGCGCGTCTTGGTCAGGGAGTGGATCGCAGCGGCGGTGCCTGCCGCGTTATCCCCGGCGGCTGGAGTAGGGGCGAGGGCTCGGGTCCGGGGTCGTCGGTGTCGACGACTCCGGCGGCCGTGTGGTCGAAGCCAGCGGGCCAGCGGGTGTGCTCGCTGGCCAGGGCGCCGGTCAGGTGGGCTTCGACAAGGTTGGCGGTGCTCAAGTCGGTACCGCGCAAGTCGGCCATGCGGAGGTCGGCGCGGTGGAAGACGGCGCCGTTAGCGTCCGCCTTGCGCAGGTTGGCCTCGCGCAGGTCGGTCTCGGTGAAGTCGGCGTCGCGCAAGTCGGTTTCGACCAGCTTCGCGGCCCGTAGGTCGGCCAGGATGCAGCGAGCCCGGCGGAGAATCGCAGTCGTGAGGTCGGCGTGCCGCAGGTTGACCGAGACCAGGGACGCCTGGGTCAGATTGGCGTGGTACAGACCAGCCGCCTCCATGCAGGCGCGATCGAAGTTGACCTCGGGGAACCATAGTCCGTCGCAGTCGGCCCGGCGCAAGTCGGTGATGCTGAGATTGACCCAGGGCTGCTCACGGTGCCGGCACAGCACGCCGAGCGCGGTCAGTGCCACCTGGGCGTCGGCGGCGCGGGTCTCCAGGGGTGCGATGTCGTTGATGGGCACGTCTGCCGCCGGTGATTCCGGCCCGGCGGGTGGCCAGGGCAGGTGTGTACGCAGATACGCGGCCTGGATGGAGATGATGGCCTCCCGGTCGCGGGCGGACTGCTCCGCGATCCGCCACAGCGCGTGCAACCCGCCGATGCGCACATCCAGCTTGTCGCTGCCGAGCTGGTCCACAGCCCGGCTGAATCGGTCGGTGACGTAGCCCTCCTGGGTGGCGCGCAAACCGTCCTGACTCACCCGCAGTTGCCGCCAGGTGGCGTAGGCACCGAAGAGCACGACCAAGCCGCCGACCACCTGCACAAGCGTCGTACGGACATCGTTCACCGCCTTCAGCCGCTCCTGCGCGGCGACGCTCGCCCCGGCGAGATCGTGGTCGACCACCACACTCGGCAGTATGACGAACACCGTGCCCAGAATGACCAGCCCCGCTCCGGCCAGCAGACCTGCGGCCACCCGGCGCCTGATCAGTCCGTCGTGCCACCGCCGCCCGCGGTCTGGTTCCCCCATCTCCATGGGCATGAGAGCCTAGGCGCCGGCCAGAAGGCGATCAAGAGTGCTGGCCCACTGACCCGTGACAGGAGAACGACCGTACGGGTTGGGTGAGTTGTGAGGTTCACCCGGGCCCGTGCGCCCTGTTCCCATCCCGTCCTGTCCGGGGTCCCGCGCACACTTCGGCGAGTTGCTCGAAGATCTCGCGCCCCCGGTGGCAGGGCCGCGCGGGAGTCGGCGCTACACGAGCGGCGTGGCGGAGACCGGAGGCGGGCGCTGGCGACGAGCCCAAGCAGCGCCTGGTCTTCGTGGACCGGCTCCTGGTCACACTGGTCCACCTGCGACTTGGGATCCCGCACGCCGCTCTGGCCGAGTTGTACGCAGTGGACCGCTCCGCCGTCTCCAGAGCGATCCGCGAGGCCTGCCCCCTGCTGGCAGCCCGCGGCTTCGCCATCCCGGACCGGCCAGGGGTGCGGCTGCGGACGCTGGAGGATCTGTTCGCCTACGCCGACGCGGAGGGCGTTGACCTGCGCATGGACGGCACCGAAGTGCAGGTTTGCCGCTCACGCGCCCACCGCCCCGGCAGCAAGGCATTCGTCTCCGGCAAGAAGAAGCAGAACACCCTCAAGACCACTACCTTCAGTGACCCGCAGGGTCGCACCCTGTTCAGCGGCGCGGTCCGGCCGGGCCGCATGCACGACCAAACCGCCGTGCGCCCGGCGCTCGCGATCCGGCCGTCCGGTGACGGCATTGCCGCCGCCTTCCAGGATGTCGAAGACGATCAGGAAGGCGGGGTACTGGGCGGCAGCCTCGACTGCGCTGCGGCCCGGCGCCGGGCACGGCGTTGCAGCTCGGCGAAGTGCGGCCGCCCCTCCTGGGCCACGACCAGCTCCTCGTCCAGGACCAGCTCCTCGCACAGCTGCGCGGCCGCTTGGACGATGTCGGGGAAGGCGGGAGTCAGATCGGTGCCCTGGCGTGAATGCACCCGGACCAGGCCGGCGCGCGCAAAGACCAGGGCGCGGAAACCGTCCGGCTTCTGCTCGAACTGCAAGGTGCCGGGCAGTGTGCCGTCCGGCGGCAGTTCCCCCGGGCTTCGGCGAGGATCGGCTCGATCGGAGGGGTGAGCACCACAACGCCACTTCTACGCCGAGACGGCCCGGGCTGCGCGCTGAGGGGCCCGGCAGGCGCATCGTGCCAGGACCTTATATGGCAGGCCGCACGGGGAAGAGGGAGCTCAGTCGCGGAAGCTTGTCAGCTGCCAGGTCTTCTCGTCGCGCGTCCCAGTAGGCGCCCAGTGGATTCGCCCGGGGCCCCGTGGCCCTGCGTGCGGTTTTCAGGGCCGCGTAGAACGCCTGCGCGCAGTCGTCGTTGCTGCCGGTCGCTATGCCGTAGGCCTCCTGCGCGACGTAGTCGAGAGCCTCCCATTCGGGCCACTGCTCGCTCCACTTCTCCCTCGGCTGGCATGCCAGGTGCTGGACCTCTGGGCTGGCGGACAGAGCATCGGGGGTGGCAACCGCACGGGAGAACGCCTCGCGTCCGAGCCCCACCATCCACAGGCCGAAGTAGCAGAACCCGTCGTCCGAGCACCAGCCGAGGATCCGCTCTGCTGCCGCCCACAGGTCCCAGGTGAACGCCTCGTCCGTCACGTCGTCCAGGAGGGCCTGGAACTGAACGATCTCTGCTACAGGCCTGTGCGACAGCTCACCGCGCAGCCACACAAGGCGATCGTCCTGGCTTCGGGCCTGCTGCCGCGACTCATCGATCAGCGTCCAGAAGGAATCAATGTCCACGATGGCACTGTGCCAGATGTGGCGCAGCGCGTTATGCAGCCTGGTGGACATATCTGATGCTCAGAATCGACCCAGCGGCCCGATCGAGGAACCGACCGATGCTCAGGCTCGGTGCAGTGCACTGCGTCGGGCCACTCCACCCGCTGGAGCAGCGGTTCCAGGGAAATCGGGTCGACGGAGCGTTGCGTAGCGGCGAGTATGCGACGCGACCGCTAAAGCTCCCGGAGACGCACGTGGGTAACCGACAAGCAGACATCGACTTCACTTTCCAGCGACCGGCCACCGTGCGCGGCTTGCTGGAGCTGCTGACCCAGGCCGGCTGGTCCGCTGAGGAAAGCCCCGGCTACATCTCGTACATGATCAACGACGCAGACGACATGCACGAGTGGTACGACAGCACCCCCGACTGCCTGGATGCCGTGCTCGCGGAGCTGGACTCGGCGGCGAATCTGCCCTACACCGTGGCGCTGAACATTTACCACCCTCAGGGCGGGACCGGCGGCATGCTCATGTTCTCCGCGCAGCGCAGGGAAGTCTCTTTCTCTCCCACCATCCACCGCCGGAGCATCCCGGACGCGCCGCAGTTCACCGACCTCGCCTGGTACCTGGCGGCACTTGTCCCCTCCCTGCTCTGTGCCGGCCTCGAAGGGTATGAGGCCCGCGAGGACTCCAACTAGGCGTCACCCCCTGAGACGAAGCCCGTCGTATCCGCCGGTCGAGCGGGGCTCTGAGCATCGAAGTTGCCCATCCAGGCCGCATAGCGTGTTCGGCCACAGCGGCTCCTGTGACCGAGGACGATAGCTGGCCCTTTTGGCCAAGTACGTGCTCAGATCCAGCCCTATGGGTCAACCGCCGTGGAGGCCCCACTCGTCGAGGCCGCCGCAGACATGGTCTTGGAGGCATTGGGGGGCGTCAAAGCCAACGGCCTCCCTCCGGTGCACGGCGATGAGGGAGTCCTCGCCCCTCCACCAGTTGTCGGTCACTCCCCGCACTTTTGGGTACGGGCTCAAAGCCGCCGAGGCCAGGGACTCGACGGCCGTGCCCGTGACCCTTGTGACGGTTCTGGCCCAGCGGTGGGCGTGGTCGGCGAGTGCCAGGGATTCCACCCAGCCGTCAGTATCGGCGTGATCGGGCCCAGGGCGCTGGCGGAGCGAGGTCCTCCGCCACGTACGCCCGTAGTTCCTCGCCCGCCAGCCCGGGCGGCAGATCGCTGAGGATCCCGAACGGTCCGGGCAGCCAGCCGCTCAATTCCATGGCACACACCCGGAACCGGGCCTCGTTCTCCGACAGGTCCAGCTGGTGGGTGGTGGGCGGGGCATGCGGAGCGTACGCGGCGGTCTCCCAACGCCGCCCCCCCGCCTCGGTCACCCGCAGTGAGAAGGCCGACACATTGGGCCCGCCGTCCGGCATCCAGGGCCAGGTCGCCGGGTCGGCCACCACCTGCTCCAGCTCCGCGCCCACCACCTCCGGGCTGTCCTCCTGGACGAACGCGGTCCCGACCGCCCGACGCAGCGTCAACCACCCGCCCGAGACAAGCCGAAGCGCCGCCAACGCCAACTCCGGTACCCGCGCCGCCTGCTCCTCGGGCGAGGCATCGCGCCACCTCGAGGCCTCGGGCGAGCCTACCCAGCGGAGCACCGCCGCAACGTGCTGCACGGTGCCACGAGGGTTTGTCCCGCCGACGGCGCGGCGGACTAGGCAGTTTCGTTTAGCTCAGTCAGTCGTTGGTCCGGGTGTGCCGTTATCAGATGCGCAGTGGACGCGGATCGAGCCGTTGCTCCCAAACCGGACGCCGAAGCGGGGTGGCCGGTGGCGCGACCACCGGCAGGTGATAAATGCGATCGCGTTCAAGTTCCAGACCGGAACGCAGTGGGTGCACCCGCCGGCGAAGTACGGCAACTGGCGGGGCGTCTACAACCGGTTGCGGATGTGGGTCATTGACGGCACCTGGGAAAGGGTGTTCACAGTACTCATGGCGCAGGCGGACGCCGACGAGAACTTGAATGGGGCGGTCTCGGTCGACTCTACGATCGTACGGGCTCATCAGCATGCGACCGGGGCGCGCAAAAAGGGGCCCTGGTCGGCGAGCCGGACGACCACGCCATCGGCCGGCCCCGTGGCGGGCTGAGTACGAAGATCCACCTCGCGGCCGATGGACGCTGCCGGCCTCTCGCCTTCGTTCTCACCGCCGGACAGGCCGGCGACGCGCCCGCATTCACCGACGTTATGGCCAGCCTGCGTGTTCCCCTGCGCCGTGGACGGCCTCGGACGAGGCCGGACGTGGCGCTGGCTGATAAGGCGTACTCCTCACGTGCGATCCGCGAGCACCTACGCAGGCGCGGCATCCGAGCGGTGATCCCAGCCCCGGCCGACCAGCGACGCCACCGGCTGCGTCGCGGCAGTAGGGGCGGCAGGCCACCGGCGTTCGACCGGGAGACCTACAAACAACGCAACACCGTCGAGTGGTGCATCAGCCGCCTGAAGCAGTGGCGAGGCATCGCCACCCGCTACGAGAAGACCGCCACCATTTACCTGGCCGGGCTGTATATCGCTGGCATCTTCCTCTGGGCAGGGTCATGATCAGCAGTTTGCAGCCGGTCCGAGGAGTGAGCCATGCACCACAACTACCCGAGCTTTCCGGGGTTCGAGAACGTCAGTCTGGAGGACAGCTACGTACTCGACATCACGGTCCACCCTGGTGTTCTGACCCTCGAACTCGATCTGCTGCTCTTGCCCGGGCACCCCCTATACGGGACCCCGCTACCGGGGGAACGTGCCTGCTTCCGACCGGCCACGGTCGTCTTCTCGTCCGTACGTGACCTGCACTGGACGGGCCAGAGCGTCATCAAGCCTGCGATCGACGCGAGTGGCAGTGCCGACTTCGGATCAGTTGACTCCCTTGCCAGGCTCGATGCCGGCTACAAGATCGTGGGTGACTGGGGCGAGATCAACCTGCAGTCAGACGCACCTTCCTTGTCCATCTATTCGGCCTCCACTACTTGATCCAGACGAAACGGCCTAGCACTTGCTCGGTGAGAGTCAGTTAGCCCCAGGTCTTCACGGCAGAGGATCTTGGCACATCCAACCAATTCGCCGTGAAGCGTTTTCCCTTGTGGAGCCGCCCATCGGCACGGCGCCTCCACGTGCTCACGCACCAGCTCCCACCGGTCAAGATCAAGTGACAGAAACCTGGCATTGGTCAAGATCAAGTGGCAAACGGTCACGATCGCCTGTCGGAGGACAACAACAGCTGTCCTCTGACACGCCATCTTGATCGATTGACAAGTGATCTTGACCAATGCCGAGAAGCAGAACGCCTCGCCGTACCTGATGGCCGTGCAGACTGGCCGGTCCCATGGCTGGCTCGTGGGCTGCGAAGATCGGCGGATGTTGCCCATGGGTGAGTTCTTCCCGCGCGCGGCATGGGCGCTCTGGCGCCGACGGACCGGGACTGCGTCACCGGCACGGTCCGCTTCGTAAAGGCCTGCGCCGCCCACGGGGTGCGGCCCCTTCTCGGCGTCGATCTGGCTGTCACCGCGTATGCCCCGGCGGAGGCCGGGCCGCGGCGCCGCACGCCCCTCCGGGGCGGTGCCCACGTGCTCGAGCCGCGCGTTCGGGTCACCTGCCGCGCCCAGAACGCACTGGGGTGGGCGCGGCTGTGCCGTCTGGTGTCGGCCGCGGACACGGCGGCCGCGGACACGGCCGGTCCGCCGTTGCTGCCCGCCGACGCCCTCGCCGAGCACGCAGGCCCCGGCCTGATCGCTGTCCTGGGCCCCGCGTCCGAGCCGGTGCGCGCTGTGGCGGCCGGGCGACATCCGCTGCATGAAACACCCTGCGTGCCCGGGGGATTGAAGTCCGAGAATCCACCCGGTGCTCTCGATAACGACTGACTGGCAGACAGCTCGAGCCATTCCGCCTCCGGGGGAAAGCAAGGGAGTACCGCCTGGCTTCTCCCGGGCGTACCGCGGATGGCACGTCGGCAGGGCCCACTGGGGCGGGTCAACACCGCGTGACCGGCCCCAGGGTGACCGTAGCGAAGTCCGAAGAGTACGTGCACGAACCACGCCTGACCAGCGCGAATATGTCTATCGCCCGATTTCCCGAGGTTCTTCCTCAGACCGTATATGGAGTGCTCGCAAAGCCCCCAGCAGGCTGCCCAGCAGGCTGTCGGCCGAACGTGTAGCTGCGTCATCCAGCTGGGACTTGGTTGGCAGGAGCACGCGGTCCCGGTACGCAGCGTGCGTAGGGCCCGCATGGGCGGTTCAGACCGCATTGGGGTCGACGGCTCAAATTGGCGCGCTTCCTACGGTGGCCTGGTCGAGGAGCCAACAGATTCCCTCGGTGGCTTCAGGACGGCCTTCAGGATGTCGCTGGCTGTGGTCGGGCGGGGGAGAATGAGGCGCCGGTCTGCCGCGTACCTCGATATCCCGAACGACGAGGCGCGCTGGCTCGGCAGGTACGTGCGCCAGTACAGCGCGACCAGCAACACCGCGTACCGCGCGATGATCGCATCAAGGCGGGACAGGCGTTGGTTGAAGGCGTGAGACGCGTTCGCCTCCGCCGACGATCCGTCGACCGCTACCGCAACCGCCCTTCCTCTACCGGGTGTCTTTCCCTGCATGTGGCAACGCACTGAAGAGCACCGCGATCGTGACTTCGCCGCCGCGTCGTTCGCGGCATTGCTGAACCTGCTGCTCATCTGCCTCTGTCTCATGGGTGGAGACGGCGTCTGGACGGCCGACTGGATGGGCTATCCCGGGCCCATGGACTCGACTGCCGCTTCATACCAAGCAGACGTGGTGGAGTTCACCGCCTGGGCGGGCGCGGGAACCACGCTGCTGAGTCTCCTCTTGCGGTGCTGGGTGACGGCGGCGGTGCAGCTCGTTCTCCTTGGGGGCGGCGCACTGTTTCTCGCCTCACTGCCGACGTATTGGAATCCGTAAAGTGGTCGTTTAACGTCCGGCGCGAGCAGCGAACTTGGGGGTGGCAGGCTGTGGTCGTGACTATCGTGAGGGGTAACCAGCCCAGACCGCTGTCGACGTGCTGGCTCTACTGGATTGCCGTACCGACCGGGGACCAAGCGAGAGTCCTAGCGTCGCTGGGCCTTACCCGGCCCGTCCCCGTGACGTTCGCCGAGGCCGAGGCTGCCATCGATGAAGAAGGCCACAGGGAATCTGAGCTCAGTCCGGATGGACTGGCCCGGGTATACGTGAGTCCTGAGATCGAGGGATGGACTTTGGTGATCGGACCGTGGTGCGATCCGAGCAACACCGACAGAAGTGACGAGGTCCTGCGTCTGTGTGCTGACCTCAGTTCCCGCTACGGAGTGGCTCAGGCGTACTACTACGGCACGCAGAACGACGGCTCGGCCTGGCTGATCGCAGAGCACGGGGTGGTGGTGCGGCGCTACTGCGAAACCGGCGAGATCGACGACGGGCTCCTCACACTGGGACAGCCCCTTGCGCAGGAACGGGTCGAGCGGCAGCGTATGGGCCTGCCGCCGACTTGGACCGAGAACGAGCGCAACGCCGAGGCCGAGGAGAAGTGGAAGTGGCGGGCGTTCGACATGGCCCCCGTGATCGCCGCCTCCCTGGGCATCAGTCCTCTCGCCCGGACCCAGTCGATGCGCGTGCACGGCGTCGGCGTCCTTGCGAAGACACCTTCTCCGGTGCGCTGAACACCGCTGTCAGCACTTCGCCGAGGTCCTCTGGGTCGGGCTTCCCCTGACTGCCGAAGGAGAGCGCGATGAGAGCGCGCCGGATATCGACCGGAAATCGGCGGTCCTCGCCCTGACCGAAAGGCTCACCGGCATACCTCACCGAATCTCTCCTGCGAGACGCCACCTATGAACTGGAACCCGTCTCCGAGGAGTTCCCCGGCGTGGTCATAGTCATCACCGATGCCCACGGGGTGCGCCTGTACAAGGAATGGGCGTACGAGGAGATCGCGACAGGGTCAAACGGCGCACGGACGCAGGCCAACGCGCCGGTAGCGATTGCCAACAGCAGCCCGCCTGTGCGTCGTTCGGAAGCAAACCGGTGGCTGAGATTTGTCCCGCAGCTGATCCTCGAGTCGGCACGGGTGGGGTCGTCCCCTTATTGGTCAGTGCGCCCAGCCCCGCCGAGGATGAGGTTGTGGAGACGGGCGATACCGAGCATGGCGTGGTGGACTCCGTCGCCTTTGGGGCGGCAAAACAGCGCCGCTGTTCACGCGCTTATACGGGACGGCGCTAATCGGTCGTGGCGGAGCTCGCTGCGGCCCCCGTCAGGTCCTCATCCGGCGGGGACCGCCTCGTCAGCCGCAAGTGAGTTGCCTTCGGCGATGCTGCCGCAGGAGGACGGGGCCTGCTTGCCGGCGAACCGGGCGCGCAGCCAGGCGAGCGCGGTGGGCACCGTGGCCGTGGGCGCGGTCAAATGGCTGAGGACGTCGTACTGCTGGTACCAGACCGCGGCGTCGCCCTCGGCGCAGTACTTCCGCGCCAGCGCCCGTGTGTCCCCGGCGACCGTGGTGCCGTCGCCCGAGCCGATGCCCGCAATGTTGCTCGTGGTTCCCTCCAGGAAGCCGGCGTTGCCCTGACCGATGTAGCCGGGGACGGTCGGGGCCGGTGCCAGGCCAAGGTTGGACTTGTTAACCGTCTCGACGAGCTCGGGTACGGAGTTCGGGTTCGCGTACTCCGGCTTCGCCATCTTCTTCCACGTCAGACCGGGGTAGTGGCCCAGCGCGTCGGCGATCGAGGAGTGCTGGTGCTCGTCGACCAGCTGCTTGCCGTAGTCGTTCAGGTACTTCTTGATGTCGAAGTCGTACGAACGCGCTTGCCCGATGAGCAACTCCGGGATGAGCCCGGACCACACCTGACTGCCTTCGATGTACCTGAGGATGTGCGAGGGCTTCACGAGCACCCCGCCCTCGGCGTACCCCACCAGGCGCTTGTTGACGTCGGGGGCGTATGTGGGCGCGAGGGAAGCGGCCCAGTTGGTCGCGACGGCACCGCCGGAGTAGCCCATGAGGCCGACGCGCGCATCGGGGCTGATGCCGGTCCGCGACTCCGCGCTGGAAGCGGCACGCAAGGAGTCCAGCGTGTTGTACCCGTACTCGCGGGAGGCCGCGAGGTGGGCGGCCTGCCCCTCGGTGTCAGGCAGGACGACGTCGTAGCCGGACAGCAGGAGCGGCGCCACGAGCGTGGACTCGCCGTTCGCGATCAAGCCGCCGGGCAGCTTGAGGTTGCCCGCGACCGCCCGGGATGGACCGTCTTCGGGGTCGAGCGAGTCGTAGAACGACTGGTACGACACGACCTTGCGGCCGTCGCCACCGGGGCTGCGCAGCACGGAGGTCACGCCTGCGGACGGGTGGCCCTGCGCGTCGGTGGTGCGGTAGAGCAGCTGCGTCGCCTGGAGGGGGGTCGCGATACCCAGGACGTGGTACGGCAGCGTCCGGACCTTGAGCACGTCCCCGGGACTGTACGAGGACAGCGGCTTGCTGCCGTTGTAGGTGTAGAACGCGTCGCTCCCGGCAGTCGTCGACGAGGGCTGCTCCTGAGCGCCGGACGCGACAGCGGGCACGGCGGCGACGGCGAGGGCGACGACGCCCGTGATCGCGGCGTGCCACACTCTGCATGTGCGCATGACTCTCCCAAACGGTGTCAGCGGATCAGAGAGATGACCGCTACGGCCCGAGGGGGGAGTGGCCGAAGGTTGGTACCGGCGCAACCTTACAAAGGCACACGGCAGTTGGCCAGGGTGCGCCAGAGTCTTCACGGGACGAACGGCGGCTGAGTCAGTGACCCCACTCCGCCGATTCTCTTGTGCCTCTGACCGGTCGGAACCGTGCAGCGCCGGGGCCCTGGCTACCGACCGAGCGAGTCATGCCACGAGCGCGGTCTCCCTACCTGGGAAGACGCTTCACAACACCGGTCCTGGAGTATTTGACTTGCGTGCGGGGTCATCGTGGCTGCTCGCCGCGTCAGGGCGGTGTGGATGGCGGGCGACCCTTGAAGAGCTGGGCGTGGTGAAGGGAAGCGTTGTCCAGCACGATGGTGCAGGGGCGGTGCCGCTGGAAGCCGGACAGTGCGCCGAGGCTGTCGGCGCCGTCGGGCAGCCGGGCGATGTGAGTGCAGACGAAGTCGAGGACCATCTCCGCGTCGATCTTCCCCTCGACAGTGGTCCACACAAGCTCGGACCGGGGCCGGTGTCGTTCAACGCGCCGAGCACGTTGACCCGGCGGTTCTTGGTGTCCTCCCGCTTCACCACCACCCGTGTCCCAGTGCGGGCCCAGGTGGAGCCGGTGGGCAGGGTCGGCGAGGACCCGCACTCGTCCAGGTAATACAGATCCGCCACACCGGCTTCGGAGTTCAGCCGTACAGCCGTAAACCCTCCAGCCGCTCCCGTGCGGCGGCCTGGAGGGCCGGATCGGCCTGGTGCCGGATGCTGTCGCGGGTGCGTTTCCAGCGGAACCCGTCTCGGTGTCGACATTCAAGTTTTTTCCCAGGTTGGGCGGTTTGAGCGTCATGTAATTCCCCATCTCGAACTCTCCTAATTGGCCATGGGTAGCGCGGAGGTCGGGATCGAGGGACCTGGTCGTCGCGGAGCTGCCCGTGTTCCTCGTCCCGTGGTTCGGATGGCCGATGGGCAGTCCGGATGGCGAGGAGAACGTTCGTCGTGGTCGAGATCACCGAGATCTACGTTCACTGGTACGCGGGCCGCTCGAAGAGCGAGCTGGCCGCGTCGCTGGGGGTGGACCGCAAGACGGTCAGGAATTACCTGGCCCCGGCGGAAGCGGCGGGGATCAGCCCGGGCGGCCCGCCGATGAGCGAGGCAGACTGGTAAAGCTGATCAAGGAGTGGTTCCCCGGGCTCATCGACAGACGGCTAAGGCAGGTGACCTGGCCTGACATCGATCAGCACCGCGACTACATCAAGAGCCTGCTCGGGACGGTGACCGTCTCGACGATCCACCAGCGGCTGCGTGACGAGCACAAGCTGCAGGTGTCGATCTCCTCTCCTCCTTTCGCCGCTGGGTGCATGCGACGCTGCCGGACGAGGTGGCGAAGTCGCAGGTCACCGTGTTGCGCGACGACGTCGAGCCCGGATCGGAGGCTCAGATCGACTACGGCTTCCTCGGGCAGTGGATCGATCCGCGGACCGGGCAGCGCCATCGGGTCTGGGCGTTCGTGATGGTGCTGCCGTGTTCGCGGCACATGTTCGTCCGGCCGGTGCTGCACCTGGACCAGCACGCATGGACGAAAGCGCACGTCGCGGGGCCTTCCGATACTTCGGCGGCGTCCCGCGCCGGCTCGTCCCGGACAACCTGAAGACCGGCGTCGACAAGCCCAACCTCTACGACACGAAAATCAACAAGGCTTATGCCGAACTCGCCACTCACTACGGTGCGTTGGTTGATCCGGCTCGAGCGGCGAAGCCGAAGGACAAGCCGCGGGTCGAGCGGCAGATGCCCTATGTCCGCGACTCGTTCTGGCGAGGCCGGGAGTTCACCTCCATTGAGCACATGCAGGCCGAGGCCGTGACCTGGAGTCAGCAGGTCGCCGGACGGCGGAAGTGCCGGCCGCTAGGCGGGGCCGCCCCGATGGCCGTGTTCGACGCGTTGGAGGCGGCTGAACTGCTGCCTCTGCCGCCGACTCCGTTCGTGCTGGCCCGCTGGTCGACGGCCACGGTCGGTCCGGACATCCACATCAAGGTCGGCCGCACTCTCTGTTCGGTGCCGTGGAAGCTGATCGGCCGCCGCGTCGATGTCCGCTCGACCGCCACGATGGTGCAGGTCTTCCACCACGGCTCCCTCATCAAGACGCATACTGCCCTTGACCAGGGAAAACGCACCGACAAGAGCGACTATCCGCCGGAGAAGATCGCCTTCCAGATGCGGACGCCGGTCTGGTGCCGAAGCCAGGCGTCCGAGGTCGGCGACGCCTGCCGGGAGGTCGTCGACCAGCTACTGGAGGTCAACGTGCTCTATCGGCTCCGCGCTGCCCAGGGGGTGCTCGGCCTCCGGAAGAAGTACGGCGAGACACGGCTGGAAGCCGCTTGCGCCAGGGCCATCGCGGTCGGCGATCCGTCCTACCGCACCATCAAGGGCATCCTTATCGCCGGCACCGAGACCGAGCCCGAGACCAGCGGAGACGCCGGGGCTGCGGCCTTCCTCCACGGCCCGGACCGGCTCTTTGCCACCGTCGCGACCCCCGACACGACGGACGACATCCACGATGACCAGGTGCACGACGAAGCCGAGGTGGAAGCCCGATGACCGTGATAGACGCCGCCCTGCGGGAGTCACTCAAGGCCCTGCGACTGTCCGGCATGCTGGAAACCCTCGACGCCCGCCTCGCCCAGGCCCACGGCGGCGAACTCTGCCACCTCGACTTCCTCCAGGTTCTCTGCCAGGACGAGATCACCCGCCGCGAGACCGTCGCCTTCCAACGGCGTCTGCAGCGGGCGAAGTTCGAGCAGCAGGTCACCCTGGAGGAGTTCGACTTCACCGCCTCGTCGAAACTGCCCGCCGCCCAGATCCGCGACCTGGGCGCCTTGCGCTGGCTGCATGCCGGCGAGCCGGTCATCCTCTTCGGCCCCGTTCGGCGTCGGCAAGACCCACATCGCCCAGCCCTCGGCCACCTCGCCGTCCGCCAGGGCGCCCACGTCCGTTTCGCCAAGAACAGCCGCATCCTCGCCGACCTCGCCGGCGGTCACGCGGACCGCACCTGGGAGAAACGGATCCGCGAACTCATCCGGCCTGACGTCCTCATCCTCAATGACTTCGCGATGCGACAGCTGTCCGCTGCCCAGGCCGATGACATCTACGAACTCGTCTCCGAGCGGCAGGGACGCTCGCTGATCATCACGAGCAACCGGGCGCCCAGCGACTGGTATCCCCTCTTCCCCAACCCCGTCGTCGCCGAGTCGCTCCTGGACCGGCCCATCAATACCAGCCATCAGGTCATCATGAACGGCCCCAGCTACCGCCCGAACAAGCGGCCCAAGAACCCTACCGACAGGCCCGTCGAGCCACTCGCCTGACGACCCGACCGGTCAGGATCCGGCGTCGGCAGGCCGTTGATGCCCGCATGGTGCCGGATTGCCATCCTTGTCGAAGACCTCGGCGTCGCTTCCTGCGTTCACCCACACCGTGATGCCCTGGTCATGAACGACGACGTTGAACGGCGACTCCTCGGGCTCCGTCTCGGTCACGACGGTGAACTCCTCGCCCGGCCGCATCCAGTGATCAGTTCCCCACGGCTCCACCCACAGGCAGAGCAGGTTGCCTGTCTCGTTACTCACGCTGGTCCTCGACACGCAGGCACTCTAACGAGCCGCGTCGTCGGCCCGAGACGCCTGGACCGGACCGGCCGTCTGGGGGGGGCAGATGAACTCGCAGTCGTGTTCTGGAGCAATTTCGCTGTGCCGTCGGTGGCGCTGGGAGCCGCTGTGATAGCAAGCCATGCGGATACGGTGCTGGACTGCTCTCCCGCGTGCTGGATCTTCCTGACAGACAGTGGCGTGCTGATCGAGTTCCAGGACGGCGAAGGGTTCATGGTGGGACGCATTCCGTGATACCGAGGGCCTCGCAAGGCGTCTGCCTCCTCACGCAGCCTGGAGGGCTGCTCCAGGGCGCGGGGGACGGCCGCGGTTGGGTGGACGGGCTGGCGGCGATGATGTCTGTAGTCAGCACGGAGGTGTCCAGCAGTGCGCGGCGCAGCGGAGCGATCACCCGGCCGACGCCGCGACCTGGCGCACGTCCCTGCTCCGTGTCCGGCTCGGCGCGTGTTCAGGTGCGGTGGCCGCGGATGAAGGCGAAGCGGTCGGGGAAGACCAGCTCGGGTCCGGGGTGGGCGGCGTGCATCTCTTCGAGGCCCTTTTCGAGTTCGCTGTCGCTGAAGGTGGACAGGAGGGACATGGCTCCACCGCGATGCTGTACGCGAACGGGGCTTTCCTCCCGCAGCCGTGGTGGCGGGTCTTCCACCGCACCGGCCGGGTCCCCGGTGTCCGGTGGAACAGGGCCAGCGGATCGGAACCGAAGTGGGCGTTCGCACCCATGGTCACGCCCGTGAAAACCTCGTGCCGCGGCCCGCGCAGCGCCTCCTCCAAGCCCGTCGTATCGGCGGCGGTGCCGTGCTTGAAGCGGAGTGTCAGCCCACCGTCGAGGAGGGGGAGCACCGGGATGGTGCGGGCCTGTTGCCCTTGGGCGCGGACGAAACCGCAGTAGGTGAAGTGGCGGCATACAGCACCTCGCCGTGGCGTTCGAAGGTGACCGCTCGGGTGTAGCCGCCCATCTCCAGCGGCAGGGCCAGGCGTCCGCCCTCGGTCAACTGCTCCCGCCAGGCCGGGGTGATGTCCCAGCAGTTGTAGGTGATCACGCTGGCGTCGAAGCCGCCGCGCGGCACGAGACCAGCGGGCGCTCCGAAGGTGGCGTCAGTTTCGGTGGGGGTGACGCGTCCGCTGCCGGCGTCCGTGGTGAAGGCGCGGGTGCGGCGGACGACCCACGGGTCGATATCGGCGGTGACGACGCGCCCGTCGGGTCCGGTGACGTGCGCCAGCAGCTCGGCTTTGTAGCCGCCGGATCCCGCCTCGAACACGACCGCGCCCGGTTTCAGGGACAGGTGTTCGATCATGTCGGCCTGGGGCCAGACCGCGGACACCGAGCTGATTGCTGTCCCGGCTTCGTGGCGTCGGGTGACGACGACCCGGTCGCCGCCGTCGTAGGCGGTCTCAAGGTTTGCTTCCGGGGTGAAGCGGTGGCGCGGTACGGTCCGCAGCGCCTCTTGGACTGGTGCGGAGGGGGCCCAGCCGCCGTCGATGACCATCTGGGTCATCGACGCGCGCAGCCGGGCGGCCTCGGCCGGTTCCCCCGGTACGGGCGGCTGGTCGGCGGCGATGGGGCAGGAGGTCGCGGGCGGCAGGACGGGAAGGATGCCGGGCCATACGGCGTCGAGCGCGAGAGCGGCCGGGGCGAACACGTCCCCGACGCAGGCGAGGGCGTGGAGGTCGAAGAACTCCCAACGGTCGAATTTGTCCGGCTCGGGGTTGGCCAGAGTGCCCGTCCAGGCGGTGATGCGGACGACAGCCGTCAGCCGCGGGACCCCGTGGCTGTCGTCGATCAGCATTGTCACCACGTGCGCGTCGGCCGGATCGGCGACCAGCCCGGTCTCCTCGGCGAGTTCGCGCACGGCGGCTGCGGCGAAGTCCTCCGGGCCGGTGGTCTTTGCCGCCGGGCAGCTCGAGCATGCAGCGCCGGGAGCGGCCCAGCAGGACCCGGCCGGCGTCGTCGGTGACGACGGCGAAAGCGCCGGTCAGGGCGTGGCCGGTGGTCGGCCGCTTCTCGACGGCCCGCGTGTCGAGGTGGCACGGCCCGCGCAGGACCAGGAAGGCCAGACTGTCCGCGTCCAGCCGCTCCACCCTTTTCCAGCCCGCACCGAGCAGCGTGATCTCGTCCTCGTCCAGGGCGATCCCGCGCCGCTCCGCAGGGGTGTTCTCGACGATCGGAGTGATGACGACGAGTGCGCCGCCGTCGCGCAGCCGCTCGCCCAGCCCGTGAGCGATCCGGCCGCGGTCCCGCATGAACGGGTACACCAGCCGCAGCGTGATCAGTTCGTACCCCACCTCGTGCAGCGGGGCACGGTCGTCACGCTCGGTGTCCAGCTGCAGCCAGCGCACGCCCTCGATGCCGACGTGCTCCTCGCGGGCCCGGGCGATCGCGCTGTCCGTGAAGTCGACGGCGTCCACGGCGTAGCCCACCCTGGCCAGGTGGGCGGCCAGCTCCGCGGTCCCGCAGCCCACATCCAGGGCCCGGCCCCCACCCTCGGGGACCGGGGCGTGCTCGGCAAGGAGTTGCTGTTCGCGCTCACCGAGCGGCCGCCACCCCTTCCCCTCGCAGTAGTGCTGCTCCCACTCGTCGCGGGCTGTGTACGTCAACGTGCTGCTTGTCGTGATTGTGGGCCGGGTCACGGGCGCTGTTCGGTGCGCAGCCGGGCCCCGGGCTTGGGTGCGCAGGCCGCGCTCCGGTCACCCTGCTCACCAGCCCAGCTGGGAATAGGGGCGGCCTTCGGAGATTGCGGTGATGGCCGTGCGGGTGTAGGAGACGAGGCGGTCCGGGAGCTCGTGCCGCGGCCACCACCGCCAGGTCAGGCACTTGTCGGGCTCGCGAACCTCTGGGGTGCCCTCCCACCGGCGAGCCCGGAAGATGAGCTGCATCAGAGGCAGGCTGCCCGGCGCGTCGACCACGTGGACGACGTGCGCGAGCTCCACGTCTGCGGGGTTGATGATCAGTCCTGCCTCCTCCCACGCCTCGCGTACCAGGCATGAGAGGGCCGACTCCTGCTCGCACCGCCCGGCGAGGTAGTGCCAGGTGTCGCCCGCGTACTTCGAGTCGGGGTGACGCAGGCCGAGAAGCACCCGGCCTTCGGCGTCTTCGAGGTGGAGGTGGACTCCGACGCCGTTCAGCACCACCCGGCTGCCCCCGTCCCACACGCGAGGAGCCACGGCCGGCTCACTGCCCGGGGGGTTCTCAGCCGCGTGCCGACGAATCAGGTCCCGGGTGGACGGGCTCAGGCGCAGCCGGTCCAGTTCGTCGACCGCGAACCAGCGCAGCAGCACACCCTCATGCAGGGCGAGTCGATCAGGGTTGCCGCGCCAACGGCCGACGAAGACCTGGACAGGGACGCTGAGGCCGTCGATGCTGGTGGCGGACTCCAGGGTGTAGGGCTTCAAGGCCTCGAGACGGAGGTCGGGCACCTCCTCGGACAGCTCCCGCAGCAGGGTGCCCTCCAGGCTCAGGTCGTCGTGGGTACGGCCGCCGCCGAGAAGGGCGAACGCCCCCGACTGCCACATGACGCCGGGCTTGTGGTCGCGCAGGTGAAGCAGGTACCGGTGGGCCCCGTCGTGGATCAGTGCGGAAGCGTTCACCGGCTTCGGCCTGCCGTCCAGGTGCGCCGCGAGGAGTTTCGCGCGCAGCGTCGGCGAGGTGACCTCCGGCTGCGGGAGCCACTGGGCACCAGAGACCTCCTCGTCCTGTAGCACGATCGTTGGAGGCTCCTCGGCGGCGAGGTAAAAGACGAAGCGGAAGTCGTAGTGGCGGTGGACCGGTTCCCCCTTGGACGGGCTGACGGCGATGTCGATGGGAGAGCCGAGCAGCTGCCGGGTCAGGCACAGGGCGCCCGGCGCGATCCCGGCCTCCTCCCCCGTCTCGCGCAGGGCCGCCGCGAGCAGTGTGCGGTCCTCGGGCTCGATGTGGCCACCGGGAGTGAGCATGAGGCCGCCGGTGGCCCGGTGCCGGATGTGAAGGACCCGGCCGTGCCGGTCGATGATGACGGCGCTGCACATGATGTGCCCGGGCAGCGTCGTCCGGGCGCTCGCGTCGACGGTTCGGTTCAGGGCGGTGAGGAGCCCGGCAAGGGCTGCACGCTCGCTGGGGTGCCGGTCGAGGTAGGCCTCGGCGGTCCTTCGGATTGCGGTGGGGCTGGGTGGCATGGGCTTCTCTCGCCTTCGATGTCGTGGGGGCGGGGTGGCCGGGTAGCGGGAGCTGGGGGCAAGGGGAGGTCTCTCGGTGGATCAGCTCGTCGTCTCGTGGCCGGACGGTTGGGCGCTGCGGGGGCCGGGAACGCCGTCGGGTGTCGGCGCGAGCCCGTACTGGGCGGCCTGGGCTGTGAACATCCCGTGGTACAGGCCGCCGTTGCGGGACATCAGGTCCTCGTGGGTGCCGTCCTCGACGACGCGCCCCTGATCGAGGACGTAGATGTGGTCGGCGCGCATGGTCGCGGCGAGCCGGTGGGTGACGAGCACGACGGCGTGCCCCTCCTCGGCCAGGGACCACAGCCCCTCGAACGCGGCGATCTCCGCGTGAGGGTCGAGGGCGCTGGTCGGCTCGTCGACCAGCAGGAACGGCGCCAGCCTGTACCTTGTTCGAGCGGATCCCAGCTTCTGCCACTGTCCGCCCGAGAGCTGGACACCGCGCTCGTAGCCCTTGAACACGATCGAGTCCCAGCCGTGCGGCAGGCCCTCGACCAGTTCGAGCACGTCCGCCTCGCCGGCGGCCTTGCGGACGCGGTCCATGTCCCGTGGCCGGTCGCCGATCCCGATGGCCACGTTCGCGGCAGCGGTCATCTCCCAGCGCGGGAAGTCCTGTGCCAGCAAGCCGACTTCGGCGAAGACCTGGGTGCGGTTCGCCTCACGCAGCTCGACCCGCTCGCCGGACTCGCCCACCCACCACACGTCTCCCGCTCCCTCGGCGGGCAGCAGCAGTCCGGCCAGCACTTTTGTGAGCGTGGTCTTCCCCGAGCCGTTCGCCCCCACCAGGGCCGTCACCTTCCCCCGCGGCACCCGCACGCTCACGTCCTTCAGGGAAGGGGTGTCGGCACCCGGGTAGGTGAACGACACCGCCTGCGTCCTCACCTCCCGCACCGGAGCGGGCAACGGCGTACCGGTGCGCGGGATCGTGTTCTGGCCCGCCACTTTGATGGCGTCCTCGGTGTCGGTGAGGAACAGCAGCTCCTCGTACAGCCGGTTGACCTGCTGCACCAGTGACGTGAGCCGCGCCGTCGATGTACGGATGGCGATGACCGCTGTCCCGCCGACGGCGAGCGGCAGACCGCCGGTGGCCAGCAGCCACCACAGCACGCCGTAGCAGGCCAGCGACGCCACGCCGGCGAACGCGCCCGCGACCAGGTCCGTCAAAGCCTGCGCCCGGGCCAGGCGCCGCTGCTCCGCCTCCGTCTGCCGTGACATCTCCTTGTAGCTGGAGAGCAGTTTCGCGCCGGCGGCGTGCACGCGGATCTCCCCGGCGGCGTGCGGGCGGGTCAGGTAGGCCAGCAGGGACGCGATCGCCCTGCGGTGGTCGACCCAGTTCATCCGGGAGAGGTAGTCACGGCGCGCGGAGCGGACCGCGCCCCACCCCTTGGGAAGGGCGATCGCCAGCAGCATCGGCAAGAGAGCCCAGTGCAGCGCGGCGAGCACGACCGCGGCAGCTGCCATGCCGATCACCACGTTGCCCACGCCGACCGACAGCCGCAGCATTCTGCGGGCCGAGTCCGTGCCGAACTTCCCGGCCTCAAGAGTTCGCTGGACCTCCGGCCGTTCGGTCGCCTCCACCTCCACGCCGGTGACGGCCGTGTAGTACCGGGCGGAGACCGCCCGTTCCACCTGCGGCTCCAGTCGGCCCGACATCGCGGTCGACCACGCCGCGAGCACGGCGCCGACCACTCCTGTAACCGCGAGGACGGCCAGGGATGGCAGGGCGTCGCGGAGCTTGTCCACGGTCGGGCCGTCGGCGAACAACTGCGCGAGGACGCCGTTGACCGCCACCAGGCCCCACGCGGCGCTCACGCCCTGCCCGACTTCGGCCGCCACGACCCCCATCAGTGCGCGCCGGTCCGCTCGCCAGCCGGTGCGCAGCACCATGCCCACCATGTGCGGCAGCGCAGCCGCCATATGCCCGAACTTCAGCCGGGTCAGCGGTCCTTCATGACGGACGTAGGACTGGTCGTAGCGCAGCCGGCCCCCATACAGCTCCCGTTCCGCGTTCGAGATGTTGTCTGTGGCTCCGGCCTTCGGGCCGCTTGCGATCTCGCTGCTGTCTGGTTCGACTGACGTCAACGTGTTCCCCCTCGTGGACGTGGTGGTGGCGTCGCCGTGTTCAACGACGCCGCACGATTTCGAGCACCTGTTCCTTTCGGACGGGTTGCGCGCGCTGTGATTCAGCGGCTTTTTGAAGGTGCGCGGTGCACCGACCCTTGCCACGCCCGGGCACGCGTTCGGGGGTGATTGGCCGAAACGCCGACCATCGGGCGCTGCGGCGGCTGGCGGTCAGCCGAAGCTCACAGCGGGGCCTCACCCTCGCCGCCTCGGGTGGACGGAAGGCCCAGGCGCAGCATCATGACCGCGTGGTCGGTCAGCCCAGCTTCACGTGGTTCCTGGTGGTAGTCGCAGGCGAGGACGCCGACCGCGTGGCGGGTGGAGAAGAAGAGGTGATCGAAACGGAAGCCGTTGCCGCTGCGCCCGAACCAGGAATGGTCGACCTTGTCAGGGTGCAGGTGGCGGAAGGCGTCAGTGAGGCCGGCGGACTGGAAGGAGTCGTAGAAGGCGTACTCCCACTGGCCGAACACCTTGTGAGCAGGCTGGTGGCCGCGCTCGATGACGTTGAGGTCCCCGGCCACGATGACGGGCATGTACGGGAAGACGGCGCGCAGCCGCAGGAGGCTCTCGGTGACCGCCTCCTGGAACTCGATCTGCGGGTGGGCGAGCACCCCGGGCATGAGCCGGATGTCGGCGTGGAAGACTCTCGGGTTGCCGTAGAGGCCGGACATGGTGCTCTGGGCGCGCCCGGCGACGATGCCGTCGATCTCCACGTGCACGATCGTGGCCTGGAGCAGCACGTCCAGCAGCAGCGGCGTCTCGCGCCGCCGAAGGGCCCGCGACCAGTCGTGGGCGTAGCCGCAGCCCAGATCGAGGATCTGCGCGAAGCCCCGCTCCGCCAGGAAGTGGGCGATCAAGGTGCCGTGCAGGCGGTTGTTGACGGCCGCCGTACGGACTGTTTCGTCGATCTCGGCCAGGCGCCGTGCGGAGGCTGCGCCGATCCGGAATTCCCCCCTGCCCCCACTGAGCCAGTGGCAGACACGCGCCGGGTTGGGGCTGAGGAAGGAATCGCCCCCCCCCACGTCGTACGGGCTCCCGGCCCCCTTCCACGACGGCTCGTAGTGGTGGTATTCCGTGTCATCGCCCCGCATGCTGTACCCCTGGTTCGGATCACGGGCGGTCGCGCTCATGGCTGGCCCGCAGCGCGCCGGACCACGCGGATCTTTAGGCCCTTGCCTTCAATGAGGTGCTGCTCTCGCAGTCGTTGCAGAGCCGCCACGACCGTGCTGCGTGACACACCGAATTCCGTTGCCAGGACCTCGCTGGCCAAGCATTCACCCCCGGGGAACTCGGGGTCGGCGATGCGGGCCTTGAGTGCCGCCTCCACGTCGGCGACGAGCGTCATCTGGGCGCTGTATGACCAGCGTGCCGGCGCCTGTACGGGGGCGGGCAGTGGCCATGCGCCGATCGCCGCGGGGACGTGGAGCAGTTGCCCGTCCTTGAGTGCCTGTACGGCGCCCGCCACGATGTGCGGCGGTTCCTGGTAGAGCTCGGTCAGGCAGCGCCGGGTGCGGACTTGTCCCTGGGGCCAGGCGCCGGTGTTGATGTCTTCGCGCATCTGTGCGGCGAGAGCCAGGCTGCGCTTGCGTACGCTCACCTTGGCCTCCGGGGGCGCGTACAGGGGGTCGTCGCCCTGCTTGATCTGGTCGCGCGCACCATGGGCGATCACTGCCCGGCCGCGCTGGCACGAGGCGATGATGCCTGTCTGTTGCAGGTGGTGCACGGCTTCCACCATGGCCTCTGTGGGCACGCCGAGTTCGATGGCGAGGAACGCCATCGGAGGGGTGGTCGCCAGCGCGGGGTAGGTGCCATCAGCGATGCGTGCACGCAGCCTCTGCACAGCTCGTTTGGTCTGCGGGTGCTGCCGTCGGCGGATGGCGGTGGGCGGCGCCGGTGAAATGGCGGCGGCCATCGCTGCCCTCCGGCGTGGAGCCCGGCGTGCTGGCATGAGCTGCCACCTCGGCAGTCGGCTACGGCAGCCGGCCGGGGAAGACGAGGCTCAGGCCGATCAGGATGAGGCAGCCGAGGGGGAACGCGGCGCATGAGCGCAGGTACGCGCGCCAGAACGGCATGGGCGCGCAGGGAGAGGGTGCGGCTGTGGTGCGGCGGGCGCGGATGGATGCGATGAGGAGCGCGAAGTAGAGGGGGACGATGACGTAGACCAGGGTGGTGCGAAGGATCACGGTGGGGTGGTCTCACGGTGAAGTGCCGATCTGGGATGCAGGGTTGGTGTGAGGGCCGCAGGAGCGGAGGGGTCACGCTCCGCGCCGGGCGGGCTATGCAAGTGGCGGGCCCCCCGGTACGCGGGCTGTGTCGCTGGTGGCGGGTGGGCCGCCGTCGACGACCACGGGGTGGCCGTGGTTTGCATTGCCGTGCCAGCCACGCAGGATCAGGCCGGTGAGGTTGCGGCTGCGGGTGCGGTAGTGCCTGGCGAAGGCCCAGCCGTCACCAAGGTCGTGGATCTGTTCCAGGGTCATGGCGCGCCGGTAGGGGTCGCGGGCGTTGAGGGGCGTGCTCTCTTCGAGGGGGATCAGTGCGTGGAAGACGCCGCCGTTGGACAACCATGGGGTCACGGTGGTGCGCAGATGCGGCCAGTGGAGGTAGGGCAGGGACAGGCGGCAGGTGACGATGTCGACGCTGCCCGGCGCGTGGTCGGGTGGGACCGGGGCGGCATCGACGTCCCATAGCTGGTAGCTCTGGCGGGGGCCCGCCATGCGCCGGGCGCGTTTGATGGCCTCGGAGGAATAGTCGTAGCCGGTGACGCTCAGGCCCCACCGGGCAAGCTGGCGTGTCCAGGTGCCTACCCCGCAGCCGATATCCACCGCGGTCTGGCCCGGGAGGGGGTCGATGTAGCGGCAGAACTGCTCGCTTTCGACCTGTGTGATCTGGCGGACGGCGCCCGTCAGGTACCACGTGTCCCACTGGGCGGCGGTCAAGGACGACGCGGGTGGGACCAGGCCCTCGTCCCGGGTGGCGGCGGCTGGGGGTTCGGTGTTCATGAAGGCCTCTGCGGGAGGAAGGGGATCGGTGCGGCCGCCGACGAGGACGTTCACCGGGCCGCGTCGATCACGTCAGGTGCCGGGTGCACGAAGGCCGGCAGCGTGGCGTGCCCGTTGGCGATGAACGACGGCACAGGGCGCAGCTCGTGCGGGGGGACGGCGAGGGCCAGTTGCGGGAAGCGGGTGAACAGCTCACGTAGGGCGATGGTGGCTTCGAGGCGGGCCAGGGGTGCGCCGAGGCAGAAGTGGACGCCGTGGCCGAAGGCGTAGTGCTCGGTGGAGCGGCGCTCAAGGTCGAAGGTGTCGGCCTGGTCGTGGAGGGCGGGGTGGCGGCCGGCTGCGGCGTAGGAGATGAGGATCGCCTCGCCTTGGGCGATGGTGACACCGCCGGCGAGGGGGATGTCCTTCACGGCGTAGCGCAGGGGGAGGTGGGCGACGGGGGCCTGGTAGCGCAGAGCTTCCTCGACAACCGTTTTCCAGGGCGCCGCGCCGCTGCTGGCCAGGGCGCGCTGCTTGGGGTGGGTGAGCAGGGCGGTGATGGCCTGGTCGATGAGGTTGACGGTGGTCTCGTATCCGGCGCTGATGACCAGCAGCAGGGTGTCCAGGAGCTCTTGGTGGGTCAGGGGGCGTTCTGTGGCGGTTGTCTGGGTGGCGAGGAGGTCGCTGGTGAGGTCGTCGCCCGGCTGTTCGCGTTTGAGGGTGACGAGGTCGTCCAGCAGGGTGTAGAGGCGGGCCGTGTTGGCGTGCGCCTGCTCGGGGGTGAGGGTGGTGTCGAAGACGCCGTCGACAAGGTCGCGGAAGCCGGCGGTGGTGTCGGGCGCCAGGCCCATGAGGTCGGCGATGACCTGGATCGGCAGCGGCAGCGCGAAGTGCTCGCGCAGGTCAACCGCCTCTCCTGCGGGCGTGGTGTGCAGCTGGTCGAGGAGGGCGGAGGTGATCTCCTCGATGCGACCGGTCAGACGGGTGATGCGGCGGCTGCCGAAGGCCGGGCTGATCAGGCGGCGCAGCCGCCGGTGGTCGGAGCCGTAGGTGGTGAACATGTTCTCCACCGCCACCCACAGCGCCAGCGGCCACGTTGCGACGATGTCGTGGGGGAAGCGCGGCCAGTGCTGGCGGGCGTCTTTGGACACCCGGTCGTCGGTGAGCAGTTGGCGGATCAGGGCGGGGTCGGTGACGGCCCAGGCCTCGACGCCCAGGACGTCGACGCGGGTGAGGGGTCCGCGCTCGCGCAGCGCGGCGTCCTCCCCGGTCCGGTCGCGGCCCGTGGGGTCCAGGACGAACGGCGTGACACGGTTCATGAGCCTCCTCCTTCAGTGGTGAGGGCGGGCGGTGCTGGGGGAGAACTGGACGGGCAGGGCTGCCAGGGCACGGTGGAAGGGACCGGGCCGCCACGCAGGGCGCGTGCCGGGGGCCATGCGCAGGTCCGGCAGGACGTCGAAGAGGACGTCGATGGCGCTCTGGGCGATCAGATAGGCGGGGGTGCCGGGCCGGGCAGGCGTGCGGCCCGGCACTGAAGGCCAGGTGGGAGCGGTTTCCGGCCCGGTCGGCCGCGGCGATGGCGGGATCGTTGTTGCATCCGGCCAGGGAGATGATGACCGGCTGGTGTGCGGGCAGCACCAGCTGCTGGCTCACCGCGACGGCCCGGGTGGGGTAGCTCAGGCAGTAGTTCGCCATCGGCGGGTCGCTGAACAGCGTCTCGTCCAGGGCGTCCCGTGGCGTGAGGCTGCCGCCGAGCACACCGTCGGCGAAGCGCGCGTCGGACAGCAGGAGCAGGACAGTGTTGGCGATCAGGTTCTGCTGGGGTTCGATGCCCGCGCCGTAAAGGGTGACCAGCTGATGGATCAGCTCGGCCTCGTCCAGCTGCGCGGGGTGTGCCACCAGGCGGGTGGTGATGTCGTCGCCGGGGTGAGTGCGGCGCAGCTCGACCAGCTCGACCAGCGCCTGCTGGAGAAGGGCGTTGCCTGCGGCCGCGTCACTGCCGCCCTCGAAGATCTGCGCCATGCCGCGGGCGACGCGCGCGCCGGTCTCGGGCGGGCAGCCGAGTATGTGGTTGAGGGTGTGGAACGCCACGGGCCAGGCGAAGTCGGTGATCACGTCGGCGTGCCCGGCTGAGCGGAACTGATCGATCTGGTGGCCGGTGATGGCTTCGACGGTGGTGCGCAGACGGTGCTGGTCGATGCCGGCCAGACTGTCGGTGGTGGCTTGCCGGTAGCGGGTGTGCTCGAGCCCGGCGCTGCGCAGCGCGTTGGGCCGCCATTTCAGCATCGGCAGGATCGGGCAGTCGCGGGGGATGCTGCCCTGCCAGGTGCGAGGGTCGGCGGGGAAGGTGCGCGGGTCGTTCAGGATGCGCACGGCGTCGTAGTAGCCGATCACCAGCGTGGCGGGCACACCCGGGTCCAGCTCCACCGGCACATACGGGCCGAACCGCTGGCGCATGCCCTCATAGGCGCGGTGCGGATCCGGCGCGAACTCTGGTGCGTACAGCGGGACGCGGGCGACCGCGTCGTGGGGCCCGGGGAAGGCGGGCGCGGGGCTGGTCATGGACGGGTCTCCTGTCGGCGGGCCAGGTAGTGGACGAGGGTGATCAGCGCGTCCAGGCTGGCCGCGCGGTCGCGGGCGTCACACAGAACGAGGGGGGTGCGCTCCGCCAGATCCAGGGCCTGACGTATCTCCTCGGCAGGAAAGCGGCGGGCGCCGGTGAACTCGTTCACCGCCACGGCGAAGGGCAGGCCGCGCTCTTCTATGAATCCGAGGACCGCGTCGGAGGCCTCCAGGCGCCGGGTGTCGACCAGCACCAGCGCGCCGAGCGCGCCGTGCGCGAGGTCGTCCCACAGCGGCCAGAACCGCTGCTGACCGGGCGTCCCGAACAGATAGAGCACCAGGCGCTCGTTGAGGGTGAGGCGTCCGAAGTCCAGCGCGACGGTCGTCTCGTGCTTGTCCGCCAGCCCGGCCAGGTCATCAACGCCCGTACTGGCCTGGGTGATCGGCTCCTCGGTGCGCAGCGGCTCGATCTCGGAGACGCTGTTGACCAGGGTGGTCTTGCCGACCCCGAAGTGCCCGGCGATGAGGATCTTCACGGAGCGGTTCACCGTCGGCGCCAGGTAGGAGACCTGCGCCGGATGCGGCCCATCGGATTCCGCACTGCTCCGGGCCCCGCGGGGCGGGGCGTCAGGTACGCAGGGCACGGAGTCCATCCAGGACCTCCCTCAGCAGATCGATGTCGGGGGCGTCGGTGTGTTCTGGCGGGGGCGGGACGGTGAGGTGGCCGGAGTCGATCAGGGCGGACACCAGGATTTTCACCGCGGACGGTGGCAGTCCCAGATGGGCGGCGATCTCACTGACCGACAGTGCTCCCTGCGCCCGGCACAGCCCGGCGATGCGCCGCGCCTCCACCCCCAGGCCCTGCACGGGGGCGTTCGCGGCGACGACGAGCGTCACCCAGTCCAGGCGGCGGCCGGCGCGCGTGCGGCCACCGGTGCGGACATAGACCCGCACCAGCTCCCGACCGTGCCGCCGCCCGCTCACAGCCGCAGGTCCGCCTGTGCCGTACGGGTGCGGGCTTTGCTGCTCAGTTGCTGGCCGACCTTGACCGCCAGCTCGTTCATCCGGTGGGCGACCACACTGAGGTCGATGTCGGGATGGGTGCCAACAGCCAGATAGCCGTTCTCGGCGACGGCGGTGATCAGCATGAACCCGGCGGTCGTCTCCAGCAGGTTCTGGCGTACGGCGTTGGATTCCGCATCGAGCGTGACCGCGAGGGCTTTGCCCAGGGCCCACACGCCGGACACGGCGGAGGCGACCTGATCAGCGCTGTCACGGTTGATTCCGTCACTGTGGCCGCTCACCAGGCCATCGGCCGAGACGACCACCGAGAACCGCACGCCGAGAGCCTGCAGATCGTTCAGCAGCCAGTCCACGCCGCCCGGGACAGCCGCCTGCATCTCGCTCGTCATGATCCGACCTCTTCCTGTTGCGAGTTGATCTCGTGTGCCGCTGCGCGGCCGCTGCGCGTGCCCTTCGACCAGGCGGCCGCGGCGCCCGCCGCCCCGGCCGGCGCCGGATGAGTGGGCCGGTGGGGCGGCAGCGATGGTGTGGCAGAGGGGTCTAGCGAGCGGCGCGAGCGCGTCGGCAGACCGCCTTGCGTCACGCCGGGCTGCACCGGCGATGCCGTCGCCTCCGGCGCGCTGCCGCCCTGCTCGGCCGGTGACACCAGATAGACGGAGGGGACGAACACCATGGCCCGCGTCCCCTCAAACGCGCTGGGGACCTCCAGGCGCACGGCGAACCCGTAGCGCCGCAGGTGCTCGGCGATCATCGGGAAGCCGGTCTGCGGCACGGGCCCCAGGGCGTGGATGTCGATCTGGCGCTGGCCGGTGAGGACTGCGTGCGCGGCGGCGAGCTGCTCTTCATTCATGCGCAGCCCGGCGTCATCAATGATTACGGTGACGCCCTGATGGCCCTGCTGGAAGTTCACCTGTACCCAGGCGTTGGGGGGCGAGAACTGGGTGGCGTTGTCCAGCAGCGCCGCCACGATCTGCACCAGCGGCTCCACGGCACGACCCGCCACCTGCAGCTCCAGTTCCTGGAACTGCACCCGGCGATAGCTGCGGATGCGGCCCATCGCACCGCGCACCACATCGGTGAAACTCGTCGCCGGCCAGGACCGTCCCGGCGGCGTCCCGCCGCACAGCACCACGTACGACTGCGCTGTACGGACCAGCTGCTGCAGCAGGTGATCCAGCTCCAACAGCTCTTCGACCGCGTCATCATCGCTCTGCGTGCCCAGCATGGCGCTCACGGCCCGGCCCGCCTCCGTGCCCTGGCCGGCCACCTGCGTCGCGATGGCCCGCACCGCCGCGCGGGTATCTCCCGCAGCCCGCTCTTCGATCTCCCGTGCCGCCCGCGCTCGCGCCTCCTCGCACAGAACGTGTGTGCTGTGGGCCAGGTTCTGGCCGAGTCTTTGCACATACCCGGCGGTCTTCGACCCGTGGAGCCTAGGCGGGACCTGCACGAACTCGGGCGTGGCCATGGATTGCTGCGCGGCACGCAACCAGTCCACCCACGGAAAGGCGGCGACGGAGTACAGCACGAAGTCCCGTGCGTTGCGCTCTGCCTCCAGCTCCCGCACCTGCTCTTGCAGACGGCGACAGCGCCGCCGTTCACCGAACGCGAGCGCGGCCGCACCCGTGCTGATGAGCACGGAAGACCACCACAGCGGCTCGGTCATAAAGTGGCTCATCCTCGCGCCTCCCGCACACGGCCACCGTGACGGCGGGCAGCAGGTGACAGAACGTGCGACGTGACGCCCGCTGTGGGCGTGCCGAGGCCAGGGCTCATGCGGCCGACGCCCATCGAGCCCGGCTCACGCACAGTCGGTGGTGCAACTCCTGCGACGAGGCAGGCACCATCCGCTGGGGGCAGATGTCCGGCAGCAGCCACACCCGGCCCGCGCACCGCCTCACCGTGCTGCCGCAGACGGGCCGGCACTGCCATCCCGCCCGAAGACACTGCGAGTGCGGGGCCAGCCACCGGTCCGCGGTGCCTTCCTCGACCGGGATGAGCACCGCCTGATGCTCGGGACAGCACAGCACAGGTCCGACCGCGTCGCCCCCGGCCCGCATCTCGTCCAGGGCACTGAGGCCCAAGCGGAGGTTCGTGTGCACGACGTCGACTCCACGATGGGGCGGTAATGGCGCGAACTGGACGTGCCAGGACGAGCGGGTAGCGAGCGGCAACATCACGTCGATTTCCTTGATCATCACGTGGGTGTGAGGCACGGCCGGACCGCCCGGGCCACGCCACTGCCGGCGACGGCAGGCGACCGGAAGGGCAGGGCAGGCCGGGCGGGGCACAGGCAGGAGAAGGGGCCGGGCGGCCGCGTGGCGGGCGCGTATGCGGTGTCGCTGTATCACCGGCCCCCCTCGGTCAGGTCGGTGTCGCAGGTGTTCAGCAGGGCTTCGATGAACTCGAGGTGGGTCCAGCCGTGATGGGCTGAGGTGATCTGGAACAGCCGCCCGGTGGGGGAGAGGTCGGGATGGGTCTGCACTTCACGCCAGAACAGCCCGGTGTCCTGAGAGCGGGTGAAACGGTGCAGGGCATAGCCCCGCAGGTGCAGGGCCCGCTGGGCCCGCAACGCGAGCCTGCGGGCCCGCCCGAGGGTCTCCTTGTCGGCCGCCGCCCGTGGCTCGGCCTCGAGCCCCGGCAGCGTGTGCGGCTGGCCTTCGGCATCGTCGATGACCCCCACCCACAGCGTCTGGCCCGGCTCATCGCTCTCGTACATCAGCGGGCCGAAGGGCCCGGCCACGGTGAGCAGATCACTCAGTGCCTCGGCGCCGGCGGCGGTGGACGGGCCGCGCCATACGGAATCGCCCGGACCGGCTGGGCCGCGGGCCGGTGCCTGGGGCTGAATCCGGACTACGCCGGCAGAGGCTTGCCGCATGATCCGCTGCGCCTCGCTGTACGGGCTGCTGCGCGGGCGCACCAGCCCGTACGCGGGCACAGGCACATGGGCGGCTTGCAGCAGTCGGCGCGCGGTGACCTGGTGGGCCGCAATGGCGCAGCCCGCAACGCCGGAACCCGCGTAGGGGATCTCCAAGTAGTTGAGCAGGCCCTGGAGGCTGCCCGCATCGCGTGGCACTTCCATGGTCGTGACGAGCGCCCTGACTTCCCCGTCGAGCTTGTCGACAAGCGAGGGGAGGGCGAAGCCGGCCGCCTCCACGAGGTGGGCCTCCCCGCCATAGCTGCTCACGCTGTTCGCGACCGTGCGGGCGCACCGCAGTGAATGTGCCGCCGTGTCGGGACACGGCCCGCCGTGCAGGACCACAACAACAGGGGACGCCGACGTGTTTGCGCCAACGGCGTGCGGATCAGGACACGCCAGCAGCACGGAGCCGTGTTCCGTCACGGGGTCCTCCCCGTGGGGTGGGATGCGGAGGGTGCACCGGCGGCCGTGTCGCTGCAGGCTGCGTACCGCGACAAGAAGGTGGCGCTCGTGGCCAGCAGCGTCAGCATCGCTGCCTGATCGCCCCTTCCCGGACGGCCTGCCAGTTCCGCGGCCTGGTGCACCACGCTCAGCGCGACGTCGCGAGCGCGGGTGTCGCAAGGCAGGGCCTCGGCGGCCGCCTGCGCGGTCGGCAGCAGAGCCTTGATGTGAGCCGCCAGGCGTGAGCGGACCCCGGCGGCCAGCTCGCTTCTCGGCCGCATGCGGGCCAGGCGGTGTGCAAGCTCGATGTCGCGGCGCAACTCCGAGACCCGGGCAGCGGAAACGGGCCTTGTCACCGACTGGCCGCGGAGCGAAATGAATAGGCGCTCCTCCTCTGCCGCCTTGGCAGCAACCGGTGCACCCTGCGCCAACGCGATGAGCGGCGGGATGGGGCCTTCGTGACGGTGCGCGGACTGGTTCGCCCGCTGGCCGGGATGGGCAGGCAACGGATCTCGGGTCATCAGGGTCACTCCAGGAATGGCAACAAGGCACAGTCGATGAGGAGGGCTGAGGGCCGCACCAGACGAGGCAGCGGGGCAGAGGGCCCATTCGCAGACCAAGCCGGGTCGCCGGTCAGCGCTCCGGGACGTCGTTCGTGTGACCTGCACCGTCAATCCCACGCCGGATCCCTGCCCGATCGCCGGACAGCCGCCAAAACCGGTTTCGCTGGCAGGGCAACAGACAAGGGGGGAGTCGTCGTGCGGATGACGAAGCGACACCACGTCGTGGTGCCCTCGTTGCTGACGCCCCACTTCTCGGCAAGCGCGTCTACGAGGAGCAAGCCACGTCCCGATACGTCATCCTCGCGAGCCATACGGACCGTGGCCGGCGCCCGGTTGTGGTCGGCGACCTCAATGTGCAGGGCGCCAGCGTCATAGCGAACCGTGAGGGTCCCCTCGCCATGACCATGCTGGACAGCATTGGTGACGAGCTCGGAGACGGCGAGGACGATGTCCTCGGCGACTGCGCCGAACACCTTCCACCGGCACAGGTGCTCGGAGGTAAGCCGGCGTAGATCGGGTACACGGGCCGGATCTGGGGCGAACGCCGCCGTAAAGCGCTGGCTCAAGGATGCGGTGGGTGACGCGGCCGATGCGGCGGCCGCAGTGAGGGTCATCGGATGCCTCCGGGAGGTACGGGTTGAAAGCGCGCGTCAGCCGCGCCGAGTCGATCACTCCGCGTGTTCGCACGATGACCAGCGAACACCGAGCGCACGGCCGGGGGAATGACCTGACGATGACGTTGACTCGTCAGTAAGGCTGGCCGGGGTGCCCTATCAGGCGGCCGCCCTGGCATGCTGACGCCATGGCGACTCTTGATGGAATGCCGGTCTCCGCAGACGACTTGCTGCCCCTGGCCCTCACCAACACCGGGCACTTCACCTCGATGCGTGTCGATGCCGACGGAACGATCCGCGGCCTGACCCTGCACATGGAACGTCTTGCCCGCGACAGCAAAATCGTGTGGGACGCCGACCTGGACACCGACGCCGTACGCACCTACGTGCGCGAGAGTCTCCACGGGCAGAGCGGAGCGTGCGTGGTCCGCGTGACCGTCTACGACCCGGCGGTCGAGATCGGGCACCCCGGCGACGCCGACGACCCCCGGATCCTGGTCTCCGTGCGCGGCGCCGGCGCCCTGCCTCCGGAACCACTGCGCGCCATGAGCGTGCCATACGAGCGTGACCTGCCCGAGGTCAAGCACGTCGGGCTCTTCGGAGCCCTGCGCGCCCGCCGCACCGCCCAGCTCGCGGGCTTCGGCGATGCCCTTTTCGTCGGCCGCGACGGCTTCGTCTCCGAGGGCGGCACGTGGAACATCGGCTTCATCGACCAGGACGGCACGGTCGTGTGGCCTCAGGCACGTGTCCTGCCCGGCGTCACCATGGCCCTTCTCCAGGAACAGGCCGAACACCGCCTCGCCACGGTCACTCTGGACCAGGCCAAGGCCATGGCGGCTGCCTTCGCCACCAACACCAGCATCGGCGTCAGGGCTGTGTGCGCCATCGACAGCGCCACCCTGCCCACCGAGCATCCGGTCCTTAACCGGCTGCGGCAGGCTTACCTGTCTGTCCCGGGCGAGACGCTGTAGGACGAGCCCGTGGCGGCAGTGGTCAAGTGGACCGGTCGCGAAGCCGGTCTTCTGCGCGTGGCGATGCGCATGTCCGGCAAGGCCTTCGCCGAGATGCTCGGTGTCAACTCCCGCCAGATCCCCCGCTGGGAGGGACGCGGAGAGACTATCGAACTCAGCCTCCCCAACCAGCGCTCCCTCGACACCGTCCTGGCATGGTGCCCCCGGGACGTGCAGCAGCGCTTCGCAGCCCTGCTGACCGAGCGGGCCGCAGCCGAACACGACGCTCGCGTCGAAGAACTGCTGCGCACCCACCCGGGCACCCGCCGACGACTCGCCGACGGGAAGCTGATGGCCCTCGTGGAGGAGGGCGTCTACCTCTGCGGGCCCGACAACCGGTCGCTGTGGCTCGACGCTTTCCTCATCGACGTGTACCCGACGACGAACGCCGACTACGAGAGGTTCGTGAACGCAACCAGCCACCGGCCGCCCCAGCACTGGCCCCAGGGCCGCTGCCCCGCCGGCTTGGCCATCCACCCGGTGGTCTGGGTGACCTGGCACGACGCCAGCGCCTACGCCCACTGGGCAGGAAAGACGCTGCCCACCGCCCGGCAGTGGGAAAAAGCCGCCCGCGGCCCGCGCGGCCGCACCTATCCGTGGGGCGACGAACCCACCGCCGCCAAGGCCAACGTCGCCGAGACCGGCATAGACGCCACAACGCCCGTCACCCGCTACCAGTCCGGCGTCAGTCCCTACGGCGTTTTCGATATGTGCGGCAACGTCTGGGAATGGTGCTCCTCCGAAGAGGAACCTCGCAGCGGCCGGTACGCGCTGAAAGGCAGCGCGTTCACCTCCCCGTTGGAGCGAGCCGCGCCTCACCTGCACAACGCCGCCAGCGCGTCCATGAAGGACAACGACACCGGTTTTCGCTGTGCCGCACAGCCGTAGCGGCCATCCGAACGATCGCCGGATCGTGCGGTCTGAGCGCTCTACTTCGCCTGTCAACTCCGCGGGAGCGGCGGGCAGGGCTGGAACAGGGGTCACGACCGCTCCTTAGGGAGGGCAGGCAAGTCAGTGCTGTCGGACGGTCTGCTCGGTGGGGCCGGCGGTGAGTTCGAAGTCGGTCAGGCGCGGCCAGCCCAGGTCGCGCCAGGGGCGGCGCTCGCGCTGGGAGCGGACGCGCATGAAGTTCACGGCGGCCACCAGGCGCCCGCGCGCGTGCCCTTGGCGGTCGGCGACGAGCAGGGCCAGGGCGTCGTCGCCGAACGGGGTGGCGAGCGGTGTGAGGATCGTCCCGCCGGGCCGCATCTGCTCCAGCCAGGCGGGCGGGATCTGCCGCACGCACGCGGTGCTGATCAGCCGGTCGTACGGAGCGCGGGGACCGTAGCCGTTCTCTCCGTCGGCGACGACCACGGTCGGGACGGGCACGCCCCGGCTGTGCAATGCCGTGCGGGCCCGCTCTGCGGTGACCGGGTCGACCTCCACCGTCGTCAGATGGTCTGCGCCGACCCGGGCAGCGAGCAAGGCGGCGTTGTAGCCGGTGCCGGTGCCGATCTCCAGGACGTTCTCACCCGGCTGCGGGTCAAGATGGTGGAGCATCTGCACGACGACAGCCGCACAGGAGATCGAGGATGTGAACGCGTTCGAGCGGGTGGGCCCGTCCTGGGGGCTGATCTTGCCGTCCTCGATCTGGGTGATCAGAGCGATCCGCGGCGTGTAGACGGCTTCGAGCCAGCGTTCGGGTTCCGTGGTGCGGTCGATCACCGGGTAGAAGCCGTCGGTGTCCCGCTCGGGCCACCACACCCGTTCGGGTACGAAGTGGGCGCGGGAGACGGACTCGAAGACGTCGCGCAGCCAGGGCCGGTCGTTGAAGTAGCCGCCCCTGTACATGCTGATCGTCTCAATGCACTGGGCGATGTGCTGCTGCTCGTCCATCGGGTCCGTCTCCTTATGCCGCAGTCAGCTGTCGCTGGGGGCGCCGCCACCCATGCGGTCCTCGTCACTACCGTGGCCCTGGCCGTTTCCGGTGTCGCCCTGTCCAGCGCCGTAGATGTCGCCCTCCTCGCTCTGGTCGCTGCCGGAGGTCCCATTCGTGCGCCCCATGACGGTCTCCCTTCCTTGCATGCTCAACGACGATGCCTCACAGCCCTGGTGGGCAGAGCCGATCCCGCGAACTCGGCGCCTTCCGCGGCAAGTTGGTGGATGATCGAGTGCGGTTCATTCAACGACCGGGCGGCTGCGGCGGGAAGGAATCCCGTGTAGTCCCCTGTAGTCCCGTGTAGTCCAGGGTGGAGTGACGAGATGGACAGGAGCGAGCTGATCCGGCAGGCGTGCCGGCAAAGGGGATGGGGCTCGACCGCTCTGGCCCGGGCCGTGGGGATCGCCGAGAGCGGCGACCCGGACCGGGTGCACCGGGCGAACGCCAACCGGTGGATGACCGGCAAACGCACCCCCGACTACTGGTGGCCCCACATCGCGCACGTCCTCGGTCTTGATCCCGACGGCCCCGAAGCGGACCGCGGCGCACCGCAGACCGCGGGGGCGCCCTTGGCGGCTCTGGCGCGACTGACCTCTGCGGCTTTGCCCGAGCAGGTCCTGGCCAACGACGTGGAGGAAGTCCAGCAGGCGGCGCTGAACCTGTCGCAATGGCACAACTTAAACGGCGGCGGAGGACTGGTACGCCAGACCGGCACGCAGCAACTGGCGTGGGCCTCACGGCTGCTGGGCGTGGCCTGCCCCGGTGCCCTGCAGTCCGAGCTGTACTGCGCCGTTGCGCACCTGGGCATGGTCACGGGTGCCGTCTGCTTCGACGCCTTCGCCCATGACGACGCCCGCCAGGCCTTCACCTTCGCCGCCGCTTGCGCCGAAGCGGGCGGCAACTGGCACCTGCGCAGCAAGATCTACAGCTGGCGCGCCCGCCATGCCATCTGGACCGGCGACTATGACCAGGCCGTGATCCACGCGGAGGTCGGCAGCGTCCGTGCCGAACGCCTGACCCCCTCCGAACGTGCCATGCTCGCGATCGCCGGCGCCCGGGCCTATGCCGCCTTGGGAGATGAGCAGGCCACCTTGAGGGCTGTCGGGAAGGCCGATGAGGAGTTCAGCCATACCAGCCCGGACAAAGAACCTCCATGGATGTCCTACTACGACCATGCCCAGCACCAAGGTGACACCGGGCATGCCCTGTTCGACCTCGCGAGGTCCACCCGCAAACCCCAGCACGTCAAGGCCGCCGGCGAGCGTCGGCCGCCGCGTCGGCCGAGCACACCGACGCCTACCTGCGCTCCCGCGTGTTCTCCCGCACGAAACTCGCCACGCTGGCCATGCTGACGGGCGATGCCCAGGAAGCCGCCGCGATCGGTGCCCTCGCCCTGCAGGAAGCCGCGCGCATCCGTTCCGGCCGCGCCGACTGGGGCCTGCAAGAACTCGCACGTGTCACCACCCGCCAGCGCGTTACCGTGCCCGAGGCCGCCGAACTGTGCGAACGCATCACCCGCACCACAGCCCAGGGAGCAACGACGTGACGGTCACCAGCAGCGACGCCGCAGCCCAGCACACACGACCGCTGGTCGCACAGGCCTGCCGCGCCGCTGGATTCGACTTCAGCGGCGCCGAACCCGTCCGCATAGCCGACAACGCCATCTGGGCCCTGCCCGGCCACGTCGTCGTACGCCTCACCCGGCCCGGACGCCGCCAGGCAGCACACCGCGAACTCCTCACCGCACAGTGGCTCGCCGACCACCACCTCCCAGCGGTGCGCCCCGCCCGTGCCACGGCCATCGACCTGCCCGGCAACCGCGCAGCTACCTTCTGGCAACAGCTGCCCGAGCACACGATGGGCCGGCACGAAGACGTCGCCCGCCTCCTGCGCCACCTGCACAGCCTTCCCGCTCCCTCGCACCTGACGCTGATGCCCAACCCCGCCGCCAAGGCCCGCACCCGGCTCGAGGCGGTCCGGCACAACAGCGTGATCTCCGAGGCGGACATGGCCTGGCTGCTCGGCTATGCCGACGAACTGGCCGAGGCCTGGGACCGACTGGACGACGGACTCGCCCCGACGCCCCTCCATGGCGACGCCTGGGCCGGGAACGTCGCCCGCACCCTCAGCGGGCACTGCTACCTGATGGACCTCGACTCTGCCGCCATCGGCCCGCCCGAGTGGGATCTGACCTCCACCGCGGTGAAGGTCGACACCACCGCCACCATCCCCATGGGCCAGTACCAGAACTTTGTCAGCGCGTACGGCGGGCACGACGTGCGCGACTACGACGGCTTCCCCGTCATGCGCGGCATCCGCGAACTGCGCATGACCACCTACGCCATCCAGACCGCCACCGACCACCCCCACACCGCCCCGGAGGCCCGCCACCGCGTCGCCTGCCTACGCGGCCACAACGGCCCCCGGCCCTGGACCTGGACCGCCGTCCCCCACGCCCCGGGCAATCCCGGACCCATCGTCTGACCCTCACGCAGCACCCTACGGCTGGCGCCCGCACAGGCGCTTTCGATCGACGGATCGCTCTTCCCGGGGATGCTGCCGTCATGCTGCACCGGAGATGGCGGCACTGGAGACATGGCTGGCCGAGCGCGGCTGGGAAGTCGACCCGACGGTGTTCATGGCTGGCGCGGGCGGCGTGGCCGCCCAGATCCGCCGGATTGACGCGGCCTGACAGGACGGCGAGGCGGGCCTGCTGATCCTGCCCGCGCAGACCGTGGTGTGTAAAGGCAAGCGCATGACCATCGCCCCTCGCTCCTCTGCAATGGAGCAACGCGGCGTGGCACCGGATTCCTTCGGGAAGGGGCTGGAGATGGCGGCTGGAGACGACAAGGACGGCGACTCGGGGCAGCACCGCAAGGACGATCCCCCGCTGTCCGGAGGGAAGCCGCCTCCCAACAACTCCGACGGCAGGGTGGAAAACCCCGGGTCAGGGTCGGGGAAGCGCCGGAAGTGATCACGAACCAGCGGCTGGCATCCGGTGCGGCCCGGATGGATAGCGCTATGCGGGAGCGGGGCCTGTGGCCGGACGCGGACAGCCCGTGGGTCCGCGACGCGATGACGGCGCTTCCGCGGCACGCATTCGCACCGGACACCCTCTGGTCCTGGAACGGCCACGAATGGGTGTCGGCCGACCGTGCGACCGATCCCGAGCGTTGGGCTGATCTTGTCTACCCCGGGCCTGACGACTCCACCGTCATCCAGGTCACCGACGGCCTGGCCACCTCCAGCCTCTCGTGCGTGGCGGTCGTCGCCGACATGCTGGACTCCCTCATCCTGGAGCCCGAACACAGCGTCCTGGAGCTGGGCACCGGCGCCGGCTGGAACGCCGCGCTGCTCGCGCACCGGGCCGGACCGGGCGGCCAGGTCGTGTCCATGGAGACCGACCCTGTACTGGCTGAGGCTGCCGCACGACGCCTGAAGGCCCACGGATGCGATGTCGAGGTTCGCTGCGGCGACGGCAGCCTCGGCGCACCAGAGCGGGGCCCGTACGACCGGGTGATCGCCACCTACGCCGTCGACACCCTCCCCTGGCCCTGGATCCAAGCAACCCGGCCCGCAGGACGCATCGTCTACCCGTGGGGCCGCATGGGGCATTTCGCGCTCACCGTCGCCGACGACGGCCAATCCGCCACCGGCTGGCTACAGGGCCTGGCCCTGTTCATGCCCGACCGCCACACCCCGCAGGCGAGCCCGGTCCCGGCCACGCTCCGCGCCAGCGGGCACGGCGCCGTCACGGACGCCGAACTGCTCGCAGACCTCGCCACGGGCCATTTGCTCTTCGCGCTGCGCGTCTCCCATCCGCACATCCTCATCACCGTCGAGCAGCACAACGGCCAGCCCCGCGCGGAACTGCGCGACCAGACCGGGCGCACAGTCCGCGCTGAACTGACCACGAACGCCCAGGTGCAGATCTCCGACAGTGGGAAGGACCTGTGGGCCGACCTGCGCAGCGGATACCAGTTGTGGCGTGAACACGGTCGTCCCGAGCAGTGGGACTTCGGCATGACCGTCACCCCGCACGCCCAGACAGTGTGGGTGCGCAGCCCGGACAACGGTCCCTACACCAGCCCACCACACCGCCCGGGCAGTGAGAGCGACCAGTAGTGATGCGGATCTCGAATTTTCCTCAGACTCGCTCTTCGCCTCAGTTGGTTCACGAAGTGAACCAACTGAGGCCATTGGTGAGCGAGGCCAAGTAGGACGGGTTGCTCTTCGACCCGTGTCAGACCTGTGGGCGATGATCGGGACATGCTGCAAGCGAGAGATGAACAAGGTCGGCGGGTGGGGAACCCGAAGCCGTCAGCGTTGAGCCAGATGGTGGCGAATCTTGGCCGGGGCAACGCCTTCGTCATCGTCGAGTGCCTCGACGATGAGGCGGCCGGAGATTGGTATGTCCAGGTGTGGCTGAGGGACGACAACACCTACCAGCTTGAATTCCGCGATGGGACCGCGGCGGAGCACTACCAGACCCGGACGATATCCCAGGAGAAGGTGATCACCGCCCTCAGCGGCTGGGCAGAAGGCCGCCCGGAGTGGAAGGACGCATTCATGTGGAACAACATCAGCACCTTCTTCCCTCACGCAGACTGACCCCGCCGTCCAGAGGCCGGCGGGGTCAGTGACCTGCGTCGGTTCAGCTGCGGCGCATCGGGATGACGTCTGGGTTCGCCATCGGGACGACGTGACGCGCGGCGAGCCGCGCTACAGCTGGACGCTGCACTATGCGACCCGCGCCGACTACCTCACCGCCCTCGCACACCTACGCGCTGACTGGAAGGCCGAGGGGCTGACGGTCACGGACGAGAAGCCGTGGGACCGCCCCGGCAAGCCGGGCCTGCCCGGAATCAGCACGAAGGAGCACGGCATCAAACTCTCCCTCCAGCAGGCCTGGTTCGGGGACGAGCCCGCGATGTATGCGAGTGGGCAGTGCATGCGCTACCACCCACAACGGTGAGCCCAGTCGGGACGGAGCCCGGCCGATCATGCTGCCCAGCTCGGAGTCGAACGCCAGCACTACAGCCGGGCCTGCTTCGGACTGATCATCGTTGCGAGGGGCCCTCCTCGCTTTGGCCTGCCCGCTCATCTGCCGACGCCGACCGACAAGGACTCAGCGCCGCCACGCGTAGGCGCCTGGGGAGGTCTCCGTAACTTCCCGAGGCCAGGTGCTCCTGACGCGCTGCAACCGTTCGTGATGGTCATCGGCCCATCCCTCAGCCAGATGCACAGGAACCTGGACCGACGTCCCCGTACTGGCAAAGTCTTCCACCACGACCACGGCGCGTCCGTTCTGGTCGGGCGGTTCGAATCGGATCTCGGGGTTGCGTCCGTCGTCCATCCATGCGGCGCCCCGCCCGGTGGCGAGCGCACCCAGCACCTGTGACCAGCTGTCCAGGTCGTCCGGGGCCAGGCAGACATCCATGCGCCCCTTGGCGAACCCGCTCGTGACGACGATCTCAGCGTCGAGGAAGTCATGCCACGGCAACACCCCGGGCAGATGGCGGCGCAACACCCGAATCAGGACACCGCTCTCTGCGTCGGCCAGACAAATGAGATCCATCGCGCTCTCGTCAGCCATCCCCGCTCCCCCCCCCGCTCGCACATGGACTGCTGCCATGATGCACGCGCACCACCAGTCGGCACGAGCGAGGGCTTTCCGTTAGGAGTTTTACGTAGGCGGGCAGGGCCGAGCGAGGAGCTCGTCGAGGAGCCAACTGTGCCGGGCCCCAAGTCCAGGGCGGCGTCTACTGGGAGTCGTAGGCCTTGATACTGACCGCCGGCCCCTCGGAGTTGCGTGCCACGGCGGTGGCGGCTTCGCCCTTCACCTCGATGGTGGTGGTGCCGTGGGAGGGGACGCGGGTGAGGCCCCCGATGGGCGTGGCGGAGATGACCTGCTGGCTCTGGCCCTTGGGCGGCTGGTCGTAGACCAGGTAGGAGACCCGGACATAGACCGGCCATGTGTTGGGGTTGGTCAAACGGACTTTGGAGAACCGTTCGAACCGGGATATATCGCGGCCCGCGTCGTCCAGGGCCTGCGTGGTGACCGGCTCGCCCGCGACCACCCGGGGCGCGGCCGCCACGACCTTGTCCACCTTCACCTGGACGTCGGCCACCTCGTGCTGCCCCGGGCCGGAGAACCGCAGGATGTCGTAGCTGTAGCCATAAGGGGACACCAGAGTCCCGCGGTCACTGCCGAAGACCGTGGTCACCTTGACCTGCGGCATCGGCTGGTGTGCCCGGTCCAGCGCGGTGAACGACAAGAGCGTGACCACCGAGCGGCGATAGGTGTTGTGGATCGACACGGTCTGGTTGATCGTCTCGTCCTCGCTGGAGACCCCGGTGTACGAGAACGACAAGTCGCTCGACGCCGGCCCGTACTCCCCAACGGCCTCGGACGGCAGCCCACACCCCGCGGCCAGTACTCCCACGACAGCCACCGCCCCACCAGCGACTGCTGCCCTGCGTCTGATTCCCGACATTCCACGCATGTTCCGCCCCCTCGTGATGACTTACTGGCTGCAACCTGAACACAGGTCCCCCGCGGCGGGCAAAGGCCTTCCTGACACCCGGCCTTCAGGCCTGTGAGCGGTCTTGTAATTCCCCAGACCGGCTCCGTCGTCCCCGTTCGTTCGTGCCATCCGAGTGAGCGCAAGGGAGTCGGGCCGCCCGGCTGTGAAGTGTCCGGTCTGAGGCGGGCCGTCAAGGACGCCTGCGGCGTCGCGACTGCGATGAGCTGCGCTCATCCTTGACCGCCCTCCTTAGACCTAAAGGATCGGCTGGTTGCCGGGCGGCCGAGAAGTGCACCGTCCGCCTGGTCGTCGCGGAGTAACTCCGCGTTCCCCATGACGACGTCCGTGGCGTTGGGGCTGGGTAATAACGCGACGTTCCACAAGGCCACGGTGGCGTCCACGGGAGAGCCGATCTCGGCGGGCGCCGGCGGCTCACGGTCCGGCGCGAGGTCTTCGTCCGGATCGTGGTCGTGCCACGGCCCGTCGGACCAGGCGAGGCCCCGCCACCAGCTCGCGAGGTGATGACCGCTCGTCTCGCCGCGCAAGCAGCGGTGCGCCCCGCCGGTCTCGGCGGGGCGCACCATCGGGGGCTGCAACGCAACGGTGAGAACAGGGTGTTGTAGGTGCTGCGGCCGCCCCCGATCTTGATGCGGGTCTTGAAGGGGGCAGTGGGGTTTTTGGTGCCGTGGTACAGCCACAGGGTGCCGTCCCTGTCCCGGCCCACCGTGTCCGGCAGCCCGTCGTCCGTCCCCACCCGCCGCGGGCGGGCGGAGTCAGGTGCTGGTGGGGGTGCTCTTGCGGGCGGCTGTCGCGCGGGCGAGGTCGAATGCCGCGACGGGGTCGGATGCTGTGGTCCAGGGGGCCGCGCCGCACCAGGGGCCGATGAGCCGGAACTGCTCCAGCGCGGCGTCGAACTGGCCGCCCTGGCCGAGGTAATAGGCCAGCAGGTGCCGCAGCCGGGGCAGTTCCGCGTTCGTCTCGGGTACTTGGTCCAGGCAGTGCGCCACCTGGATGAGTATCTTTCTGACCGCGCGGTTGGCGGACACCCCGGGGGAGCCTGAGGCCTTCTCGAATCCGACGGCGGCCTTCTCGTACTCGACGAGGGAGTGCAGGTAGATGCCGGCCAGTGGGCTGCCGGCCGGGGCGGACCGCACGGCGCGGAGGGCGAAGTCCCGCATCAGCTTGTGCGAGCCGTGCCACTTCTCGCACCAGTACTGCAGGGCTTGCCAGTGACCCGCGTAGTGGTACGGAGCACGGGCGGTCAGGTTCTCCCAGAGACCGTGGAACTCCTCATGCGTGTACGTCAGAGCCCGCGCCGCCGTCACCATGACGACCCACGGAGCGGGGTCCTGGGGCGCCAGGCGTGCGGCGTGCTGCGCGGCCTCCATCACACCGGGCAGCAGCGCCTTGAAGTGGGTCATGTTGCCGACGGGGACCTTGCGGGCGTAGGCGGTGCCCCGGACCTGCCAGGCACGGTGCAGCAGCACACTCGCGTACACGGTCGCGGCGTCGCCGTTCCCGGGCTGTGCCGTGCGCCATTTCCCCAGCCACGCGTCCTGGTGGAGGGCGATCTCCTGCAGCACCTCCAGCCGCGACCAGCGAAGGTCCCAGTCGGTTCCGGCGGCATCGACGAACGCCGCCGCCGCGTGCCAGTCGCCGTCCCACGCGGCGTCGGCGACGGCCTGCGTCTCCTTGCGCAGGTCGAGCGGCGGCGGGGGTCCGGGCCGGCTCGCATCGAGCTGGTCACGTGCGACGAGACCGTAGCGGGCCGGATCGAAGTGGTCGCGGGCCCAGCGCCTGAGGCGGGCACGGCGGACGGAGGGGATGAGCAGCACGAGGATGGACACGGCCGCAAAGACGACGAAAATACTGGTCACGGGGGTGAACAATTCTGGCTGGGTCGCGCGCGGCGACAGGTGCGGCATGGGTATGCCGGTACGGGCAGAGGGCCGATCGTACGGAACCCCTGCGGCAGGCCGCCGAGCGGGGCACAGGATTCCACTGCCCTCCGCTCACCTCGCCAGCGGCACCAGGGGCCGGAAACCGTGCGGAGAACACTCCGGCGCGGCTGCCGCTGCCGGGGTGCCACCAACGAAAACAGCGGTGCGCCCGGCTGGATCCCGGCTGGGCGCACCGCGGGCTACAGCACAGCGTCTAGAGCAGGGTGGTGTACGTGTTCCAGCCGCCGCCGATCTTGGTGCGGGTCTTGAACGCGACGGTGGCGTTGCCGGTGCCCTGGTACAGCCGCAGGGTGCCCGAGGCATCCCGAGCCACCAGGTCCGCCTTGCCGTCACCGGTCACGTAGCCGACACCCGTGATCGTGTTGTAGACCTGCCAGCCCCCGCCGATCAACTTACGCGACCAGCAACGGGATTCGGACGAACCCGCACCCGTGGGAGTTCTGGTGGGACTGAACCCGAAGGGAACGGCGCGCCTTGGCCAGACTGACAGCCCGTGCAGAAGCCATACACGTCCTACTGCCGCAGGCGCGCCGAGGCATCGGCGACTGGGTGCTGAAGGGCGGGCAGTACCCGATGAACGGTTGCACGAGCAACCGTTGCTGTCTCCTCGCGGGCGCGATAGCCGTATAGCGGGGGGCGGCCATCGTACGGCTGGGCGGGCAGAGAGATGTAAGTGCCGCACAGGTTGCGGCCCGTGCATTTACCCGGGAAATGGGGAAGCCTGGTGGCTGCACTGCGGAGGGGCTATTACTCAACGGTGCTTCATAAAGGCTGCCTCCTTGGGATTGAGGAGTTCCGGCCTTCGTTCGGGTGTGATTTTTAACCCGTTGACAGGAAAACATCGCATGCAATCATCTCAATGATCATGTGCTGTGTTCCGGCTTGTCCCCCATGTGTCGGGTGGATGCCGACGGCACGGCAGATTCGTTTGCACCCTATGGAGAGATACGTGGCCAAGACCACTGGCCGTACGCGTGGGCGCGTAGCCGCCCGCCTGGCTGCCGCGGCGGTGACCGCCGCCCTCGTCGGCACGGCCGCCCCGGCGTTCGCCGCCGACGACCACCACCCGGTTCGCGCATGGCAGTTCAAGACCGACACGTTCAAGGCGCCCCTGGCGGCCGCACCGCAGGACGAGGAGTTCCGGCTCAACGCTCCGGTCTTCCCGCTGCTTGGCGTGGACCGCGCCGGCCGGGGCTGGGCGTACGGGCCGGACGAGAAGGGCGGTCTCAGCGACCGCGAGCGGGTCGAGGACGTCGACTTCAGCGGCCTCAAGCACGGCGCCCTGGTGGACAACGACGCCGACAACGTTCCCGACGGATTCTGGATGGCGGACACCCAGGGCAGCCTCTTCTACGGCGGCGACAGCAGCTTTAGGGTCGGTGGCGGCTGGAACATCTACGACAAGGTCCTCTCCCCGGGCAACCTGGGCGGCGCCCAGGCCGGTGACCTGCTTGCCCGTGACAAGTCCGGCACGCTCTACCTGTACCTGGGCTACGGCAACGGCAAGCTGACTTCCCGGTACACGGTCGGCGGCGGCTGGGGCCAGTACACGCAGATCGCCGGGAACGGCGACCTGACCGGCGACGGCAAGGCCGACATCGTCGCCCGCGACAAGGCCGGCACCCTGTGGCTGTACAAGGGCACCGGCAACCACAAGGCCCCCTTCGCCCAGCGCACCAAGATCGGCGGGGGCTGGAACACCTACAACACCCTCCTCTCCAGCGGCGACGTCGACCTCGACGGCAAGAGCGACCTGCTCGCGCGCGGCAACGACGGCACCCTGTGGCTGTACAAGGGCACCGGCAACGCTGCCGCCCCGTACAAGCAGCGCGTGAAGATCGGCAACGGCGGCTGGAACACCTACCGGATCCTGTTCTGACCCCAGGAGGCCCACCAGCCCCTGAGTGACGGGCCGCGCACACCACGGCCCGCACGACCGGCGACCCTGATAGGGCTCCTTGAATCAGAGATCGCCATCAACCCCTCGACAGCCCGGCCGCGCAGCGCCGCGTCCGGGCTGTCGAGGCGCGTTTGGACCGATGCCCCGGCAGGCTGGCCGAAGCGGCCACTTGCTCCACGGCGGGCGGCTGGATGGCTCCGCCCCTGTCGTCAGGGCACGGGTGCCGGGGCGGAGCCCCCGCGAGCAGCCCCCGCGGACACGCAGAAGACACCGGGCTGCTGACGACTCGATCATCCACCGACCCGCGCCGCCGGTCCGTTCCGACATGCCCCAGGGATCCTGCATAGCAGGAGCCCCAACCGTCCTTCGCCGGCACCGATGGCGCCCGCTACCGGGCCGGGCCGGGCCTGTCGGCCTCAGCGCCCGTCCAAGCGCTCGACGTCGATGCACACAGCCAGGCCTCATGCCCACTGCGGTTGGTTGTTTTGAAGACCATGGCGATCCTCTCCCGGCAACGACACCGCCGGGTTCCAGAGGTCATGATCCAGAGCGAAGCCCCAGAGCGCTGTGCTCCACCACACCGGAGGGAAGGTCATTCCGGCCCGAAGCCCGAGCAGTCACCTCCACAAGTCCGGCTCGCAGGTCGGCGGCCGGCTCGCCAAGGACGATCGCGCTGATGATCAGCTCCATCATCAGACGGTCGTACTCGGCCCCCGTGCTGCGGTAGCGCTCCTCATCGCCCTCTACCACCGCGGAGACGATCCTTCTCCCACCGCCGCCACGGGGCCGAACGACGCTTCATAGACGCCGTAACCGGTCCAGCTGCGGTGCAGGAAGACAACATCGGCTTCGGCGAAGACGTTCTACTTCTCGTCCATGTCCCGCGCGCGGTATCCGCGCCGTATCCGGTCCCACTCCTCGTCGGTCCAGATGCGATCGGGCAACTGGGCCACGGACCTGGGCGTGCTGATCGCCGTGAGGCGGCGGAACGACTCGCGGGTGAGTGGGGCATCGGCAGTCATGGCGTGATCCTACGGATGCGCCCCTCCCACAGGACAGCCCCGTGCCCACAACCGGGCAGAGGATGCAGATCCGCGGCCGACGCTGCGGCGTGCTGCGATCTCGCTGCCTCCCGGCCGTGGCGAAGTCGGCGGCGGGATTCCGTGGTGTCCCGTGTGCGGTCAGCCGTAGTCGTCGGGGCGGCCCTGCGTCCACGTGGTGGCCGCAAATAGGTATTTCCCCTGCCGGGGGCCGGGTGGCCGGAACGGCCTTGATCGTTTACTGGGGCAACCAGCTACCCGGGGACTGGCACAGTGGGAAACGGCCTGATGGACAGAAACAGACAGAGGGAGCAGAGGTGACCTGGACCGATCAGCGAGATGCGGAGGTCGAGGCGTTGAGCCTGCCCGTCCGCAGCGTCCTGCACACCCGTGCCACAGCACTCCGCGACGCTCTGCCGCCCCGGCCCGCCTTCCCCCCCCCGTGCCGCTACGCGTGGTGGCGCTGCCTTGACGAGGACCAGGCCCGCACCGCCGCGCTCCTCGACCACCTGGACACCCTGGTGGCTCACCTCGACGGCGTCCGCGCTGGGGGTTACGGGGATGCCGATGCCCTGCGCGCCGCGCTGGAGGCCGCCGACGGTTTCGCGCTGCCGCACCTTGCTGATGCCCTCGTCGCGTACCGGCATGCGGCCACCGCCGCTGCCCCGTAGCGCGGTTGCCGGGAGGCCCGGGGCTTGAGGTAGAACGGCGTCATGGATACCGCCGTACTCGAGCAGCTGCTCGATGAGACCTTCGATCACGCCGTCGTGCACCACGGCTACACCAACTACATGCGTGACTACGAGGTCGTTGTCTACATGACGGCGGACCCGAGCACCGGGGTCAAGCCGTCCTATCTGCGGTATCTGTTCCGGTACTGCGTCGAAGCCCGCTGCGAGACGTCCCTGCCAGCCATGACATGGCAGCGCTCACTCGATGACCGCCTCACCGACCACGAGAGCGGCGTCGACCTCGACGGATTCGTCTGGGGAGTGAAATGGCATCCCATGTACCCCGGCGCGAAGCTACTCCCCCCAACGGACGCCGCCCTTCGCTGGTCGCATGCCCTGGGGATCGACTTCCATGACGTCCTTCTCGAGACCAACGCGCACCGGCTGACTCTGCTCTTCTCCGAACTGCAGGTCACCGAGGTCCCCGTCGGATACACCCCGTTTGTCGCGGACTAACGGTCGGCCTTCGCTCTATCTCGGCCGGGTAAGGGAAGACGACCTGGTGGCGCGTGGGGTGCGGCTCGTTCTGAGTGAGGTGTCCTCGGGGTGGCAGGCAAGAGTCCATGGCCGGGCTCGCTCCTGGGCTCACCACCGCGCCGCCCGCGCCCCGGACCTCCCCGCCAGAAGGTGCCCGACGCACCCGAACCATCGCGGCACCGGTGAGCGCACGAGCTAAGGGCTGGGGGCGGGTGAGCTATGCCCACTGGGCTGTACATGGCCAGGGTTTCGCCGAAACGGCGGCGAGAGAGATCACATCAGCCTTGTTGGCGTCTGCCACGTCTGTGGTCCTCCAGGGCCCGGTTGGCCAGGAGCTTTTCGGACGGACATGCGAGACTCCTGCTCTGACCACAAGGAGAGGCACGGTAGGTGGAGAAGTCCGAGGCGAAGAGGCTGCTGGAGCAGGCCGAGGAGGCGTGGGAGGCGGAGCAGTGGCTGTGCTCCGCGGAGCTGTATGAGCAGGTCCTTGCGCACTATCCGGACGAGGGGCCCAGCGCGGGGTGGTGGTACGACGCGGCGCTGGCCCACAAGTTCCTGCGCAACTGGGCCAAGGCCTGCGAGCTGGGCCGCCAGGCCGCCGCCCGGTCGCCGCGCGGCGAGCAGGACCCGGCGTTCTGGAACCTGGGGGTGGCGGCCACGATCCAGCGCGACTGGGCAACCGCCCGGGACGCCTGGGAGGGCTTCGGGATCCCCATGCCACCCGGCGAGGGGGAGATCAACGGCTCCTTCGGCATGGCGTGCGTCCGCCTGGACACGGGCGGAGAGCGCGAGGTGGTCTGGATCCAGCGGCTCTGCCCGACACGGGGGCGGGTGGTGAGCGTGCCGGTGACACGGTGCCGCCGCTTCGGCGAGATCGTCGTGCACGACGGGGAGCCGACCGGCGAGCGGACGTTCAACGGCCAGCAGGTCGCGGTCTTCGACGAACTGCTGCTCTTCGAGCCCTCCAGCCTGCCGACGCTTCAGGTCAGCGTGAACGCGGCGGAAGCCGGCGATGTCGAGGCCCTGGTGGATGCGTTCTTCGCCCAAGACTTCGGCGCCGAGCCGGCGAGCAGCTTCCATCTCCTGTGCGCGTGCTGCAGCGAAGGCCGCATCGACTGGAGTGAGGCCGGCACACCGGCGCACGGCGGGTCGCAGACAGTCTGGCTGGCCGCCCCCCAGGCCGAGGCACGCCGGCTGCTGGACACCTGGGCGAAAGCCGCAGGGCGTACCTGGAGCCGGCTCGAGCCGGCTGGATGAGCCGCAGTCCCGGCTCAGCCAGCGGTGGCCGCCGAGGACCTCGGCCAAAGCCTGCTCACGCGCATCGCGCGGCCGCGGGTTCTTCAGGGTGGCGAGCTGCTGGCGGGCGTCGAATGCGCTGATCCACGGCCGCTCGTAGCCGTCCGCGGGAGGGTCATCGACATCCGGATCGCCTGCACGGCCCAGGCAAGAGGGCTGTAATCGCGGTAGAATTTCACGCCGTCCAGGGCCTCGGCGTCGAGCTCCTTCGCGGCGCGCTGCACCTGTGCCTCGGTCGGTCCGTCGTACCAGCACAGCCGCCAGTACGTCGGCCTCGTGTATTCGTCCAGTTCCGACGTGATGGCACCAGGGGCCAGCGTGAACTGTTCGCTGGGCTGCCGTGCCATCTTGCGGAGCCGCTCGCCCCGGCGGGGTGGGGCCGCCATCAGTGGCCGCCGTGGGTGGCGTGGTGGGCGCGGGAGATGAGGAGGGCACTGCGCGCGGCGGTCGGGAACATGCCCGGGTCGTCGCGGGTGTCGTCGTTGCGGCTGAGGCTGTCGGCGTGCTGGGCGGTTGCGCCGTGGCGTTTGAGGAGTTCGGCCTGGACGGTGAGGAAGGCGGAGAGGGAGCGGTCGAAGTCGGTGCCGACGGCCAGGTCGTCCGCGGCGGTGCGGATCTCGGCGACTTCACCGCGGATACGGGCGGAGGTGCCCTCGGCGCGGTGGGTCTCCCTGGCACTGGCCTGACGTTCGGTGCCGTCCCCGTCGACGCGCGTGGGCAGGGTCGTCACAGCGGGTTCCCCTGTCCGGGCAGCTCGGCAAGCAATGGTCCATCCAACCATCTTGGAACGCAGCCACGCTCACCCTTCCCTGCCGTACGGACGGCGACAGCTGGAGCGTCGGCTAGTGACCAGGCGTGAACGGGGCGGGCGCAGGGCGGAGTGCTTGGGAGTTGGGGCGCCAGTGGGTCGTGAAGGAGGGGAAGTTGTCGTGGTCGATCCATAGAACCCCGGCCAGGTCGGGCGGCATGGCCCACCGTCGCGGTCTGCCGGGCTGCACCTCGATCGGGGGGTGGATGAAAGTGTCCCCGTAGCCGAACTGGACGCTCACGGTGTTCGCCCCGCTCAGCAGGTCGTCGAAGTGGCGAACCGTGAGTCCGGTGAACCTGTGGGACCCGGCCGCAAGAATCAGCGGCAGGCTCGCCTCCTGGGCGAGGTCCCGGTACTTGTGCAGCTTCTCCTTGATCCCGACGGCCGCCAGAGGCTGGGCGGAGACGACGCCGGCCATCTGGCTCGGCGCCTCCAGAACGGCGCCCAGGAACGGCGCCTGTATCGGGCCACCGGTGCGGTGATCGGCCATGATGCGGAACGTGTAGCCATGGCTGGTGAAGCTGACCAGGTCGAGGGGAGACAGCAGCCAGCGGCGCAGGGCCTGGGCGATCTGCTTGGCGGCCCGGGCGTCGACGGGAGGATCAAGCGGACGGTCGGGATGCCCGGCCACAGTCAGCACCACAGGCACCGGGATCTCCCTGACGCGCTGTGCCAGCTCATGCCAGTCCCTCATACGGGAGAACATGGCCTTCGGAGGGCTGTGCGTGAGCACCTCGACCAGCGCGATGGGTGCCCCCGCCGCGTCGGTGACGGTCCAGTCCGGCGTCAGCGTGCCCCACCGGCGCTCGTACTCCACGGTGAAGCCGCGCTCGCGCAGCGCGGCACCGGCGGCGAGCTCGATGTTGTAGGGCCAGAAGTTCTGGTCGCGCCCCAGGTTCGCCGCGAACGCCTCGGCCTCCCTCTCGGGCAGGAGTGCGAGCTGTTCATCCAGCCAGGCGCGCCATGGCTCGTATCTGTCCTCCACGGCCAGGTCGTAGGAAAGCATGCGGCCCTGAGGCTGGCGGTGGCCGTACTTTTCGCGCTGGGCGGCGACGAACTCGGGGCCGAAACGACGTCGGTGTGCCTTGTCCATGGGGAAGGAGTCTGCGCCCCATGGGCCTGGCCCCGCATCCGAGTTGCACCAGCCGAGGCCGGGCTGCTAAGACTGCGGCCGCCTGGGCTCGCCGGGCTTGCTGGTCCGGTGGAGATAGGTATCCGAAGGGCAGCCGTCGTCCGCGTCGTCGGTCGGGCACATCGCAGGGTCGTCTTCGTCGCCGAAGAGGTAGACGTCCACCGTGCACTTGCCGGCTGAGAGCGCCAGGACGAAGCCTTTGGCCGCGGCCTCGTCAGCGCTCAGCAGGCCCTTCATCTCGGCGCTCCGCTCGGGGACGTAGAAGGCCCAGCGGCCGGAGGCTATGGCCGACGCGGTACTGCACTCCTGCGGGAAGGGCCGCCCGCTCAAGTGCTCACTGGTGAACGTGTGATCCTCGTGGAAGACCAGCGACGTGCCGGCTTTGCTCGTCCATCGTCCCGCCAGCTGCGTTGCCGGAATCTCGGCCGCGTACATGGCTGCTGCCAGCCCGCACGACGAGGTCAGCATGACCGCCCCTGCGGTGAAGGAAGCCAACCAACACAGTCGTCGCCACATGGTCACGCCCCCAGGTCTCACGCTCGTCGCCGTTGCTCAGCGAACCGGACACCACCCTATCTTGAACGCGTTCAAGTTTCTGGAGTTGCTCCTGCCGGACCGGCACGCTTCCAGAGGCAGCCGGATCAGCACGAGGCCGTGGGCGTGGCGGAGGCGGAAGAGGCAATCAACCGGGCTTCGGCCTCGGTGCGCATCTCGGCGAGCACGGTGGCGGGCACGTCCTGGCCGATCGCTACTTCCACGATGCGTACCGCCGCGTGGTCCGCTGTGAGTTGCTTCTCCCGGTCCTCGGCCGCGGTCAGGGAGTAGGACACGGCCGAGGTATGGATGGTGCCGTCCGCCGTCCTCCACGCATCGTCGCAGGTGGCACTGACACTCCCCACAAGCCCACCAGTCCCCGGCTGGACGACACACCGAAGGAGTCGTGCGGCCTGGCACTACACGAGGCGCTGGAGATGCTCTGTCCGCCCGGCCAGCGTCAGCCGAAGACGGTGGATCTTGTTGAGCTGGTCAGCGTGATTCTGCGACCCGGGGGCCTTCTTGCGCAGAGCGTCAATCGCGCGGGCCAGCTTTCGCTGATCCCGCTCGATACGGCGCTCCAGTTCCTCCCGGCTCGGTTGCGCGTGACGAGGCATCATGCCCGGACCATATGTCCAGCTGACTCAGGGAGAAGGGGAGTACACGTGCATTGGTGGTGTCGAGCGGCCTGGTGCCATGCCTTTTCCCCAAACGCCAGGCCGGACTTCCGTGCTGAAACGCGCGTTTTGGGGAGTGTCTTCGTGGGTCACGAACGGGGCAGAAGGGCGCGGGGCGGGACGGGCCGACCGAGGAGTTCGAGGACGAGGCGGCGGTGGGCAGCGTGGAGGGTGCGGATGGCGGCACGCCGCGCCCCCGGGATGGGTTGCTCGACGCCGTGGCGGGGGCGGCCCTGCTTGGTGGGATCCACAGGTAGCCGGGGTCGCTGCCTTCGAGGGCGGCCGTGATGCCGGCGCGCTGGCGCAGCCACCTCTTGAGCGTGCGCACGGTGGCGGTGTCGAGGGGGAGGGGGCCGGTGTCGAGGAGGATGCGCGCGGGGCGGTGGCCGAGCTGGAGGTCGGTGACGTCCAGGTAAGCGAGTTCGCGCACGGTGCGGCCGGTGGCGGCGACCAGGGCGGCCAGCGCCGCGGTGCGGATGGTGGTGGCCGCGTTCGCCCCGGTGGGACGCTGCACGGCGAGTCGTGCGACGAGCTCGTGGGCTTCGTCGGGGTCGAGGTGTTCGCCGCTGGTGTTGGGCGGGACTTCCAGGCGCCAGGGCTCGAATTCCTCGGTGAGGGCCTTGGGTAGGTCGACGGCCGGCGGGGCGGGCGGCGTCGCGGACCCGGCCAGTCCTGGGGTGCTGGCGAAGAAGGCCGGAGGGTCGCCTGCTGCGATCTGTTCCAGAATCTGGGCGCGAAGCCCCGGGTGGCTTTGCGGGGCCGGACATTGCCGAACGGGGCAAACCAGGCCCGCGGCCGAAGGTCGCCGATGCCGAGCTGCTGGTTCGCGGGGTGTTCGGGATCGGTGACGACCTGCTGGAGACTCTCGTCGTAGTGGTAGAGGACGTCCTCGTCCAGTTTACCGACCGTAGACGCGTCTTGATCGCTGCTGAGCTGGACCGACACGTCGTGAACGAGTCAGGGACGTAGGCCAATGACGTCAAGGCTGGGTGTAGCCAGAGGGCTGCCATCTGTTGGTGCGCCCCGGAGTCAGAGCGACTATGAAGCCATGAGCCAAGCAGCAGACGAAGTGCGGTTGAAGTTCGAGCGGTCGCGATGCCACCTGGCGGAGCTGGAAGACAGAATCAAGTCCTATCTGGACCGCGAGCCATTCGGCGTGCAGCCCGAAGAGGATGAGACGACAGGGGATCTCGTCTATCTCGTTGAGGTAAGAGAGCCGCCACCCGTCGCGCTTAGCTTGCCGCTGGGTGATGCGGTTCATTGCGCCCGGTCAGCTTTGGACTATCTCGCTTGGCGGCTAGTGATAGCAGGCGGAGGCACTCCCGGCATCAATACCATGTTTCCGATTTCGGAAACCGAAAAGAAGTTCAATGGATCTTTCGAGGGGCGCCTGTTGGGTGCCTCAGCTTCGGCAGTGGCGGCGGTGCAAGCACTCCGGCCGTTCCGGGGTGGCGACGATCGCTTCTGGCGCCTGCACAGGCTCGACATCGAGGACAAGCACCGACTGCTCGTCCCCGTCGGCGCCGCCCATACAAGCGTGAACGTGTCCTTCACTTTCGCGGGCATGGATCCCGATTTCGCAGGCGTAGATCCCGTAGTAGTTGGCCTGAATCCAGCAGATCGCCAATACCCTCTGCAGAATGGAGCGGAAGTCTATCGGGTAATGAAGGCGGCCAGGCAGAGCGCAGCGCAAGGAATTGGTGCGTCTCATTCATTCACCTTCGACGTCGCCTTCGGTGAAGGGATCATTGTAAGCGGCGAGCCAATCATGCCAACTCTTGCAGACCTGATCCGAGACGTCGAGAGTGCAGTTGTGCCACTCTTTCAATTCTTGAATTAGCGTCGCGCCTTTTCTCTGTGGAGCTCATGGGCGCACCTCAAGAAGCTGGGCTTCGAGGTCGGCGATGCGCTTGTCGGCGAAGCGCAGGTTCGACCTCCTCCGCAGGGCTTGGGCGGGGGCCTTTGACGGGGCTCCTCTTGATCACGTGGCCGCAGCGTGCGCACAGCCCCGACGCGCGCCCCTTCCTTGGCGGGCCGCTCCATAAGAAGCTGCGCCTCACCGACGACGGCGCCTGGCTCCCCCCTGCAACGCAGCCTTTTCACCGATCCCGCTCGGCGAGGACGGGCTGTTCCTGGGCAAGGTAGTCGCGGTGCTGCGCTCGCTGTAGCAGTGTGGCCGACTGCTGCGTGCTGACGTGAGCTCGAACCTGCAGCACGACACCGCTCCCGCCGTTGTCGGCTGGGCTGGACGCCCTCTCTTCGCCGCCGCATCCTGCCCGCCCGAGGGGCTCGAGCCGCACCGCTGCCGGTACAGCTTCCTGCCGTCAGCGAGTCCCCATGGTCACGGTGCACCGCCAACTGATTCCTGAAGGGGCGCTCCTGGCCACGCGCGTGATGTTGGCACGTGAAGCGTCACGAGAGGGTGGTGTCAGTGCCCCATGAGACAGTCGACCGCCAACCGAGCCTAAAGGGGAGACGCGTTCCGGTGCTGCCTGCAATCGTTCGACGTGATGAGTTCGCTGCCGTGGTCATCAGGACCGACTACACCGACGAACCCGCCTGGCAGGCGGTGGTGGCGGATCTGATGCAGTCCTGGGGGGAGGACGGTGAGTTCGAAGCCCGTGTCCATCTGGTCGACGATCCGGTGTGGGCGGGAGTTGCGCCTGACGAGATACGCACTGCCGTCAGCCGGGACGAGACCCTGAGCGTGGTGTTCGTCGTCGACCGTGTGACGGTGCAGTCCTTCCAGCGCGCGCTTCTCGCGCTTGACGTGTGGGGTGAGGAGGAGGATCTCGACCCGATGTACTACCAAGAACTCATCGACTCACCCTTGCCCCGCGAGTTCCGAACCTGTCCGGCTGCCGTCCACGACGTCCACGCGAATCTGTCGCTCGGGAACTTGTACTTCGAGGAGTTCGCCGAAGCCGCGTCCTTGGATCCCGAGGGCGTCCTCATGCCCCTGTGAGCAGCACACCCCATTGAGAGACCAAACGCAGGTGGTTGGCCGCTCCGTTAAGGGATGTCGTCGTGCGGGCACCCTGCCGGACGGGGTTACTTCCGGCGTCCTCACCGGGTGCTCCGCCCCGCCGGTCGGCCTGCGCACGCTGCACCACCCGACGGCTCAATATCGTCTTCAACTACCTAGATGATCAGCTGTATGCTGCGTGCACATTTCCGGGGGGATCTGTCTTTTCTGCGTGCAGCCACACCTGGCCAAGCGACGCACTGCGGTGTCGTGTGCTCCGCTCGGGAGTGCGCCGTCGCGCCTGCGGCCCCGGTTTCACCTGTACCTTCCCTGGGGGGAATGTTGTCTTCTTCGCGTGCCCTGCGCACCGGCCGTCTCGCGGCCTGCACCGCTCTCGCCCTGTCGGCGGGGATGCTGCTGTCCGGCACAGCATCAGCCGAGGGGGCGCCGGCGGCGCCCCACACGGCAGTCGTCCCCGTCCAGCCCGAGCCCGCCCACCCCTCGTGGACGCTGCCTGCCCCAAGTGCCCACGGTCTGACCGGCGCGGCAGCAGCCACTGCGGCTAAGCCTCGGTTCGACCTGGACGGCAACGGCGTCTCCGAGCTCCTTTTCCGCACGCCCAGCGGCAAATGGTGGCTGCAAATGTTCACGGGGGCGGACGAGTCGCAGTACTCATTCCCCTACCGGGAGAACGAGTGGCTGAAGGACGTTCTCACGCCGGGCGACCTCACCGGCGACGGGCGCCCCGACATACTGGCGCTGTCGTCGAACGGCACCCTCACCCTCTACCCGGAGGCGACCACCGCCTCTGCCGGCATGCCCGGCTGGTCGGGCGGCGGCTGGAACGCGTACAACAAGCTCATCGCCCTCGGCGACGTCACCGGTGACGGCAAGGCCGACCTGCTGGCCCGCACCCCGGGCGGGGACCTGTACCTGTACCCCGGCACCGGGAGCGCGGGCGGTGACCCGTTCGCCGCCAAGGTGAAGGTCGGCGGCGGCTGGCAGGCCTACGACCAGCTGCTCGGCGCCAAGGACGTCGACGGCGACGGCATCGCCGACGTCCTGGCCCGCACCCCCGGTGGTGACCTGTACCTCTACGCCGGCACCGGCAGCACCACGGCCCCGCTCAAGGGCCGGGTGAAGATCGGCGGCGGCTGGGACATCTACAACCAGCTCTTCAGCATCGACGACATCAACGGCGACGGCCACGCCGAGCTCTACGCCCGCGCCCAGAACGGCACCGCCTACCTCTACCTTGCCGACGGCCACGGCAACTTCCAGGCCCGGCGCACGTGGGGCGACGGCTGGAACGTCGCGTCCTCGTTCAACGCCTCCGGCGCGAACCCGTTCACCGGCAAGAGCGAGATCCTGGGTCGCAACGCCCAGGGCACGCTGTTCTACTACCCCGCCCTGAACAACGGCCAGCTCGGCAGCCGCCAGCAGGCGGGCAACACCGGGGGCTGGACGGGCGCCGACATCCGGTTCGCCTCCTCACTCGACGCCAACGGCCAGCCGGAGTTGCTGGAGATCGCCGACAACTGGCTCTACAACGAGGGCAACGGAGTCAGCGCCGGCTGGAGCCGCTACAACCTCGTTATCGGCCCCGGTGACCTGAACAACGACGGCCAGGGCGACCTCCTGGCCCGCGACGGCTCGGGCACCCTGTGGCTCCAGCGCGGCAACGGGTCGGGCACCGGGTTCGCCTCCCGCCTCAAGGTGGGCGGCGGCTGGGGCGCGTACGACAAGATCGCCGGCGCCGGTGACCTGACCGGCGACGGCCTGGCGGACATCGTCGCGCGCACCGGCGACGGCAAGCTCTACCTCTACCCCGGCACCGGCATCTCCACCTCACCGTTCAAGTCCCGCATCTACGTCGGTGGCGGCTGGCAGCAGTACAAGAACCTCGCCGCCCCCGGAGACATCAACGCCGACGGCCGCGCGGACCTCCTCGCCTCCAACTCCCGTGGTGAACTGTTCCGATACACCTCCAACGGCTACGGCGGCTTCCAGACCCGCGTCAAGCTCGGGGACGGTTGGAACACCTACCGCGACCTGTACTAAACACACCTGGGCGGCCGGGCAACCGGCACCCACCACGACGTATGAGTGCCCCGCTCCCGCGACGCGATCCAAGCAGCGGGCGGCAGGGCACTCCTGCGAGGCCGCGCAGGCGGGACGCGGCTACTGCCGCAAGCGCGCCGAGGCATCGGCGACTGAGTGCTCAAGGGCACAGGAGGGGAACATGACGGAACGGAGTTGGCAGCTCAGGCAGGGTGAGCAGCTGGTAGGAACCTTGGCCCTAGCAAGCGGCGACATGTTCTGGTATGACTGTCGCTTCGAGCCCGGCCCAGCTTGGGAAGGACTCGCCCCCCTCTTTGCCGCGTCCCGTGATGCCTGGCGCCGTGGTGACGAAGATGGCGCCTTGGCCGCAGACGAAGCGATCTACGCCCAGCACCTTGTCCTCGTTCCAGACAGCGGCGAAGCCCCGATCACGGAGTTCCTGATTCGGATCGAGGGGGAGGTCGCCCGATTTCGTCACTGATCCGGCGCGGTCGCGCTCCTTGCCCGCCGCGCCGGAGGCCGTGCTGGTCGTAGCCGGTGAGGGATGCGGTGAGCGTGGGAAAGGAGGTCTCGCCGACGAACATGCCCGGGGGCCGGCCGATGTTGGCGAAGTACTCGCGCTCGCGCATCTTCGAGAGCTATGTCATGCGTTTCTCCTCAGCAGCCAAGAGGTGTTGGGTGAGGGCCTCCGACTCGATGACGGCGTTCTCAGCTGCTGCGATTCGGGCCCCCTCGCGCACCTCCGGGTCGGGGTGGTAGAGGAAGGACTTGATCAGCGGCCGGGCCTGCAGGTCGTGGGTAGCACCGAGGACGTAGAGCGTGTGAACGAGGAGTTCGCGTTCCATCGCCGGCATGGCTCCTGCCAGCGGCTCGACGAGGGCCAGAGGCAGGAAGTAGTGGTCGAACGCCTCGCTGATCGCGTTCAGGGCGGACTCGCGCACCTTGGTCACCGGTTCGTTGACGGCCACGCCGACCAGACGTCCGACGACCAGGCGAGCGGAGTCCTCGTCGAGTGCCGCGCCGCGCAGGAGGTCCCCGAGGACGTCGGCAGCGACGTCCCGACGGTCCGGATCGCGGTCGGCCAGCGTTTCAAGGGACTCGAACATGCCGTTCATACTGCCACCTCGGCCCGCTCGACCAGGCCCGCCGTAGTCGAACTGCGTCCCAGCACGAACCAGCGGCACCAGGTGGGCTGTTGGTGAGGACGGCCGCGAGGTAGGCCTCGGCGCGGTCGGTTCTGATCTTTCCGTCGTGCAGGAGTTCCGGCAGCGGTACGGGGGCCGGGGGAGTGCCGGTGAGCGGGGCGTCCGGACTGGAGTTGGTGGCTCCGGGGGCGAGGGTTGCGGTGAGGGTCACCCACAGCCGGCTGTGCTTGAGCTCAGGGCCGACGCGCCCAGCAACGGGAAGGGCAGACCGGGCGGCCGCCTGTCGAAGCCGGTTCGTCGAGCCGATGGCAGTGCTGCGTTGGGCGGGATCAGGGTTTGTCTGGGTGTTCCACGTTCGGGCCGACGTTCCAGTGTCCGGGGAGGTCAGCGTCGCGGAAGACGCAGGCGAAGTGGTCCTCCCGCACGATGTTGTGCTCCTGGCAGGTGAGACACCGGCGGAAGACCCCTGCGTGTGTGAAGCAGTCCGGGCGGTCAAGGTCTGCTTGATCCAGTGCGTGTGCGGCCGCCGCCACGAGGCTACTTCCGGACAGTAACCGGTCGGCTGGTTGCTGACCTCGTTCACTGCCCAGCGTCCGGCTGCGGTGTAGAAGCTGATCTCGCCGGCGCCCAGTACCCGATCGCCGCTCGCGCAGGCGACGTGTTCGCTGCGGCGTGGGGCCAGCCGCAAAGCGCCACGCGTGGCGATGACGAAGGTGAAGGGCTCGTCCAGTTCCTCGACGGACCGGGCTGCCGCCCAGTCCGCGAAGTCGGCGGCCGTGCGGATCGTGGCACCACCGTCCGCAGACGGGACATCATCGATCACATGGCGCGGCCCGACATAACGGTAGGACCGACCCGAGGCGCTCATGTCGATCAACGTAAAGCACGCTGCCTTGACGCGCTCGGAGTTTCGGCGCGTGGATCTTGGCCTTCCAGCGAATCACGGCGTGCTGGTCCTGGCGGGCGCGCCTTCGTTTATCTCTGGCGCCTGGGAGGCGTCAGACAAGTCGGGGAAGTAGCCGATTTCGTACGTGCCTTACTGGTATCCGAGGGGCCGGCAGGCACGTTGGGCACGTACGTGACGACACGGAGCGCTCCAACTTCTTTCGGATCCGTAAGAAGTTCCCGGCCCGCGGCGACAACGAGGTGTAGCACCAAGGTGAGGACGGTCCCCCAGGTCAGGCCTGCTCCCTTGGATTGTCGGCTCGCCGGTGCGTAACCCGCAGCCGCCGCCAAGATAGGTACTCCTACTCATGACGGCCCCGGCGTACGTGCGAAGGATGAGCGCATGTCTCTTCGGAAGTTCCGCCTTCCCACCGCCGCGGCGGTCACCGCCCTGGTGCTCACCGGGTGCGGGAAGATCCAGGACGATTTGTTCTCGAACCTCAACGGCACCCCGCGCCACGCCTCGTCGTCCGGCGAAGCTCCACGCCCCGGCCCCATGAGCCCGTCCGACGAGAAGGTGGCCACATTCAAGGCGGGCGAGGTCAAGGCGGAACTGGAGAAGCTGCGCCAGCAGGGCAAGACCCGCCCGGACGACGTCAGGCCCGCCCTCCAGCTCCTCGCCACACAGGAGTACGTCGACGTGCACGCACTGAACCGGGGAACGGGCGGCAGCACGTTCGGCATCTGGCTGACGAAGACCGCATGTATTGCCGGAGACATCGACGCCAACACCGTGACAGCCGAGGCGCACGGCTACTACCCCCAGACCGGCTGCGTGTCTCTCCCGCACTCCCGCTGAATCCTCCCCGCCAAAGAGGCGTCTACGTCGAGGACACCCCCTTCCTCGTCTGCCAGGTCACGCGGCACCCGCCGGGGCGTCATCTTGTGGGCACCCTGTCCGCCAGGATCTGCCGTACCTGTGCAGGCGGTACCTGCGGCACGGCGCTGATGTCGCTGAGGGGGACCTCGTCGCGGGCCAGGGAGACGACCGCGCCGGCTAGCGCCGCCAAGTAGGCCTCCCGGGCTGCGCGCAGCGCTTCCAGCTCGGGCGTCACCGCGGTGAGGGCGACCTCGGCATCCACGCCGATCAGTTCCCGTGTAGGGGGCTGCGGACTACGTTGCGTTCGGGCTAATGCCGTTGCCACCAGTGTCTTCCGCTGTGCTGCCCGGCGGCTTCGCCCGGTAGGGGTCCAGGGCTGCGGCACGTTCGTGATGCGGCAGTCGCGACATCTTGGAGACCAGCGCCCACATCTGGCGTTCGGCGTTCAGGTTGCCAGGCAGGACGAGGCCGAGGGCCTCGGCGAGTGGTTTGCGTGCTGTGTTCACGAGCGCCCTCACGGCTGCGGCCCATTCGTCGGTTGCAGCTACGGCCGCGCGATACCACACGAAAATCAGGATGCCCGGTACGGCCACGGCTGTGAGGAGCAGCGAGACATCGGGAGAGGGCGCTGTGAGAGCTGCTGCCGCGCAGAGGACGAGTGCGCAGTGGCCGTAGAGCAGGGCGATGAAGAAGTCGACGTTCGCGCGGGCGAGGTCGACTTGGCGGCGGACCTGTTCCGGCGCGCTGCCGGTCAGCTCGTTCCACATCACTTGGGTGTCGAGGCGGAACCGGTCGTATCCGTATTCCTCGAAGCGGCGGATTGCGTTGCCCAGTGCCGTCGGTGCTACCTGCGCGTCGTCGACCGGAAAGCGGGCGAGTCGTTCGCGGAGCAGCGCGCGCTGCACCGCGGTACGCCGCTTGTCCTTGGCAGCGGCCCGGGTGATCCGCTGGTCGGCGCGCAAAGAAGTCAGGCGGGCGATGTCTTCTCCGGTCAGCGTCCCGTCTTTCTCCTGTCGCTCGAGGCGGAGCAGGGTGATGCGGTTGTGCAGATCGTGCTTGGCCTGCCGGTGGTGAGCGCAACGGCGCGAGGCGAGCCGGCTTGGCCAGAGGGTGTATCCCTCCAGGACGCGGTAGAGGGGGTTTTGCAGGGCGTTGAGGGCTAGGCCCAGGAGGACGGAGACGGCCAGTACCCCGACGGGCGGGGGCGTGGCGCCGGATGTCCACAGTTTTGCGGACCAGCTGGTGTGCCGCAGGCTCGGCCAGACGGCCACGATGAACAGGCTTACGTTCAACGCGGTCGGTAGGAGCCATCCGACCAGCACCGTCCATGCTCCGCCGAGGGCGCTCTTGGCAATGTCACCCACGCGTCACCACTCGTCGTCATCGTCGCCGAAGGGCGGGCCGGGCGGTGTGCTGGCGTCCGGCGGCCCACTTGGGTAGCCGTGCGCGGGTGGGGGCTGGTCCTGGAGCCAGCTTGGAGCAGGGGTGGGCGGGGGCCGGTCTGGGTCGCTTGGCCGCATGGCAGAACGCAAGGCATCGACGAACCTCCGGCACGAGTCATAGCGCTCGTCAGGCGTCTTCGCCAGCGCCTTTGCCATCACCACGTCAGCACCATCTTCGATGCCCGGGCGTGTCTTGGAGAGGGGAGGCGGCGGATCGTACTGGTGGGCCCACAACAGTGCCCTCAGGTCCCCGGCGCGCTCAAAGGGCGGTCTGCCGACGAGGCTTTCGTACACGACGCAGGCGAGGCTGTAGAGGTCGCTTCTGCCGTCCACCGGTCGTCCAGAGACCAGTTCCGGCGCGACATAGTCGAGCGTGCCGGTGAACTGCTCTGCCACAGTGAACCCGTTTTGCGTGAGTGATGTGTGCGTGAGTCCGAAGCCGGTGAGGTAGACGTGTTCGGGCTCGTCGGCGTTTCCCGGGGCGATCAGGATGTTGCTGGGCTTGACGTCTCGGTGCACCAGGCCGTGCCAATGGGCCGCGTCCAGTGCGGACGCCACCTGTGCGGCGATACGGAGTGCGGTCGGCACCGGGAGTGGGCCCTCCTCGTCCAGGAGGGTCCGCAGGTCCGGGCCGGGGATGTATTGCATGGCGATGTAGAGGACGCCTTCGGCCTCGTTGACTTCGAAGACCGGCAGGATGTGGGGGTGCTCGATCGCTGCGGCCACCTGCAATTCGTTGGTCAGACGTCGCCGGAGAGCGTCATCGAGCGCGTGCCCGGGCGCGATCAGCTTGAGCGCAACTGTACGGCCCATCCGCAGGTCCGCAGCGCGGTAGACGACGGACCAATCCCCGGCGCCGACGACGCGCTCCAGCCGGTAGCCCGCGACCTGTCGGCCTTCTAGGGGATCTTTGGGAGCGTCCATCCGTCAGCCACCACTTTCACGCCCGGGCGCCGCGGGACCGCTTCGCAACCGTCGCCGCAGCACTGGAATCGCGTCCAGGCCTGCCTGGTGGATGCGGCTCGCGCGGTGGGGCCGCCCACACATCTGATTCTACTCAAATAGGCTGTATCGGACTCGCTGCCGTCTCGTATGTGTTGCACCAGGCCGATGACGAGACCAGGCCGGTGACGTGACGCGCGTAGACGCCACCTGGAACGTGGGGCATGACTGTCTTGGCGCCACGCCGTCTCGGCGACAGACCTAGAGCCTGTCTCTTGGATCCGTCCGTGAGATCGTCGTGCTCGTGATCGAGTCCTGGGTGATCAATGACGACAGCCCTGTCCCTGTGTCGTCCGCGGTGGTGCCGGAGGCCCTTCAGTCGAGGATCGACAGCGGTCAGCTTGAGACGTGGCTGACCAGTTCTTCCGGACGGTCGGTGGCCGTCGTGACGAATACCGAGCGCGCGATGGTGATGCTGTTCGAAGGCGAGGGCGATCCCGGCGAGCATGCCGTGGACCTCGGGGCTCAGGGCTCGAGCGACGGGTTTGTCCTCTCCAACGGGCAGGACGACGAGTACCCGGATGAGGACACCGTCCCCATCGTTGAGGCGTTCAGGCTCGTGGAGCACATCGTTGGCACGGGCTGTTGGCCTACGGACGCACATTGGGCGGTCGATCGCTGAGCGGGCTATCGCCGAGCCCAGACGAGGATCGCGGCCAGGTGGAGTGCGGCCTGGTAGGCGATGGCGAGCTTGTCCGTTCGCATGGCCAGGCCGCGCCATTGCTTGAGCCGGTTGATGCAGCGTTCGACCGTGTTGCGCTGTTTGTATGCTTCGCGGTCGAGGGCTGGCGGCCTGCCGCCCCGGCTGCCTTGACGCTGCCGGTGGCCACGCTGGTCTGCCGGGACGGGGGTCACCGCCCGGATGCCGCGCTTGCGCAGGTGGCTGCGAATCGCGCGGGCGGAATAGGCCTTGTCCGCCAGGACCACGTCTGGCCTGGGGCGCGTCCGCGCTGCCGGGGAACACGCAGGCGGGCCATGACGTCGGTGAAGGCCGGTGTATCGCCTGCTTGTCCGGGGGTGAGGACGAACGCGAGAGGCCGGCAGCGGGCATCGGCGGCCAGGTGGATCTTGGTCGTCAGCCCACCGCGGGACCGGCCGATGGCGTGGTCACCGGGTTCGCCGGCCGGGCCCCTTTTTGCGGGCAACGGCCGCGTGCTGGTGAGCCCGCACGATCGTGGAGTCGACGGACACCGCCCAGTCAAGGTCCTCATCAGCGCCGGCCTGTGCCATCAGCGCGGTGAACACCCGCTCCCAGGTGCCGTCGACGGCCCACATCCACAGCCGGTTGTAGACGCCTCGCCAGTTGCCGTACTTCTCCGGCAGGTGGAGCCACTGCGTGCCGGTCTGGAACTTGAAGGTATGGGGCGGAGTACGCCTGCAGTGTCCTGGAGGGGGGTGCGCCAGGGCTTGGGGGGACGTGAGCATCGCTCTGGGCCGCACCGTCCCCCAGCGGACGCAGGTTGGGTGCATCCGTTCGGTGCTGACCTGCTGGCTGGCGAAGGCTCTCTGTGCAGGGTGATGACAAGGCTCATTTGCCATACGGGGCAAAGAGGTACGCCGGAGTGGGGGAGGCGGAGATCGGGGGTCTGCGGGGGGCCAGGGATCTGCTCTTCGCGGCGGCGGCCCCTTGGTGGTGACGCGTGGGAGGTGGGGGAGGGGCGCGAGGGGTAACCGGGGGACTTCGGGGGAGACGCTGATTTGTGCACAACACCGTTGGGATGTATGGCACGTGAGGTCCGTCGGCTATAGCAGCCTGTGGGGGGGGAGATGTTCATTTGGGTGGTGGACCAAGCCCTGCTGGGATTACGCACGCTGGTCTGGCTGAGCAGGCCGAGGCGATCAGTGTCGGGGCCCGGTACGTCCTGTGCGTCACGGTCACTGATCAGGAACGGCGCGCTGTCGACTTCAGTCGATCATGCCGAGGGCGGTGTCGGGGCGGCAGAAGCCGCACGCCTCGACGCCGTCGGCCAATGCTTGGCGGGCGGTGTCGCGGTCGACGGGGCGCATGCGTCCCGTCTTGCGGAGTCGCCAGCACTCACCTGTGTGGACAGCGATCAGCAGGTGGGGGCCGCCGAGGGCGTGTTCGATCGTCCACTCTGGCGGTGGCGGCCGCCGCCGCTCGCCCTCTTCACGCTCGGCTTCGCGGCGTTTGAGGTCGGTGATGGCCTGGTCGATCAGGCTGAGCCACATGGCGTGCCACGCCCGCAGCGTCTTCAGGCGGGGCAGGTCCGGCGGGAGCAGACGTGGAGGGGGCTGGATCATTGGGTGAAGTCCCGTCGCGTCATGATGGCGGGGTCCCACCAGTACCAGCCGGTGCGGGCGCCGTCGGGCAGGGCGGGCCACAGACACAGGTGGTAGGCGCGTCGGCCTGCGGGCGTGTCGTAGTGGGCCATGGCCACAGCCCGGTAGCCCCGGGCACCGACATACAGGTTGACGGCGACGACCTCGTACGGGCTGTAGCTGCGCACCTCGGCGTCAGCCTCGGGCGGCGGTGCCGTCTCCGCGTCACGAACGGCGCGAGGCCACCGCTCGTGCCTGCTCATCGCGCGCCCGCGTCCGGCCCGGCCGCCCACGCTCCGACGGTCTCGCCGCGCGCCGTCCAGGCCCTGTCCACCCGCTGACGCCCGCCGCTCTTCTCGATCAGCTGGATCACCGCGGCCGGGTTGCCGCTGTGCAGCCCGATCCACTGGGTGTACCGGTCCTGCGCCGTACCGGAAACAGACCACTCGCCCTCAACCGCCGGGCCTTCGCCCGCACCGAACACCAGCCGGACGAGATATGTGCTCTCCATGGCCGCCTCCGTCTGTCCCTGTGCCGTCAGTGCCCGCAGGAGGGGCACTGTCCGCTGCGCCGCCCGCGCGTCTCCACCGCCACGCCCTGCTCACGCATCTGCCGCAGGTGAGAGGCGACCGACGAAGGTGAGGACACCCCGACCATCGCGGCGAGCTCCCGCCCCGTGGGCGCCTCCCCATGGGCGGCGACCCACTCCCGGGCGCCTCGGGCGATCCGGGTCTGCTGGTAGGTGAGCATCACGGCCGCGCCTGCGTGCGTGTGCGGGCGAGCTCCTTGAGGGCGACCCGGGCGGCGGGGGTGCCCGCTGGGCTCTGCCAGTAGGGGTGCGCGGTGATGCGGCGGGACAGCTCCAGCAGCCGGCGGCGGTGCGTGGTGTCGCCGTCAGCGGTGGTGGCGAGCTGTTCGTAGACGGCGTACCAGGCAGTTTGGGCCGCCAGGAGATCGTGGGGGAAGGCGTACCGGTCCATGCATCAATTAGATCGCATGTTCGATTTCTAGGGCAAAGGCAAACCACCGGTGCTCGGGGAGCGGGTCGGGCCGTAGGCTGGGTTTCCTGTCCCAGGGGGGCCTGGGAGGCTGTATGCCCCGCCCTGTCTGGTCCGGCGCGATCTCGTTTGGCCTGGTTACTTCTCTGAACTAGGCGATGCTGACCTCAGTGACCTGGCATGGGGCGCGTCGTTAGCTGGTCATGATCAGGCGTCGGACTTTTACAGCCTTCGGACTCGCTAGCGCAACGGTAGGCGTCGGCCTGGTTATGGCGACTCCCGCTTCGGCTGGCGGCATCGGTGACTTTCTCTCTCCCGCATTCGGCACCAATTGCGCCAACCACAACACGGGCGCACACGCCGACGGGCTCACCCACCATGGCACCGGCACAGCCGGGGGGAACCTCGCAGGCATCCCGGTCGGATCGGCCGTCAACCAGTGTGGAGGAGCCGATCTTCCAGGCGTCCAATACAGCACCTTCCTAGGTCAAGACCCGGGGGCGCCACTCAAGCTCGCGTTCCAGCCCAGTGTGTTTATTCATAAGTCAGCGAGGGGGGACCTGTCTCTCGACAGCAAGACCGTGCAGCACATTCTTCAAATCGACAAGGCGTTCTCCTAGGCCCGACTAGGCCGTTCACCCGTGCGGGGCGGTCGTGGCGTCGGCAGCCCCAGCAGCACTGGGCCGCCGGGTGCCGCTGCGTCGATCTGGCCGATCTTGGCCTCGGCACCAGCGAGGCTGACACGGAGGCCCTCGATCTCGCCGAGCCAGCCCTCTCGCTCGGCCTCGGTGATCCGGTCGAGCAGGTTGTCGCGGATCTCCATCAGCCGACCGCGCTGGGCCGGGTCGGGGCGGAGCATCGAGCAGCGGATGCAGGCGTGTTCGTGGATGCAGGCGGTGCCGTAGGCGCGGGCGCAGGTGCCGACGGAGAGCTTGCGGCGTTCGAAGTGGCCGAGGAAGTCCTCCCACTCGGCCTCGGTCGGTGTGCGGTACTCCTCGGCGGGACGCAGGGTGCGACGGCGGGCGATGAAGGCCCGGTGGGCCTCAATGGTCTCGGTGGGGTAGACCGCGTTGTAGCCCATGGTGGTGTTGATGTTGGCGTGGCCCGCGATCACTTGGGCGATGTGGGGCGGGAGGCCGGTGCGGATGGCGTCAGTGATGAACATCCGGCGGAAGTCCTGGGGGGTGAAGTCCAGTGGGCGTCCGGTGGCGTCGGTAACCCGCGTACTGGTGGCGGCCGCCTCTTTGAGGATCTCGCGGATGGTCTGGGAGTTGGGCGTGGAGGGCTCTCCGCCGCGGTTGTACTGGAAGAGCAAGGGGGCGGGCGCGTTCCACTGGCGTTCTTGGTCGTCATAGCGGGTGACCAGCGGGATCATGCCGGTCTTGGGCTCGCGGACACGGCGGATGATTGTCGCCAGGACGTCGGCGAGTTCGGGGCTGACGAGCAAGACGCGTTCGACGTCGGTCTTGGAGGGCGCAATCTGTAGGAGGGGGACGATCTCGCCGGTCGTGGGTAGCCGGTACTGGATCATCGCGTGATGGGTGGTTTCCAGCATCTCCTCCACGCGGACGCCGGTGTGGCGGAGGAACTCCACTGTTGCCCAGGCCCAGAAGGCACGGTGCTCGACACGGTCGAGGTGCACGAGGCAGCCGTTCTCGTCGCGGGCGGCTGCGCCGGCCGGGTTCTTGCCACGGGTAAACAGTGCGCCGTCGAGTGTGAAGAGCCCGCCGGGCTTGGTAGCGCGGGCGATATCGAGGTGAGCCGCGGCCTGGCGGTGGTGGTCGGCGGTGGCTCGGGCGAAGGTCTCCAGCACGGGCAGGCGTTCGCGGGTGCGCTGGTCCATGCGTGCTTTGGTCCGGGTGACGCGCTTGCGGTCGATGGTCTCGGCCACCTTGATCGGGCAGGGCGCCGCCCAAGGTCCCCAGCGTGCGGGCTCCTCGCTCGCCCAGCGGGCGAGGTCCAGGTAGAAGGCGCGCACGGTGATAAAGATCATCACGCGGTCGGCGCGTTCCACAACCGTCTCCTCGATGGATCCGTCCGGGCGCCGGCGCCGCTCAACGCGGGTGCGCAGGCGTTCCTTCCAGGCGGTGGCGACGTCGGCTGGAAGGTTAAGGGCCTCCAGGTCGGGATGGTGGCGTTCGATATCGGCCCAGAAGTTCCGGGTCAGGTGCCGGGCGAGGTTGTCCAGGGTGGAGTAGTCCAGGCGAGGGCGGCGCTCTTCCAGGTAGTCGATGAGCAGCGCCCGGATCCTCGGCGAGGCGACCGGGTGTCGGTCGACGAGCTGAGCGCAGGTGAGCTGGCCGGTGACTTTCTCCAGGAACCGCAAGGTTGTCGGGGCGTCGGCCGGGAGATGCCCGAGTTCGCGCAGCCACGCGTAGTAGAGAGTGCCGCCGCTGCTGACGCCCTGAGCGGTCCTGCGCAGTTCGGCGTCGTACTCCAGGGCGTCGCCGACGGTAATGTCCGCCAGACCGCCGCCCTTGGCCGCCATGATCCGCACCAATGCGCGGCGGGCTCGGCCGCCGCTGGCCGACGCCCACCGCTCGGGGCCAGCGAGCTCCTTCAGGCGAGCGAAGCCGTCGGGGTCACGGAGCTCCTCGATGAGGGTACGGAGGGTGCCGCTGTGCCAATCCATCTGCCACGGCAGCGCCAGTCGGATCACATCGGCCGCGGCCAGCATGAGCAGACCGGACTGGATGTTGGCCGCCCGGACGGCGGCCGCGGCGTTCACCCATGTTTCGGCCTGGCGCCGCCAGCGCTGCGGGCATACGGCGGCCGGGGACTCCTCCCATCGTTCTTGCCAGCTCGCGCCGTCGAAGCCGGACAACCAGGCCAGGAGAGCCTGGACCCCACTCCGCCGCTGCCAGCGCATGTGGGCCGTGTCCGCGCGGAAGGGCTCCCGCTCCAGCACCACGAGCACCTCGTTTGCCGACGCGCTGGTCATCGCCCACCGCTGTCCGGTTTCCCGGGGCGGGAAGCGAGATCGGGCCACCTCCAGCATCCCTCCGGATGACCGCGGGGCCGGCGGCAGCTCACCCGGCCCCGCCGCGGCGCCACCGGTGGTGTCCCGAACGCGCGCCCTCACCACGCCCTCCCGAAGAGCTCGGCCAGCGAGTCTGGCTGATACCCGGTAGCCGGCACCACCGGGACCCCGGCCCCACCGGCTTGCCGTACCTGATGGGCGCGAACGGCATCGACGATCTCGTCGCGGCCCGCGGGAAGGTAGATCTGAGTGGTACTCAAGTGTGCGTGGCCCAGGACCCACTGCACGTCTGTCAGTGCCAGCTTCGGATCCCGCGCCATCCGGTACGCGGCCGTCCTGCGCAGGTCGTGCAACGTCCAGTTCGACCCCAGAAGCCGGTTGACTCGGCCGAACATCGCCCGCGCCGCGTGGTAGGTCAGCGGCCGAAACGGCGGGCGCAGCGTCCACCACAACCACCGCCCCGGGCCCCGCGGCACCCCTGCCCGCCACGCCTCCTCCTGATACAGGCGCAGCCACACGAACGCATCCACCGCTGAGGGCACCTGCTGATACGCCCGCGTCCCCTTACGCACCACCCCCAGTAGTTGCTCACCCGGCAGCACATCCCGCTGCCGGCACGTCAGCAGCTCCTCCGCCCGCACCCCGTTGGAGACCCAGAACGCCAGCAGGGCTCGGTCACGGTTGTAGCGCAGCGCCGCGAATAACTCATCGAACCGCGCATCCGGGATCCGGCCGGGAATCCGCACCGGCACCGATGGCCGATATCGCCCGCCAGGCGACGACCGGGCCGCCCGTCCGGCCGTCGAGGGCAGCCTGCGACGTTCCCGTCCCAGAGGGAACGGGTTGACGATCGGGCCAGTGCCCGCATCCAGGTGGAAATCGTAGAAGGACCGCAGCACGGTCTCGCAGTGCGCGCGCGTTGCTACCGCGTACTTCAGCCCCGGCCCCGCCCGCCCGGTCACCGCATTCGGGACGCCGGCTAACGAACCGGCGGTAGGTCGCACCTTGGCGCTGGCTGGATGCCCGCGCCAGTGCGTTCTCACGGGCTTCGGCGCGATCGCCATCCAGCGGGCGAAGTCCCGGGCCTCCGACCGGGTGGCCCTGTGCCACTCGACCTCGACCGCATGCAGGAACCGCCACCACCGCAGCAGATCCATGCCGTACGAGCGCATGGTCGCAGGCGGGCGAGAACACGCCTGCAACTCAGCGAAGAACGCGGACACCGACTCCACCACCGCCCCGTCGGCATCCAGCAGCACATATGGCTGGGCCGGGTCGGCCACCTCGACCAGAGCGCCGGTCTGGGGCAGCACAAAGTTGATCAGATCCCGAGAAAGACCACCCGTCTCAAGCATGTACGGAAGTTAGCAGGGATAGCCCTTGACCTGCGGTTATCTGTCAACTGGTTCAGTCAACACCACGATCCCGATCAAGGTGCTGCCCGCGACGGAGAGCCACAACATCAACTTCCACATGATCCACGTGGAGGACATGGGCCGGGTCCGCACCCGGAAGGTGTGCGAACTCGACGGGAAGGTCCTGGACCAGGACCAGATCGGCAAGGGCTACGAGGTCGCCAAGGACACGATCGTGCAGATCACGGACGCCGAACTCGACGCGATGCCGCTTCCCACCGCGAAGGCTATCGAGATCGTGGCGTTCGTCCCGGTTGACTCCATCGACCCGGTCCGGGTCGGGGCCGGCTACTACCTCGCCGCCGATGGACAGGTCGCCGCGAAGCCCTACACCGTTCTGCGGCAGGCACTGGAGCGCAGTGCGAAGGTCGCGATCGCCAAATTCGCGTGGCACAACCGCGAGCGCCTGGGTCTGCTGCAGGTGAAGGAGAACGCGATCGTGCTGCACGCGATGCGCTGGGACGACGAGGTCCGCGATCCCACTGATGTCACGGTGCTGGCCGCGGAGGTTTCCGCGGCGGAGGTCGAGGCCGCGATCCAGCTGCTGGAAACGATGGAGGACATCAGCGACTACCGCGACCACCACCGCGACGCGGTGGAGGAAATGATCGCGGCGAAGTCCGAGCACCGCACGCCGCAACCCGTTGAGCCGGAAGGCCCGCAGCCGTCCGGGAAGGTTGTCGACCTGATGGCAGCCCTGAACGCCTCCGCCGAAGCCGCAAAAGCCAGCCGCGGCGAGACAGGTCAAGACGCCAGCGTCCACGAGCTCCCCGCAAAGCGCACGGCAGAGAAGACTGCCGCCAAACGGCAGGCTTCGGGCAAGGCGGCTACGAAGAGGCCTCGAAGAAGACGGCTGCGAAGAAGATAGCGGGGCGCAAACCGAAGAGCGCCTAGCCCCAGGCGTCGTCCCCCACACCTCCCGAACCAGGCGGCGCCGTCGGCTCCCGGGCGTCAACCCACGCCATGCAGCGCCGCCTGGTCCGGTGATCTCAGGCCCGGCGGACGCCATAGCTCCGTGGCCGTCGCCACACTCGCGATCGTGACCGACCCGAACCACACCGGCGCGGCCCCGCAAACCTCCCCGACGGGGCCGCCGAAACGATAGTCGGCACCGGCCGCGCTCGCTTCTCACCCATGCGGTGGGTCCTCACCCCGCGCACGACGTGGCAGGCGCGCCACCAGGCCGCCGGCTTCGGCGCGGGGATGGACGCGAAGACCGCGTGGGTGTTGGCCCGCCTGGCCCGCCACCCCGAGGAGCGCGGCTACGCCTTGGCCCACCTGGACGATGAACGCGGCGCCGCCAAGTGACGGCAGCGGCCTTCTGGCGTCTCGGCAGTGCTGTGAGGGTCAGATCTGATGACCCGGGTGCCGGGCGTTCCAGGAGCTGAAGTAAAACCCCAGCCATGCAAGGGAGATGCCCAGTTCAGAGCCTTGTGCAACACCCTTTAGCGCCTGCCACTGGCCCAGCCGACTGACCGAGAACGTAGACGGGACCGCTCGGGTTGCAGGGGGGAACCGGAAGGATCGCCGCCAGGCCATGGATTGCGCGCGCCTAATGTCCGGAGGCGGGGTGTGAGTCTGGAGCTGCCGATCGTACGGCGCGTCAATCGCAATCTCGGTGGGCATGGGGTGTGGGTGGGGGCGATTTCAGCCGGGGGGGGGGCGCTATGGATGATCTGTTCGTGGGACGTACTGAGGAGCAGGTCCGGTTTGCACGGGCGCTGGACGATTCCTTAGGTCGGCTGAAGCCGGGCGGGCCGGACGAGGGGTTCGTTGTGCTGGTACGGGGTTACGGCGGGATCGGCAAGTCGACGCTGCTGCGCCGTTTCGCCGTGATCGCGGCAGGTGGGGTACCGGTGGTGCCCGTGAGGCCTGGCCGGTTCCTCGTTGCACTGGTGGACTGGGAGGACGACCGCAAGCTCCCCCGTGTGGAGGACGACTATGCGCTGTTTGAGGGGCCGCCGGTGTGGAAGGTCCTGGAGCGGGTCCGGGTCGCGCTGGAGAGCGCGGCGGCACCCAGGTGGCGCCGCCGCAGGCGGGTGGACAAGGCCTTCGAGGGATTCGTGCGGCAGGTCGCCCGGATGAAGCAGCTGGAGGAGGAGGCCGCTCGTTTGGGGATCGGTGGCGTGCTGGGGCGTCGGCAGGTGACACCCGAGCAACTGGCGCGGATCGTCAAAGCAGGCACGGATCTGGCGGGGGTGGCCGGTGCCCCCGGGGCCGTGACCGCGCCGGTGGCCCGTGCGGCGGAGACCGGCGCTGGGTTTCTGTCAGCCGCCCGTGAGGGGCGCGCCCAGCGGGTCGATCCGGAGCTGTACCGAGCGTTGGTCGACGCGGTCGACGCGGTGGTGACCGCATTCGCGGACGGCGTGCGTGAGGTGGCCCGCCGGTGGCCGGTGGTGGTGCTGCTGGACACGTGCGAACTACTGGGCGGTTCGGGGCCCTGGCTGCGGGAGGTCACCCGCCGATGCGGCCGCCGCGTGGTGTGGGTCCTGGGCCTGCGCCTGGAGACCGAGCTGGATGCCGTGGGCGACAGCGAGGCCGCCCGATACCGCAGCGACCTGCACGAGCAGCGGCTGACGGCGATCGACCTGACCCGCTTCGATAACCGCACGGTCGAGGACTTCCTTACCCGCCGACTGGGCGGCACTGCGGTCGAACGTCTGGACCTCGGGCGGATCCTCTCCCTGACCCGGGGCGTCCCTCTCGCGGTCTCTCTCCTGAGCCGACTGCTCGCCGACCGTCTCCGCAGGGGCCACCCCGTCGACGACCTGTACAACGACATCGCAGACGACGGACAGATCTCGTCCGTGGTCGCCGGTATGGCCCGCCGCTACCTGGTCCACGCCAGCCGTGAGGACTCCGACCTGCATCAGGACCTGCCCCTGCTGGTCGGGCTGGCCCTGGTTCACCACGGCCAGGACACCCCCTGGCCGAGCGAGGAGTTCGACCCGTCCGACTGGCTCCACGAGATGCGCCCGTGGGAGCGGCACGCCACGCGCGAGCCGGAGCTGCTGGCCGCGCTGTGGAACAAGCCGGCACACCAAGTCGCCGCAACCCTCGCCGCCCTTGCACGGCGACACGACTTCGTCAGCAGCCGCAGCGGCAGCATGCACCGCGACGTCCGCGACGCCATGCGGCTGCACCTGCTCACCCCCACCGAACGTGTCCGCTACATCGCCATGAACCAGCGTGCGATCGAAGTGCTCACCGCCCGCCTGCACGCCATGGGCCACGCCACAACCGAAGACCAGCTCACCGACCCCGACGGGCGCAGCGCTCTCGCCAGCCTGCTCTGGCATACCTGCTGGGTCGACCCTGCCCAAGGACCGCCGCTGCTGTGCCACCTCTACCCCGTCGCCCACGTCCTGCAGCCCGCGTTCGCGCGCCTCCTCCTGGACGTCATCTCCCGCTTCACCGCCTACTGCCCTGCCCGCGACCAGCACCTGACCAGCAGCCTCCAGGAACTGACCAACTCGCCCTACGTGGCGCAGCCGCAACACTCGCGTACCACGATGGACGCCCTGATGGACCGACTCGCCGCCTCACCCACCCCATCCCCTCCGCTCCTGATCGGGCCCGCCGAGCCGTACCACCACCTCTTCCGCGCCTCCTGCCACCGCTCCCTGGGCCTCAGCCTTCCCGAACGCGTCGCCGCTGTACGCCGGGCCGCTGCGGTCTTCCCTCCTGGCAGCGGACTCACCGCGGACCGGATCGGAGATCTCGCCGATCGCATCGACCCTTCCCACCCCGCCTCCCTGCCCCCGCCGGTCCAGGACGCCTTGCTGGAGGGCCTGCGGCTGGCTATCCGTTACAGCCCCACTCGCGCAGCCGCCCGCAACAACCTCGCCGTGACCCTCAACGCACTGGGGCGGTTCACGCAGGCGGAGGACGTCCTTCGGGAGGCCATCCGTCTCGACCCCGACCACGCCCCCGCCCGCAGCAGCCTCGGATTCGCCCTCACCAGGCTGAGGCGGTTCGCAGAGGCGGAGGATGCCGTGCGGGAGGCCATCCGCCTCGACCCCGACCACGCCTCCGCCCGCAATGGTCTCGGGTTGACCCTCATCAACCTGCGACGGTTCGCAGAGGCGGAGGAGGCCTTCCGGGAGGCCATTCGCCTCGACCCCGACCATCACCTCGCCCACAACAACCTCGGGTGGGTCCTCGACAGGCTGGGGCGGTTCGCAGAGGCAGAGGAGGTCTTCCGGCAGGCCATTCGCCTCGAGCCCGACCACCCCCTCGCTTACGGGCATTTGGGTTGGCTGCGGTGGGTCGACGGTGACTGGGAGGCGGCCGAAACGCTGCTGTTGCGGGCATCGAGCCTGTCGGATGGCGCCATTCCGAAAGTCGAGCTGCTCCTCTGGGCCGTGGGCCGGGCCAGGCCGACCCCCGGCAGGGCAGCGTTGCGCACTGCGCACGCCGTGCTCGACGCGGTTGACAAGCCGCCCCCCGTACAGACTTACCGGTCGCAGTTCGCGGACGCGGAGGCCCGCGCGCTGGCGCTGACCGGAATCGGGGAAACCGACACGGCAGCGCACGTGCTGCGCTCAGCCGTCGACGTGCGCAACGCGGGCGACTGGTTCGCGCGGCCGCTGTACGACCTGCTCGCGCAGCCCCAGCCGACTGCGGGGCTCGACGAACTGCTGCAGGTATGGCGGGAGATCATCGCCACGGACCCCTCCGCCGCCGGACTATGGGGCGCTCCCTCGGGCTAATACGTCTGTATCACTTTGCTTCGCCGTCGCTTCAAGAGCAGAGGGGCTTCATGGTCTCAGTGGGCGTGGCGCGTCCGGGAGCCTGTCACCCGTGACAGAACCCCACGCGCTCTTCCCCTACACCAGCCTCGCTTCCTGGCAGGAGATCGTTGCAACTGGGCAGATACGGCCGACATCCCTGGCTGCCGAGCACATCGATTCCGTCATGCCGCTGCTGTGGCTCACAGACAGTACGAACCCGGCGGACACCGCCTTGAGCGACCCGGGGCGCACACAGATCCGCACACCCGTGTTCCCGGAGGCAGGCATCCGCTACTGGCGGATGTGGAAGCACCTGGTACCCAACGTCCAAGCCCGAGAGCAGTGGGGAGAGCCTGCTTGTTGGTATCAGCGCAACGCGGTCGAGCGGTGCATCAACCGGTTCAAGCAGTGGCGCGGGCTGGCCATGCGAACCGACAAGCTCGCCATCGCCTACTTGGCCGCATTCCACCTCGCCGCCATCCTCATCTGGGCACGAAGATGACCTGACTCAGCAGGCGGGCCGGCCGGGACGGAAATGATCGCCCCACGCTGCTACCAGTGCGCGAAGATAACCTCATGGACGACCTCGTCAGGTTCCTTCGGAACCGCAACATGGCGGACAACCATGCGTATGCCGAGGTGGCCCACCGCTTCGGCGGCGACGCCCTCCTCGACAGCCACCTGCCGATGCTCGACCTGGTCGACATGCTAGCCAGGCAATATGAAGCAATGGATCCGGCGGATACACGCCACGCAGGTCTCGCATACGCGCTCAACAGGCTGGCGCAGTCGTACGCCGAGCACCCCGACTACCGCCAGGAGTGGCGTCCGTAGGCCCCATCAAGGAGACACACTCCAGTCGGCCCAGCGGTGAAGGGCGCCGGGGGCTCGGTCTTGGTGTCCCGGGGCAGGGGGTCTGGCGTGCTGGCTCAGGCGCGCGGCCCCGCACGACCGGCAGGGGCCGGCCGTCTTGGTCGGCCGGGTGGGCGAGGGTACGCGGTGCGACTTCGAGTTCGTCGACCAGGGTGGCGGCGGCCTAGGGTGAGCTGCGCTGCCGTGGGTGAGGTCTCGGCCCTGATGGCGATTGTCTCGTCTGGTGCGTGGCGCCGGTGCTGGAGCATCTGGCGCAATCCTCCGTTCTCTACAAAGCCTTGCGTGCTCTTGGGCCTGGTTCGCCGAGGAGTTCGTCGATGAGCTGGGCGGTCTCGCTCTCGAGTGAGCAGTCGAGTGTCTGGTTGACGTGTTGTATGCGGGTGATGGCGGTGTGGAGTCCGGTGCGGTTGCCGTGTGCGGCTTCGAGCCGCATCCAGTCGCGGTAGAGGAGTTCTGCTGTGGGGTCGACGTCGAGTCCGGTGGTGATGGCTCGGCGTGCGGCGTTGAGGTCGTGGTGGGGGCCTTGAGGGGTGCGGTAGGTGGCAATGGCGTGGGCGACGTCGATGATCCGTGTGATCATTTCTTGCTGGTGGGGTTCGGCCCAGGGCAGGGGGCGGCCGCCGAAGGGTTTGCCCCGTACCAGAGTCAGTGCCTTCTCCAGGTCCGCGAGTCCTGATGGGCCCAGTGGCAGGGCGTGTTCGGCGAGTTGGAGGAAGCGGGTCCAGTCGCAGCGCACGCTGGGAGCGAGCTGGTAGGGGTCTTCGCCTGTTTTGCGGCGTGGGACGTAGAGGTGGCCGGCCGGGTCGCTGCCGAGGCAGCCGCGCAGGCCCCGCATGCGCGCGTTGAGGGTGCTCACCGTCCAGGGGGTGAGGGGGTCCAGGTCCGCGCACAGGGCATCTGCGCTGCGTCCGGGCTTGAAGTAGAGCAGGGCGGCCAGCTGGGCGATCCGCGGGCCGTGGCCGGTCCGGTCCACGCCCGTCACCTCGAGGGGCCCCAGGACCCGGATTTCCGGAGCGTGCAGGTCCTGCGCCTCGTCTTTTCCTGTCGTCGAGGAGGTGGACTGTTCGGCGGCGTTCCCCGGGTGGTCGGCCGCTCCGGTTCCTGCCGGGCGGGCCGGGTCCGCGCCACCCGGGGGCTTGCCGGTCGGCGGCTGTGCTGTCGGACTGCCGGGCCCGGCTGTGCCGTCGGGCCCGGTGGGGCCGGCGGGCGAGGGGGTGGGGGAGAGGAGATGAACACCGGAGGGATCGGTGCTGGCGGCGAGGAGGGCCGGGTAGACCTCGCTGCTTGCCTGTGGGGCTGCCTGTGGTGAGGGGGGCGAAGAAGGGGCGTGGGCGGTGGATCCTTGGTGCGCTGCCTGCTTGGGCTTCGGTGTGTTGTCGGGTTCGTCCGGGACGTGTCGCCAGGGTCCTTCTGCTGGTTGGGGTGGCTGCTCGGACACCTTCAGGGCTGTGGTGATCTGCGTGTAGGCGGCATGCTCGAGGCGCTGCACGATGATGGCGGTGTTGGCCAAGTCGAGGGTTTGCGGCTCGCTGAGTGAGGCGTTGAGGATTTCCGCGTCGGGGAAGGACGCGGCCGCCGTGCTCGCCGGGGCGATCAGTGTGACGGGCACGGTGGTGGCCCGGTCGATGAGGTCGGCGAATTGCCAGGCGGTGTCCTCGTCCAGAGGGCAGGCGCACAGCAGGAGGTAGGGCTGGTGCTGGGTTTCGGGCATCTGGTGTGCTTCCAGGAGACGTTCACCGAGATCGCGCAGCGCGTGGGCGTGCTGGCGCATGTGGGTGATCCGCGTCGTGGGGAGCAGGTGCGGCAGATCTTCGCCGAACCCCACGGTGACGACCTCGGTGTCGGTGGCCCAGGGACTCATCGCGAGTTCCAGGGCGAGTGAGGTGCAGACCTCGGTGATGTGGACCGGATTGCCGTCGAGCAGCAGTGCGGGTAGGTGGGCGAGGTTGACGAGGAGCAGGTCTCCGGTCTGGGTGCTGCCGAGCGTGACCAGTGCTGGGTAGGGCGCGGGCACGTGGAGGGCGGCGTCGTCGTCCAGGAGGTTGGCATCGGCGGACAGCACCCACCAGCCGACCGTCCCGGAGACGAAGGGGGCCATGGGTTCCTGGGCCAGGTCGTCGGCCAGAACCTCCAGTGTGCGGGGACCGATACGGGCGGCTTGCAAAGCCGGCAGAGCCGCGGGGGTCTCCTGTTGGGCCAGGTGGTGGGCCAGAGTCCGCAGGGCGAGGTCGAGGCGGGCGGCGCCGTCTGGTTCGGCGGCTGCTGCGAGTTGGGCCTCGGCTGTGGACGTCTGCGCGGGCATGGCGATCGTCTCGCCCGGTGTGCGGCGTCGGCGTTGCAGTGTCCTGCGCAGGGCGAGGGCAGCGGTGATGGCGGCGGCCAGCAGGGCACCCGCGCCCAGGACGGTGTGCCAGTTCAGCGGGCTGTCGGAGCGCGCGGCCGGGGCTGGTGAGGGTGCCGCGGGGGAGGAGGCGGCACCGGAGGGGCTGCTGTTGGGGTGTGGCCGTCCTGAGGGAGCGGTGGAAGGGGGTTTCGGCTCGTTGCGGGGGTGGTCGGCGGGGCGGCTGTGCGCGGGGCTGGGAGCCGGTGGCGTGGCTGCGGGCGTCGTGGTGCGGGGCGGGGCCGGCGCCTGCTGTGGCGTGTCATCGCCCGGCGTGTGCGTGGGGCGAGGCGTCTTGGGTGGCAGGGCAGTGGTGTCGTGGCCCCGAGTGTTGTCGTTGTTGTCGTTGGTGTGCTGTGGTGGTTGGGGAGGCGCGGGGCGGGCGCCGGGCACGGTGACCTGCTGGCCCTCGTAGATGACATCGGGGTCGGTGATCGTGGGCAGGCCGTGCGGCTGGGGCTTGTCGTGACTTGCCTCGAACAGCTTGGGCCACTTGTTGCCGTCGCCGAGTTCCTGCTGCGCGATCTTTGACAGGTAGTCGCCTGGGTGGACCGTGACGATATGCTCAGCGCCCTCGGGAGCGGCCGCGGGGCCGTCACCTAGCTGAGGTCGGACGCCTGCGGGAGCGGTGGTGGCCGGGGGCATCCGCAGTTGCCAGCCGGGCTGCAGGAAGCTGTTGGCGCGAAAGACAGTGCCGTCGGCCATGGTGTGGCCTTCGTTCAGGCGCGCGATCTCCCGCCACCGCTCGCCTTGCCCGAGTTCGCGCTCGGCGATGCCCCACAGGCTCTCCGCAGGCCGCCTCTCGCGCACCGTGTAGGTCGGCGCCGCAGGTGCGCCGGCCGTGGTGGTGGGGGCGGTCTGGTCGGAGTCGGCAGTCTGGCCGCGGGGCTGGTCTGCCTGGCCGGGCAACAGGCTCGACGTGGGGGCTGGCGCGGCCTGTGCGTCGGAGGCCAGGGCGGAGCTGGTGGGCAGCAGGACCAGGATGCTGCCGATGAGGAGAGCCGCGGCGCGCTGGGAGGTGCCCATCCCTCGTGGGGGATGCCAGGTCCGGCCGCGTACCTGCGCGATCAGCTCGCCGGCGGTGCAGAAGGTGAACTGTGCCCACCCGATCCAGGCCACTGCTACGAGGACGAGCAGGAACAGGCTGCCGGTGTCCTGCCGGTCCACAAGGTGGGCGAGGTCACCGCGGGTCGCAGCCCAGATGACGGGGGTGGCCCAGGTCAGCAGCAGCGGCAACCCCGCGATCACCACGGCGAGCACCACAAGACTCAGCACGGCCGACAGGACGCGTGCCAGGCTGCGGCGGCCGGCGGCTGCGGAGCGGGTGATGGGGTGCATCAGTTTCCTTGGGGGCCGGTGACACCGTGGAGGAGGGTGGCTGTGGCGTGGCCGGTCACCGACAACGTGCCGATCCCGACCGCGGGCAGGAATTTCGTGCGGTAGGAGCCGGTGACCGTGACGCGCAGCCTCGTGCCGTTGTCGGACACGCTGACGGTGCCGGTGACGCCGGCGGCGCTGAGGTAGGCCTGCGCCGCGGCGGCCGCCGCCTGCGCATCGAGGACGGTCGCGGTCCCGCTGATGGCGTCGGTGGGGGAGATGGCTTGTCCGCCGGCGCGGGCGGCTTCACCGGCGATGTAGTCGGCGCGTTCGGTGGCGCGCATCTTGCTGCCCCCGTCCACGGCCAGGCCGATGATGCCGATCAGTGCGAAGACGCACACGGCAACAAAGACGGCGATGCCTCCCCGGTCGTCACACCGCGGACGCAGCAACCGACGCACCATGATCAGTCACCCCGCTGTCTGTACCGGTCCACCACCGATGTCACCGTCGAGGTGAGCGTTTTCGCTCCCGGCACGCCCGGGAGCAGGAGGTCGGACAGAGTGACGGTGCAGGTCACGGTCACCGTGACCGTGCCGACTTCGCCTACGGGTACGGCGAGACCAGCAGTGTTGATGGTGATGTCGGTGGATGCGCAGGCGATGCCCTGGTCGTCGAGGGATTCGGCGGCCGCGGCCTGGGCTGCGCTGTGGGCGGCGGCCGCGGTGCGGTGGAGGGATGCCTCCCGTGCCGCGTCCTGGGCCGCGGCGTCGATTTTCGCGCCGGAGGTGACGATCCGGCCGCCCGCGATCGCCAGACACAGGAACATGATGAGCGAGGGGAGGATGATGGCGGCCTCGATCGCGACACTGCCGTCATCACTACGTAGCCGCTGTCCGCCGGTCCGAGAGGGGTCGCAGCGCACAGGCTTTATCCAGGTCTCGCAGGGCATGTGAGTCATCCCTCTGGCACCGTCCAGCGTTCCACCGGCCCGGATGCCGACTGCCTGATGTGCAGGCCGGGGATGCCGGGAATCATCGACAGAGCCGTTCCCGAAACCCCCACCCGTACGCGTTGCCCGTCGCTGGTGGCGGCGACGCTGTAGCCGCGCAGGCTGTCACCGGCGGTGCGCCCCAGCACGCGGCGTGCTTGGGCCGCGCCGTCGGCCGGAGTCGAGTGGTAGGCGCGGGCAGCGGTGAGGCCCTCACGCGCGGCGGTCAGGGCGACTTGGCGGGCGTAGTACCACAGGGAGGCCTGGATGACGGCGAGGGTGGCGAGCAGCACGAGAGGGAAGACGATCGCCATCTGGATGCTGGTGTCCCCGCGGTCGTCGCGCCAGTGTCGCTGCCGCCACAAGTGCCAGCGCCGGGCGGGGGGTTTCATCACAGCCCGCCGAGTTTGCCGTTGTACTTGGCGATGACGACGGCAATGGTTCCGGCGATCAGAACGGCACCGGTAACGGCGGCCACCCAGATGATGACGGTCGTGATGGAGATGTCGCCCCGGTCAGGCCGGCGCACGGCCTCCTGAAGGCGCTCGCGCACGGTGGTGGTGAGCTGGTGCAGCGCACGGCGGCTGCGGGCTGCGGTGTGCGTCATGATTCCCTTCCTTTCCGGTGCGTTGGACAAGCGGCGGAGCTCATACGGTGAGCATGCGGATCACGGCGGGGAAGGCCATCAGGAGCATCACCAAGACGGCCAAGAGGGCGCCGGGCGCGGTCATCTTCTCGCTGGCGGCATTCGCTTCGGCGCCTTGGTCGGCGAGCAGTTCGGCGTTGAGGGCGGCGGTGCGGGCCCGCAAAGCCTTGTAGACGGCGGCCCCGTCGGTGGCGCTGCCGCGCATGATGTCGGCGACGTCGTCCAGGACGGGCAGGTCGTACTGGGCGGCCAGTTCGTTAAGCGCCTGATAGGGCGGGATCTTCTCCAGGCGGGCGCGGCGCAGCGCGCCCTGCAGATAGATAAAAGGCCAGCCGTCGCCGACGGCGGCGGCCTTTTCCAGTGCCTCGGCGGGCCCGGCGTCGGCGGCCCGCTTGAGTGCGACCAGGTCCAGGTAGGCGGACAGGGCGTGGGCGAACTCCTCCCGTGCCCGCTTCGCCTGGTCGCGCACCGCCAGGTCGGGCGTGATGAACAACAGGGCCGCGACGAGAACCCCGGCTGCTGCGGGCACGTAGAAGGGCAGGCCTACGCCCGCGATGATCCAGGGAATGGTCGCGATCACCGGGCAGAGCAGACCCATCGCGGCCAGCGCGGTCTTCTTCAGCATGAACTGTCCCGGCCCCTGCCCCAGCAGGCCCAGATCGGTCGCCGGGACCCGCACGCCCGGAATACGCTCCAGGCGAGCCAGCAGCCACCGGCCCCAGGCCTCCTCGCGCTCCAACTGTGGCTCCGGCAGTGCGAGCACCGCAGGGGCTGTGCGCTTGAGGGCTGGTGCCAACGCGGGCTGGGGCGCTAGGAGTTCCCGGATCAGCAGTGCGACGCCGGCGCCGACCGTGCCGCCGGTCAGGACGATGGGGAGCAGATTCACTGTTTCGCTCCTGTCGGTGTGGCGACGGGCGGCTCCGGCCCCGGCGCAGGGGTGGGTAGCCGGACGGTGCTCGCGGGGTCGCTGATCAGGAAACGCGGGATGCGGCGGAAGGCGCTGAGCTGCCGCATCAACGCCAGCGTGGCGACGAACCCGGCCACCAGAAACGCCAGGACCAGCTGCCCCAGCAGCGTGGCGTACGGCCTGGTGTAGGACGGTACGAAGAACCCGCCGAGCACGACGCCTACGGTGATGATGGTCATCCAGCGCACCGTGGTGCGCGGCTTGGCCCGGTCCGCCTCGATGGAGCGCTTGCGGGCGACCTCGTCGCGGACCGTCTCCGCCAGATCCTCCAAGGCCTGCGCCAGTCCCGGACCGCGGTCGCCCACCGACAAGATCAACGCGGCGACGACTTTGTCGCAGGTGACGTCGTCCAGTTCCCCGGCGAACGCCCGCAGCGCCTGCTCCGGGCGCCAGCCCAGACGCAGCCGATCCGACAACGCACCGATCTGCGCGGCCAACTCTGCGGGCGCTCCCTGACGGCTGGCCACCATCGCCTGCTCCAGTCCCATACCCAGGCGCAGCAACCCGGCCAGGCGCTGTGTCCACTCGCTCAGCGCCTCCAGCTGGCCGATGCGCTCCTTGGCCAGCTGCGCCGGGCTGACCAGCCACGGCACTCCGATGACCGCCGCCCCCAACAGCAGGCCGCCGACGAGATTCCCCGAAACCAGCCACACGCCCGCGCACACCACCAGGGCGCCGCCCGCCAGCAGGCGCCGCCGCAGCCGGGCATGCTCACTGCCGCGGCCGCGCAGCGCCTGCCACCGCAGGTGCAGCGGGGCCCGGCGCGGCGCCGCGCTCCCTACCAGGCCCGCCACGACTCCGATGAGCCCTCCCACGACGGCCATCCCGCTCACCAGGCTCCAAAGCACGGTGATCGTCATCGACGCACCCCGACCTTCAATGCCAGTGGTGCGCTCCATGCCCCATAGGGCTGTTGCAGGAGGTGGGAGTCGAAGCCCACGCGGCGCAGGTCGTCGACGCAGGCCGGGTCCATCCGCGGCACCGCCCGCAGCTCACCGAACTCGCTGCCGGGGGAGAAGACCTCGTTGGTGGCGGGCCGGCCACTCTCCCCGATCCCCGTCAGCTCCAGCACGTGGGAGACGTAGCGGTGCCGGCGCCCGCCGATCCGGGTCTCATCAATCATGTCGACGAAGACCACGAAGTCCAGACCGTTGGCGGTCTGCCGGTAGGCGAGCTGCTCCGACAGATTGTCCTGGGCCAGCGCGTACAGTTCGGCGATCCGGTCGAACACGATGGACGCGCGCCGGGCGTGGATCGTGCACAGGTTGCCGCCCGAGCCGTTCGTCAACGCCTGCATCATCGCGACGACCTCGGGGCCGCGGACCTCACCGACCACGATCCGCTCCAAGGACATCCGCAGCGCGGGGTGCATCAGGTCCAGGAGCGTCACCTCCCCGACGCCGCGCCCGGTGACGTCTCTTTCGCCGTTGGACTCCCGACCCACCAGGGAGACGACCTGGCGGTGGTAGCCGTTGGCGTGGGCGAACAGCTCGTCCTCGGTCTGGATGGTGGCGAAGCGGCACTCCGGGTCGAACTCGCGCAGCATCGCCCGCAACAACGTCGTCTTCCCGGCTTTCTGCTTCCCCGCGATCATCACGTTCTTCTCCGCCCGTACGCACGCGCCCAGAAAATCGCGCAGGACCGCGTCGATGGTGCCCAGCTGGACGAGGTCATCGAGAGTGGCGTGGGAGATACGGTGGCGACGGATCACCACATACGTCATCGGACCGAGCCCGGTAATCGCCTGCAGACGGGAGCCGTCCTGCAGGGACAGGGCGAGGGTGGGACTCGCGGTGGAGATAGTGCGCTCGCTGTGCCCGGAACCGCGAGCCAGCTCCCGCAACAGCTCGAGCAACTCCTCCTCCGAGTCGGCGATGGGTGCGACCCGGTGGCGCTGGCCGTCCCCGTAGTCCAGCCACACCTCATCCGGGCCCTGGATGATGATGTCCTCGACCCGCTCATCGTCCAGATACGGCTGCAGGCGTCCGGCCCTGAACAACAGGTCATAGACGGCGCGTCGCAGCGCTTCATCCTCCCGGGGCGCCATCGCCTGGGCGTCCGACCACAGCGCGACCGCCTCGTTGATCCACTCCAGGCAGCGCTGCTCTTCGCTGGCCCGATCCATACCCGGCGAGGTCTTGAGGAGTTCCTCGCGCCGTTTGGCGACCTGCGAAGCGATGTCGCGGGCCACCTGGTAGGTGACCGCGACTCCGAAAGCAGGCGCGCCCAGCACCTGGGTACTGCAGGCAGCACTGGCAGGTGCCGGGGCGCCGTTGGCTGGCTGCCGAGGTGCGGGGGGCAGCGGGGCGACCGTGGGGTCGGGGTGCAGGGGCCTAGCGTGCATGGCTCACGCCCCCGCCCGCCGCCCCCGAGCCGCGAGGATCCAGGCGCATCCGGCGCCTGGCAGCGTACTGGGCAAGCAGCGCACTGCTCCTCTGGGCGGCCTTCATCAAAGGCGAGCGAGTGAAGTGGCGGGGCTGCTCAACGCCGTCGGACAACACCCGGGCGTCCTTCGGCGCGAAGGGGAGTGTGGCGATCACGGGCACCTGCAGAACACGCTGCACTTCACCTGCGGGATACGGACCCTCGTTGATCATCAGCACGCCGACGTCACCGACGGACTCCTCCAGCGCCCGCACCCGGCCCTCCGCCGCCTGCAGGCAACGCAACGTGTTGCGGACCACCACGAACACGGCATCCGCCTGCTCGACCATGACCGCCGAAGGCCCATATGCTCCCCGGCGCCCGAGGTCGATGAGGACGTCGTGGCCGCTTTCCGCCTCGATACCGCGGAACATCTGCATCAAGATCTTCCACACCGAGCCCAGTCTTGCCGCCTGTGAAGCGTCCGTGATGCCGGGCAGCAGCAGCCGGTCCCGCAGCGCCTGCTGCGCGCCGTCGTCGCCGCGCAAGTCGATCAACTGCCGCCAGAAGGCGTCGCTGAACTCGCCTTTGCGGGCAGCGACAGACAGATTGCGCAGCCCGTACCGGTCGCCGAGCGTGCCCTGCAACAGGCCGTGCAGCACGGCCCCGCCGTCCGGGTCACACTCCGCAAGGATCATCTTGCGCTCAGCCTGCAGTGGCCACGACAGCAGCAGCGCGAGCGCGCTGGTGGTCACGCCGGGTGCGCCACTGCAGCCGGCAAGCGCGATCACAGCCATCAGCGGTCCTCCGGAGCAGCCAGGACCAGACGCAACGCGCCAGCCGCCTCCCACGCGGCAGCTGTAGGCCCGTCGGCAGCGGAGGTCGCGACGTCCACGACCACGACGCCTGTGCCGGGGGCAGCACCGGAGGCCTTCACGACCCGGCCGCCGATGGTCTTCGGAGCGGCGCCCGAGGCCCTGCCGGTCTCAGCGCTGCCCTGGGTCGGCACATGGACCAGCTGAACCCTCTGCCCTGGCAGCAAAGCAGTGGCCGGGACCTGCTTGGGTTCCAGACCGATGGGCACCAACTGCTCGCCCGCCTGCACCAGGGAGTCCTTCGTCACCTGGGTGGGGGCGAGTAAGGAGCCCGGCTTGAGTTCCACCGCAGCCCGCTTGCCCACGACCGACTTCAGATCGTCGGCACGCACGGCCCTGACGGCCGGGTCCAGGGCTACCGACGCCTTCCCGAGGTCGCGCTCGGTGAGGACCTGGCCGACCTGGACGTCGTGGACCACGGTCACCACGTCGGTGCGGTGACCCACCTGAAGCAGCAGGACGGCAACACCGGCGCCTCCGGCGGCGATCAGCGCCACCGACAAGGCGATGATCCCGGGCCTTCGTCTACGAGCCGACACCCGGGGCGGGGCCACCGGCCCAGCTGCCCGTCCCTGCTGGGGAACTCCGTTCGAGCGGGTGCTTTCTGCACGTTCTTGGGTCTTGCTCACCGTTCTGTCCTTCCGGCAGCGTTACCTGACGACCTGCACTTCGCCCACCGCCACCTGCATGTTGGTCTGCCGGACCTCAGTGAGCTGGCCGGCCTGTCCGCCGCCCTGCCAGTTGATCGTCCACGTCGAGGTCGCGGTCACTGGGAACTTGCCGCGTTGTGCACCGGCCGAGGTCTTGGAGTACAGGTGTCCACAGGTCGGGGACTGGGCCATCTCCTGGGACGACACGTATGGCGTACCGGGGCCGTTGCAGGTCACGGCCGAACCGTCGCCCATCGTCCACACGATCTTCGACACGTTCGCGGTCGCCGTGACAGTGATACCGCCCGCCGAGGCGGAGGCGGTATTGGGTCCGTACGTCGTGGCGCTCTGGTTGACCCACATCCACACTGGGACGCCCACGGTGTAGCGCCCGCTCGCCCTCGGGCTGGCGATGTCCGGGCCGCGGAGCGTCATCGAGTCAACCGCCCGCTGAGCCAGGATGGCCGGGTCGACAGTCGCCTGCGGAGGTGGGTCCGCCAGCCACACCATCCGAATGATGGTGAGGCCCCCTCTGTCCCTTGTGCATCTTTGCTCATACACGGCCCCGTCGCCCGGGGCGTGACCCTCCCAGTCCAGGCTTCCGGCCGGTGGTTGCGGGTCTGCGACTCTATAGGTGCAGACATTGACGCTCGTTCCGTCGTCGTGACCGGATGAACCCCCTCCGTTCGTACCGCGTGTGCCGTTGCCGCCGCCCCCCTGGCCACCTGCCTGTCCAGGGGCGTCGACCTCAACCTCACACGTGTACAGACCGCAATGGGTCCCGCCGTCGGCCTTGTGGTTGACTTCCGCGTGGCTTGAGACGGGGGCAGAGAGCACCACGAGGATTGATAACAGGGAAAGGGGCACGCAGCGAGTCAGCATGATTTCCCCTGGGGATCATCACGAGTGACGCGCCAGCCTTCCGGATATCTCTCGACGGTGCTGACGATCAGGTACTTCGTCAGCCGGTTGTCCGGCAGGGAGACCGGTTTCCTAGTTTTTGCGTCCACGGTTTGCCACTGGGAGATGTCCAGGCAACTGGAGATGGTCGCGTTAGCAACCTTGCCGGAGGGGTCGACCGTGGTGACGGTCAGATCGTTGACAGCGACGTCGCCCGTGTTGATGAGTCCACGTGCATGGGTGCTCTTGGCGTCTGCCTCAGCGTTTTTGAGGGCTGCAGATGCGGCGTACTGATCAAGATGGGCACTCTTGCCCGTTGGGTCTCCATAGAGCTTCTCCATCTCTTGCCAGTAGGCCTGGTATGTCGCGATTGCTTCCTTCTTTGCTGTTTCCTTTGGTTCAGTGGTGTCAGACGCCGTTGGGGATGGTGCGGGTGGCAGGGGCTGGCCCGTTGTCTCGTGCTTCTTCCCGTCGGTCGAGCCGCACGCGGTCATGATCAGTGCAGCGCAAAGCGTGAGGGATGCAGCGGTGAGCTTTCGGCGAGCAGCGGAATGTGGGATTCGGTGTGCGCGGCGTTTCACGATGCCTCCCCGTAAGATGCGGTGTGACATGTCTGCTGCCTGCGTCGCCCACGAACATCGGTCCGGGGTTACGGTCTGGTGTGCCTGCGAATGATCAGTTTGCATGACTGTAAGGTTCCGCATATGCCAGGCAACTTCCCACCTGTATACTGGAGTTCAGTCGCATAACCTGAGATGAATCCGGCCACTTCTGGGACGGCTGTTGATTCGCCTGTTGCTGGTCACTTGGCCTCCAAGGAATTGATGTTGTTCGTAGGCCTCGATGCGGCCCCGTATGGTCCCCGGGATGGTGAACGAGGGGCTGCCCATCTGGCTCTTGCCGTGCTGCCGAGCGCGTACACGCCGACTGGTCCCGGAACAGATGCAAGCCCGAGTCCTTCGCCCACGGCCCATGGGGTGTCACAGCTCGGTCCACGCCCGCGAACCACTGCCCGCCAGGGGCAACCAGACGTCACTGGTGGGCCCCTGCTCTTCGAGGTCTTCCAGGACTGCTGCGCCCAAGGGGACCTGTCGGGCTAGCGCGCTGACGAAGGGGTGCTGGGCGGCCATGGCCTGCAGGTCGCTGATCCGCTGGCTCAGGACATACCGGGAGGCCCCGGTCAGGGCGAACAGCACCCGTGGGAAGACGGGGTACCAGCGCAGCCATGCCGCTCCGGCAACCGCTGGCTGGCGTGTGCGGAGCCGGCCTACGGGCTGCGGCTCGTAGGCCCACAGCCGCGCGTACTGGATCAGCTTGGAGGCGAGGCGTTCGCTGCCCATGGTTGCCCGGTCGACTTCGATGAACGCCCGCATCTTGGTGCGCTCTTCCCCCTCGACGACGGTGTAGTGCATGACCGCGTCCGCGATGACCCGCTCGCCGTCGCTCAGGGGGTGAGGGACTTCGGGTGTCCAGTCCAGGTGCCCGTGCTCGTCGCCCCGTCGGCGGGCGTCGGTGACGAACGCGAGGTGAGTGCGGAGCACGGTCAGGGTGTGCGGCGTCTTCACGGAGGCCGCTGTGGTGGAGCTGATCGGATAGGGGGGACGGCCGCGCAGGGCGGGGAAGTCCCGGGTCAGCCGGGCACCTTCGCTGGTGAGGTACCAGGCGCGGGACCGCTGGGAGGCGGGCAGCACGATGTAGTCCACCAGGCCGTCGCGGCGCAGCTTGTTCAGGGGCGCGGAGATGGTCTGCCGTGCGGTACCTGGGCGCAGCAGTGTGTGGAGCTGGTGCGTAGTGGCCATGCGGTGCTGGCCGAGCACGGCCAGGAGCTGGTGCGGCAGCGGCTCGATGGGGCTGGGCGTATGGGCGGAGGGCCCGGTTTCGAAGGCGGTGGTCACTTGTATCCCTTCTTCCGCAGGTAGACGGCTGACGGGGCGGACGAGGAGTGATGGGCGAGGAAATCGCTCACGCGGGCCAGCTGTTGTTCAGCCCGGTCGGTGAGCTGGCTCATCGGGGCGGCTTGTGCCGTGGCTCGGGCGGCGCGCTCCAGCGCTGCGGTCTGGCCTGGGCGGGCGTAGTCGGCGAACACCTCATCGAGGTGGGGGCCAGTGATCTTGACGGGGCCCACGCGGCGGCCCTCGACGGTCAGTGACATGTAGTGATCGAAGCGGTCCAGGGCGGCCACGACATCCGGGCTGGGGCGGTCCCCCCACTCCGCGGTGATCGGGGCGATGGCGGACTGCGAGCCCGCGGTCGACGCCAGGGTGGAGGCGTTCTGCACCAAGGACAGCCGCACCGGGGTCGGGAGACGGGCCAGCAGCTGGGTCATGCCGTGGACGTGGACCTTGTACTTTCTGAAGTCCTCGAACATGGCGGCGATGGTCTCGGGGGCCGCGCCGGTGAGGGTGATCAGTTCGTCGAAGTACGGGCGGAACGGCACCCGCCGCTCTTCCGCGGTGTCGCGGCGCGAGCGGACGGCCCGCAGCAGATCCCGGGCCAGCAGTGCGGTGATCAGCCGGTCGGTAGGCCCGTTCCCGCCCGGACATACCCACACGATCATCCGTGAGTCCATGGCGGCGCGGATGTTGTAGGCGCCTGTGGGCTGTCCGAGGAAGGCCCAGGTGACGGGGTTCGCAGCCAGACGGGCGATGGGGTTGAGGACGACGGAGAACGCGTCGGCGGGCAGTGTCGGAAACACCGTCCGCCACCAGGAGCGGGTCTCCTCGTCCAGGCGTGTCTCGACGGCGGTGAGCGCGCTCCTACGGAAGAGCGGGTCTGTCAGCAGCGACCGCAGGTGAAAGACCGTGGCCTGGTCTTCTGGCCGTCCGGCCTGGCAGGCGGCCTCATTGACGGCCACCAGCACCGCAAGCCCTGCGAGGATGATGGTCAGCGCGCGGGGCGCGGTGGTGTCGTCCCAGCCCAGGACGGACGCATACGCGTCGGCGGTCGCCTCGACGACTTCGTGGGCGGCCTGGCCCTGGTGCATGCCGATCGGGTTCCAGCAACTGAGCTGCGCGGCGGGGGAGTGGGCGTTGAGGTCGATCAGCGCGATGCGCTGCATCAGGTGGTCGTGGGCGAGGAAGGGAAGAGCCCTGGGCCACGAGTCGCGGTGCGGGTCGAGGAACATCAGCCCGCCGCCGGCATGCGCCCAGCCGATCGCCTGTGCCAGGGCCCTCTCCGTCTTGCCGCCGCCCGCCTTGCCCACCCCGACCTCGAACAGGGTCTCCTTGGCGTAGGTGGCGACCAGGCGCCGGCGGCCGTCCGGGCTGCGGTAGATCCCCTGCAGCAACAGCTCAGGGTCCCCATGCGCGAATGTCGGCAGGTCGCCGGCGAGCAGCGGCAGGCGGCAGTGCATCGTGGGTGGCTTGAGGAGGCCGGTGAGCTCGTCCAGCCGGGCCCAGTTCGTACGAGGCGGCTGGCATTGGCCCAGCGTCCAGCGGCGTTCGAAGCCGCGCCGGCTGGGCCAGCGGTCCGCGCCGATCCGCCAGGGGCCCACCCTCCAGCCCCGCATCGCCCAGCGCGATCCGGCACCGAACACATCCAGCGCGGCCTGGAGCTGCGCGAGCCTGGCCTGGGCACGGCCCTCGGTGTTCGAGGCGCACATCACCAGCAGCTGCACCCGCACCACGTGGTCGTCCTCGGCGAGCTTGCCCAGTGCCTCGGCCGGATCCACGCGGCGTGGGACGGGCGGCATGACCAGGCGGCGGCCGCCGCTCTGCTTGCCGGTGGCCAGTTGCTGCAGCTGCCAGCTGAGCGAGTCCTCGATACCGGTGGCGTCCTGGCGCACCCAGCGGGCGGCCCGCTGGGCTTCGCGCCGCTCCGCGCGGCGCGCGTTGCTCATCAGCTGCAGACGGCGGGCCCGCAGGGCCCACTTGGGGGAGCGCTGGATGTCGAGGCGGACCTCGGCGAGATCACCTAGCTCGGCCCTCAGGTCCGAGACGGCGTCGACCAGTGGCTGCAACGGATCCGGGTCCAAGGGGACCTCACGCAGGGGCGCGGTGGGCTTACCGCGCAGGATGAACTCCGCCCGCACCACATGCTTGCGCGGCTTGTCGGCGAGGGGACGGGCCCGCTGCACGGTGACGGCCGGACCGTACGGGGTGATCGACAGCAGACGCTCGCCGCCTGCCGGGCCTTCGATGCGGTAGCGCAGCGCTCTGGAGCCGTCGGCGCGCAGGCGGACCTGCACCGCCTTGGAGCGGCGCGGTGCCCACCACGGCATGCTCGTCGAGGCCCGGGCGAGCTGGACACCCCGGCGGAAGATCTCCTCCAGACCGGGGTCGAAGTGCCGCGACGGTACGAGCTCGAGGGCCATGCGTTCTGCGGAGGCCTTCCGCGCCAGGCGGCGCACCACCGCCTCACCCGCCGCCCATACCGCCACCACTGTCAGGGCCGCTGCCCACCAGTACGTGACGACCCAATCTGCGGCGTGAACGAGGACGAGGACGAGGCCGAGCACCGGAGCGGATGCCGAGGCGGCGCTCTGACCGGTCAGGTAGGGGGCTGCGGTATCCACCGGGCGCCCTCCTTCTTCGATGGGGTGCGGGTGAAGTGCCAGTTGGTGATGCGGCCTTCGGCATAGGTGCCGCCCCGGTCAGCGCCCGCCCACACCAAATGCACCACCGCCCGGTCAGGAGCCTCCTCGCGGCGGGCGATCGCGGCCTGGACGCGCCAGCTCGCGGCCGTAAACGCCGGGGCCACTGCCCGGCCGGAGGTGGGGAAGACGGTGGGCCACCGTGCGCGACCGGCCCCGGTGGCGTCCGCCCGCAGCAGCGCGCGGCCCATCTCGAGCAACACCCGCTCATCAGCAGGCACAAGGTCAGCCGGCCAGGCTGACTCGAGACTGCGCTGAATGACCGCGTCACCAGCCTGCCCCTCGCCCTGCGGCGGCAGAGCGAAGAGGACGCCGCGGGGCGCTGAACGGGGAGGCGCCGCGAGACCAGACGGGGTGGGGGCCGGCGGGCCCGAAGCAGACGCAGCGCGCACCGGTGACGGAACGGCGGCGGGCCGAGGCCGGCCCACCGGCGGGGCGGAAGGCTCCTGCGAGCCGGGCACGCCCAGCAGGAGGGCACCGGCGACGGCCAGCAGGATGGTGCTCAGTACCAGCAGACCTGGGGAGCGTGGGGAGCGCGGTGGGGTGGTCACAGCAGACGAGCTCCTCCCGCGTAGCCGGACATGGCGCTCACGGCGTCCAGGCGCACCACAGTCCCCGGGCGGGCCGCGTTGACCATCTGCCCGCCGCCCACATAGATCCCGACGTGGTAGATCGTCGCGTCGCGGCCGGGAGCGTAGGCATAGAAGACGAGGTCACCGGGCTTGAGGGCGCTGGTGCCCAAGCGGGCCGGGATCCTTCGGCCGGCACCGGCCTGTGCGGCGGCGGTCCGTGGAAGCCGGGCGCCCGCCTTCGCGTACGCGTACACGGTCAGTCCGGAGCAGTCGAAACCCCTGATGTGAGCACCGCTTCTGCCACTGGGGGTGCAGCAGATCCCGTAGGTGGGACCGCTGGCATCGCCGCCACCCCACGAGTACGGCACCCCCTTCTGGGAGAGCGCGGCCTCAACCACGGTGCGCACCGTGCCGGTCAGCTTCACCGTCGCCGGGCCAGCGGCGGCGGCCGTGTACTGGTCGATCCAGCCCAGCACCTCGCTGACGTAGGCCCTCGAGTGGTTGTACTGCCAGATGGCCGCTTCGAGCTGCGAACGCTGCGTCAGATCCCGGCCCCTCCCGCAGAGATCAACGGCCGCGCCGAGGGCGGCGTCGTCCGCGTTGTGCGGGTCAGCTGCCCCGTCGTCGTTGGCGTCCTTGCCGGCGGTCTCCCAGGTGGAGGGGAGGAACTGGAACGGTCCGACGGCGCGCTCGCCGCTTGCGGTGCCGTCCCACTTGCCGCCGTCGGTGTCGGCCACGGTTGTGGTGTTGCCGCCCTGGCCGGAGCCGTTGAGCACGATCCCATAGATCCGGGGTCGGATATCGCCATTGGCGGCGATGGATCGGCCAGCGGCGTGGTTGGACTCGACCTTCGCGATCCCCGCGAGGACGGGCCAGCGCATCCCACGGCACCGCGGCACGTACGTGGCGACCTTGGCGGCGGCATTCTTGTACGCGGTCAGCATCCGGGCCGGGATATCCGCCGCGCTGCCCCCTTCAGCGGTTCCTGCGTCGTCCTGGCCACGCCGCAGGAGCGTCATATACGAGCTGATCGCATTCGATGCCGGCACGGCACAGCACACGGTGACGAACACCAGCACTGCGGTGAGGCATCCCCACCTGCGGGCACGGCGCCGCCACGGGCGTGTCACGGCTGCTCACCGCCGTCGTCCTGTGGGGGCTGCGCCCGCTGCTGGCGCAGGCGTTCGGCTTGGGGTGCGGTCCTGCGCATCAGCTCTTGCATCCGGGCCCGTGCCTGCTGACGTGCCTGGCTGCGGGCGCTCCCGCCCCCGGGCAGCACGGCCTCGTTGAGAGCGCGGCGGGGACGCAGGTCAGCACGGTCTGACACGGGGCGTTGTGCGGAGGAGGGGTCGGTCGCGGCCGTGTGCGCTGCCGGGGCCGGTGGCGCGGGGGCGGGAGTGGGACGGTGGGGATCTCGGCTGGCGGGCGTGGCTCGCGCCGGGGCCGGCGGGCGTAAGGCGCCGGTCGATGGGCCCGTGGTGGGCAGGCGGCGGCTGGTGAACGGGCCGGGGCCGCCGCGATCGTCGGTGTTCTCCCGCACGACATGGGAGGCGTGGCGTGCGGTGTCCTGCCAGGCGCGGCCGTCCTCGCGGACGGTGTTGGCCCACACGCGTACCTGCTGGCGGGCGTCCTGGGCATAGCGCGAGGAGGCGGTGTCGCCCGCGCGCGTGCGCCGGACAGTGCCCGGGAGCCCGGCGGTTGCCCCGTATACGGTCCGGCCGCCGCGGTGCAGGAGGCGGTAGCCGCGGTAGCGCACCAGCCGGTTGTGGGCCCGGGTGGAGAGCAGGGTCCGGTCGGCGTGCTGGTCGTGCAGCACCTTGTTCGTGCGGCGGTCGACGATCTGGCCGTCCGCATTGCGGTACCGGTCCGGCGGCCCGCCGGGGCGACCTGGCCCCCCGCTGCCCGGACCACCGACCCCGCCGCCTGGCAGCCCGCCGCCGTCCGCGTCGCCGTCCGCGGTGGGCTTGCGCCACTTGGCCAGCTGCTCCTTGTCCGGACGGCCTCCGACCAGCAGCCAGTGCCCGCTCCTGACACCCAGCCGTGCGCCCAGGCCGCCCACGGCGGCGGCCGCGGTGAGCGGGGCAAGCCCGCGCCCGGCCTCTGCGGTGGCGTCGGTGAGGAGGCGGCCGGTGTCCACCGGCATACCCGTCCCGTCGGCCAGCAAGCTGAGGGCGCCCATGAGGCGCTGGCGGGTGCCAAGCATCGCGAACCGGCCACCGCCCCAGCCGGCAAAGGCGCGCAGCCCGCCGCCGTATCCGCCAAGCGCTGCGGGGGAGTTCATGGCGAGGGCGGCGCCGAGTTCGGAGGTGTCGCCGGGCAGGTGGGTGCCGCCGATCTTGGCGTAGCGCATCCGCATCGCCATCCGCCGCCCGAACGAGCTGATGCCACTGAGCAGGCGGCGGTGACCGGCCGCCCCGGCGATGGCCAGGACATCGATGAGCAGGATCCGCTCCACCATCAGCTGGGGCCCGTTGGTGAGGGTGGCGTCGACGGCGATCCCGAAAAACGGAATGAACGCACAGATCCCGACGACGGCGACCATGGCGATGCCCCACAGGGACAGCCACTTCCACACCGACTGGCGGGCCGGCCCGGGCAGCATGCCCGCGATGAAGGTGACCGAGCCCGCGGCTGCGGCTGCCACACAGATGCCCTGCGTTCCCAGGAGCACGACGGCGCTGGAGAGGAGCATCCCGCAGATGAACAGCGCCGCGACCAGCAGCAGTCCGGCGCCGCCAACCCGCCACCAGGTGGGCTTGTCCGCGTAGGCGGCGCACGCCTTGCCGACCGGCCCCGCCTTCTTCAGGTCGGCGAGGAAGGCAGCGAACTCCTGGTCGTCCTCGCCCAGGACCGGGTGCGGCGTATCGAGCAGGTCACCGGCCGGAGTCAGGGATGGCAGGACGTCCGGGTTGGGGGCTGCACCACCCTGCCCCGCCAGGCAGTACTGCTTGGCCGGTCCCTTGATCAGACTGCACGGCCCGCCCGGGGCATCACCTTTGGGCTTGTAGCCACCGCTGACCCACTTCAGGTGCACGGCGTAGGCCGGGCGGTCGCCGGCTTTGCCCGGGTCGAGGATGCGTCCGTACTGCAGCAGCATGTACGGCTTGACGACCAGCGCGTTGGTCAGCGCGTCCTGGAGCGGGTGGGCCACCGCCGCTGCCGCGGTGGGCTGTTGACCGGGCTGGGCCAGGCAGGTGCGTTCGGCGTTGCCGGCCATGGAATCGCAGGGACCGCGGCTGGCGAGTTTTCCGCCCCAGTCGTAGGCGGCCATGCTCTGTTGCGCGACCTCTGTGCCGACCTGCTGGGCCTGCCCGAGCGGTCCGGACTGGGCGAGCAGGGTGTCGGGGCGGATGAGCGCCGAGGCAGCGATCGCCCCGATCAGCAGGGTAAGGAAGATTTCCCCCAGACCGCGGCCCACCCGACCCCGCACGATCATGAAGGCGGCGAAGACGAACGCCCAGGCCAGCAGGAGTCCCTTGAGCCCGAGGGTGTCGACGACCACGGTGTCGTAGGTGTCGGCCGCCTTCTGCGCCGGACGGGTCAGGAGACTGAGCAGCGGGAAGCGGAAGGCGACCTCGATGGCCCACCCGGCCAGCCCCACCAGCAAGCGGATCAGGGTGAACAGCCCGGACAGGGCGAAGGCCAGGCCCTGGGATTTGAACGCGACGATGGAGCCGCCCGACGCGTTGAGGTCGTAGCCGTCGATCGGCACGCCTTCGGACGAGGCAATGTTCAGTGGGGCCAGCAGGTCCCCGGTCTCGCTGTTACTGCTGGCCGCGTAGACGACCTGGGTATTGGCCAGGACAAAAACGCCCGTGAGAAGGAGGACGAATCCGGCGGAATGCCAGGCCGGGCGGTCGGGACGGAACACGTCAGCGCCACCTTTGCCCAGCAGCACTGCGCAGAAGCCCCAGCACGACGGCACCCGCGCCTGCACCGGCAGGCAGCAGCCTCCACGCCTCTGCGGCCACGTCACGCCGGCTGGGGGCGGGGCATGCGGCGCCATGCTCGCAGTACGCCGTAGCCGGGCCCATCATCGGGGTGCAGGGATCATGGTGCGCGGTGTCGGCAGCAAACGCGCCTGCGGCGTGCGGCCACCACGTGTCCGGTATGCCCACCACCAGGGCGAGCAAGGCTGAGGCAATGACGAAGGCGATCACGGTGAGGACGCTCACGGCGGCGGCGATACGCCGTGAGCCGTCCCTGGCAGTGGGCATCAGACACGTCCCCTTGAACGGGTTTCAAAGGCGTCACCGGGGAGCGGCTTCGGCACGGAAGCCGCGGCGCGTGGGCCCGTGCGGCGTCCTGGTGTGGTGGTGATGGAGGTGGCGATGCGCGCGATGCGGGGGATGGAGACCTTGATGCGGCCGGTGTTCTGCCGCGGGCAGGTCAGCAGGAACTCGCCCTCGCGGCCCCTGTGGCCGACAGGGGACAGGCCCGTCGTGACCAGCCGCAGCAGTTCGCCATCTTCCGGATCGAGCCCGACGAATTCCAGGCCGCGGCGGGCACGTTCGCGGTCTGCGGTACGGGCCAGGGCCCGGTAGGCCATCAAACCGCGGTCGGGTCCGAGTTCGAGCGCGTCGTGGCAGGCGCCGAGCAGGCCGGCGCCGTGCTTGCGGCCGTCGTGGAGGATCTCGTGCACGAGGGCGGTGCCTTCGGCCGAGGACGTGAGCCAGTACAGCTCGTCCAGTACCACGGCGGTGAACCGCTCGGGATCTGCGAACGCCGTCTGCCGGGCGAGGGCTGCGACCAGGTAGAGCACGGCGCGGCCGATGAGCGCCTCCAGGGGCTGCTGGTGCAGCACCTCCGGTTTGTCGAACGCGGCCTTGGGCGGCAGCGTCAGTCCGGCCGTGGTGATGACGATCATGTCGCAGGCGCTGGAGGCGTCCAGGCGGACCGGCGCGAGTGACGGGTCGAAGACCATGCGGGCCAGCGAGTGGGTGGCGACGACCCGCAGGAGACCGGCGAGGGTGGCGGCCGCGTCCTGCCGCTTGCCCGCCTCGCGCGCGGCCATCTCCTTAAGGACTTCCAAGACGCGGTGCATGGAGGGCTGCGCGCAGGCGGCGGCCTGTTCGACGGCGTGGTGCAGGACTTCACCGTGGGTGCTCATCGGGCCGATGCCGAGCTGCAAGGTGAGGTAGGACAAGGCGTAGTGGCGGCCCTCCGGTCCGCCGAACAGGCGCAGCGGGTCGATGGACACCTGGGCGCGCGCGGCGTCGATGATCTGGGCGCGGCCCTTAGCGGCGGTGCGGGCGAAGGTGGCCCACTCGCGTACCGGGGTGCGGTCGATGCAGATGGCGCAGCCGCCGCGTGCCCAGACTGCTTCCGCGATCAGCTTCTGCAGGACACTCTTGCCCGCGCCGAGGTCCCCGACGATGCCCATCGAGGCGGACGCCTCCACCTTGGGCGCATCCGCCACGTTGATCAGGACGGGGCGGGTGGTCCCGCAGTCCAGGTCGATGCCGAGGAACATGCCGGTGGGGTCGCCGACCTCCGCAGAGGTGAAGGCCCCTGACAGCGCCCAGTCCTCGCTGATCTGATGCTGGGTGAACTCCCGCACGACACCGGGCCGTGCTGTGCCGGGCAGCCCCAGCACAAACAGGGCTTCCTGCAGGCCGGCTGGGCGCACGGCCCGGTAGTCGGCTGAGGCGAGCAGCGCGGCCAGGGCGCGGGCCCGGGCGTCGCACACGGCGGCGGTCGGCCCCCATACGGTGAGCACGGTCACCGACTGCACCTCGACCTCGACCGACGTACGCGACAGACGGGCATCCAGCTCGCCCAGATCACGGGCGGCCTCGGTCAAGGAGGCGGGCATGCCGGTGAGGCGGGCGTCGTACTGGTCGGCCTGGTCGATCAGCTCGTTCTTCTTGCGCCGCACCTGCTGGCGGGCCTTTTCCGCAGGCACCAAGGCCAAATCGACGGCGTAGTCGACTGGAAAATCGAGCAGCTCCAGCTGAGCGAACAGATCCGCGGCATCCTGGCTGACCGCAGGCGGGCACTCGGCCAGTGCCAACTGCGCCTGATAGCCCATCCCCGTCTCAGACTCAACCTGCAGCCAGCGCCGCCCCAGCGGCGAGCCGGCCTTCAGCCGCCACCAGGCCGTGCGGCCCGACCGCGTGATCTGGCCCGCGCCCTGGAGCTCGTCGACCTCATCGAGTCCAGGGTCGATGCCGCCTTCCTGCAGACGCATCTGCCCCAGGTCGGCGTAGCTGGGGGAGCGCAACACCCCACCCCGCACCTGCCCGCCGTACATCTCGCTGCTCTCCGCCTGTGCCAGCAGCGGTTCACCAACACCACGGTGCAGGGCGTGCTGGATCATCCACACGACCTCCGCCGGACGGGCCGGGCGAAAAGCGATGCCCCCGGCGAGCGCGGCCTCCACCCGCGCGGCCTGCTCGCGATACGCGCTCACCTCGCGCCGGGCCACCGGCGTCAGGTGCATGCCCAGCATCGGAGCCACCTCAGCCCACGCCGCGCCGAGCGACGCTGACACCTGTATGCCGCGGGTTTCGCTCTGCAGGGGCACGGCCAGCCACAAGGTGCGGCGGTGCATCTCCTGCTCGTCCAGCAGATCCAGCGTGGCCTCAACGTTCTCCACCCACGGGTGCGGGCCATCACCGGGTGCCTGCTCGGCCGGCTCGATACCCTCGATCATGCGCAGGGCGATCTCACCCGCATCGACCTGGGCACACAGGCCGTACAGGCGCGGAGCCCCGGACAGCGACCGCACCAAGTGGGTGATCTTCGCCAGTTGTTCGTCGCGGACAGCTGCGGGCACGTAGGTGCCCTGGACGCTCTCCTCACGCCGCCCTTGGGGGTCCGGGCCGGGGTGAAGGCGGTAGATTGCCCACACGCTGCCGTGCGTCGACCACACCAGGTGCCCGGCGATATGGCGGATCGGAACCTTCACTGCGCACCCCCTTGTTTGACGCGCTCGAGCAGCTGCTGCACACCCGACGTCGGGCCCGCCGCGGCGGCATCTGGCTGTGCAGGGCGGGGTGCAGGCGAGCGCTCCGCGGCCGGGCGTGGATGCGGCGCCGAGCCAGGGCCTCGCTTCCAAGGCGAGGATGCGGTCGGTTCTGCGGGGCCGGGCGCGGCCTCGATGGTGAAGCCGCCGAGCAACGGGTGGGAAGCGCGATCGCGGGCGGCTCGTGCGCCGATCCGCCCGCCGCGGGGCTGCCAGGCGAGCAGCACCCAGCCCACAGCGCCCTGCATCGGCGCGCGGCCGCCGATCTTGGGCGTGCGCACCATCCAGATGACCAGGACCCATGCGATCAGGGGCACCGGCCCCATCCACGACCACCAGCCGATGGTCTTGACCAGAAGAAAGCCGCCGCCGACGGCGACCGCGATCTGCGCGGGCGTGTACGGGCCGAACGGGATCTTCCAGTCGGCGACCTTGCCCAGGACCCAAGGATGGCGTCGGGCGGCCGTATAGAAGCGGCCCACCCGCGCGGCTGCCGCGGTCATAGCCAGCCCCCAGCATCCGGTGAGTGGACATGAGAGGCGGGGAGTTGGGGCCGGACGATGCCGGGAAGGGCGGGCCCTCCCTTGGACGGGTTCTTCACCTCGTCGGTGAACATGTTCGCCAGGTCATTGCGCGAGTTGTACAGCCCGAGCGCGATGATCATCAGCAGTAGGGCGCCGATCCCGGCCTTGAGGCTGAACTTCTGGATCATGATGACGACGACGAGGCAGACCAGCCCGGCCTGCAACCCCTTGGTCGCCCATTCCTTGAACATGCTGATCCAGCTGTCACCGAGATCGTTGAGCTCTCCGGCGAGCACCAGACTGTGCACCGTGGTCACCGGGTACCTCCATCCCGAGCTGTCCCGGACTCCAGCGTGGCGACTTCCCATCTGCCTGAGCGGGCCGTGAGTGTGAATTCGTATGCCAGGGGCCACCGGCCGACGGAGTTCTGGGCTTCGACCCGGGCCAGGACGCGCACGCTTGTGCCGTCCGCCGGCCCCTGATTGGCGGCTGTGGCTTTCTCGGCGGCCAGTACCTGTTCGACAGAGACCGACGTATACGGGGTGGGTAAGACCGCGGTGAGTTTCGCGCCGGGGGCGAGGTAGCGGTCGATTTCGCCGGCCCCCGTCAGGTAGGCGGCGAGGAACTCGCTGACGGCGGAGGACAGATCCCCCTGGGGGACGATCACGGTGTACGACGGCTTCGCCGTCGTAGCCCGGGCCGGGCCGGCCACCATGGCGGGTGCACCGGTCACCGTGAACGAGGCACCCGCACTGTCCGACGCCACGGGCACCGTGTAGTACCGCACCGGACCATTGGGGTACTGCGCAGCCACCGTCGCAGCCCATGCACCGTGCGCACGCTGCACGCTGCGCACCACCGAGACAGACTCAGGCAGCGACTGCGCATCGAGCCCCGAGGTGGGCAGCGAGACGTCCGGCGCGATTGACTTCGCCAGCCGCGCGTGCGCACTCGTCTCGTCCTCCGCGCTGCTGCGCAACCAGGCGTTCATGAACACCTGCGCATAGCCGCCCGGGTCGACGGCGGCCGCCGTGGAGCGCACGGCAATGGGCGGGGCCGCGGGGGTGGCCTCGGCCCTGGCCGGAAGGGAAGTGAGGGCTACGGCCAGGGCGATGGGGCCGGCCGCGATAACAGCCCAGACCGCCACCCGGGAGAGGCGGACGCGGCGGCGCATCGCTTCCAGCCGGGCACCGGCCGCCGTCGCAGCAGCGGCCTCATTCTGTGAGACCTGCTTTCCAGGAGGCATGGTCAAACTCCCAAGTCGGAACGAATGTTGCTGAGTTTGAGGAAACCTGGCGGCCCCGACCCGACCACCGACCATGAACCCCCGGCCATGGTCACGATGGAGACACGACGACCATGGTCGGGCGCATGGTCGGCCCGACCACAGGTCCGACCATGAGCGAGCCGCGAGCTGGCGGACAGCGGTCGCGTCCGGTGCGTTCCGCAGACGCGCGACCGCTGGGTGATCACATTCCGCTCGGCCGCCCAGACCCAGCTACCGATGTGCCGACGCAAGCCCGACCATGCTCCGCTGGGCGCCTGCACAGTGAGCCGTCCGAACTCGCGCGAGCGCGCGGATCACAAACGTGCATGCGGAGTGCGCAGCGCCCCCCGCAACGCGGCTGCGCGGAACTTTCGCCCGGTTGCGCAGGACGGACTACGCATGGCCCGTTCCCGGTTGTGCAGCCAGCTACCCGATGGCTGAGCACTCGGCTGAGAGGGGGCATGGTCGGCCCGACCATGCCCCCGACCACGGCAGCTAGAGGTCTGCGTTGCCGGGTCGTGATCGGTGGTCGGGTCTCGTGGCCGTCATCCTGGTCGCCGTTGGCGGGTGAGCTGACGGCATGGCTCACACGCCTGCCCGCGCACCCAGGCCCATCGGCGGTCCCGCACCAGTGGGACCGGTGCGCTGGCCTGGCCACCGCACGGGGCCCGGCTCGAGGTCGGAGCGGTGAGGCGTTTTGGGGCGGGCGTGCGCCGGGGCGCTATGGCCAGCGATCAGTTCACTCAAATCGCCAACGGGCTTTTCCGTGACTCCCGGCTCTCCTTCAGGGCGAAGGGGATCTTTGGGTACGTCAGCACGCACCGCAACGGCTGGCAGGTGACCATCACCGATCTGGTGCACCTGGGCCCGGACGGGCGGGAAGCGGTACGTACCGGCCTGCGGGAACTGGAGGCCTGCGGCTATCTGGTCCGTGAACGGCTGCGCCGCGCAGACGGCACTCTGGGCGAGATCGTCTACTGCATTACCGACCGCCCGGCCAGCTTGGACATCGAGCTGATCGAAGCCGACGTGGCGGCCACGGTCCCCGAAGCCCCACACTCCGGAGGTCTTTCGGCGGGGATCCGCCGCGGTGTGATGGCGGCCGATCAGTTCACCCAGATCGCCAACGGGCTCTTCCGCGCCACCACGTTGTCCTTCAAGGCCAAGGGCCTGTTCGGACTGCTCTCCACGCACCGGGACGGCTGGCGGATGACGGTCGCCGACCTCGCCCGCCGTGGCCGCGACGGTGACGCAGCCGTCAAGAGCGGGCTCAAGGAGCTGGAGAAGCACGGCTTCCTGGTACGCGAACGCGGGCGCGGCCCAGATGGCACCCTCGGCGCGGCGGCCTACCTCATCACCGACCTGCCCGCTCTGCAAAGCAGCAGGTCAAAACCAGAGTCGGGTATTCCACCAGTGGATGACCCTACGTTGGCTGATCGGTCCACTAAGAACACCACCACAAAGAACACCACCCAGCAGAACACCAGACCCCTCCGTCCGTGCCCCGGCGACGCGCCGCATGCACCGGAACGGTCGGACCGGCCGGACATACGGGTGTCCCCGCCGACCGCGCCCGCAGCGGATGCGATGCCCCCGGGGATCCGGCTGCTGCTCGAACTCGGGGCGTCCCACCCCGAGCTGCTGCTGACCGGCCAGGCGCTCACCGATCAAGGCCACGTCGTGACCGTAATGCTGGAGGCCGGCTGGAGCGTTCAGCAGCTGCGGCACGTCATCGCGGACCGGCCCCTGCCCCATCCGCTACGCAACACGGTCGGGGCGGTCATCGCCGCCCGCCTGCGAGCCGCCCAGGCCTACCCGCCGCCCGCCCACGCGGGCAGGGGCAATGACCAGCCCGGGTGGGGCGAAGCGCCGCCGCAGCCGATAGCCAACTCCGCGGCCGCCCGCACGGTGAGCTATGCCCTGACGTACCGGGCCCTTACCGAATGCGCCGGCTGCGGCGTTCCCGCAACCGCCCCTGGCGCAGACCTCTGCCCCGCCTGCCTTGGCTGGCCGCTCTGCCGCACCTGCCTTGGCCCCACACCCCGCCGCGCCCACCCCAACGGCGACGGCCGCTGCACCACGTGCTCCGTGGCCCTGACAGTTCACCACCTGGAAGGAAACACCCCGTGACGGACACGCCTCACACTCCGCCGCCGACCGCCGCCGCGCACCGCGAGCGCCCCTTCACCCGTGACCTGGGGCGCTGGGAGAAGGAACGCACCCGCGCCCTGCGGACCGGCCACGTCCGCGACCCCACCTGCTCGGCCGCCTGCGAACTCGTTCTCATCCACGAACGCACCCTCTGGGGCTGGTTCGCCTGGACCGTCCCCGGCGACGGCAGTGCCCCCGAGATCCCCCACCAGATCGGGGTCCTGACCCCGGGCGCGACGCGCCTGCAGCGCCTGGCGCCGCGCTGGCTGACCCGGCGCCCCGCCCAGCGCATCGCCGTGGCCTCCGTTCCCGGAACGCTGCGCTTCACCACTGCTGCCATCACCCTCATCAGCGTGCTCGCTGGCCTGTTCGCCCTTCGACACGGAGCGCCCCTCGATGTTGCCCTGCCGGCGATGCTCCTGGCTCCGCTTCTCGCCAAGCGCCTCCCAGGCCGGTTGGACGCGAAGGCCCGCCATCAGGTGCGCATGGTCGAGGGTGCCACCGCCTGCCGCTACCTCCAGCGCCTCGCCATCCTGCAGACCTCCCTCGTCCAGGCCGCCACCGACAGCAGCCGCCACGAGCTGCGCCGCTCGGCCGAGGTCGGACAGGGCGTGCTGTGGGACGCCGCCGGCCTGCTCCACAACTGGGACACCCGTTCGGTCTCCGCCGACTTCATCGCCCGCGAGCGGCTGATGCTCCAACTCGTCCACCAGGCGGCACAGATCCTTGAGCGCATGGCAGACGACAGCAGGCCCGGCGCCGACCAGGCCCCGCGACCCGGTCGGCCCCTGGGGCTGTATCCGTCGGCCCTGCGCCCGAGGACCGCCCGGACAGCTCGTCGTGCACCGAACCCACCGCTGCAGAAAGGAACCTCCTCGTGAGCCAGTCCGAACCCGGCCCCGCCAGGGACATCTACCTGCTGTTCGCGCACGAGCCCTACTACCCCTCGGGTGCCCAGGAGATCAACACCACGGTCGTGGCCGCAGCCTCCCTGCTGCACCCCCGCGTTCGGCAGCCGACGGCGCCCGCATCCATGACCGCCTCGTCCACGGCCGTCGGCCGGGCGAGATCGTGCCGCTGTCCACGCTCACCCACGAACTCGACGCAGGCGCTCGCTGGCCAGAGGTCGGAGACTGGGAGGCAGCCACCGAAGACCTGCTGGAGCTCATCTGCGACCACAGTTGCGACGCCCTCAGCCTGGGCCTGCCGGACGTCGCCCGCGCCCTGGTGTGCGCCGGCCCGCACAGCGAGGTCCGCGCCGTCGACCCTACGTCTGGAGCGTCTCGGGCGTACGGGCCCGCCGACCGGACCGGGGTCCTCGCCGAGATCGGCCGACACCTGGCCCAGGCCGAAGCAGGATCCCCCTTGTGGCCCGGCAACGGACTGCTGCCCCCAATTAACTCCAGGGAGGCAGGCTGATGCTGGGCTACGCCTCCTACGGCGTAGTACGAATCCAGTCCCAGTCCCTCACCCGCGGGGTAGAAGTGGCCAGCACTCGCCGCCAGCCAGTCCCTGCCCGCAGCCGCCGCAGAGGAGGCGATCGCCTCCATGGAGGCCACCGCGCTCGCCCCCATCGTGCCTGCAAGGGGGCTGTGATGGTGGTGTGCCCGGCCGTTTCGGAGGATGCCGATGGCGAGCAGATCGTGGCGGCAGACGATCTGGCTGTGGCCGTCAGGGCGCTTCAGGCGCATTGTGTGAAGTGCGCAGTGTGAACGCGCGCGGGTTCTGGTCGGCGAGGAGGAATGCATGGAAAGCACGCCGAGCAGGACGGCGATGTTTGCGGCCGTGTCACGTGGATTGTTTCGCTTGGAGACGGCGTCGCCGTGGGTACTGGATGATGTGCTGGCCCTGGTGCTTGTCGGCCCGGCATGGCGCGAGCTGCGAGACCGGTTCGACCCGTTATTCCCCGGCCCGGCCCGTCGCGAGTCCCGCGCGGCTGTCTGCACCCGCAGCCGGTACGCCGAGGACCGGCTGGCTGCTGGCGCTTTCACGCAGTACGTGATTCTTGGCGCGGGGCTTGACTCGTTCGCGTGGCGGCGTCCGGATCTACTCGGCTCGCTGACGGTGTTCGAGGTTGATCATCCCGCTTCCCAGGCCTGGAAGCTCGAGCGGGTCAGGCAGCTCGGCCTGCCGCTCAGCGACTCGCAGGTGTTCGCGCCGGCTGATTTCGAGGCCGAACCGCTTCAGGACGCTCTGGGCGCGGCCGGGTTCGACTGGACGCAGCCAGCGATGTTCTGCTGGACGGGTGTCGCTCCCTATCTGACGGCGCAGGCGATCGAGTCGACGTTGCGCACGATCGAGGCGGCCGCTCCCGGGTCTGAGGTGGTGTTCTCCTACCGGGCCGAGGACGGTGTACTGGACGAGGTGGGCACGGAATTCGCCCGGATCTACACGCCGATCGCGGCTGCTGCCGGCGAGCCTCTTCAGCCCGGCTGGCCGGTCACCGAGATCGAGAGGCTGATCAGCCGGTGCGGGCTCAAGGTTGTGGACCATCCCGCACGTGCAGACCTCCAGCAGCGGTACTTCGCCGGCCGTACCGATGGGCTGCGGCCCTACACCTTCGAGACCCTGGTGGCCGCACGGGTCACCTGAGCGAACCCAGCCACGTCGGGCAACATCACCCTCTTCGAGGGCCAGGCGGCGAAGGTACGGCAGAAAAGTACAGCCTCCTGGGCCTGCCCCTGCTTGCCCTGCGCGGTCACGTCGCGGAAGGGCGAACTTTCATAGGTCTGGCGCGGAAACTGGGCGGGGGCTGACGGGTCATCGCGACCGACCAGCGGGGCCACGGCTATTCTGGCCGCGCTGTGGATCTCTCCCGCACGGGCTATGTCGTAGACGTCGCCATCCTCCTGTATATCCTCAAGATCCGCGACGCGGTGGTGCTCGGGCATTCACTCGGCGGCGTCAACGCCTACCAACTCGCGGCCCGACAACCGGTCCTCGTTCGCGCACTCGTCGTCGACCACATCGGCGCCGAGATCGACGACGATCTCTCGTTCAGCCTGCCCTGGCCCCACCGAGTGCCGCCTGAGACAGCACTCGGCGCATCGCGCGAGCTACCTGACGGACGCCGTCCACGAATACCCCGATGGCCGGAGTCTCGCCTTTAACCCGCAGGACATGAACGCCTCGCAGCAGCAGCTCGATGGAAACCACTGGCCCGACTGCCTCGCCACCGACTGCACCGCCCGCAGGTTCGCCCGAGGTGCAGACGCTCCTCGCCTCGCTTTGACCGCGGCACAAGCAGCGGCAAGCGCACGGCTCCCACGCGATGTCTCTTGCGCACGGTGACCGATCACGGGATCTGAATCAGCTTCTGAGCGACCTGGTCATTCACCCGATGGAGGCCGCCCTGAAGGATGCCTCTGCCGAGCAGATCGTCGACGAGGCCATGGCGTACCGGCTGATCGCTCTGTGATCTTGGGGAGGGGAGGCCGACTGGGCGGGGTCTGTCGGCCGACGGCCCGTCAGAGAAGCTTGGCCTGCAACTCGTCGAGGGTCACAGGCCCCGGGTCACGAACGGGCTGGCCGATGTCAGATGACCAACTGGGGCGCCACTGTTCGACGAATTGCGTGAAGTCGTTCCGCAGATACCGGGCATCGGACGGCTTCAGCCGGATCTGTTGACGACTGTCAGCCCACCAGATTTCGAAATCGGCCACGGTGCCTTCCACGGGCCATGCCTCGCTCTCCTTGGGCAGCAGCAAGACGTCGACAAAGCCTCCTACGCTCAGCCCGATGTCCACGAAGATCCCGATCGCACCGGGTTGGGGTACTTTCGCCACCGTTCCCTCGAAGACCTGTCCGAAGCGCAGGTCCTTCCGAATCCGAGCCCACTCGGCCTCTGTCACCACGACCAAATCATCGCACCCCTCATGGTGTCGTGGAGCGAGGCCGACGTCGAGGCCCGGGTTGGTGCTCTGCACCAGCAGCAGATGGAGAACCGGCAGCTGCGTCAGCAGCTCGCTGCCCCCAGCTCCCGGGTTCGCGTGCCGCCCACCCAGCCTTGGCCGAGGGTTGGTGGTAGCGAGCCCTGAGCGGGCAGCGCACGGACTACGGGACGGCGGTCAGGCCGCGACACCCAGTTCGCGGCGGGTGATGCGGATCTTTGAAATCGGCCGACGATGCTCTTCGCTCCCCAGGCTGTTGCCTTGGTCAACGGGGGCTGGAAGCGCCTGTATGTGATGGCCTCGGGGCTATTCGGCTCCGTCGAGGGCGTCGGCGGCGTCGCAAGCGATGGTTTGTGGCGGCTCTGGATGACGTGCCGCGACCTGGGCCCGTGCGGGAATGGCTCCAGGCGTGACTGCTTCAGGGAGCGCCAGGCTGTTGTCGGGGCTCAGCCCGCCGAGCTTGTCGGGGTTGACCTGGAAGCGCAGGTTGTGGATGCAGCCGTCAGCGATGTCGTAGGAGAGGGCGCCTACGGTGTGTCCGCCGAGGGTGGCCAGGATGGCGAGTTCGCCGTTGATGAGGGCCGGCTCCATGGTCAGGTCGGCCAGTTCGGGTTTGGCCAGGAAGCCCAGAAGCCAGCGGGCGACATGGTCGGTGCCGTGGAGCGGGCGACGGGCCGCGGTGACCTTGCCGCCGCCGTCGGACCAGGCGGTCACGTCTGGGGCGAGCAGTTCCATCATGGCGTTGAGGTCGCCGCCCGCGCAGGCATCCAGGAACTGGGCGGTGATCTGCCGGCGCCGGTCGGGGTCGGTGTCGAAGCGGGGGCGGCGGGCCTGGACATGCGCGCGGGCGCGGTGGGCGATCTGGCGGACGGTCGGCTCGGGGCGCTCGAGGGTCTCGGCGATCTCGCTGTGGGAGTAGCCGAAGACCTCGCGGAGCAGGAAGACGGCGCGTTCCACAGGGCTGAGGGTTTCCAGTACGACCAGCATGGCTGTGGAGACGGAGTCGGCCAATTCAGCCTCCGACGCGATGTCCGGGGACGTCAGCAGGGGTTCGGGGAGCCACGGGCCCACGTAGGTTTCGCGGGTGTGCCGCGCGGAGGTGAGGCGGTTCAGGGAGAGGTTGGTGACCGTGCGCACCAGGTAGGCCTTGGGGTGGCTGATCGTGTCGTGGTCCGTGGTGTTCCACTTCAGCCAGGCATCCTGGAGGACGTCCTCCGCGTCGGTGACGCTGCCCAGCATCCGGTACGCGGTGGCGAACAGCAGTCTGCGGTGTGCGAGGTACGGGTCCTGCCCGGCTCCGGTGTTGATCACCGGCTCATGCTGCCAGCGCCGCGAACCGGACGGCAAGGCGTGGATCGCGGCGCCGGGAGCGGGTATCGGTCATGGCGCGGGCCTGCGGGTGGCGCGGCCGCCCTTGGAGACGATCGTGCTGACGTTCATGCGCTTGCTGAACCGGTACGTCATGAGGGGGCTGCTGCTGACCATCTCCTTGTACACGACCGCACCGCGGCCGGTGAGGCACTGGCGGCGGGGAGTGAAGTCGGTCCTGGTGAACTGGATGAGGGCGTCGCGGCGGCCGAGGCTGACCGGCTGGTGGTAGTAGCCGAAGCGGAACGGTTTGACGGCCTTGCCGCGTACCAGCCGCGCGACGGTGTCGGCGGTGTACTGGGCGGTGGGCAGACCGCTCTGGCAGGAGCCGTGGAGCTGTCCCCAGGCCAGGCGTACGGCGGCGGCGTCACCGATGGCGTGGATCTCCGGGTGGGACACCGAGCGCAGCGTGGCGTCGACCAGGATCAGACCGCGGTCGTCGGTGGCGATTCCCGCATCAGCGGCGAGCGGCGACACCTTGACGCCGGCGGTCCACAGGCAGGCGTCGGAGCGGATGATCCGGCCGTCAGCCAGCTCGACGCCGTCGGGCAGCACCTTGGTGACGCGGGCGCCGGTCTCCAGGGCGATGCCGAGGCGGCCCAGCGCGCGGTGGAGGTGGGCGCGGGCCTTGGCGCCCATCATGCCGCCGGGCTCGTCCGGGCTGATCAGCGTGACGCGCAGACCGGGGTGGCTCTCGGCGATCTCACAGGCCGCCTCGATGCCGGTCAGGCCGGCGCCGCAGACGGTGACCGTGCCGCTGGCCGCGGCGACCTCGGTGAGCCGCGCGGCAAACCGGCCGGCGATCTCCGGGCTGTTGAGGGTGAACGCATGGACGTCGGCGCCGGGGACCTTCCCGGTGTCGGTCGAGCTGCCCAGCGCGTAGATGAGCGTGTCGTAACCGAGGGATGTGGCGCCGTCGACGGTGACGCGCCGGGTCTCGGGATCGATGGCGGTGGCGGTGCCCTGGACGAACGTGACGCCAGTACCGGCGAGCAGGTCGGGGATCTGGTGGTCGGCCAGCTGCTGCCCGGCGGCGATCTGGTGCATCCGCAGTCGCTCGACGAACCGGCTCGAAGGGTTGACCAGGGTGATCTTTACGCCGGTCCGGCGGGTGCGGTGGGCCAGCCGGATAGCGCTGAACATACCTGTGTAGCCGGCGCCGAGAACGACGACGTGGTGGCCGTTGGTCATCTCAACCTCCCAGGGTCGGGCACCGGCTTCGGTGCCGGTGACGCCCATGGGACAAGCAACTCCCGCCGGACGTGACAGCCCTTGATGTGACCCGCATCACTCTGGGCATCGTCGTTGGTAGGCCGGAAAGATGCACCACGTGCCTGGCTGTATCGGGCTTGGGCTCAGGCGGACCAGGACGCCGAGGGCAACGGCTTCTGCCGCGGCCAAAATCTGCGGACCCCTCACCCCTGATAAAGCCGAACTCCGCGTACGACTCCAGTATCAGATCCTTGACGGCGCAGACTCACAGGCATCCAGACCCTGTTCAACGTGCCGACCCCGTGGCGTTCAACGCTGGAGGTCTACCGGCGCGCGAGCCCGGCCCCAAGTGCGGCCGGCTGCAAGGCGAATCCAACGGCGCACCACTCCGCCCCCGGGCCCGCGGGCCGTGGGTGGGGATCTCGGAGAGCAGGTCTGCCCCACCCTGAGCATGAGGTGGGAATATTCAAAGAGCCTCATCACGGGTGCGCTGCATGAACTCGCGCACGGCTGGCTCGCGTCGCCAGGGGACGAGGGCTGCGTTGAACTCGGCGACGTAGTCCTTGGCCCGGGTGGACTGGACACGGGCAAGGATGTCCACGCTGCGGTGGCCGAGTTCGAGGCCGTGGTCGAGGTCGCGGGCCTGCAGATGTGCTGTCCCCACGATGGCGAGGCGCATGCCGACCGAGCGGGTGAACACGCCGGTCGGCATGGCGGCGGCCTGCTTGTTCCAGGCCAGCGCCATCTTGGGGTTCTTCAGGTCGCGGAAGACTTCGGCGGCGTCCGCGGACAGGCGGGCGTGGTGATAGAAGTCGATCCAGCCGGGCTCGTCTCCGCTGTCCGCATCCGCCTTGCCCAGGAGGCCCTCAGAGGCCGCCAGAGCCCGGGAGGCGGCCCTGGCGTTGTGCTCGCGGGCATGCGCGCGGGCTTCGATCAACTTGGTGAACGCCAGCACGCGGGGCACCGCGTCATGCCTGGCGCGTTCGAAGGCGCCCTGGGCCATGTCGATCGCCTCCGAGGCGAAGCCCCGCATCAACGCCTGCATGGCCATGGTGGTCAGCACATAGCAGCCGAGCTGGACGTCGCCGCCGGCGCGGGCGAGGCGGAGGGCCTGGACGAAGTGGCGCTGGGCAGCATCGTGCTGGCCGACGTCGAACGCCGTCCACCCCGCCAGCCGCGACAGCTCGGCGGTGACGGAGAACAGTTCGCGGCCGACAGTGTCGGAGAAGGAACCCTGCAGGAGCGGGGCGGCCCGGTGTTCGAGGCAGTCGGTGACGGAGTTGGCCTTCCAGTTCCCGCCGCCGTATTTCGAGTCCCAGCGCCGGGCGTCGTCGGCGGCGTCCCGCAGCTCGTCCAGGTCGGCCTGGCCGACCTGGCCGCTGCCCTGGTGGTCAGCGGTCTCGTCGGTGGGGGAGACCAGCCAGCGAGTGACGGGGGTGGTGAACGCGGAGGCGGCGAAGCCGGTGCCGGTCTGGGTGAGGAAGTCGCGGCGGTTCACGGATCTCCAGAACGTGGTGGCGACGCGGACGGCGTCCGCGGGATCTCGTGGGAAATCCAATCCCACATCCGCGTTGATTGTCTCCGCCCCGCCCATCCCGATCTCGCCGAGGTTGACCGGGCGTCCGAGCCGTTCGCTGATCGCCTGGGCCAGCAGCTGCGGCATCGGATGCTTGGGGATCATGCCCCGGCGGCACCAGTTCGCCACGGACGTGTGTGAGTAATCTGTCTGTATCCCGGCTTGGCGGGTGAGCTGGTTGACGCGGTGGGCCAGGGACTTGTGGCTGGCACCGCAGGCTTCGATGAGCCGGGCCAGGTCCGTGTTGGGCGGACGGGTCCGGCGAACGGCCGATGCCACGGCGACCCCCTTGCCGGTCACTGGAGCGTTGCTCACGCGAGCTCGTACTTCTCCGGCCGAGGCAGTAGCCGTGCTCGTGGAGCACGTCTACTCGTACGCGATCGGCTGGCCTGGCCCGAGGAGCTGTACATCTCGCACGTGCTGGGCCACCGCGAGTATTGCCTGCGGGCCCTGGGTGAACCGGTTCCGCGAGTTGTGAGCCCCCTGCGAGCCCTCCCCGGCCAGTTCGCTGCCCGGTGTGGCGAGGCCCAGGCCACCGCCAGAACTGGTGAGGCTTCTTCCGGCGGTGGCCGCCGACAGCGCCCGTGCACCACTGGACAGATAGTCTCTGCGCAGATAATCTCTGGATAGAGCATCTAGTGGAGGAGACCCCTCATGTGGGAGTACGAGCACAGCATCGAGACCAGCGCCACCCCCGAGGAGATCTGGCGGCTCTGGGCCGACGTGGAGAACTGGGGCACCTGGAACACTGAGATCGAGAAGATCGAGATGAATGGCCCGTTCGCGGCGGGCACGCACATCACGATGACGCCGCCCGGGGACGACCCGGTACTGCTGCGCATTGCCGAGGCGGTCGAAGACGAACTGTTCGTCGACGAGGCGCGCTTCAACGGTCTGCTGCTGCGCACCGTGCACCGGATCGACCGGATCGGCCAGGGCCGGATCCGCGTGGTGTACCGGATGGAGATCACCGGCGCCGGCGCCGACGAGGCCGGCCCGCAGATCGGCCCGGGCATCACCGCTGACTGGCCCGAGACCATGGCCTCGCTGGCCGAGCTGGCCCTTCGCTGATGCCCCTCAGTCCCGGTGACAGTCCCGGGTTCCTGCTGTGGCACGCCACCCTGCGCTGGCAGCGTGACGTCGCCACGGCCCTGGCCCCGCTCGACCTCACCCACGTGCAGTTCGTGCTGCTCGCCTGCACCTGGTGGCTCAACACCCAGGGTGAGCATCCCAACCAGCTGGCCCTCGCCCGCCAAGCCGGCACCGACGTCAAGATGACCTCCCAGGTAGTGCGCGTCCTGGAACGCAAAGGACTCATCGAGCGTGAAGTCGATCCGGCCGACACCCGCGCCAAACGACTGCGCGTCACCGACACCGGCGCCGACCTGGCCCCACGCGCGATTGCCGCCGTTGAGCGCGCCGACGCGCGGTTCTTCCAACCGGTGCCCCTCGACGACGCGGTAGCCCTGCTCGGCCGCCTGGCCCATCCTGAAACCTGAAACGCCCCCACCGACACCTGCAGGCCACCGCACCCGAACCCACCGGTCGGTGGCATCTGCAACAGGCCAGCCCCACCCCCCAAAGGAACGGCCGCCCTCCTCTCATGCCTGTCACCCCCGCCGTGGCCGTCGTACTGGCCGCCTCCTCCGAGCACCACCGGCGCTGTGCCGCCGGGAAGGTGTGGTCGCGCCCGGCATCGGCGCCCTCGTTGGGCCAAGGAGGGCGGGAGAAGCGATCGGGCAGATCGCCGAGATCGGCCTGGGGGATGCCGCTACCGAACGGCTTGAGCGTGGTCTCAACTCGCGAGGGATGAGTTGTCGATGGGAATTCCGACACGGGCGCCGGGGCTTCAGGCGTCGGCCAGTACGGCGTTGGCCCGCTGTAGGACGGTGTTGAGGACGCGGGCTGCGGCGGCCAGGTCCTCAGCGGGCAGGTCGCCCCACAGTCCCTGGGTGATCGGACCGAGGGCGGTCCGGACCTGGGTCCACTGCGCCTGTCCTGTGTCGCTGACCTGGACGCGAGCCTCGCCGCCGTCGCGCAGCAGCCCCGCGGCGGTCAGCTCGGCGATGCGCTCGGCCACCGATGCCTCGTTGAACTTCGTGGTGGCGCTGACCCGGCGGATGAGCTCGGCGCGGTCGACGGTCCCGCCACCGACCACGGTCAGCGTGAGGGTCACCCACTGGGGCTCGGTGATGCCGGTTTCGGCGAGCTGCCGATCCAGGATCGCGTTGAGGGTCTTCTCCGTCTGGCCGATGAGCGCGGTACCGAAGGGCTGGGTGGTGGTCGCCATGACGATCTCCATTCAATTCACAGAGCTAACGTTTATGTGACTAACGTTTCAGGCGAGAACGAAAGTACATCGTTAGTGGGGCTAACGCAACAGGGTAGGATGGGTGCCATGACCAGCAGAGCTGAAGCCGCGGACATGCCCAACGACCAGACGGAGACACCGGACAGGCTGCGCCGACGGGCGAGTCGACTGTTGTCGCTGATCTCCGCGCAGTCGGATCGGCTGGTGAGCGAGGGGCTGGGCCGCCTGGATGCCCGCAAGTGGCATTACGCCGTGCTCGCCTCCCTGCAGGAGTACGGACCCGACAGTCAGGCAACGCTGAGCCGGCGCACCGGCATCTACCGCAGCGACATGGTCGGCGTGCTCAACGAACTGGCCGAGCGCGACTTCATCGAGCGCGCGCCGGATCCCGAGGACCGCCGCCGCAATGTCATCACCATCACCACCCAGGGTCGCCAGCACCTCCGCCGCCTCGACAAGATCCTGGACGACCTCCACGACGAGCTGCTCGCCCCGCTGACCTCCGCCGAACGCGAGCAGTTCACGCAGACGCTCACCCGCCTCCTTGACCACCACACCCGGCAGGCACCGCACCCCCCGATCTCGTGACGGAGTCTAGGAGCTAGGGCGCTTCTCACGGAGCTTCGCCAGCCTCCTCGAGGCCATCACCGGCCCCGACCATGATGTGCGCGACGAACTCATCGGGTGGGTCGGCGGCACCTTCGCCTCCAGCCACGTCGACACCAAGGACATCAACATGCGCCTGACCGCCCGATAGCCATCGGCGGAACTTCCGCAGCGCAGCAATAGCCCTGTGCCCGCCAGATCAGGAGGCACGGCCCTGGGCAGGGCAATTCCAGTCGGCTGAGTCGATCGTGTTCCCTGCCGCGTCGGTGAGGTGGAAGCAGTTGCCGTTGACCCACACCGTGATGGATCCGGGCCGATAGTCGACTTGGAATGGCTCGTTCTCGCGCAGGGTCCCGGACCATGAACCATCCGCTGGAGCGTGGGTAACCACGACCCACGTCTGCTGCGGGGGCAGCTGATGCGTATCCGCCCAGGGCTCCACGGCCAGCTCCAGCACCGCCTCACCGCTGTTGCCGATCAGTAGCCTCGCCGTTCCCGGAGCGGTCACCACAGCGCACCTCCTTGTCTTCTACGGTCGAACCCGGTTCAACCGCAGTACTCACGGCTCATGCAGCCTGATCGTCACACGGGTGCTCACCTGATCCCAAGCGGCTTCGTTCCCCTGATTCTCAAACAGCCATGCCGGGGGAAAGCCCTCGTTTAGTGCAAGGGGAGAAGCATGGCGTGGAACAGGGGGGCGTTGGGCAGGCGGGGGCGGAGGTCGCCGAGGGTGGTCCAGCCCCATGTCTCGTACAGAGCGCGTACCTTGGGGTGGTCCTGGTCGACGAGGAGCGTAGCGCGCTCTTCGGACCGGCGGCTGAGCAGGGCGTCGTGGAGTTGTCTGGCGGCGCCAGTTTTCCGCCAGGGCTTGCGGACCATCAGCTCGCTCAACGCGTAGGTGCGCTGCCCGGTCTCCTTGGTGAGAGCGGGATCCACGCTGGTGATCAGACCACCCCACCAGCGGGCGTCTTGGGGCAGGGGGGCGCCGTAGGCATAGCCGACCGGCTCGTCGTCGTGGGCGGGATCGTAGCCGACGGTGCAGGTCCAGCCAGGCCGTATTGACCAGCCGTCGAGGCCTTGGGCGAAGCGGTCGACGGTGGCGAACGGATCCTCCTCGGCAGCTTCCTTATAGATCTCGGCGTAGATGTCGAGGAGCAGCGGGCGCAGCTCGGCGGCCTGGTGGCGGTCGTAGTGCCGGATATCGAGGGACACGGCGGGGCTCCTCTAGGTGGTGGCGAGGGTGCGCTGAACGACGGTGAGGCGGGTGGCGATGCGGCGGCTGTCGAGGCTGGCGGTGTCCAGGCCGGTGAGGGTGGCGGCGGCCTGTTCGCGTTCGTGCTGGGCTAGCTGGAGTTCGGCGAGTTGCACGCGGTACAGGGCACGCTGGCGGCGCATCGCACCGGGCAGCAGCTGCAGCGCCTGGGCGGTCGCGGCCTCGGCGTGGGCGTAGTGGCCAAGCGCGGTGTGGGCGATGGCGGCGAGCCCGCTGACTTCGGCTTCGTTGAGGAACGCGAGCCAGGAGGGGGGCGGGGTGGTGGCGCGGTCGTAGGCCCTTTCAGCGGCGAGCAGGGAGCGGGCAGCACCAGTGCGGTCGGCGGTGGTGGCCTGGCCGATGGCGAGACGGGAGTACAGCAGCGCGGCCAGGTGCGGGTCCTGGCGGACTTGGCGGTGGTCGAGAGCGGTGCGGGTGAGACGGACCGCCTCGCGGTGGCGGCCCTCGGTACGGGCCTGCAAGGCGAGATTGGACCACGCCCGGGCGACAGCACTGGAGTCGGCGGCCTGCAGTGCGCTTTGCAGGGAAGCGGCGTGCAGTCGGGCGGCGGTTTCGGTGTCGCCGCAGTCGTGGGCGGCCCAGCCAGCGGAGGCGTACAGGCTGCAGATCGCGGCATGCAGGGCCTGCTCCACGCGGTCGCCGTAGCGGCAGTTGTCCAATGCGGTGTTGAGGCGGCCGACGAAGGCGGTGGCGGCGGCTAGAAGCGGGCCTCCGCCGATGGCGAAGAAGTGCGCGTCGAGCCGGGCGGTCTGCGCGCGTACGCGGTCCACGTCGCTCATCGACAGGCGGCCGCGGCCCGGAGTCTCGTCAATGCCCAGGGCAAGCGCAACGGTGGCGGTGGTGGATGCGGTCATGAACCGGCGGCGCAGCACGTTCTCCTCCTTGGGCGCGGCGAGTGGTCGGTGAGGCGGGGCTGGCAGGTTCGTGCTGCCTTTTCCTCGGGGCACGAACCCGAGCGCCTGGGCTGGACGGCCGAAGAGGTGTTCCAGTGCGAGCAGGTACTGAACCCACGGCCAGCGCACTTTCCCACTGAGCCAGTACCGCACGTTGCGGTCGCTGCAGCGGCGGGGACAGTCGGGTCCGAACAGCTCGGCCAGCGTCTCGTTCACCGCTTCGGCCAGCGTGACCTGTGTGAAGTCGAGCTCCCGCATCAGCTTGGCGAGCTGGCGGTTGGGGACTGGGTCCATCGCTTCTCCCCAGGGTGCGGGCCGTGGCCCAGAGGCTAGTCCGGCTGCGTGCGTTGCGTGGGTAAAACTTTCCGGTCCCCGTGCATGAGGTGCCCGCTTTCTCGCCTGACCTCACCCGATCGTGCAGGAGTTGCCTGGGAGCAACACGAAAACCCCCTCACCGGGAGACAACTGTGGCTCACACGCTTACCGACACCGCGACCTCGCAGCACGCGTCTGCGCCGGTACACCCCATGTCTCGCGATATCGAGATCGCGATGGCGCTGGCCGCTCACGCCCCCACAGGTGACGCCGCCGCCCAGGTGAGGGAGCGTCTGCGCGGATACATCAGGCAGTTGGCTGGCCCGGCCGAGAGCCGAGTGTGGCGGATGGCACCGTCGCGTGAGCGGGATGTGGCGGCCAGCACCTTCCGCCACGCCCGGGCCCTGGCTGGCTCGGGCGGTGATCCGGCGGCCACGCTGCGGCTGTGCGCCAAGGCGGTGCAGCACCTGCTGCGGTATGCCACGGAGGATCTTGCGGCACCGCTTAGGCAGGGCGCCAGCCCGGGGAAGGGCGGGCCGCTGCGTGCCTTGTCCCTGGTGCCCCCGCCGCCGTCGCGTGAAGGGGACGACGCCCCCCACCCCTACGGGCGCGGGCAGCCGGCCCGCGTTCATCGAGAGGAGACCGTGATGGAGAAGTCCAAGTCCGAACAGGCCCTGGAGACGGGCCCCGTCGTCGCGGCACCGGACGGTGCCGGCTCGATCGTCGCGCCGTCGAGCGTCGTTCGCATCGAGGACGTCGAGGACGAAGGCCCCTGACCCTGCCCGACCTGACCCCCTGAACGCGGTGCCGGGACTTGGCCCCGGCACCGCTTCCGTTGGCAAGGAGACCCGGTGATCCACGTCTACACCGGCCCCACGCTCGGCAGCGGCGAGCCGGTGCTGTGCACCCCGCAGGTGAGCGTCCACCCCCCGGTGCGACACGGGGACTTGTTCGATGCGGGGATCGCAGACGGCGACACCGTTGTACTGATCGACGGTGCCTACCACCAGGTGCCAGCGTTGCGGCACAAGGAGATCCTCGCCGCCCTGGCCCGCGGAATCCGCGTCTACGGCGCCGCGTCCATCGGAGCGCTGCGGGCGGTCGAGCTCGCCCCGTACGGGATGACAGGGATCGGCCGCGTCTACCGCGCCTACGCCAGCGGCGAGATCGAGGGAGACGACGAGGTCGCTGTCGGCCAGGACCCTGACGGCGAGTACGTGCGCCTGACCTGGCCACTGGTCAATCTGCGCGAGGTGCTTCGGCACGCGGTCGCCGAACGCATCCTGGACCGGCACCAGGCGGCAGAGCTGGTGCAGGAATGGGCTGGCGTCTATTACGCGCAGCGCACGACCGGCGCCGTGCGCTCCGTCTGCCTGCGTGTTGGGGCCGGGGCGCTCGAGCGGTGGCTGATGGCCCGCCTCGCTGCCGACGAGCACTTCGGCGATGTGAAGCGTGCCGATGCCATCGAGGCCGTCACCCGGGCCTGCGCCGCGGCACCCCGCCAACAGGTCGCCACTTCGACCGGCTGCTGGGACACGGTGTACTACCGGCGCTGGGCGCACTTCTTCACCGCGTCCCATACCGGCGAGGGCGTAGTGCCGGTGGGCCTGCGGCTGTCGTATCAGCGACTGTTCGACCCGGCCTTCCCCACGGTGTGGCTGGCCTGGCTCGAACACCTCTCCCGCCACCCCGGCCCGGAAGCGGCCGATGAGGCCATGCCGCTGGCGAGCCGCGTCCAGCAGATGGCTCCGGCGGCGGCCTCCCTGCCGGCCCACCTGATCTTCCGGCCCGAGCCCGACCTGAGTGACCCGGCGACAAGGGCTCTGCTCCTGATGCGGGAGTCTCCCGCAGACCGCGCTGCGATCGTCCGCTACCTCGAGGCCAACCACGCCGCCCGCACCGACGCGGGTCACTGCTGCGAAGCGATCAGCACCGCGGCCGCCCACCACACTCTGCTGCACCTGTGGAACATCAGTCCGAATGCCTTGGGTGGCCATGCGGCCGCCTGCGGCTACCGCACCGCCCAACAAGCGTTGGAGGAACTGAAGGTGTTCATGACCGGGCTGCTGTTGGACCAGAACCGGCTCCACGAGGCGGTGGCCCGGTGAACGCCAGCGTCCTGCGCCTGGAGGGCACCGTACGCTCCCGCGGTCCCCAGGACACCTGGAACGCACTGAAGCCGCTGCTGGCGGACTTCGGGATCACACGGGTAGCGAGACTGACTGGCCTCGACTGTCTGGGCTGGCCGGTGTGGACAGCGATCCGGCCTGATGCCCAGACCCTGACGGCGACCCAGGGTAAGGGCGCCACGGACCTGCTGGCGAAGATCTCCGCCGTGATGGAGAGCATCGAGTTGTGGCACGCCGAGCAGCCCCCGCGCATCGCTGCGAAGGCGCCGGCAGCCCATCTCGATCTGCCCTACCCGCTGGGCGCCCTGCCGCTCCACCATGATCACCCGGATCTGGTCACCGTGGAGACCGACTGGGTGACGGCCACAGGCTTATTGACCAGCCAGGCGCATCTGCTGCCCGCAGGACTGATCCACCGCAGCGCCGCACGCCGCAGATGGGAACCGGACCTGTGGCACACCACCAGCACCGGACTCGCCTGCGGCAACAGCCGCGACGAAGCAGTCCTGCATGCACTGTTCGAGGTGATCGAGCGCGACGTCCTCGCCGCCGACAGCCACACGGCCAGCCGCCAGCTCATCCACCCCGGCACCGTCGACGATCACTACTGCCGACGGCTGCTCGACTCCCTGTACCAGGCAGGAATGGAAGTGGAGATTAGTACGATCGGGGGAGCCTACGGTCTTCCGGTCTGTTTGGCGTACGTGTGGGGCGAGGATTTCCCGCTCTGGTTCGCAGGTTCTGGCTGTCACAGTACGGCGCCCATCGCTCTGTCCCGCGCGCTCACCGAAGCGATGCAGTCCAGGCTGACCTGCATCGCCGGGACCCGCGACGACCTTCCCTCCCAGGAAGAGGTCTTCACCGCCGCCCCGCAGCCCAGGCCAGCTCCCGCGCCCGGCACCCGGAGCGAATGGGGCACCGTCATGCGCGACCTGCCACCGTCCGAGGGCTGTTTCGCGGAGCAGCTGGCGGCGGTGGCCCAGCGGGTGGAGAAGGTCACCGGATACGAGCCGCTCGTCGTCGACCTCTCCGAGCCCGCCTCGCCGATCGCCGCGGTGAAGGCGGTCTGCCCGGGCACCCGTTCCCGGATCACCAGGGCGGTGCCCCGGTGACCGCCGAACAGCAGCTGCGGGAGGGATTCGACGCCTTCTACCTGGCCCGCTCCCAGACCCGGCTGGTGTCCCGCCTGCACGCACAGGCCCTGGGCGAGGTCCACCCCGCCGGGCTCAACACCCACAGCTCCTGCGACCGGACGCTGCTCACCACCCTCGCGAAGCGGCTGGACTTGCGTCGAGGCCAGCTTTTGCTGGATGCCGGGTGCGGCACCGGCGGCATCGGCCTGTGGCTCGCCCACACCCTTCAGACCCGGCTGATCGGGATCGACATCTCGCCCGTCGCCACCCACCTCGCCGCCCGTCGCGCCCGCTTCCTCCTCGACCCAGGCAGCGCCGCCTTCTACACGGCTCCGATGTCCCGCCTGCCGTTCCCCGACCAGCACATCCACGGCATCGTCTGCGTGGACGCTCTCTCTTTCGCGCCCGACCGCACCGAAGCCCTGCGCGAGCTCCACCGCGTCTTGCACCCGCAAGGCCGGGCGGTCATCACCCGGGCCGTACGCCACGACACTCCGGCCACAGCTATCGAGCAGCCGGTGCGTGACGCCGGATTCGAACTGGAGCACCTGGACGAACGCCCCAACGAACCCGCCGCATGGGACCGCCTCTACCGTCTCTGGATCTCCCACGAAGCCGCGCTGCGCCGCGTACTCGGGGACCAGCAGGCTGGTCGGATGCTCGCCGAGGCCCACCGTATGCTGCCGCGGCTATCCGACCGTCGCGCCCTGGTCCTCACGCTGTGCCGCCCCAGCCATGGCGGCCGGTAGGCTCCAGCCACCTGTCAAGGAAGGAAGAGGTCTGCATGAGGTTCGCGGTCCTGTCCGCCGGATCGTGGGGCACCACGTACGCGGCCGTCCTCGCCGACGCCGGCAACGACGTGCTCGTCCACGCCCGACGCCCCGAGATCGCCGAGGCGATCAACACCCGGCACGAAAACCCCGCCTACCTGCCCGGCCTCGACTTGCCCCACGCCCTGCGGGCCACCACCGATCCCGCCCGGGCCCTGGCCAGCGCCGATGTGGCGGTCATCTCCATCCCCGCCCAGTCCCTGCGCGCCAATCTCGCCGCCTGGTCGCCCCACCTCGATGAGGGCACTGCGGTGGTCAGCCTGATGAAGGGCATCGAGACCGACACCGGCATGCGGATGAGCGAAGTCATCCAGGAGGCGGCCGCACTCCCTGCCGAACGGATCGCGGTGCTTTCCGGCCCGAACCTGGCCCGGGAGATCGCGGCGAAGCAGCCCGCCGCCTCAGTCATCGCCAGCACGAACGAAGACCTCGCCGACACCCTCCAGGCCGCGTCCGTCACCCCGTACTTCCGGCCTTACACCAACACCGACGTCGTCGGCTGCGAACTCGGCGGCGCGGTCAAGAACGTCATCGCCCTCGCCACCGGCCTCGCCACCGGACTGGGACTTGGCGACAACGCCACCGCCCTCCTCATGACTAGGGGTCTGGCAGAAACCGCGCGCCTTGGTACCGTCCTCGGCGCCGACCCCCTCACCTTCGCAGGCCTCGCCGGCGTCGGAGACCTCGTCGCGACCTGCGCCTCCCCGCTCTCCCGCAACCGCACCTTCGGCACCCACCTCGGCCAGGGCATGACCGTCGCCGAAGCGACCGCCGCGACTTCGCAAACCGCAGAAGGCGTGAAGTCGGCCGCAGCCCTGCTGTCCCTCGCTCGCCGCCACCAGGTCGAGATGCCCATCACCGAGGTCGTCGTCCGGGTCATCGAAGCTGAGCTGACCGCCAAGAAGGCGGCGGAGCTGCTCATGTCCCGTGCCCCCAAGCCGGAGCTGTACACGGCGACAGCATCATGAGGACCCCCCTGCGGCGGCTCCCTCCCACCTAGGTGAGACGACCTTCCGGTGCAAGTACTACCGCGAAGCCCCAAAGACGCTGTAGCGGGCACTTGGTGGTTCTCCGCTGGAGCACCGCCCGCCGCCTGACCGGCAAACTCAGCGCTCCCGAGGCCGAAGGTGCTGCCGCCGTGCTTCCTCGACCAAGGCGAGTACAGCGCGCAACTGGGTCGCCGTCTCAGAGCCTGCGTTTGAACCCGCGACATCCCGCAGAGCAGGCCGAGGGTGCCCTGCGAGATATCGGGACGCAGACGGGGGCCGCGAACCTTCTCGACTTCTGCAGGCAGCGGCAGCGGCAGCAGCAGCGGTAGCGGGGGATGGCCGGTGCCGCGAAGCCGCACGGCTTCGCGGCGGCGTGGTGGCGAGCCACGTCGTGCCGGCCATCGTGCGGCGCCCGGCCCGCAGGGGCCAACGGCCCGTAACCGGGTGCCGCGTTTAGGGGGTGGTGGGCACCGGTGTGCTCACTGCCGGGTTCTGCTGCGTCGCTGGGTGGCTTGTTCGAGGATCCGCTGGTGGGTCCAGCGACTGATCTGTTCCGTCGACGCGGCCTGTTCCGGTCGTCTGAGGTTGGCCGTTCACACTCTGTTCGGTCTTGCTCCGCGGCCGCCGGCGTCGGTCTGGTGTCGTTCGGACCGGCGCTGGCGGGGCGCCGTCACGCCGGGGCGCTGAGCGGCGGGTGCTCAAGTACGCGGGGCTTGTACTCGACCAGTTGGATGCGGCCGTCGAAGGTGCGGTGGTCGGTCATTTCGAGGGCGACGTCCGGATAGCCGTCGTAGATGCGTTCTTCGCCTGTGGCTCCGGTGATCACCGGGAACATCACGACCCGGAAGCGGTCGACGAGTCCGGCTTGTAGCAGGGACCGGCACAGGCTGAGGCTGCCGATCGTGCTGAGGAGCCCCGAGCCGTTCGACTTCATGGCGCGGACCGTCTCGACGGCGTCGTCGCGGATGAGCGTGGAGTTGGCCCACGTCAGCGGCTCCTTGAGGGAGGAGGAGAACACCACCTTGGACGCGCGTGTGAGCTCGTCGACGGACGCCTCTTCTTCGGGCCTGAACTCGTCTTGGCCTGGGGGGACCTCGCCTGCGGCGAAGCCCGACATCAGGCGGTAGGTGTTGGCTCCCATCAGGTAGGTGGCCTTGGGCTGCTCGCTGAGCCATGCGAGGTACTCCGGGCCCTCCAGGCCCCAGAACCCGGGCCACCCCTCTCCTGATGCATAGCCGTCGAGGGAGGTGATGAAGTCGACGAGAAGCTCTGACACGGCGTTGTCCTTTCCTGGAATGTCACGAGCTTGGACCGGCCGGGTGCCACAAACTCATCGGGCGCGCTGTGGAGTAAGGGAAAAACGGATGACGCTGCAGGTGATCAGGTCGGCGGAGCGGCGCTGCTCCGGAGGGCCCGAGGCCTACGTGATCGCGCTGTATACGCAGTCGCGGAGCGATCTCCGTGCGATTGGGGCCGGCGGTTTTGCGTGTCGGCGTCGACGCGAGCGTCGTAGCCGTGACGCAGAGGCCGTGTGCGGTCGAGTGCGTGTTGCCATTCAGCAGGTCCGCTGCCCGTGCCGCGTTCGCGACGATGACAGCAGCCTGTGTTGGATTCCGGACCCGCTGGTGTGACGCAGATCACAGCAAGGGTCTTGATGGTGGAAGGTGAGGCCGAGTGCGTCCACTGTGGCAGGGTCGGGACCATGCCTTTTGATCACAACAACCACTATCACCGTCTGCTGTTGCACCAGGTACCGCGGAATTGCGGTGCGGCACTGGATGTCGGGTGCGGGACCGGCCAGTTCGCGCGTCGGCTCGCTCACCTGGGCATAGAGGTCGATGCGATCGATCCGTCGAAGGAAGCCATCGCGGAGGCTCGCGAGCTGTCCGGCCGGATAGCTGGTGACCGGAGCCCGCGCTTCCAGCACGCGGACGTGACCGAAGTGGAACTTCCCAAGGCGCACTACGACTTCGTCTCGTGCCTCGCCAGCATCCACCACATGCCGTTCGACACCGTCGCCGCATTGCGTGACGCGCTTGCGCCCGGCGGGGTCCTCGTGATCTTGGGCTGCTATCCGGAGAAGACTCACCTCGATTGGGCTTGGAGCCTGGTAGCTGTGCCCGTCAACGCTGTCCTCAGGCTGGCCGTCGCCGTGAGGGACAAACTCCGATCTGCCTCTGCTGCGACTGGTCGAGAACGAGTGAAGGTGCCTGTGCGACAGCCGGCCATGCCCCTGGTCGAGATCCGCCGGGAAGCTGCGATGCTGCTGCCCGGGTGCAACATCCGCAGGCTCCTCTTCTGGCGCTATCTGCTCGTCTTTCGTAACCACGGCTGACGAGACCACGTGGTGTTCCCCCTCTGCTCCGCCCGCATCAACTGCAGGTCCCGATCGCTGTCGTCCGTGGAGCGGGAAGGCGGCTGACTCGGTTTGTTCCTGCAGCTGTCGGCGTACGGACTTCTCTCCCCAGCTGCGTACGGACGAACGTCCCCAGTTCTTTCTGATCCTGGTGCGCCATGCTGGCTCCGTGACAACTAAGGGGTGGGGCATAGCGGCCGTGGCCTGGAGCGTGCTTGCTGTGCTGTTTCTGGGGATAACGGTGTCAGCCGGGGCTCTCGGGCTCGTGCGGCTGGGACTGGCTGGGAACGAAGTCCGGGTTCATCTTTCGCAGTGCCGGCTCCAAAGCAGTCGAAGTGGAAGCCACGTCGAGTGCTCTGGCCAGCTTGTGGGCGACGTGAGCATGAACACGGTGACAGTGCGTTATGACGGCAAGCAAGGGGACGTAGTGCCCGCAGCCCGAACGCCGTGGGGAACCTTTGAGGTGGTGGACAAGAGCTTCACGTCGTGGGGGACGGCAGTTCTGTATCCGCTCCTGCCTCTCGTCGCGACGGCGGTGACGTCCTATCTCGCGTTGAGATCCGGCCGTCGAGGGACGACGCAGACCGCTCCAAGCGCCTCGTGAGACCTCATGCCATTTCCGTCTCTCGCTCGATGGCTTTGAGGCGGTTCTTCAGCCGGTTGCTCGGGCCGTCGATGGAGATCACCTCGCAGTGGTGGAGGAGCCGGTCGAGGATCGCGGTGGCGAGGACCTCGTCGCCGAAGGCCTGACCCCATTCGCTGAAGGTCTTGTTCGACGTCAGGATGATGGATCCCTTCTCGTAGGAGATGACCTGTTTATTTCGTCGAGGCTGGTGAAGTAGATCGAGTAGCCGGCCCGGCAGGCCGCGACGGCCAGGGCGACGGCGATATGCGTCTTGCCGACCCCGGGCGGCCCGAGCAGAGCGGCATTCGCCTTGCCCTCCACGAACGAGAGGTGGGCGAGGTCCTTGACCTTGCGCGGGTCAAGGTCGGGTTGGAAGGAAAAGTCGTACTCGTCGAGTGTCTTGTGGTGGGGCAGCCGGGACAGCCGCAGTCCCTGGCGAAAGCGGCGGTCGTCGCGGACGGCCAGTTCCTCAGACAGAACCAGGTCGAGGAAGTCGAGGTAGCCCATCTTCCCCTCGTCGGCCCGCCGGGTGTACTCCCGGGTGGTTTTCCGCCAGGTGAGGCAGGCCGAGCTCGTCGGCCGTGTTGCGGATGCGGGTGCTGACCAGCTCGCGAACGCCCCGGCTGTGAAAGTTCCGTCCGTTCCAGTGAACGGCATAGGTGCACACGATCACCGGAAGACGACAGGCTGATGAGTGCCTCGGCGCCGGTGACCGACGACGAAGTGTCCAGATCGAGGATCTCCGCCAGGCGCTGCCCCGTAATGAACGAAGGCGCCGACACCGACCGGTCTTGGAGGGAGCGCGCCTGAGGTCTGCCCGGCGGCGTCCCGGTCCCGTGCGGCTGCGGAGAGGGTGTCGGTAGGAGGAGCTGACGGGCGTGGTGGTCGGGTGCCGGCAGGTTCGCAGGATCAGTAGCGATGGCCGGTTCCGCGAAGCCGTGCGGCCTCGCGGGAGAGCGGTGGCTAGCCGCTCCGTACCGGCCATCGTGCGGTCTGTGGCCCGCCGGGAGTTCGTCGTTCCCTTTGACCAGAGGCCGCGGTCTTACGGTATCCCGTGCCGGGGCACGGGGTGGGTGTGGTGCGGTCAGGATACTGGGGAGCGGCGTTCGGCCAGTTCCTGAAGGCGGGTGCGGCTCCAGCGCTGCTGGCGGGGTCGGCCTGCGCTGCCGCGGCGGTATTCGAATCCGTCGGGGTGCTCGAGGTCAGGCAGGAGTCCGTGGGCGAGGGCGCTGAGGAGGCTGTCAGCGTTGCTGTAGCCGAGGATGCGGGCGGCTTCGGCGGCGCCGACCAAGTCCTCGTTCTCGTCCTGGCCGGCCTTGGGCAGGACGCCGCGTTCGCGGGCGGCTGCCAGGACGGTGGACCTGCGCCACTTCTTGCGGGGCCCGCCGCGTCGGCCTTCCTCCCTGTGCAGGGTGTCCGGCTGCGGCAGCTGGGGGATGCGTCCTTGGGAGAGGGCGCTGGAGAAGGAGGCGGCGCTGCCGTAGCCAAGGAGGCTGGCGACTTCGGCGGTGCCGAGGAGTTCGTCGGGGTCGCCCTCGACGGGCACGTCGGGCAGGGCGGCGGCGGGGGCGGGGCCGCGTCGGCCCTTGCCGGGGCGGCTGGTGGCCCAGGTGACGATCGTGCCGCGGCGCCACATGGGGGCGTCGATGTCTTCGTCGGGCTCGGGGAAGTAGCCGGGCCGGTCGCGGAAGTAGGCGTCGATGGTGGAGGTGCGGGTGTAGCCCAGGAGTGCGGCTACCTCGCGCTTGGTCAGCAGCTCGTCCTGGTCGGCCTCGAGGACCGCGGCCGGCAGGGTGCGCTTCTTCGGGGCGCGCTGGGCGAAGAAGGCTGCGACCTCGGCATGGCGCCAGTACCGCTTGCGGCCCTGGGTGTGCGCGACCGCGGGGAAGCCGCTGTCGGGGTTGTTGCTCCACTCGCTGATCCGGGGCTTGCTCGTGCCGAACTCGGACACGATCTGAGTGGTGTCCACGAGCCGCTCGGCGGGAGACATCTGGGCCTCTTTTGGCAAGGATCGGGTGGTGCCGGCGCCGGTCCAGCGCGACAGGTTCGATAATGCCAAAGGTGGGGTTTTCGTGTCCAGCTCAGCGCGAGATTCAGTTACAGAATTTCCTCGCCGAGAAGGCTGACTCCGAGGGACTCGGCGCGTTCTTCGAGCTCGGTGTAGGCGAGGGCGGCCGGAGCGGCGTCCCAAGTCGCGAACGCGAGTGCGGAGAGCGCCTCGTTGCGGGGCATGCCAGCCTCCCACCCGGCGCCGGCGGTGGCGCACCGCTGGGCCAGTTCGGCGTCGGACAGGGGTGCGTTCTCCCGGGCAACGCCCGTTTGGACCTCGGCGAGTCCCGCACACCAGGCCTGGTGGCCCGCGGACAGCAACGCGCGCAGCGCGTCCGCGTCGCCCGCGTTCTGGGCCTGGGCAGCGAGGTCGAGCAGCAGGGCGGTGGTGTTCGTCTCCATCCTCATCTCCTTGTCCCCACGGTAGCGGCGCCTGCCGCGCCCAGGCTGCGCGTGGGCGCGGCAGGCGGTGGGGACATCAGTGGTGAGCGGTGCAGCCGTCGCACGGCGTGCGCCCGTTGCGGCGGGCGAGCCGTGGTTCCTTGCGCGGCTTCTGCTTGAGTGCTGCCCGGATCTGTACTTCCAGGGCGATGAATTCGGGTCCGTCGTCCGGGCAGATGACGCCGGGGTCGGGCGCGCCGCAGGTAGTGGCGTGCCGTATCAGGTCGGTGATGCGCCAGTCGGGCCGGAAGGTGTCGCCGCGCACCTGCTCGACTTCCGCGTACAGGCGGGCGAGCCGCGGGCGGCGGCCGATGGCGAGCAACAGGTCGCGGCGGGAGGCGAACACGCACAGCGAGCAGGAGCAGCGGGAGGTGCCGGCCCAGTCACCGGCGCCGGGTGCCGAGTCGTAGGTCCAGCTGTAGGGCACGGGGGCGTCGGCGTGCCACTTCTTGACGTCCTCGGTCGGCCAGTCCTTGACGGGCAGCCATTCATCGACGATCCGCGCGCTGTTGGCCTGCACAGTGCGGAAGACTGGCCGCTTCTTGCGGTCGGTTCCCTCGTCGCTGCGTAAGCCCATGACCTTCAGGATTCGCACGGGGTGGCCGAGTTCGCGCCCCAGGCGGCGGACGATCGGTGTCCAGGCGCTGGAGACCACGCCCTCCTTTGCCGCCGTGCGGCAATACGGGCTGCCCATCCGGGGGAAACGCCCGTAGGCCGCGATCTCGGTGAGCAGGCTGTGCGGCATGCGGGTGCCGTCCGGGCCGGGCAGGGTGCGGGTGACCTCGATGTGCCTCTCGGGCGGCACCCCGAACGCGGCACTCTGTAGCGCGGCGAGCTCGGACACGCCGGGGTAGCGGGTGCCGTCGAAGTCGACGGCGGGCCACTCCAGCACACCAAGACTGGAATGGTAGGAGAACACCCGCTCCTCCACACCGGTGGTGCGGGCGGCGTCCATGAACACGGCCATCGTGACCGCGCTGTCCTTGCCGCCGGACAGCTGGGGCGCGAGAAGGTCGTAGGAAGCTAGGTCGGGCCTGCCGGACGAGCGGCGGGGCGTACGAGAAGGCATGTCAGCTCCAGTGAGTCGCAGGAGTGGGCGACGGGGGATGGGCGCCGGACGGGTGGGACCGCGGTGAGGGTTGAGCTGGGGCCCGGGCTCACGCGGGTGAGGGCTCGGGGTCGCGCCGTTTGGGGTAGGGCCGGCGTGCGGGAAGGCCGAGTTCGACTTCTTCCCGCTCGCGGCGGGTGCGGCCCAGCCGGTAGACGAAGCGGTGCGCGCCGCGGTGGCGGATGGTGCGGGCGCCGACTGCGGCCAGGGCCTCGCGCAGCCATGCCGCCGGGTCGCAGCTGGGCCCCGGCCGCGGAGCGCCCAGCGCGATGAGCTGGGCGCTCGCGTACGCGCAGCCCTGCTCTTGGCGGCGGACTTTCTGGGCCGTTCGTTAAAGACGGTGCCGTCTGGGAGGAGCTTGACCGTGCGGGCGGTGGCCCGGCCGGTGTACACGGCGTTGGTCGCCGCGTAGATCGTTCCGACGTGGCCGGGCATTACCAGGGCACCTGCGGCGGTCCGGCGCGGTACCGGGTCGGCGAACGTGACCACTCCGCGTACCCCGGTATGGAGCAGGGCGTCGAAGCAGCGGGCGAGGAACCACGATTCGGCGTTGCCGGGGCACTCGTCGAGGAGTACGAACCGCGAACAGACCAAGGATTCGGTGTAGGGGCGCAGTTGTGGCAGGGGATTGGTCAGCACGGCTGGGCTGACCGGGACCCCGAACAGCGACCCCGCACAGACGTCGCTCACCTGCGGATGTCTCGTACAGGGCCAGTCGCCGGGTCGCGGCCGGGTAAGTGGCGGAGTAGTGGTGAGTGCGCACGAAGTGTTCGGCCTGCGCCTCGCCGAGTGGGGCCACTTCGTAGTGGTTGGAGTTGAACCCGCCGTCGTGCACATGCTGCCAGGAGTGCGTTCACGTCAGCGCTGGCACCAGGGCGACACGGGTGTGATCTCCGGTAGGTCCCGCAACAGCATCGGGTGCTGGACGGGGAAGCTCACGGCGTTGCCTGCTGCTGGTCCTGGGAGTTGCTGTCGAAGAGCGAGAGCTGGCCCTTGGGGGTGGGAGCCAACCCGGGCGCGGGCCTGGCCGGGTGGGCGGTGGACGGCCCGGACGTGGTCGTTTCGGTAGCGGCAGCCTTGTGGGGAGCCGCTGTGTGGGGGCAGGGGCAGATCCACCGGCAGGGACGCTGGTGCGGGGTGTGCCGGATCACGGAGACGACGAAGCCGCCTCGGTCGGTGAGGGTGCCTGCATCCGTGTCGACGCGTGGTCCGTTGGCGCTGATGCACTGGCCGTGGTGGCCGGTGCGGCAGGGGTAGCAGGTGCCAGCTTCGCACGAGCACCACCGGTGGAACCCGTGAGGGTAGGCCTCGTCGATCTTGCGCAGGGCCGTGGTCCAGGCATTTGCACGCACCCACGCGCCTTCCTCCGCGGTCATAGGGGAAGGCGTCGGTGAGGGGATGGGGTTGAGGATGCCCATGATTGAGGCACCCACGTAGCGCAGCCAGCTCGTCGTCACGCGTCGTCTCCAAACAGGGGTGGCGTGGTGTGGAGTTCGTTCATCCAAGCGAGGTGGCGGGGGAGGCTGGTATCGGGGCCGAAGGCGAGGTAGGTGCCGTCGGCGCTGGCGCAGCCGAAGGCCTGGGCGGTGTGCAGCCGTCGTCGGCGGGAGTTGACGCGGCCCATGTGGACGGCCATGCAGTGCTCGCGGGCCTCCAGGGCGAGGCGGTGGGCGGCCCAGGGCTCGTTGTAGTAGTCGGCTCCCTGGAGGGAGACGGCGGCCAGGATCAGGTCGCCGTCGGCGACGTCACCGGCGCGGGCCACGAGGGCGAGCGAGGGGCCTGGGAGCAGCGGGCATGGTCTTCGTCGTCGCCATACCCCGCCGGCAGAGGCGGGTACGGCTGGGTGGCCGGGCTTCAGAGCAGGGCGAGTGCGGCCTGGGGGTCTGTGACGGGGACGGCCTGCTGTGCCGTCAGCAGGCGAGCGGTAGGGCCCGCCTGCGCGCCCTTGGATGAGGGCGACACCAGCAGGGGCCGGCGGAGACTGACGGCGACCGTGGCGGTGAGCATCGCTGGCTCGCCGTCGTCCAGGACCTCGGCGACAATCACCGCGCGGGCGAGAGCGGCGAGCAGGCGGGCGCTGGCCTTGAGTGTCAGAGCGCTGGCCGGGGTGCCGGGCGGGTAGAGGCTGAGCACGGCGCCGCCCCAGGCAGGCACGGACCGCAGCAGCGGTGCGTGACCTTCGGGGTGAGCCCGGTCCAGGCCGCACGGTAGACAGCCAGGGACGCCCGCCCGGCGCGTGCGGCGGCCTGGTGGGCGGCGGAGTCGCCGCCGTAGGCGAGCGTCGCTGTGACGGTGTGACCGGCTTCGGCGACAGCGGCGGCGAAGGACTGGGCTTGGGCGAAGGACCGCCGGGTGGCGTTGCGGCTGCCCGTCACCGCGACGGTGCTCGCGGTCAGCCCGGGCAGGCGGTCTGCGCCACGGACCCACACGCCCAGCGGGCAGTGGGGACCGAGATCGGTCAGCGCGGCGGGCCAGGCCTCGTCCGAGGGAATGAGGAACCGGCCGGAGGTGGCATGTAGCCCGCCTGCCGGGCTGTAACGGGGAAGGCGGCCGCTGCTGTCGCGGGACAGTCGCTGCTTCCAGACCTCCTGCGGCGAAAAGCCGGAGAGCTCGTCGGCGAGTTGGGTGGGAGAGAAATGGGCGGCGAGCGCGGCGCGGGCGGCGCGTTCGCTCAGGCGGGGGCTGGGCATGGTGAACCTCCATCAGGGTGCGGCCGGGTGGGCAGGCCGGGGGTGCGAGGTGCGGTGGGGTGGCTCTCGGGCGCGGTCAGTGCCTGGTGGGGCCGGTTGCGGCGACGGCGTACCAGGGTGCGGGCGGCGCGGTGTCCCACCAGTCGGCTGGAGCCGCTGCGGCCGGGGCGGGGACGGGGGCCGGTTGGACTGCGGGGGTGGGGCTCGCGGGCGTGGCGCGGTGAAGGGGTGCGGATGTGCTGTGCGGGGCGGGGGCGTGTCCGGCGAGGACGGCGGGCAGGGTGTCGTCGATGTAGGCGATGTGGTGGGCGAGGTCCACGCCGACCTGGGCCGAGTCGAGGTGGAGCAGGCCCGCGCGCAGGGCCAGGTTCCCGGTGGCGATGACGTGCACGGCGTCGGTGAGGCATTCGGCGACGTGCCGGGCGAGGGGTCCTAGGACGGTGCAGATGACCGGGACCGGTTCGCTGTCGTGCCACTGGCCGCGGGTGCTGTCGTAGGCGCGGGGGACCTGCATGAGGGTGAACCGGGCGGCGGGTGTGCCGCGTTCGGTGTGGCGCAGCTGCACGATTCCGGTTACGCGGCCGCGGATGACGGCGCTGGTCTCTCCGCTCATGGGGATCCTCCTAGAGGCGATGAACGTCGGGTGCTGCCCGGAAAGGTGAAGCGAGTTCCATAATACCTGAAACGTGGGTGGGTGTCATCCCGTTTCCTGTCCGCAGAGGCACCCGCCCAAGGTTCCGCTGGCCATGCTCACCTCCTCGTGCCGGATGCCTTCGTCTTCGCCCGCGCGGCCGCGTCTTCTGCGGCTGGCTTGGGCTTTCGGCACGGGCCTGCGCCCTCACAGCAGGTGGCCGCTGCCGGGTTGTCCCCGTGGCAGGCCGGGCAGTTCCACAGGAGTCCTGCGGCCAGGGCAGCCGCGCGGATGGCCTGCCGGTGACCGGCCTCGGCGGCGTTGAGTAACTGGTCCAGGACGGCTTCTCGTGGTGCGCCTTCGGTGCCGCTGTCGTCGAGTACGACGGTGTCCTCAACGGTGACGCGCAGGGGCACCGTGCCATCGGGTCGCACGAGTCGGTCGCTTGAGGTGTCGAGGTGGACGGAGACCCGCACGTCGCCGAGCTCATGGTCGCGGTAGGCGAGCACCAGGATGCCGTTGACCTCGCTGCACGGAAGGTCGTTCTCATCGGTTTGCGGGTGGAAGACGGTGCTGCGGTTCGCCCGCTCGCACGCCTCGGCCGGGGGGAACGCGAAGGCGAGGGGCATGAGGCGGCCGAGGCGCCCTCCTTGGACGGTGGCGCGGTGGAGCGAGTAGCCCTCGTTGGGGAAACGGTGGCAGTCGGGCCCGTAGTACAGCTCCACGGCCCGGCGGTCATCAGCGGGAGGGTAGGGCCGGATGCCCTCGTGACTGCGGAGGTTGCTCCAGTTGCCGCGTACGTGGCGTGCGATTTCGGCAAGCGCGGGGCCTTCGTCGGTGAACGCCAGGACGCGGTCTTCGCCGCTGTCCCAGCGGCGCAGCAGCCAGATGCTGCCCGGCGGGCGCGGCGGGATGTACGCGAGGGCCGGTTGCGCGGCAGTGAAGTCCAACCGCTCTAGCCAGCCGCCGAGGATGTCGACCACGTCCGCGCCGGGCCATTCTCCTGTGCGCTCCTCCAGTTCGGTCAGCTGCTGGTGCAGCGCCAGAACGGCCTTGCCTATGGGGGTGTTCCGGTCGACGGGAGTCTTCGGGTCGGAGGTGGTCACGGGGGTTCCTCTCGCGTCGGAGGATGGCGGATGGGTGCGCGGTGCGCCTGCTGGGCTCAGAACTCGCCGGGAACGCGCAGGCGGACGTGTCAGCGGTGGGGGCCGGCCTGTTGCTCGGTGGTGGCGGTTGCCTGGCGGAGGTCGCCCTCGCAGCTGTGCTGATCCAGGCAGGACACGCAGCTCCGCCTCGGCTGGGCTGGAGGCGTCGATCGCGAACAAGGTCGTGGCGGTCGGCCGTCCCTCGGCCGGGCGCCCCACGACCGTGCCGCTACGGTGCAGGGCATGCCAGGCGGTCTCGGGTCGTCGGGAACGGGAGGCAGTGTCACGGGGCGGCTGGCGTCGAGGCTGCCGAACGCGGTGCGTCCGATGTGGGTCAGCGAACCCAGGGCACGACCAGGCCCTGGACCAGCGGCCGGTGGAGACAGCGCACCGGTATACCGGGACGTCCCGTCTTCACTGTTCCCTCGGCCCTGTTGGCTGCGCGGCGACGGCGTCGGGCAGCGCCGGGATGGGGAGGCTGAGGCGGATGCGCAGGCGGTCCGGGGTAGCGGGGTGAGCGTTGTGGGCTTCGATGCAGGCGGGGCAGGTTGCCTGGCGTGGGTCTGTGGCCACGGTGGCGGTGTCGCCGCACATGGTCGGCTGTGCGTCCAGGAAGACGGCGTCGCTGGCATGCGGCGGGGCGGGGTGCGCGCTGATGCAGGCCGCGTGCTGGGGTACGGGCGGGGCGCTGCGGATGGCGTCGCTGAGCTGTTGCAGCCGGTCGGCGAGCTGTCGCGGCGACCCGTACAGGGCGATGCCGTTGCTGCCGGTCCCTACGGCGACGGCGATCTCGCCGGGTTCGACGATGGCGTCGTCGATGTCGGTGCCGGGGTAGAGCAGCACCGCGGCGCTGGCGGTGTCGGCCCATTCGAGTCGGTTGAACATGTGCGGCGCTCCTTGTTGGTTGCGGAGACGGTGTCTGCGGGTGCGGTCCGGGGCGGCATTGCCGCGCCGCCCCAGACCGGGGTGGGGTTACGCGTCGGCCGGGGGGTTGGTGAGCTCGATACAGGCGGCCGGGACCTTGGGGATGCGGTAGCGCGTCTGGTCCTTGCGGACGGTGAAGCGGGTGTTGTGGGGGTCGTTGCGCAGCTGCTGGGTGGAGTCCTCGTCGAGCACGAAGTCGAAGCGGCTGCCGGTGGTGTTGGGCTGGCCGACGGTGCCGGTCAGGCGGCGCAGGCAGGCCGGGCGGATCGTGGTGTTGATCCGTGCGGTGCGCCCGGGAAGGATGACCGGGCGCTGGGCGGCGTCGAGTTCGACCAGGCGGGCGGCGGCCGTCTCCTGGACGGCGGTGAGGGCGTCGACGTCGGTAAGGGCGGCGACGTGGGCGCGGATTTCGGCAAAGGTGGGCATGGCGGATTCCTCTCTCGTGCAGCGTGGGGTGATCCGGGCCCGGGGTGCGCCCGGTGGAAGAGCCCGGCCGCCGGACGGCGGGCCGGGGATGGACGCCGGTGGTGCGGTGCCTGCGGGGTGTGCGTCTGTCAGCCGAGCGGGTAGATCACCAGCGCGGCGACGGCGTTGCCGGGGATCTGCGGGAAGAGCTCGCGCAGGCCGGGGTCATGGGCGAGGTCGCTCTCCAGCGGGTAGATCTCGCCGCGCAGCCCGTCAGCCTCGGGGGCGTAGCGGGCATGCTCGTAGGTGCTGAACGGTGAGAAGCCGTTGCCCTCGGGGGCGGTGCAGAGCACGACCAGGGTGGTGCCCGGAAGACGTGCCCAGTCGTGGGCCACCAGATGGCGCAGCACGTCAAGGCAGAGCGGCTGCTGTTGCTGACTTGCCAGGGCTTGCGTGAGACCGGACGCGGACATGAGGGGCTCCCGGTGTCGTGCGTGAGCGCGGGTTGTGGGGCCGGGCACCGTGGGTGCCCGGCCTTCGTGCGCGGGCGTCTGGCCTGGTGGCTCAGGCGTCGTCGGTGGCGTCAGTGTCCTGGCGCCGGTGGGCGGCGACTGCCTGTTCCTCGACCTCGGACAGCCGGTAGGAGCCCTTGTCGTCCTGACCGAGTTTCTCCAGGAGCAGCAGGTAGGCGGCCTGCTGGGGGGTGGGGTCCTCCCACAGGAAGCGCACCTGCATGGTGGCGTCGTTCCAGCCCTTGGGCTCGCGCATGTCGCGCTCGAAGGCGGCGGCGACATGCGCGAACAGCACGTGAGCCGTCCGGGCCTTGGAGAGGGTGACGTGCTCCGAGAGCCGCACCTGCTCCAGCGGGCTCTCGGGCAGCTTCACCCCCAGGAACTGGGCTACGTCCTCGCCCTCCTGGCGCTGTGCCCACTTGCCGTAGAAGCGGGGCAGGTCCAGCAGCACCCCCAGGGCGAACAGCCGGGCCTCTTCCGGCAGGGCTTTGCTGGTGCGGACCAGGCGGGAGACGAACGCCTTGCGGGGGCCTGCGGCAGCCTTCCAGGCCCGGTTGCACGCGGTGGTGCGGGCCCGCTCGGCGGCGGCCTCTTCGTCCTCGGCGCTCTTGCGCGGCTTCGGCTTCGGACGCACTTTGTGGCCGTACTCGGCCGGGTCGGCGCAGTACCACAGGGGCTGATGCTCGTCGTCGAGGCGGGCGCTGTGGCCGGGGCAGCCCTTGTGGTTGGCCTCCTCCAGTGGCCTGCCCAGGGGTGTGGTCAGATCCGACAGAGGCCGGGCGGTGTCCTTCTCCCCGTACGCCGAAGGCGCGGGCAGCAGCGGGATGGCGGCCTTCTCCAGTGCCGCGACAGCCTCTTTGCGGGCGGTGCGGTCGTCCTGCTCGGCTTTGAGGAGGGCGAGTTCCTGGTCCCAGTGACCGCGCCCGCCCCCGTCCTCCGCCTCATCGCGGGCCAGCGCCCGCAGCAGGCGGTCCTGGGCGCGGGGCACGTCCTCGACCTCCGCGAGCTGGGCGATCTGCTCCAGGTCCATGCCCGAGGCGGAGGCCCGGCGCAGGGTGGCGTCATCGAGCTGCTGCGCGCGGCCAAGCCGCTTGCCGGTACCGCGCTTGAGGCCGAGCGCACACGCGGCCTGCGTCTGCTCCACCTCGTCCATCCCCAGCAGCGACAGCTCGGCGGCCTTGAGGGTGTCCTTGGGGGACATGTCCTGCCGCTGGTGGTTCTCGATCAGGGACAGGAACCGCGTCCAGGCGTCCCTGTCCACCAGGTCGGTGCGGACATAGGCCCTGATCTGCCGCTGGGGGTGGCTCTCCGCCTCGGCGGTGGCGTTCGCGATCTGTGCGGCCTGGGTACGCCGCCAGCCCTTGAACGCGCCATAGGTGCCGTCCGGGCGGGGGCGGACACTGACCGGGTCCTGGACGCCGACGGCCTTCACGGAGTGGATCAGCTCGGCGTCGGGCTCGGTGTCGTGCTCGCGGGCGTTGTACTCGTCGCGCACGATCGTGCTCGGGTCGAGCAGAACGGCACTCAGGTTCTCCTCGGCGGTGTCGACGGGGAGGGGCGCGGCCGTCTGGTCGGCGGTGGCTGTGGCCATGTCTGGCCTCCTTGTGCTGGGTTGACGGACGTTCAGCGGAGTCGAGAAGGAGCCACCTTCCCGACATGTTCCATAATACTGTAGTCGTGGTGTGGTGCAACCGTATTACCCGGCGCTGGCCCGCCGCGAAGGTGCAGGTCAGCGCACCCGCCGGCGGGCGGCGTGGACAGAGCACGCGTACACCGCACGAGCGCCACCCCGCAGGCGGCGGATGGAGGCGACCTGCTCGTTGCACGGCAGCCCGCAGTCGACACACCGGCGCTCCTCCTCTGCCATGGGAGCCGACGCGGGCGGCGGGGATAGTGCGGATCGGGGCACGGCGGAGCCCTTCTCTTCACAGCGGGCGGATACCGGTGGTTGCGCGGATTCGTCGTTGAGGGTGAACGGCGGACGTTACGGAGCGCGCGCGGCCGGGCCCCGGTCATCAGGCCACCGGGGTGGGCGGTGGCGTCGTCGCGCAGAATCAGGCGAAGCGGAGCCGCGTGTTCAGCACGTGCCCCAGAAACTCCTCCAGGGCGGACAGTGCACGCATTTCGGCCCGAGCCGCGACCGGTCTCTCAGACCAACCGGAAGCATTGGTTCAATGGGCTGCTCGGTGGGCGTCGTAGCGTACGGCGTCGGCGCGGGCATCATCTGCGGTGTATCCGGTGTCGCACCAGGTGCGGCAGAGCTGCCCCGGCGGTGTGTGACAGGTCTCGCATCGCTCTTCGAAGTCCTCGGGCCTGAATGGCGGCGGTGGGCTGCTCATGCGCAGCCGTCCTTGATGCGCTTCGCCACCTGGCGGGCGGACAGAACCGGGGTGTCGTCATCGGGGCTGGACAGCAGGCCTGCCAGATCTGCCCCGGACTGGACAAAGGGATCTGGAAGTTGGTGGAGTGACCCATCCGCCACATGCGGCCGTGCGGGTCGGTGACGACGTAGTCCAGGAACTGCGGGTCGCTTTGGCAGCCGTTGTCGCTCCACATCGGCGGCGAGGGCGCGGGCAAGGTGAGTGCAGCGCTGCACGGTGGCGTGGGTGAACGATGCCATGACTCGTCTCTCCTCGTGAGCAAGGGCAGGGCAGGGGCGGACCGGGGCAGCCTGGCGGCACGCCACTTCGGGGTTGCTCGGGGGCAGGAGATCTGTTCCGGGGCGGGGACAGGCGGGCTTGTTCCCCAGTTGACGCCGCGTTCAGGGCTGAGTGGGTCCCCGGTGAATTCGTTGGTGCAGTAGGGGCGGCTGGGCGGGCCGCCCCGGGCGGGAGGTCAGGACACGTAGCGAGCGCTGGAGGCGGTGCGCAGCGGTGGGTGGCCGCGGTGGCGTAGTCCTTCCCGTTCGGTAAGGAGGTGGTCGAGTCGGCGGCGGGTGTCGGCAGCGTTGCGCGCGCTGATGTCGGCCCAGAGCGGCAGATAGCTGGCGCGGTGGGCGACTGAGTCAGGGTGGTTGCCGAGCAGATAGGCGAGCAGCGGGGAGGGCTGTTCGGTGAACAGGCGGGCCAGGAACCACCACGCCTGGATGCACATCCGGGCTGATCGGTGGTGCTGCTGCGCTTCCCGCTCGTCGCGGCTGATGTGTGCTTGGTCTGTTGTGATCATCGATTCCAGCCAGGCACGCAGCTTCGGGGTCTCCCGCCACCGGGCAAGGCGTTGCAGTTCCGGCAGGTCGGGGCGGGCGGCGTAGTGCTCTCCGCAGCCGTGCATCACGGTGTGCAGGGTCGTGCTCGCCTGGGGCGGTGCGTCGCGGTCGGCGCTGTCCGCCAGCCTGCCGTTGATGAAGCAGCCGTCCCCGGCGTCGGCCGGAACAGTCAGCCGGCGGGTCATGACCCCGGTGTAGGAGCGGCCACGGATGCGGGGGAGCGGCTCGGTGGGGAGGGCATGGATGCCGTTTTCGGATCCGAGACTGATCCGCAGCGCCCGGAAGTCGTCCCACTGGCGAGGGTCGTGCGAGGCGACCACGTGCACGGTGCCCGTGACGGCGCCGGTCAGGGCGTAGCGGACGGCCCCACTGGGGTCCGGCTCGCTCGGGGCGGCGGGCACGGTACCGGACGCGGTGTCGATGCTGAACACAGCGCATTCTCCGATCATTCGAGGAGCACCGGGGAGGCGGCGGGCCGCTTCGGGGCGGCCCACCGGGAGGAGCGGGGGTCAGGAGAGCTCTTCGGGGCTGGGAACGGTCAGGCCCGGGCAGTACTCGACGCCGCGTTCGGGGCTGAGCGGGTCGCCGGTGACGGCGTCGGTGCAGTAGGCGGAGAACACCTGGGCGGCGGTGAGCGGGGTGAGCCAGCCGGCCTGCACCCGCCAGCCGCGCACCCGCTCCGCCGTGTCCTGGGTCGCCGACGTACGGACGACAAGTCCGCCACCGGCCGCTGAGGTGAACGCCCGGCTGAGCACCTTGGCGAGTGCCCATGTGTCGGCTGCCGTGTGGTGGAGAGTCATCTCCTCTCCGCACAGGACGACGTCGACCGTTGTGATCGCGACGCCCTTACCGTCGCTGCACACGAGGTGCTGCTGGCCGGTGCCCAGCACTGCGAGCAGCCTGGCCACGGCAGTGGTCGCCCGGCGCAGAGCCGGATCCTGGTGATTGGTGGTGGGCATGGCGGAACCTCCTGTCACCGTGTCGGGTCGTCGAACTGGACGTGGACCTCGTGCGCGGCAACGGTCACCGTGCGGCCGGGGCGGGCCAGTACAGAGGCGTAGGCCTGCAAGTCTTGGTCGTAGTGCTCGCCTTCGTGGTGCGGGGCAGGCAGTCGGGTTCCGGGCCGGACGGACCCCCAGGGCTCCAGAAGACGTGAGACCGTGACCGCACCGTGCGGTGCGGGGCAGATGAGGAAGCACGGTGTCTCGGCGTCGTCGACACCGCTCAGGCCGTAGGGCATGTACCCGGCCATAGCCAAGTCGACGGCCAGCGCCCGGACGTGTTCCACCTCGATGAGGTCTTCGGACAGCCCGGCGAGGTCCAGGGACGCCACTTCGGCGGCGCGGGCGGCCTCGTTCTCGCGCTCAGCGCTCTCCGCGACCCCGAGGGCCCAGTGCGCATCGCCATAGGTGCGCACACAGGCTCCGGTGTACTGATCCACCATGTCTACACCGGCGCGGTGACCGACGGGGACGAGACGAAACCGCATGACGGCCTCCTCGTCGGGCGGCGGTGGGGCGAAGAACACGTAACCGCTCCCGTAGGGCTCCGTCGTTGCCAGACCGCCCCGGCGCAGGGCATCCGCGATGAACGGCGCTACCGCACGCGAGGGCCCGGCGGGGGTGCGCCACCAGGCGACAGCACGCCGGACGTTCAACCCCATCGAGTCGTGAATCATCCGCTCGCCCACGGCCACCGCCCCATGCGGACTGTCCGGGAAGCTCGACAGAATCCTCTCGGCGCGCTCCAGGGTGGAGTCAAGCGGGGCGTAGTGCTTGCGCAGTTCGGCCAGGGCTGCCAGGTGCTCGGGGATCAGCCGCTGACGGATCTGCGTGGCCGTGTGCCGGGCGGCGGCCTGCTCTGGGGTCTCGCCCTCCATGGGGCGCGGCCGGGCGGACACCGTGATCGATGCGCCGATGCCCCAGGAAGCGGCCTCCCTCGGCAGCACCGCGCGAATGACCAGCCGCGTACCGCGCCGGTTGGGCACGAGCTCCAGGACGCGACCGTCGGGGAAGACGAGCTCCGCGCGGCCCTGCACGTCACTCGGCGCCCGACACGCCGTACCGAGATGCTCGGCGACCGCCTGCGCGAACGAGGAGAGCCCCACAGGGGTGGACAGATCCATCAGGGGGCCTTCCTGGCCATCGAGAGTGAACAGTTCCATGGCAATCCCTTCGAAGCGGCGCACCTTTGGCGCGGGCGGTGAAGCGGCAGGGGGGGGCGGTGGGCGCCGAGTTGCCGGGCGGCCGCCGGCGCGGCCTGGGCGCCGGAGAACAGACGTGTTCGTGGCGCGCGCTCTGCTCCGCAGACGCGACGCGCTGCCGCTACGCGGCAGGGGCCGGCGGGCAGCGCTCCGCGCTCCTGGCACGAGGTGGAGCGCTCCGCGCTCGGGGGTGGGGCGCGGCTACTTGCTGGCCGGTGGGGACCGGATGGGCACCCCCATGGGGGTAGTTGGGGTGCCCATCCGGCATTCAGGGGGATCAGACCGTGGTGAGGGCGAAAGCCCTTTCCATCAGGCCGTTCGCCGAACCACTGATCACCCGCTCGGCACGGGCGTCTGCCTTCGCTTCGGCGGAGCCGCCTCGCGCCGGGGCCAGGTGGTTGGCGTACTCGGTGAGCGCGTTGTATCCGGCCCACCGGGTGCCCCGGATACCGGCCTGGGTGTCGGCGTTCTCGAAGAGGTTCGAGATAGCCCCCCACCGCTGGCGCTGGTTGGTCTTGGCCCGGGGGTGGTCGCTGTCCTTGACCGGCCACAACTCGTCCACGACCGATTTCAGCTCGCTCAGCGTCATCTCAGCCTCGATCATGCGCTGTGCGGCCTTCTCGAACTCCTCCGCGTACCGGAAGGTCAGGCCCAGGGCGGAACGAGCCTGCGCGATCTTGGCCTTGGCTCCGGCAGTGTGGCGGACCACGAACGAGGAACGCGCGCTGTGGAGAGCCGCGCGCATGGTGTTCGCGCACACCACACGAACCGGTGTGACCACCAGCCGGAACGCTGAACCCCCGTCGTGGCTGTTGAAAGCCGCGATGTAGAGATCGACGTCGTCGTTGCCGCCGATGGTCAGGGTCTGCGGCATCTTCATGGTCAGGAAGACCTGACGACCACCTTTGAGCGATCCGGCGGTCTCGAAGTGCGCGCCCGACTCGTCGACCAGGTGGTTGAGCAACTCCGCGTGCTCCTCGTTCTGCACGGGCTGGTAGTCGCTGCCGACCACTCCGAGCGTCTGCGTGCGGCGAGTCTTGGGGTGCGTGCGCGCGGTCGCGAAGTGCTCCGGTACCTCCAGCGACGTAGCACCGTCGTCGGTGAGCTCGGTCGCGGTCAGGGGCAGGAGACGCACGTTCCACTCGGACAGGGACGCGAGGCGCATGGCCTCTTCGGCGGTCATCGCACCAGAGGTCACGGTGCCCAGCTTGTGCCACGCGCTCTCGTTCGCGGAGACGAATGCGGCGGTGCCGTCGGTGAACTGCTCGATCTCGTGTGCCACTTCAAGTTCCCTTCGGGAGACGAACTTTCGGCGTGCCCGAGAGGGGGGCCACCCCTTCCGGGCAAGTTCCATAATACCTAAATCTGAGGGTGGGGCAACCCCTTTAACCTCCGGCCGCCCCACCCCCGCCGATCTACAGAGCGTCCCGGTCGAAGTCCTCCGGCAGAGGCTTAAAGCTCTCCACGTGCACGTTGTGGAGCACCGGACGCAGAAGCCCGTTCCGAACCTCACCGAGGCTGTAATGCGCTGTCGGACGGCCAGACAGGCTCAGGTGCGCTTCAATGTGCGTGACCCAGTAGCTCCCGTGGCGACCCGTCACGCTTCCCTCGTACTCGACCTTCTGCCCCAGGCGCGGGGGCCTTCCCCCTACGGCGCTCACCAATGCGCCTATGGCGTCATGGATCATTCCGTCCGGCAGAGGCACGCTCGCCAGTGACGGCCAGGTGTGGCCCGTGCGCACACCCGAGGTCCATCCCATCTGAAACAGGGCGTACGCCAGCTCGCGTACCTGCGGGTGGAGCCGGAATCCGAAACGCGGCGAGAGCTGAGCCAGTGCGGACTCGAAAGCTGCTTCAGTCTGCTCTTCCTCGCCCTCACTCGGGGATGCGGCGGGGTACTTGGGCTGGATCGGGTCGAGGCGGGTCATGCTCACAGCGACTGTCCTTCCTGTAGGTGTGAAGCTGTCGGGGCTCTGAGCGGGGTCCAGCATGCTGGACCACGGCGCACGGTTATCTACTTGAGCTCACGCATCCGCAGAAACTCACTGATTCGGAACGCGACAGATCGGCTCGAAAGGGCAAATCCCCTGAACGATCCGAGAATGACGGGCCCGTCGTCGGTGTCGTTGATGAACTGGTATTCCATGTCCGGGGAGTCCGGAATAAGGAACCGGATGGGACCGGCCTTGGTGTCGAACCGGATAGACGTGGTGCCCTCGCCCTTGTTGTGCTGGATTACGGCGTCCCTCAGAAGCTCGGGGCGCGGAAGGTAATTGGCGATGCTGCGAGCGGCTCGAGCCTGCAGGTTCGTGATCTCGCTTTTGAGGGAGGTCACCCTGCCCCCGCTTATGACGATCTCCACGTGAGCGCCTTCCTGTCGACGAACGTTTGGCGGCGTCGCCCGGGGCCACCGTGCGACGCGTTCCATAATACCTAATAGGCCCTCTGTGGCAACACCCCGCGTAATCTCCTGAGCTATCCCCTGAGCTATCCCCTGACCTCACCTGATCAACTGTCCGCGATCGTGCCTGGTCAGAAGCCTTTTCACTCGTGGTTGGGGTGCTGACATCCCCTCTGCTGCCGCTCTCCCTGCCCGAATGAGAGAAAAGGGTGGGGCGGGCATGGGCTGCGCGGCGGCTTCGGGGATCGGGGCGGGCTTCATGTTGCGCGTCGGCGGAGCCTCCGCGCGGCCGCTGACGCGGCCCACACGGGCCCCACTGGGCCCCGGGAGGGGGCACGAGGGTAGCCACTTGCGCGGGCGAATCCCACATGAGACAGTCTGATTGACTAAATGGAATAGGCGAACGGGATATCAGAACTGCGAAGCAGCTCTGAACTACGTGGATTTGACGAGTCAGTAAATAACACAGAGTGAGCCGGAAAACGACTCGCCCTGAACCAGGCAGCTAGACAAAGGAATTCGCGGAGCGAATTCCGTCCGGCCGAATTGCGGAGCAATTCCAGCCCCTGCCAACGGAGTTGGCAGCAATTCCGGCGGAGCCGGAATTCAGCCTGGTGTCGTGCGGTGTTTTGTCAGTGGGGTTTCGTTGCAGCCGACCAGCACACTCTGCACAAGCTGTCAGCACAGCCTCAGCAGTATCTGTCAGCCCACCATCAGGCACTGGCCAGCGCCAAACAACCCACCCCGCCACTGACATCACTGGTGGTGGCCCACAAGAGGACAGCGGGCGGGCGGAGCGGGCCGGATGGCTCAACCTGCTGGACAGGCCGAGTTCATGACGGTAAGTCAAGAAAGTCGAGAGGAAAGCAGAAAACCGGCGCCCCCTAACCCCCCAGCCAGACTATTGGGTTCGCGGAGCGAATCCAATTCGGGCCGGATCGCGAAGCGATTCGCGCCCGGGGCCAACGGAGTTGGCCCCCAAATTCCGGCTTCGCCGGAATTCAACCGCGCGGATGGTGTTGTGTGGTGTTTTGTCGGTGGTGTTTTGTTGTTGTGGTGTCAGTGGTGGGGTGGGTTGTTTGCGCTGGTCAGTGCCTGATGGTGGGCTGACAGATACTGCTGAGGCTGTGCTGACAGGTTGTGCAGAGTGTGCTGGTCGGCTGGTTGCCGATCGCTCTCACCATGTGGCCGTGAGCCACGATGTTTTTCGCTGGGGTGTGGGCCAGGCGGGGTCGCCGTTCAGGCGTGTGATGGCGGGGTGGATACCGGCGGCGGCTGCGAGGTCGTAGAGCTGGTTGTGGTGGTGGAAGTTGGTGTGCTGGAACAAACGTCGGCTGCTGTAGGGGTGTCCGGTGTGGTGCTGCCAGGCGCGGGCTGCGATGAGTGCGGGGCACGCCCATACGGGTATGGGGTGCCAGGTCCGGTCGGGGGAGCGGTAGCGGCCGGGGTGGGGCAGAGCCAGGGCGGTCGCGTCCGGGGCGAGGTCGGTGAGACAGACACGCGCGAGCTGCTGGGGTGTGGGCTGGCCGCAGGCGAGCTGGGCGGCGAGGAGCCCTGCGTGCAGCGGATGGCCGACCTGTTGCAGCCACCCGACGGGGTGGGCCGCGGGCTTGGTGTCTGCCGGGTTCTGGCCGTGCTGGTCGAGGGCGGGCCGCTGTCCGCAACGGTGTAGCCGCTGCTGGGCGGCTTCCTGTTCGCTGATGAGGGCCCAGGACGCCTCCTGCCATGCCTGCGCCCGGTCGTTCAGCCTCTCGAGGGTGTCGTGCCAGAGGAGGGTGAGGTGGATCCCGGTGCGCCGCTGGAGATGGGTGAGCTGCGCCCATCGTGCGGGGGTCTGGGTGTGAGCGCGTAGGAGGACGAGGTGGCCGATGCGCTGTGCGTGGATCCAGCTGGCGGCCGCGGTCCAGGCGGGGCGGACCATGTCGGCCCATGCCGCGCGGTGTCGGGACACGTCGCCCTGATGGCGGGGGAGGGCTTTGCCGAGCGCGGCCAGGACGTCCTGGGCCAGGCCGGGCGGGTGGGAGGCTGCCGGGGTGGGGTGGACGACCAGGCGTCCCGCGCCAAGCCGGTGCGCCGCGAGTGCGGCCTGAGTGAAGACTGGGTCATCGCCGGTGTCGAGGAGGACGGTGAATGCTGCTCGTACCGCATGACGTGATGCTGCGCCCGGATCTGTCCTGTGCCGACTGCCTGGCTTCACTGCTACATGCCGCCGATCTTGCTGTAGACCCAGTGGACCAGGGCTTCGGTGACCGTGTCCGCACCGGTCTTCCTCATCCCTGCCACGAGGTGGTGGGTGATGTTGGCCCAGTTGCGGAAGCTGCCGTGGGCGGCTTCCGCGTCGACCGCGTCGATCAGTAAGGGGTCCGCGGCGGCCCAGACGGGGTGGAATACGGTGATGACCTGCCGGATCTCGTGTTTGGGGATGCGGTCGAACTCCTGCCAGATGTACATCCGTGAGGCGAGCATCGGCTCACGGCGCAGGACCTAGCAGTTGTCGCCGCCGGCGAAGACGACGGCGATGTCGGTATGCCGGTCGTCCCACAGGTGACGCCAGAACTCGAATCCGGTGCGGCTCATCCACTGTGCCTCGTCGCACACCAGGACCCGGAACTGCTCGGCGAGGACGTTCTTCAGGAGCGCGTCGAACTCGATCGGACGCTTGGGCGGTTCGCCGGGCAGGCGCAGAGCCTTGAACAGTCCATGGCGGATGTCGCGCGGGGTGGGACCGGAGCGCAGTTCCAGGCGATAGGTGATGTCGGGTGCCAAGGCCCGCAGCGCGGAGTTCACGGCCATGGTCTTGCCGTATCCGGCCGGCCCATAAGCGCACATCATCGCCTTGGCCTCGATGACCGCCTCGATGTTGTCCCGGGTGGTCAGCAACGCCTCGGTCCCCACAAGATGCGCTGCCTTAAGGCCGAGGAAGTGGTCCTCACGCTCGTCAGGCAGGCGCCCGTAGGCCAGGTCAGTCCTCATCACGCCGTCCGTCCTGCTGCTTGGGATCCACCAGCTGCACCCAGTGCTCCGGCGCCGGGCCATGGGGAATCAGACCCGGCCGGGCCAGCTGGCGCCTGTCCCGTCGCGCCCCGCCCTCCAGCTCTCCGGCTGCTTCACCGCGGGCCGGGGTACGGCTGCGTTCGGCGCGGCCAGCCACGGTCTGCGCCTTGAACCGCTCCCGGCGCAGTCTCTCGGCAGCTTTGAGATCAGCCCGCAGGCGGCGGGCCGACGCCGTGCGGGCAGCTCTGAGCGCACGGACCTGCTCCGCCGTGGCCGCCTCGGCCAGATACGCGCTGCCCAGGTGCGTGCCGCCGGCGAAGACCTCGATGACGTCGTCGTGGTGAGGCAAGTGCCGGATGGAGACGCGCGTACCGGTCCGGCCGACCATCCACTCGGCGATGTAGTCGCGGCGGTGCCACCTGATGCCGTGGCTGGTGATGGACCGCTCCCGTCCGTCACCTTCGAGTGAGAAGTGAGCCAGCTGCTCGGGCGGAGCCTCAGCCAGCGGGGTGGCATCGGCCATCCACGCCTCCAGCGGGGTCCTGCCGTCCAGGCCAGCAGGCCGGTGCTGGCCGTTCCACCAGTTCACCCAGCCCAGCAGCCCGGCCACGAAGGCCTCGAAGGCGAGAGCGGGCGCGTCCGGATCAGCGCTCTTGCCTCCGGTGAGTTTCTGCCGGTGCAGGTAGCGGGGCAGGAGGACAAAGTGCATCTCCTCGGCCGCGCCGTTGAGCGCCTCGACGGTGCCTTTCAGATGCGGCGTGTACGGGGGCAGATCCACCACGGCGACGGCGAAGCCACCCATGGCAGCCGTGACGGTGCGGCACAGGAATTCCTTGCCTCGGTCGACCCGGATGGCGCCAGGGAGCCCTCCGGCCGGACCATAGGGCTCACGCCGGTCGATCGCACACCGCAACGAGGCCAGGACCGCGTCCCGGCTGGGTGCATGAGGAGTGACCGCCACACCGACAACCACTCTGGTCGCGCAGTCGATGAACCACGTCACCCAGGGGCAGGCCAGTTCTCCTTCGACGTCGACCTCGACGGGAACCCGCTTGTGGTCGCCTTCCCAGACAGCGTTGCGGTGGGTGGGCGGCCGTGTAGCGAAGACGTCGTACACCCGCCGGGCTGCTTCGCCCTGACGCAGTCCGGCCCGCTCACCCGCCGTCAGGTCCCGGCGGATCGCCCGGTGCAGGGTCGCCAACGACGGCGCCGGCCCGCTGTCAGGATTCAAGCGAGCCCGCTCAACCAGTTCGGCGTGAACGCGGGAAGCGTTGCCGCCCCACAGGGCCAGGAGCGTGCGCACTTCCGGTGTCACCGTGAACCGCGCCGCAGTAATGCGTCCGTGCCGGCCCTCCACTCGCGCGGCAGACAACCACCGCCACACCGTCCGCTCAGAACGCCCCAACGCCTTTGCTACCAGACGGACATGCGTGGACGTCAGCTCATCGCGGCCATCGAGGTCGAGGAGGCGCTGCACCGCTGCAGTCCGGCCCACCTCCGCCGGCACAACCCCTGGGCGTTGCTGTGCACCTGATCCGTCTTCGGTCATGCTCCAGTCCTCTCACACCGTCGGCAGAGTTCTGACGGGCTTCGGCATCGCGATGACAGCAGCAAGACGCATCTGCTAGCAGAGCCCGGCAGAAAATGATCAAGAACTCCGGACAGAAGCGCTCACGTGATACTGCGTCACTTTTAAGTGACTGAACGTCAATTCACCCACTCCTCCGCCTAGTTGCTGCGCTTTTCCGGAGTCTGCGGAGCGGACTCCGGTGCCGGATCGCGGAGCGATCCGGCCTTCCGG
>NZ_BAAACA010000033.1:0-11266 GCF_039521265.1 Streptomyces crystallinus | reverse complement strand
ACCGTGCCCGCTTCTCGCGCAGTTCCCCGCGCCCCTAGGCAGTTAGGGGCGCGGGGAACTGCGCGACCAGCCACCCACGGTCCGCAGACGAAGGCGGGTTCAGGGGCGCGGGGAACTGCGCGAGCGACCCACCACTCAGCCGCAGAGAGGAACCGGCAGCGCGCTACTTCTCGAACGGCCGCGCCGGCCACGGCGCCTCCGCCGGGCGCAGTGCCTCGAAGCCCGCTCCCGCCTGCGCGGCCGTCACGGCCAGGACACCCACCACCAGGCAGTTGTTGTGCAGCTCACCGGCGAGCGCGCCCCGGACGAGCTCCTCCAGCGGCACCCGGGCCAGCTCCATGTCGGCCTCCTCCTCGGCGACCTCGAAGCGCTCGCCCTCCGCCTCGGACAGATCGCGGGCGAGGAAGATCCGTACGGCCTCGTCGCAGCCGCCGGGCGTGGTGTAGACGTCGGTGAGGACCCGCCAGTCCTCGGCCTTGACGTGCGCCTCCTCGTACAGCTCGCGCTGGGCGGCGTGCAGCGGGTTCTCGCCGGGCACGTCGAGCAGCCCGGCCGGGATCTCCCACAGCTTGTGGCGCACGGGGTGGCGGTACTGCCGCAGCACCAGGACCCGGCCCTCGCCGTCGAGGGCGAGGACGGCCACGGACCCCGGGTGGACCTGGTAGTCGCGGCGGGCGACGGAGCCGTCGGGCATGACCACGTCGTCGGTGCGGACGCTGGTCTTGTTGCCCTCGAACGGGGTCGTGGTGGCGACGACCCGCCACTCCTCGGGGGTGTCCTGGAGCTGCATCGATGTCCTCCCGCGAAACAGAAACCGGGGTACGCGTCCGATCAGGACCCGTACCCCGGCAACCGTATCGTCTGGTTACTTCTTGCCGTTCTTCCGCTCCGCCTGCTGGCGCTCGACGGCCGCCTTCACCAGACCCGCGAAGAGCGGGTGCGGGCGGGTCGGGCGGGAGCGCAGCTCCGGGTGCGCCTGGGTGGCGACCAGGTAGGGGTGCACCTCGCGCGGGTACTCGACGTACTCGACGAGCTTGTTGTCCGGGGAGGTTCCGGAGAACAGGATCCCGGCCTTCTTCTCCAGCTCGGCGCGGTAGGAGTTGTTGACCTCGTAGCGGTGGCGGTGGCGCTCCTCCACGTACGGCTGGTCGCCGTAGACCTCGCGGACGATCGAGCCCTCGGCGAGCTTGGCCGGGTACATGCCCAGGCGCATGGTGCCGCCCAGGTCGCCCGCGCCCTCGACGTACGCCAGCTGCTCCTCCATCGTCGAGATGACGGGGTGGGCGGTGGCGGCGTCGAACTCGGTGGAGTTGGCGCCCGGGATGCCGGCCAGGTTGCGGGCGGCCTCGATCACGATGCACTGCAGGCCCAGGCAGATGCCGAGCAGCGGCACCTTGTTCTCGCGGGCGTACTGGATCGCGCCGATCTTGCCGTTGACACCGCGGTCGCCGAAGCCGCCGGGGACCAGGATCGCATCCACGTCGCCGAGGTTCTTCTTGGCGCCGGCCGGGGTCTTGCAGTCGTCCGAGGTGACCCACTTGACCTTGACGCGGGCCTTGTTGGCGAAGCCGCCGGCGCGCATGGCCTCGGTGATCGAGAGGTAGGCGTCGGGCAGGTCGATGTACTTGCCGACCAGCGCGACCGTGACCTCGTGCTCCGGGTTGTGGACGCGGTCGAGCAGGTCGTCCCAGGTCGTCCAGTCCACGTCGCGGAACGGCAGGTCGAGCTTGCGCACGACGTAGGCGTCCAGGCCCTCGGTGTGCAGCACCTTGGGGATGTCGTAGATCGACTTGGCGTCGATGGCGGCGACCACCGCGGCCTCGTCGACGTCGCACATCAGCGAGATCTTGCGCTTGATGGACAGCGGCACCTCGCGGTCGGCGCGCAGCACGATCGCGTCGGGCTGGATGCCGATGTTGCGCAGCGCGGCGACCGAGTGCTGGGTCGGCTTGGTCTTCAGCTCGCCGGAGGGGCCGATGTAGGGCAGCAGCGAGATGTGCACGACGAAGACGTTGTCGCGGCCGACCTCGTGGCGCACCTGGCGGACGGTCTCCAGGAACGGCAGCGACTCGATGTCGCCGACCGTGCCGCCGACCTCGGTGATGACGACGTCCACGTCGTCGGTCGCCATCCGGCGGATGCGGTGCTTGATCTCGTTGGTGATGTGCGGGATGACCTGCACGGTGTCGCCCAGGTACTCGCCGCGCCGCTCCTTGGCGATGACCTGCGAGTAGACCTGGCCGGTGGTGACGTTGGCCGAGCCGTCGAGGTCGACGTCGAGGAAGCGCTCGTAGTGGCCGATGTCCAGGTCGGTCTCGGCGCCGTCGTTGGTGACGAACACCTCACCGTGCTGGAAGGGGTTCATCGTGCCCGGGTCGACGTTCAGGTACGGGTCGAGCTTCTGCATGGTGACGCGCAGGCCGCGCGCCTTGAGGAGCGCACCCAGGCTGGAGGCAGTCAGACCCTTGCCGAGGGAGGAGGCGACACCCCCGGTGACGAAGATGTGCTTGGTCGTCGATGACGCAGAGGATCGAGTCTGCATGGCCAAGAGGGGGCTCCCGTGGTCGCTGTCTGGAGTGCGTGTGCCGGTCACCCTGTGTCGATCTTGTACGAGTACCGTACGAGTCTCGGGAGGCGCCGTCGCTGCGGTTCGGGGGGTTTTTCACCACCCGGCCACGGGCTACCAGGGTATCAGCGAGTGCGGCGCACCGCTTCCGGCCACGCTCCGCACACCCCCGGGCAACCCTCTGTACTCCACTCACCCGGACGGCCCAATGGCGTTGCCGGAAGGCATCGGCGGATCACCCACGTGCGTCGTATCCTGCTCGGACACTCGCCGCCGAGACGCTGGTAGCACGGCACCACCCCGGCCGTCACCCACAACATGCGCTCGTTGGCGTTCCCTTGACCGCAGTCGCAGTAGCAGTAAGCGCCCCGCGGGGCGGACGTGGCCGTTCGACTGGAGATTGCACGTGGCCGGGCGCATCGAGGATTACGCACTCATCGGAGACATGCAGACCGCAGCACTGGTCTGCCGGGACGGCACAGCCGACTGGCTGTGCCTGCCACGCTTCGACTCGCACGCCGTCTTCGCCGGACTGCTCGGCACCGATGAACACGGCTTCTGGCGGATCGGCCCGGCCCACGCGGCCGACGCGCCGCCACCCCGGGCGGACCGGCGCCGCTACCGGGGCGACTCGCTGATCCTGGAGTCGGAGTGGGACACCCCGCGCGGCACGGTCCGGGTGACCGACTTCATGCCGCCGCGAGACGGCGCGCCGCAGCTGATCCGGATCGTGGAGGGCGTCAGCGGCCGGGTGCCGATGCGCAGCGCCCTGCGGATGCGCTTCAGCTACGGGCGTGTCGTGCCCTGGGTCCACAAGGTCGACGACCGCACGGTGGCGGTCGCCGGACCGGACTCGGTGTGGCTGGACACGCCGGTGGACACCTACGGCAAGAACCTCACCACGTACTCCGACTTCACCGTCTCGCCCGGTGAGCGGATCGCCTTCACGATCAGCTGGCAGCCCTCCCACAAGGAGCCGCCCGCCTACCCCGAGCCGGAGGCGTCGCTGGAGGCGACCGAGGACTTCTGGCGGGAGTGGGTGGAGCACTGTACGTACCACGGGCCCTACCGCGAGGCCGTGGTCCGCTCCCTGATCACCCTCAAGGCGCTCACCTACGCCCCCACCGGCGGCATCGTCGCCGCGCCCACCACCTCGCTGCCCGAGGACATCGGCGGCTCGCGCAACTGGGACTACCGCTACACCTGGCTGCGCGACGCCGCCATCACCCTCTCCTCGCTGCTGCGCACCGGCTACCGCGAGGAGGCCCGCGCCTGGCGGGAGTGGCTGCTGCGGGCGGTCGCGGGCGACCCGGAGAACCTCCAGATCATGTACGGGATCGCGGGCGAGCGCGAGCTCGGCGAGGCGGAGCTGGACTGGCTGCCCGGCTACGAGAACTCGGCCCCGGTGCGGGTCGGCAACGGCGCCGCCCACCAGCTCCAGCTGGATGTGTACGGCGAGGTCACCGAGGCCCTGCACCTGGCCCATATGACGGGCCTTGCCCGCAACGACTACGCCTCGCTGCTCCAGCTGAAGCTCATCAACTACCTGGAGGACCACTGGGACGAGCCGGACGAGGGCATCTGGGAGGTGCGCGGCCCGCGCCGCCACTTCGTGCACTCCAAGGTGATGGCCTGGGTCGCGGTGGACCGCACCATCAAGCTGATCGAGTCGGGCGACGCGGACGGGCCACTGGAGAAGTGGCGCGAGCTGCGCGACGACATCCACCGCGACGTCTGCGAGAAGGGCTACGACAAGGAGCGCAACACCTTCACGCAGTCCTACGGCTCCAAGGAGCTGGACGCCTCCCTGCTGCTGATCCCGCAGATGGGCTTCCTGCCGCCGGACGACAAGCGCGTGATCGGCACCATCGAGGCGATCCAGCGCGAGCTGTCCACGCCCGACGGGTTCATCCTGCGCTATCCGACGGCCGGCGAGGAGGCGGGCTGCGACGGCCTGGAGGGCGACGAGGGCGCGTTCCTGGCCTGCTCGTTCTGGATGGCGGACGACCTGGCCATGATCGGCCGGGTGGACGAGGCCCGCAAGCTCTTCGAGCGGCTGCTGTCGCTGCGCAACGACATCGGGCTGCTGGCCGAGGAGTGGGACCCGCGGCTCCAGCGCCAGGTGGGCAACTTCCCGCAGGCCTTCAGCCACGTTCCGCTGATCGACACGGCGCTGCGGCTGACCGCCTCGGGGGCATACGGGGGGTAGTCCGCGCGCTTGCGGGTACCGGGAGAGGGTGCGGGGCCGGTTCGCCGCGCCCCGAGGGCCTGTGCCCGCTTAGAGTGGAGTTGTTCTGTTTCCCTCCGAAAGGGGGGCGTCATGACCTCCCCCTCCAAGGCGGGCACGGCTCTCGTCGAGCTCCGCGAAGACCTCTCCGGCGACGTGTTCGCCCCGGGTGATCCGGGCTACGACGAGGCCCGGACGGTCTACAACTCCATGATCGACCGGCGCCCCGCCGTGATCGCCCAGTGCGAGTGCGACGCGGACGTGGTCACCTCCGTACGCTTCGCCCGCGAGCTGGATCTGAAGATCGCCGTGCGCGGCGGCGGCCACAGCGTCTCCGGCCAGGCCCTCAACGAGGGCGGCCTGGTCATCGATCTGCGCCGGATGCACGAGGTCACCGTCCACCCGGCCGCCCACGCCGCCCGCGTCCAGGGCGGCGCCCTCATGACCCACCTGGACCGGGCCACCGAGCCGCACGGGCTGGCCACCACCGGCGGGCGCGTCTCCACCACCGGCGTCGGCGGCTTCGTCCTCGGCGGCGGATCGGGCTGGCTGGACCGCCGGTTCGGCCTCGCCGTCGACAATCTGCTCGGCGTCGAGCTGGTCACCGCCGACGGCGCCGTGGTGAGGGCGAGCGCCGAGGAGAACCCCGAGCTGTTCTGGGCGCTGCACGGCGGCGGCGGCAACTTCGGCGTCGCCACCTCGCTCACCCTGCGCCTGCACGAGCTGCCCGAGTACGCCATCGCCCTGCTGCTGTACCAGCCCGAGTACGCCGCCGAGGTGGCGCACACCTATCGGGAGATCATCACGAACGGCCCCACCGAGGCGAGCGGCGGCGTCCTGTACATGACCGCACCGCCCGAGCCGTTCATCCCGGAGCACCTGGTCGGCAAGGTGCTGTGCGGTGCCATGGTGGCCTACGCGGGCGGCGAGGAGGCCATGCGCAAGACCGCCCAGCCGCTGATCGCCCTGCCGCACGAGGTGGAGATCGTCACGGCCATGCCGTACGCCGAGGTGCAGTGCATGATGGACGACCCGCCCGGGCTGCGGAACTACTGGTCGGCCGAGTACCTGACCGGCCTGCCCGACGAACTCGTCGACGTCTTCTGCTCCCTGGGCGAGTCCCTGCCGACCCCCACCGGCACCCAGCACGTGCTCTTCCCGCTGGGCGGCGCCATCGCCGACGGCCCCGCCGAGTACCCGGTGCCCTACCGCGACGCGGCCTGGGCCGTGCACCCCTTCGGGATCTGGGAGGACCCGGCCGACGACGAGCGCTGTGTGCGCTGGGTCAAGGAGGTGTGCGCCCGGGTCCAGCCCTGGTCGACCGGCGCGGTCTACCTCAACTTCACCGGCGACGAGGGCAGGGACCGCGTGATCGCGGGCCTGGGCGCCGAGAACATGCGCAGGCTCTCGGAGGTGAAACGCGCCTACGACCCGGACAACGTCTTCCGCTACAACCACAACATCGCCCCGGCCTGACGGAAACGGAGAACCGTGTCGTACCGTGACCCGCATCACCGTCCGGTACGACAAAACACGAGGTGAACCCCATTGGACAGCCAGGGCGGGATCACCGTGCAGCGCGCTCTCGAACTGCCCGGACTGCGCGGCGGGCTCCCCGAGGTCGTCGCGGGCGCGGAGCGGCTGGGGCGGACCGTGCGCTGGGTGCACGCGGGCGAGGTGCCCAACATCGCCTCGCTGCTCAAGGGCGGCGAGCTGCTGCTGACCACGGGCCTGGGGCTGGGCACCCGCCCCGCCGAGCAGCGCGCCTTTGTCCGCAGGCTGGCCGAGCGGGGCATCGCCGCGCTGGTCGTCGAGCTCGGCCCGCGCTTCAGCAGGCTGCCCGCCACCCTCGTGGACACCGCGCGGGCGGCCGGGCTCCCGCTGGTCGCGCTGCACCGCGAGGTCCCGTTCGTGACGGTGACCGAGGAGATCCACACCGAGATCGTCAACGGCCACTACGCCCTGCTCCAGCGCGCCGAGGAGGTGCACCGGCGGTGCACCGGCGCGCTGCTGTCGGGCGGCGGCGTGCCCCAGGTCCTGTCGATCCTGGCCGACTTCACGGCCAACCCGGTGTTCCTGGAGACCCCCGACGGGCAGCTGCTGTACGCGGCCGAGGGCTCCGGCGAGGCGGGCGCCGACCCGCTCCAGGTGTGGGAGGGGCTGCGCGGCCAGCGCGAGTCCCGCGAGTCGGGGCCGCCGGCCGGCGCGGTCCTGGTGGACGTGCCCGGCGGCGGCCACGGTGCCGGCGCGGTGCGGGCCCGGCTGGTCCTGCTCGCCGTCGCCGCGCCGCTGCTGCCGGTCCACCGGATGGCGGCGGAGCGCGCCGCGGGCATCCTCGCGGTGGTGCTGATGCAGGCGCGCCAGGAGGAGGAGCTGGCGGCGCGCGGGCGCGGCGACTTCCTGACCGACCTGGCCGAGGGCCGTATCACCGCCGAGGACGCGCCCGCGCAGGCGAGGGTGCTGGGCTTCAAACCGGGCGAGGGACCGCTCCTGCCCGTGGTGATGCGGCTGCCCTCCGAGCTCTCCCCCACCGGCAACTGGGCGGTGCTGGCCCGCGCGGTCCTGGAGGAGCTCTCCTCGGTGGGCGTGCCGGTGCTGCTGGGCGTACGGCCGGTGGAGGGCCGGGTGCCGCTGCTGCTCGGGCTGCGCTCGGAGTCGGAGCGCCACGCGGTCGCCGACCGGGTGGCGGCGGCGCTGCGGGCGGGCGTGGAGCGCGCGGGGCTGGCCCGGGCCGGGGCGCAGCCGGTGGTGGTGGTCGCGGCGGCGGGCGGCTGGGCGGCGGCCTCGGCGGGCCTGCGCCACGCGGCCGAGACCGCGGCGGCCGCGCAGGGCCTGCCCGAGCGCCCCTGGTACGACGCCCGCCGCCTCGACATCGACCTGCTCCTGTGGCGGCTGCGCGAGCACCCGGACCTGGCGGCGTTCGTGGAGCGCGCCATCGGCCCGCTGCGCACCCACGACGCGGCCTCGCGCCCGCCGCTGCTGCCCACCCTGGAGACCTATCTGGCGCACGCGGGACGCAAGGCGGAGACGGCCCGCGAGCTGCACCTCAACCGGCAGACGCTCTACAACCGCCTGGCCCGCATCGCGGAGCTGCTCGGCACCGACCTGGACGACCCGCAGACGGTGCTCGCCCTCTCCCTGGCCCTGCGGGCCCGCCGCCACGTGGCGTGACCGCACCTCGGAGCGCGGCGGGGACGCGGAAGCAGGCCCTCAGCCCCCCTGCCGCTGCGTCAACTCGTCGTACACGCTGAGCACCTGCGCCACCGTCTCGTCCTCGGTGGGCCAGTCGGCCGCCTGTACGGGGCCGGCCTCGGCGAGTGCGCGGCGCCGGGCCGGGTCGGCGAGCAGCCGGGCCACGGTGTCCCCGAGCGCCGCCGCGTCCCCGTACGGCACCAGCTCGGCCGCGTCCCCGACGAGCTCCGGCACCCCGCCCACCGCGGTCGCCACCAGCGGCACGCCGAGCCGCAGCGCCTCCTGGGCCAGCAGCGAGCGGCCCTCCCAGCGGCTCGCGAGCAGGGCCACGTCGGCGGCGGCCAGCAGCTCGGTGACGTCGTCGCGCCGCCCGAGCAGCTTCACCGGCAGCCCCTCGGCCTCGATGCGCCGCTTGAGCGCGCCCCGCAGCCTGCCCTCGCCCGCGATCGCCAGCAGCGGTACGGGGTCGAGCGCCTTCCAGCGGTGGGCGGCGTCCAGCAGCACGTCGTACCCGCGGTGCTCGACCAGGCTGCCCACGGCCATCAGCAACGGCCGGCCCACGGCGCCGAGTTCGGCCCGCGCCTTGCCGTCGGCGACCGGTGTACGGGGGCCGGGCACCGCGACCGCGGCGAGCCGGGCGTCCCGGGCGCCGCACCGCCGGGCGCGGTCGACCAGGTCCGAGGAGGTGCCCAGCACCACGGCGGCCGCCCGGGCCGCCCGCCGCTCCAGCATCCGCAGCACCTGCCCTCTGGCCCCGTCGGCGTGCGAGCCGATGTGCCAGGTGACGACGAGGGGGACCGCGCGCCGCCCGCCCAGGGCGAGGGAGGTGCGCACCGCCGCGTGCAGCCCGTGCGCGTGCACCACGTCCGCGCCCGCGCAGACCGCCCGCAGGGCGCCCACGGCCACCGGGTCGCCGCGCCGGGGCACCGGCACGAAGTGGGCGCCCGCGCCCCGGAAGTCGAACTCCCGCTCCAGCGCGGCCGGGGCGCAGACGGTGACCCGCACGCCCCGCGCGGCGAGGCCCGCCGCCAGCGAGCGCACATGCGCGCTGCTGCCCGCGCTGCCGCCGCCCAGCACTTGGACCGTACGCAGCTGTGACACGTGAACAGGCTCCCGGGTCGGCGGTGGGCCGGTGTGGACCCGGCCAAGGATGCCAGCCCGCACGGACGTTCCGCCCCCGTCCGGACGTTTCCCCGTGTCGAGGGGCGCCGGACCGCTCCGGGGGACCACCCACACGGGTGAACCCCCGGCGGGCGGTTCACCACGCGCGGGGGCTAGCCCTCCGTGCGCGCCGTCGCCAGCAGCTCCTCCGCGTGGGCGCGGGCCGTCTCGGAGTCCTCCTGGCCCGCCAGCATCCGGGAGAGCTCGCGGACCCGGTCCTCGCCCTCCAGGACGGTGACACCGGAGCGGGTGACCGTGCCGTCATTGGTCTTCTCCACCAGCAGCTGGCGGTCCGCGAAGGCCGCCACCTGGGGCAGATGGGTCACCACCACGACCTGCGCCGACTTGGCGAGCTTCGCCAGGCGCCGGCCGATCTCGACCGCCGCCCGGCCGCCGACGCCCGCGTCGACCTCGTCGAAGAGGTACGTGGGCACCGGGTCGGTCCCCGCGAACACCACCTCGACCGCGAGCATCACCCGGGAGAGCTCACCGCCCGAGGCGCCCTTGGCGATCGGGCGTGCCGGGGCGCCCGGGTGCGGGGCGAGCAGCAGCTCCACCTCGTCGGCGCCGGTCGGCCCGTACGCCACGGTCCGCCCGCCCACCTCGACGCCCTCGGCGTCCTCCACCTGCCGCACCGCGAACGACACCCGGGCGTGCGGCATCGCCAGCGACGCCAGCTCGGCCGTCACCGCGTCCGCGAAGCGCGCCGCGGCCTCGGTGCGGGCGTCGGTCAACTCCTGTGCCAGGGCCGACAGTTCGCCGCGCAGCCCGTCCCGCTCGGCCGTCAGCTCGCCGATCCGGTCGTCGTCGCCGTCCAGCTCGGTCAGCCGGGCGGCGCCCTGCTGGGCCCAGCCGAGCACGGCCTCGATGTCCTCGCCGTACTTACGGGTCAGCGCGGTCAGCGCCGCCCGCCGCTCCTCCACGGCCGCCAGCCGCAGGGGGTCGGCGTCGAGGTCGTCGGCGTACCCGGCGAGCTCGCCCGCCACGTCGCCGAGCAGGATCCCGACCTCGCCGATGCGCTCGGCGAGCGCGGCCAGCGCCGGGTCGTGCGACCGTACGGCCTCCAGGGCTCGGTGGGCGCCCGCGACCAGGGTGGTCGCGTCGACGCTCTCGGGGTCCTCGGGGTTGCCGGCCAGGGCCGAGTGGGCGAGGGCGGCGGCCGAGGCCAGCGCCTCGGCGTGCCCGAGCCGTTCGGCCTCCGCCGCGAGCTCGGTGTCCTCGCCCGGCAGCGGCTCGACCGCGGCGATCTCGTCGAGGCCGAAGCGCAGCAGATCGGCCTCCTGCGCCCGCTCGCGCGCCCGCGTGGTCAGCTCCTCCAGCTCCGTGGCGACGGCCCGCAGCCGCCGGTACGCCTCCGCGTACTTGGCCAGCGGCCCGGCCACCGCGTCCCCGGCGTACCGGTCGAGGGCCTCGCGCTGCCGGGCGGGGCGCAGCAGGCCCTGCTGGTCGGTCTGGCCGTGCACGGCGACGAGCTCGTCGGCCAGCTCGGCGAGCACGCCGACCGGCACGGAGCGTCCGCCGAGGAACGCCCGTGAGCGGCCCTCGGCCGAGACGGTACGGCTGACCAGCAGCGCGCCCTCGTCGAGCTCGGCCCCGGCCTCCTCGGCGCGGATCGCCGCGGTGGCGCCCGCGCGCAGCGCGATCCGTCCCTCGACGACCGCCGACTTGGCGCCGATCCGCACCAGGGCGGGGTCGGCGCGCCCGCCGAGCAGCAGCCCCAGGCTGGTGACGACCATGGTCTTGCCGGCGCCGGTCTCGCCCGTCACCGCGGTGAAACCGGGCGACAGCTCGACGACAGCGTCGTCGATGACCCCGAGCGACCGTATCCGCATCTCCTCCAACACGCCCCCGACCTTACGAGGTCCCGGGGCCTGTGTGCGACGCCCCCCACACGGTCACCCAGAGGGTTGACCCCCCTGCCCCGTTTTCCCCCCACCCCACCCCTTCCCTGAACCCTCCGGGGGCGGGTGGGTGGCGAAGGCGGCTTTCCCGGGGGCTACGCCCCCAGCCCCCCGGGCGGGGCTGCGCCCCTGCACCCCCTTCGCGGGGCCTGCGGCCCTCGCGCCCCGCTGCGCGTTCGTCTGCGGACCGTGCGTGGCTGGTCGCGCAGTTCCCCGCGC
>NZ_BAAACA010000032.1:2820-33882 GCF_039521265.1 Streptomyces crystallinus | reverse complement strand
TACTTAGGGGCGCGGGGAACTGCGCGAGCAACCCAGCACGGTCCGCAGCCGAAAGACAGGCCGCCCGCCCAGGGCTTTCGGGAAGGGGCGGGGTGGGGAATGGCTCTCCGGGCACAAGACACCGCGGCCCCTCCGGGTCAGGTCCGGAAGGGCCGCGGGGGTTTGACGTTACTTCAACTCACCGACGCACGCGGCGAGTTGCGGATCACAGATTGCCGCGCTTCTCCTGCTCCCGCTCGATCGCCTCGAACAGCGCCTTGAAGTTCCCCTTCCCGAACCCCATGGAACCGTGGCGCTCGATCATCTCGAAGAAGACCGTCGGCCGGTCCTGCACCGGCTTGGTGAAGATCTGCAGGAGGTAGCCGTCCTCGTCCCGGTCCACCAGGATCTTCAGCTCGCGCAGGGTCTCGACGGGCACCCGGGTCTCGCCCGCCCACTCGCCGAGCGTGTCGTAGTAGGAGTCCGGCGTGTCCAGGAAGGCCACACCGGCCGCGCGCATCGCCCGTACCGTCGAGACGATGTCGTTCGTGGCGAGCGCGATGTGCTGGACGCCGGCGCCGCCGTAGAACTCCAGGTACTCGTCGATCTGCGACTTCTTCTTGGCGATGGCGGGCTCGTTGATCGGGAACTTCACCTTCAGGGTCCCGTCGGCCACCACCTTCGACATCAGCGCGCTGTACTCGGTCGCGATGTCGTCGCCCACGAACTCCTTCATGTTCGTGAAGCCCATGACCTTGTTGTAGAACGCCACCCACTCGTTCATCCGGCCGAGCTCGACGTTGCCCACGCAGTGGTCGATCGCCTGGAAGGTGCGCTTGGCCGGCGGCTCGACGATCGGGTCGGCGGCGACGAAGCCGGGCAGGTAGGGGCCGGAGTAGCCGGACCGGTCGACCAGGGTGTGGCGGGTCTTGCCGTACGTGGCGATCGCGGCCAGCACGACCGTGCCGTTCTCGTCCTTCACCTCGTACGGCTCGGTCAGGCCCGTCGCGCCGTGCTCGGTGGCGTACGCGTACGCCGCGCGCGCGTCCGGCACCTCGATGGCGAGGTCGACGACGCCGTCGCCGTGCTCGGCCACGTGGTCGGCCAGGAAGCGGCCGTGGTCGGTGGACGCCTTGATGACGGAGGTGAACACGAAACGGGCGGACCCGTTGGTCAGGACGTACGAGGCGGTCTCGCGGCTGCCGTTCTCCGGTCCGGAGTACGCGACGAGCTTCATGCCGAAGGCGGTCGAGTAGTAGTGCGCGGCCTGCTTGGCGTTGCCCACGGCGAAGACGACCGCGTCCATTCCCTTCACCGGGAAGGGGTCGGCCTGCCGCGCGGTGTCGGGCGTGTGATCGATGGTCTCAGTCATAGCGGCAGGCTCCCCCCGTCCTGCAAGGTGCGCAATAGTTTGCGTTGCGGGTGAACAATCTGACCAGTCATGCACCGGCCGACACCCACTTTCTGTACATCGTGACCATCCGGAGAGGCTCATGGCGATCGATCATCTGGACGGGCGGCTCATCGTGCTGCTGGCACGGGAGCCGCGTATCGGGGTCCTTGAGGCGTCCCGCAGGCTCGGCGTGGCGCGCGGCACCGTGCAGGCCCGGCTCGACCGGCTTCAGTCGAATGGAGTCATCCGGGGGTTCGGCCCGGACGTCGACCCGGCGGCCCTCGGCTACCCGGTGACCGCGTTCGCCACCCTGGAGATCAAACAGGGCCAGGGAGCCGACGTACGGGCGCACTTGGCCACCGTGCCCGAGGTCCTGGAGCTGCACACCACCACCGGGCACGGGGACATGCTCTGCCGTCTGGTGGCCCGCTCCAACGCCGATCTCCAGCGGGTGATCGACCGGGTCGTCGGTTTTGATGGCATCGTCCGGGCCTCCACGGCGATCGTCATGGAGAACCCCGTTCCGCTGCGGATCATCCCGCTGGTGGAACAGGCCGCGGAGGACTCCGTCAGGGGCTGAGGCCGGGCCGGCAGCCGAGGTGAGGTGGCGCGTATGAGCTTCTGGAGCTACCTGTCCAACCGGCATCAGCAGCTGCTCACGGACGCCTTCCAGCACGCCGGCGCGGTCTTCCAGTGCATGGTGATCGCGACCGTGCTCGGGGTGGCGATCGGGGTGCTCACCTACCGCAGCGGCTGGGCGGGCTCACTCGCCGTCACCGCCACCTCCACCGTCCTCACCATCCCCTCGCTCGCCCTGATCGGTCTGCTGATCCCGCTGGTGGGCCTCGGGGTCGCGCCCACGGTGATCACCCTGACGCTGTACGGGCTGCTGCCGATCGTCCGCAACGCCATCGTCGGGCTGCGCGGGGTCGACCCCTCGCTGGTGGACGCCGCCAAGGGCATCGGGATGTCGCGCCCGGCCCGGCTGCTGCGGGTCGAGCTGCCGCTGGCGTGGCCGCCGATCCTGACCGGGATCCGGGTGTCGACGCAGATGCTGATGGGCATCGCCGCGATCGCCGCGTACGCCTCGGGCCCGGGGCTCGGCAACGAGATCTTCCGCGGTATCGCCTCGCTGGGCAGCGCCAACGCGATCAACCAGGTGCTCGCGGGCACCCTCGGCATCGTCGTGCTCGCCCTGCTCTTCGACGCCGCGTACGTCCTGATCGGCCGACTGACCATTCCCAGGGGGATCCGTGCCTGAGCCGTCCGCCACCGCTGCCCGAGCGCCCGCCGCCACCTCGGGCGCCGCCATCGAGCTGGAGAACCTGACCAAGCGCTATCCCGGCAACCCGGGCCCGGCCGTGGACAACGTCAGCATGGAGATCAAGGCGGGCGAGACCGTGATCTTCGTGGGGCCCTCGGGCTGCGGGAAGTCCACCACGCTCAAGATGATCAACCGGCTGATCGAGCCGACCTCCGGCCGCATCCGGATCGACGACGAGGACGTCACCGACATCGACCCGGTGAAGCTGCGCCGCAAGGTCGGCTACGCGATCCAGTCCTCCGGGCTCTTCCCGCACATGACGGTCGCCGAGAACATCGCGCTCGTACCGAGGATGGTCGGCTGGTCCAAGGCGCGGGTGAAGGACCGGGTGGAGGAGATGCTCGACCTGGTCGGGCTCGATCCGCGCGAGTTCCACGGCCGCTATCCGCGCCAGCTCTCCGGCGGCCAGCAGCAACGGGTCGGCGTGGCCCGGGCGTTGGCGGCCGACCCGCCGGTGCTGCTGATGGACGAGCCGTTCGGCGCGGTCGACCCGATCACCCGCGACCACCTCCAGGACGAGCTCATCCGGCTCCAGCACGAGCTGCACAAGACCATCGTGTTCGTCACCCACGACTTCGACGAGGCGATCAAGCTGGGCGACCGGATCGCGGTGCTGCGCGAGCGTTCGCACATCGCCCAGTTCGACACCCCGGAGGCGATCCTCACCAACCCGGCCGACGACTTCGTGTCCGGGTTCGTGGGGGCGGGCGCGGCCCTGAAGCGGCTGAACCTCACCCGCGTACGGGATGTGGAGATGGCCGACGTGCCGACCGTCACCGTCGACGACCCGCTCCAGTCGATCTTCAACAAGCTACGCGGCGGGTCGCACAGCGAGCTGTTGATGCTGGACCGGCGCGGCCGCCCGTACAAGTGGCTGCGGCGCGGCGACCTGATGCGGGCCAAGGGGTCGCTGGCGCGGGCCGGGCAGCTGGTGCACGACACGGTGACCCGCGACGCGACCCTGCACGACGCCCTGGAGGCGGTGCTGATCGACTCCGGCGGGCGGGTCGCGGTGACCGGGCGGCGCGGCGAGTACATCGGCGTCGTCGACATGGAGACCCTGATGAACTCGGTGCACGAGCTCCTGGAGGCCGACCGGCTGGCCGCCGTCGAGCACCAGCACGACCTGGAGGAGACCCGCCACCAGCTCACCGAGCGGGAGCTGGAGGGCTCGGACGGCGGTGCGTCCGGATGAGCACCGCACCCGAGCGCCCCCCGGGCGAGCGCGGGACGGGCGGCCTTCCCTTCCCCGACGAGGAGACGGAGCCCGCTCCCCCGCCCGCGCCCGCGCCGCACCGGATCACCTGGCAGAAGCTGGTGTTCCTGCCCGCGGTCCTGGCGGTGGTCCTGCTGGTCACCTTCCTGTGGATCACCAACGTCCACCTGGACTCGATCGCGAAGAACTCCCTGGACGACGGCAATGTGCGGCTAAGGCTCTGGCAGCACGTGAAGCTCACCGCGATCTCCACCTTCTGGGTGTTGCTGGTGGCGGTCCCGCTGGGCATCGCGCTGACCCGGCGCGGCCTCAGCCGGGCCGCCCCGCTGGTCACGGCCGTCGCCAACATCGGCCAGGCCACCCCGGCGATCGGACTGCTCGCCCTGCTGGTGATCTGGCTGGGCATCGGCCCCTCGACGGCGATCGCCGGCATGGTGATCTACGCGGTGCTGCCGGTCCTCTCCAACACGGTCGCGGGCCTGCGGGCGATCGACCCGCAGCTGGTGGAGGCCGCGCGCGGCATCGGCATGTCGGCGCCGGGCACCCTGGGCAGGGTCGAACTCCCGCTCGCGGTCCCGCTGATCCTCGCGGGCGTACGCACGGCGCTCGTCCTGAACGTCGGCACCGCCACCCTGGCCACCTTCGGCGGCGGTGGCGGCCTCGGCGACCTGATCACCTCCGGCATCCAGACCCAGCGCATGCCGGTCCTGGTCCTCGGCTCGGTCCTCACGGTCGCGCTCGCCCTCCTGGTGGACTGGCTGGCGTCGCTGGCCGAGGTGGCGCTGACCCCGCGCGGCCTGGAGGTGGGGTGATGGGCCGCGTACGGACACGATGGGCAGGCGCGGCCGGTGCCCTCGCCCTGCTCGCCGTCTCGCTCACCGGGGGCTGCGGGCTCACCAGCGGCTCCCCGATGGTCGACGACGTGCGGCCCGGCTCGATCGGCCGGGGCCGCCCCCTGAAGGGCGCCTCCCTGACGGTCACGTCGAAGAACTTCAGCGAGAACATCATCCTCGGCCAGATGGCCGGTCTGGTCTTCAAGGCGGCGGGCGCGGAGGTCGTCGACCGCACCAACCTGCCCGGCTCGATCAGCGCGCGCGAGGCGATCGTCAAGGGCGACGCCGACGCGATGTACGAGTACACCGGTACGGCGTGGATCACCTACCTCGGCAACAGCAGGCCCATCACCGACCCGCGGGCGCAGTGGAAGGCGGTCCGGGACGCGGACGTGCGCAACGGGGTGACCTGGCTGCCCCAGTCGACGCTCAACAACACCTACGCCCTCGCCATCAGCAAGCGGAACAACGCCAGATACAAGCTCAAGACCCTCTCGGACGTGGCCGCGCTGGCGAAGAAGGACCCCTCGGCGGTCTCGGTGTGCGTGGAGAACGAGTTCGCCTCGCGGGACGACGGGCTGCCGGGCATGGAGAAGGCCTACGGGATGTCCGTCCCGGCGTCCAGGATCCAGAAGATGGACGCCGGGATCATCTACACCCAGGTCTCCAAGTCCAGCTCGTGCCTGCTGGGCGAGGTCTTCACGACGGACGGCCGGATCAAGGCGATGGACCTGGACGTCCTCGCGGACGACCGGCACTTCTTCCCCAACTACAACGCGGCGCCCGAGCTGCACGCGAAGACGTACGCCAAGTACCCGTCGATGGCTGCCCTGTTGGACCCGGTCAGCGCCAAGCTGACGACGGAGGTCGCCCAGGACCTCAACGCCCGGGTGGACGTGGACGGCCGCGACCCGCACGACGTGGCGAAGGAGTGGCTGGTGGAGCAGGGGTTCATCAAGGAGGGGTGAGATCGCGGACCTGGCTCCCCGCTTCCGGGGATCCCGGCGCAAAGATCCCGGCACAAAGACCCCGATGCAAAGATCCCGGTGCAAAGAAGTAGATGCAAAGAACCACTTGCAGAGATCCCTTTGCAAAGCTACGGTTGCACCATGACCGAGCACGAGGAAGCCGAACCCGAGACCCCCAGGCAGGAGCCGCGCGAGCGTTCGCTCGACGCGCGCTCGCTGCGGGGCCTGGCCCACCCCCTGCGGATCCGGCTGCTGGCCGCCCTGCGGCACGACGGCCCGGCCACCGCCTCCCAGCTGGGCGAACGTCTCGGCGAGTCCAGCGGCGCGACCAGCTACCACCTGCGCCAGCTCGCCGCACACGGCTTCGTCGAGGACGCGCCCGAGCACGGCAAGGGCCGCGAGCGCTGGTGGCGGGCGGCCCACGAGGGCACCACGTTCACCGAGGAGCTGCACCGCGACCCCGACCCCGAGGTGCGCGGCGCGGTCGACCTGTTCATGCACGAGATCGCCACCATCCACACCCAGGAGCTCTCGACCTGGCTGGGCACCGCCAACGAGTGGCCCGAGGAGTGGTCCACCAGCTCGGACATGAGCGACTTCACGCTCCGGCTGACCGCCGCGCAGCTGCGCGAGCTCAACGACAAGACGCACGAACTCATCGAGAGCTACCGCGACCTCGCCCAGGCCAACCCCGAGGACACCGCCCAGGTCCGCGTCCATCTGCACGCGTTCCCGCGCAAGAGCCACTGACCCGCACCCCCGCACCGGCGAAGGGATCACGCACCATGCTGCCCGACACGTACCTCACCCTGCACGAGCAGCGCGCGGCCGAACTCCGTGCGCTGGCGGCCGCCGACGCGCTCGTACCGCGCCGCGAAGACCACCGCATACGCACCCACGTCGGCCTGAAGCTCGTCGAGTGGGGCACCCGCCTCGCCCAGCCGGCCCCGCCGCGCCACCGCACCCGTATCGCATGAGCGGGGACGGGGGGCACGGAGACGAAGGGAACCGGAAGGACGCTAGACGCACTCCCCTGGCCGCCGTTCTGACGGCCAACACCATTTCCACCGCGGGCAGTTCACTGACCCTGATCGGCGTTCCCTGGTTCGTCCTGGAGACGACCGGGAGCGCCGGCCGGGCCGGGGTGGTGGCCTTCTGCGCCACCCTGCCGATCGTCATAGCCGCCCTGGTCGGGGGCCCGGTCATCGACCGGCTGGGGCGGCGGCGGGTGAGCGTCGGCTCCGACCTGGTCTGCGCGCTCGCCATCGGTGCCATCCCGCTGCTCCACTTCGCCGGGGCGCTCCACTTCTGGCTGCTGTGCACGCTGATGGCGCTCGAAGGGCTGGCCGCGACGCCCGGCCGGACCGCCCGTTACGTCCTGGTCCCCGACCTCGCCGAGCGGGCCGGCATCACCCTGACCCGCGCGGCCAGCCTCTTCGACGCCGTGCAGCGCGGCGCCAGGATGGCGGGCGCGGCGCTCGCCGGGCTGCTGATCGCACTGGTCGGGGCCGAGTCCGGGCTGCTCCTGGACGCGGCGACGTTCGGCACGTCCGCGCTCCTGGTCGCGTGCGGCCTGCGGGGCGTCCGGGCGGCCGAGCCGGTACGGGACGCGCCGCCGGTCTCCCTCAGCGGCTACCGGGCCGAACTGCGCGAGGCCTACGCCTACTTGCTGCACGCCCGGCTGCTGCTGGCGGTCTCCGTGATGGTCATGGTCACCAACGGCCTCGACCAGGGCTGGAACGCGGTCCTGCTCCCGGTCCACGCCGAGCGCGAACTGGGCGGCTCGACCCAACTCGGCCTGCTCACCGCCTCGTTCGGGGCGGGCGGCCTGCTGGGCGCACTGCTGTACGGCGCGGTGGGCCACCGGTTCCCGAGGCGCGCGGTGTTCACCGCGGCCTTCGTCCTGGCGGGCGCGCCCCGCTTCGTGGTGGCCGCGCTGACCGGCTCGGCGCTGCCGCTGGCGGCCACGATGGCGCTGGGCGGCCTGGCGGGCGGCATGCTCAACCCGATCCTGACGACGGTGACGTACGAACGCGTCCCCCAGGAACTGCGCAGCCGGGTCTCCGGCGCACTCACGGCGGGCTGCGAACTGGCCATGCCGCTGGGCGGCTTGGGGGCGGGGCTCCTGGTGGACGGGGCGGGGGCGCGGGGGGCGCTGCTGGTGGTGGGGGCGCTGTACCTGGCGACGACACTGAGCCCGCTGGTGTTTCCGGTGTGGAGGGGGATGGATGACCAACGGCCGCAAGGCGGAACGGAGTTGATGCCGCAGCCCGCAGGTGCGACGCACTGAGCAACCCCTTAGGGGCGCGGGGCGGTGTCATCGTGCGGCTCCGCCGCGTGGGCGCGACCAGCCCCCGCCGGCCCGCAGACGAGCTCAACAGCTGGGAACGTCCGCCCCCTTATCCAAGGCCTTCAGGGCCGACACGGCCCCCGACAACGTCGTGACCGGAATCAACCGCAGCCCGGACGGCAGCTCCGCCCGCGCGTCCGCGCACTCCGCCTTCGGCACCAGGAAGACGGTCGCGCCGTCCCGCCGCGCGGCCTGCGTCTTCAGCGAGACGCCCCCGACCGCCCCGACGCTCCCGTCCGCCTCGATCGTCCCCGTACCGGCGATCGTGCGCCCGCCGGTGAGCTCGCCGCCGGAGCCGTTGCCGACGAGCTTGTCGACGATGCCGAGGGAGAAGAGCAGCCCGGCGCTGGGGCCGCCGACGTCGGCGAGGTTGAGGGTCACCTTGACCTGCCCGGCACCGAGGTGGAGGTAGTTCAGGGCGGCCGCGGTGGCGCTGTCCTGGGACTCCTTCATCTCGGCCCGGTTGTGCTCGCTGATCTCCTCGTCGCTGCCGCCGGACGGGTAGACCGAGTTGCGGGGCATCACGGCCCGGTCGGTGCGGAACCACGCCCGTACGACGTCGGAGATCCCCACGTCCTGGGAGGGGCCGGTCGCCACGATGGTCACCATCCGCAGCTGCCCGGTGGTGGGACGGGCGGGCCTGCCCTCGATGGTGATCACCGGCTTGCCCTTGTCGTCCCCGAGCACGTTCGCGGTCGGCCCCGGCTGCGCCACCGAGAACGGCAGCGGCGCGAAGCCGACGACGGCGAACAGCGCAACGACGGGGGCGGAGCCGATGGCGAGGTTGCGGAGGCGTGAGTGACGGGGGTGCACGGACCCAATGTATCGGGGCGCGCCGAGCGGCCTGCGGGGGCTCGGCCCCACAGGTCGCCCCACACGGCCCGCGCCCCGGCTCACCGCAGCGCGTCCGCGACCTCCCTCGCCGCGTCCACCACCCTCGGACCGACCCTTTCCGGTACGGCGTCGGCGAGCATCACCACACCCACGCTCCCCTCTATCCCCGTCACCCCGACGAGCGGCGCGGCGGCGCCGCTGGCCCCGGCCTCCAGCTCGCCGTGGGTGAGGGTGAAGCCCGGGTCGACGAGTCCGCCGGCCTGGCGGGCGGAGAGGATCGCCCGGCCCGCCGCGCCCCGGTCCAGGGGGTGGCGGAACCCGGCCCGGTAGGCCACGTGGTAGTCGGTCCAGGTCGGCTCGACGACGGCGACGGCGAGCGCGTCGGCGCCGTCGACCAGGGTGAGGTGCGCGGTCGCGCCGATGTCCTCGGCGAGCGAGCGCAGCGCGGGCAGGGCCGCCTCCCGTACGAGGGGATGGACCTGCCGGCCCAGGCGCAGCACACCGAGGCCGACCCGGGCGCGGCCGCCCAGATCACGTCGTACGAGGGCGTGCTGTTCGAGGGTGGCGAGCAGACGGTAGACCACCGTCCGGTTGACGCCGAGTTTGTTGGACAACTCGGTGACGGTCAGGCCGTGGTCGGTGTCGGCGAGCAGCTTGAGGACACGCAGTCCCCGGTCGAGCGTCTGGGAGGTCTCCGCGGTCACGACGCCCACTCCTTACGGTGAGTCGCGGCGGCTCCCCACGAGATCGCGACACCGGTCCCATCGGCGACGCGCACAGAGGCCGCCGGCAGGCCATGGCACCGGCTGCGCTCCGCGGCGGCGCTGCCACGGGGCGTTTTGCATGGCGGGACAGTAGCGATCGGTCCCGCTCAGCGGAAGCCCTCGTCCAGAATCCGGGCGCGCGGGTTGACGAGCCGGGGCTTTCCTCCCGGTTCAGGACCTAAGTCCAGGGCGCGCGGGACCTTGGTCCACGCCGGCGACTTTACCTTCGCATTACTGTTCTGGTGTACGAGGGCGTCCGTGGGGGACGGCTCTCGTACACCGCACCCCGTCCCCACGGGAGAAGGCGGGGCCCGGAACGCACCCGGGCCCCGCCGCCCCAACTCCCCGCGGCGGAAGGGGGATCACTCACCCGGTCACTTCATCCGGGTGGCCCACTCCTGCACCTTCTTGATCCGCTCACGGATCTGCCCGGCGGTGGCCTCGGCGCTCGGCGGGCCGCCGCACACCCGGCGCAGCTCGGTGTGGATCACGCCGTGCGGCTTGCCGCTCTGGTGGACGTACGCGCCCACCATCGTGTTCAACTGCTTGCGCAGCTCCAGCAGTTCCTTGTGGGAGACGACGGGCCGGCGCTCGGCGGGCATCTCCAGGAGGTCGGCCTGCTCGGCGGGCTTCTGCCGGCTGTGCGCGATCTGGCGGGCCTGCCGCTTCTGGAGCAGCAGCTGCACCTGGTCGGGTTCGAGCAGCCCGGGGATCCCGAGGTAGTCCTGCTCCTCCTCGCTGCCCGGGTGCGCCTGCATGCCGAACTCGGCGCCGTCGTACAGCACCCGGTCGAAGACGGCGTCCGACTCCAGAGCCTCGAAGGGCAGCATGTCCTGGTCGCCGGTGTCCTCGTCCTGCTGCTTCTCGGCCTCGGCGAGGAGCTTGTCCTCCTCGGCGTACGGGTCCTCCTCCCCCTCCTTCTTGGGCTTGTCGAGCACGTGGTCGCGCTCGACCTCCATCTCGGAGGCGAAGCCCAGCAGGGTGGGGATGGTCGGCACGAAGACGGAGGCGGTCTCGCCGCGCCGGCGCGACCGTACGAAACGGCCGACGGCCTGGGCGAAGAAGAGCGGCGTGGAGATGGTGGTGGCGTACACGCCGACGGCGAGCCGCGGCACGTCGACGCCCTCGGACACCATCCGGACGGCGACCATCCAGCGGTCGTCGCTGTGACTGAACTCGTCGATCTTCTTGGAGGCCCCGTTGTCGTCGGAGAGGACGACGGTGGCCTTGGTCCCGGTGATCTCCCGGATGAGCTTGGCGTAGGCGCGCGCGGAGTCCTGGTCGGAGGCGATGACCAGGGCGCCGGCGTCCGGGATGCCCTTGCGGACCTCGGTGAGCCGCTGGTCGGCGGCGCGCAGCACGTTCGGCATCCAGTCGCCGCGCGGGTCGAGGGCGGTACGCCAGGCCTGCGAGATGGCGTCCTTGGTGAGCGGCTCCCCGAGCCGCGCCTCGATCTCGTCACCGGCCTTGGTGCGCCAGCGCATGTTGCCGCTGTACGAGAGGAAGATGACGGGCCGCACGACGCCGTCGCCGAGGGCGTTGCCGTATCCGTAGGTGTAGTCGGCGGAAGACCGCCGAATCCCGTCGTTGCCTTCCTCATACGTGACGAAAGGGATGGGATTGGTGTCGGACCGGAAGGGGGTGCCGGTGAGGGCGAGCCGCCGGGTGGCGGGATCGAACGCCTCCAGACAGGCCTCACCCCAGGACTTCGAGTCCCCCGCGTGATGGATCTCATCGAGGATGACGAGGGTCTTGCGCTGCTCGCACCGGTTGCGGTGGAGCATGGGGCGCACGCCGACACCGGCGTAGGTGACGGCGACCCCGTGGTACTCCTTGCTCAGCGGCCCCGCGCTGTAGTCGGGGTCGAGCCGGATGCCTATCCGCGCCGCCGCCTCCGCCCACTGCTTCTTCAGGTGCTCGGTCGGCGCGACGACGGTGATCTGCTGCACGACGTGGTGGTGCAGCAGCCATGACGCGAGGGTGAGCGCGAAGGTCGTCTTGCCGGCGCCGGGCGTGGCGACGGCGAGGAAGTCACGCGGCTGCTCCTGGACGTACTTCTCCAGCGCCCCTTGCTGCCAGGCACGCAGCTTGTTGGCCGTACCCCAGGGGGCACGCCCGGGAAAGGCGGGTGAGAGGTGGTGGGAGGCGGTAGTAGTCACGGTCTCCGGTTCGTGCGATCGGGTGCGGCGGGCGACACGACGGGGACCGACGCCCCAGCCACGTACGTACGACAACCGGGCCACCTTACCGGTGAGGCGGGGGCGGGGGCGGGGCGACGGGGCGGGTGGGGGGTGGGGGGTGAGCGGGTTCACAGGGGCCCGGCAGGGGCGGCACCTCACCGCTCCCGCAGCCGGACCCCCACCCACGCCCCCGCCGCCGCGACCACCGCCATCGGCAGGAAGACCACCGCGAACGCGCCCGGGTGCCCGGTGGCGGCGCCCTCCGTCACCGCGTCGTGCGCGCCCCCCACCGACCCCCCGCCCAGCGCGGCGAACGCCGCCCCGCCCCCCGCGAGGAGCAGCACGTTCGAGAGGCCGTCGGAGATCTGGAGGGCGGCCGAGTTCGTCCCCGCCTCCTCCGGCGCGGACAGCTTCAGCAGCAGCACGCTCGTGGAGGCGATGACCATGCCCATCCCGAAGCACCCCACGCCCCAGGCCACCGCCACCACCCACACCGGCACCCACGACACCAGCACGCTCGGCGCCGCCGCGATGGCCGCGGCGACCATCAGCATCCCCACCACCATCAGCCGCTCCCGGTACGGCTCGGCCCACGGCCGCGCCTGTACGTACGACCCGAGCGCCCACGTGCCGCCGCCCGCCGCCAGCGACAGCCCGGCCATCGTCGTCGACATCCCCCGCTGCGTCACCAGCATCAGCGGTACGAAGGACTCGGCCGCGATGAACGACCCCGCCGCCATCCCCCGCAGCAGCACCACGGACGGCAGCCCGCGCACCGCCCGGTACGTCCCGCGCGGCAGCAGCGCACGCCGCCCCGCGACGGCGGGCACCAGCAGCGCGGCGCCCGCCACGGCCGGCAGCAGCGAGAGCGGGCGCAGGTCCTGACCGGCGTACTGGAGCAGCCCCGCCCCCAGCGAGATCATCAGCGCCAGCCGGATCCGCCGCCTGCCGAACGCCTTCACGGGCGCCTCCGGGTCGGCGGGCCCGGACGCCATCCGCCGTATCGCGGGGAGGGCGAGCGCCAGCGGGAAGACGATGAGCGCGGGGATCCCCACGAACACCCAGCGCCACCCGAGGTGCTCGGTGACGGTGCCCGCCGCCAGCGGCCCGACCACGGACGGCACCACCCAGCTCGCCGCGTACGCCGCCATGATCGCGGGCCGCATGTGCTCGGGGTAGGCGCGCCCGACGACGACGTACAGCGCCACGATGACCAGCCCGCCGCCGAGCCCCTGTACGGCCCGCCCGCCGATGAAGGTCCACATGTTCACGGCGGTACCGGACAGCAGCAGCCCCGCCCCGAACGCCGAGATCCCGACCGCCAGCGCCCCGAGCGGCCCGCGCCGGTCGGCCCACTGCCCGGCGACGACCATCCCGAACAGGCTGGTGGTGAAGTACGCGGAGAAGGCGAACGCGTACAGCGACACCCCGTCGAGCTCCCGCGCGGCGACCGGCATGGCGGTCCCGACGGCGGTCGCCTCGAAGGCGATGAGGAGGACTACGGCGATGGTGCCGATGCTGAGGGCGCGGTGGGTTTTGCCCAGAACGCCGGGGTTACCGCCGGATTCGACGGTCAGGTCGGCGACATCGGTGACGGCGTCGGAAGGGGTGACGTCCGCGTCGGCGGACTCCAGGGCGCTCATGAGGCTCACAGTAAGGGCCTAGACGGGGTTTGACCCCTGTCCAGAGAAGGGCCCCCAGATCAGCATTTGGTCGTACGCCCCAGGCCGCACCCCACCCCCACGGCCCCCCATGTGAACGCCACATGGCAGTCCCATTGCAGCCCCCCGCCACGTCTTCCCCGCCCCTCCCCCACCCCCTACGGTCGAAGACATCAACACATTGGCCGTGTGCCCGAGTGGCTCAGGGGCTCGCCTGCAAAGCGAGTTACGTCGGTTCGATTCCGATCACGGCCTCCACAACACCCGCGAAGCGGGCGCCCCCACGGCGCGGGGGCGCCCGCTTCGTCCGTTTCCCCCGGCAACCGCTAGCGCGACACCGGAACGAGCGTCGCCTTGGGCGGCAACCCGCCGTCGCGTGCGCAGCCGAGTTCCTTCGCCAGGGCCAGGGCGGCGGAGTGCAGCGCCGTGAGGCTGGCCTCCCTCAGCGGCCGCGAGTCCTTGTCCGGCGGATGCCGGTCCGTGATCTCGCCGCCGATGAGAGCGGGACTCTCCGCAGAGCCCGGCAGTCTGGGGCTGACACACTCGAAGAAGAGGTAGGACTGCTTCACTCCCGCCGTGGCCAGCTTCCCCATGACATAAGGATGTTGACTGGAGGCGAGGTCACTGTTGTCGAGCTCGTACTTGCCGGCGAGAGAGAATCTCAGTCTGGCATCCGTGAAGTCGTTGCCGCCCTTCCTGTAAACGGAGCACAGAGTGTGCTCGGGCGACGAGGGCGCGCGGCGCAGGAAATCGTGCTCCAAGTCGGACGCCACCGCCGACACCCCTTCACCCTCAGGGCTCGGATAGAAGAGCTCCGCTCCGGTCACCACCTTCAACGCTGCCGCGCCTTCGACGGAGAAGGCGTCGTCGCACAGCTCGGTCGCGCCCAGGAATTTCCTCTTGCTGTCGCCATCGGCATCACCACCGCCGCATGCCACCATCGCGAGCGCAGCCAGCACAGCGAGCGACGCGCACCGTATCGTGCTCCCCCGTCCCCTGCTCCCGCGTGCCACAGTCCGAGAACTCCCTCTCGCATCAATCCGTTTCGGGATCATTTCCCTGCTGATTCTCGCGCGCGTTGCCCTTCGCGTACCCGATGTCCATGGCTTCTTGCACATCCTGCCCGAAATCACTTCTGGACTGGATTCGGTGGTACTCCATGAAGTGCTTCATGGGCGATTCAGCGCTGTACTCGCCGGCGCAGAAGATTGCCGTCTTCTGCTCGCGAGTGAGCTCTTCGATCTTTTCCTTGTGCTTGTCCACGGACTTGTCGGACCAGTCGCCGATCACCTGGCCAGCGATCTGCTCCATGGCGCCATGGCCCGTGTCCATGGCGAGCGGAACGAGGACGGCCGCCGCCCCGGCCCCCGCCGCCGTGGCCGGAAGGAAAGCCACACCAGCGGCGATCGCCGATGTCGAGCCGAATTCGACCCAAGCGGATCGCTTCGCATGCGCCTTCTCGTACTCTTCATGCAGCTTCATTCCCTCGGCCTCGACCTGGTCGGCTCGCGCCTGGTCAAGCATTCCCTGCACCTCGGCGCCGGTCCGGACGGCTTGGCGCACCCCTCCTTCATGGATCGTGCCGTTCGCACCGACCTGCGCCTCCAGCGTGCTGGTCGTATAGATACGTTCCGCGGTCGCCATCGTGGCGTAGGCGTCCGGATGCTGCCCCAGAGTGCTCAGAAACCCGCGCACTTGCTTCTGGTCGAAGTGCGCATGCGTGTTCGCGTTCCCGGCTGGGGCGAACACGCTATCCGGCTGGTGGTCATCGATCGCCCAGTTGATGTCGTCCATATAGCCCGCCCCCATGTTCCCGAGGCTGTCAGCCATAGCGTCCTGATGCTTCAGCAGTTTCGCATCACCACCGTACTTCGAGACGACATCGTTCATGATCTGCGCTGTTGTCTCATCCCTCCGCAGATGCGGATCAGCATCGTCCCAGGCATGCCCGAGCGTCGCCGACTCCAACGCATGCCCGAAGGCATCCGTCGTATAGCCCGCAGACTTCTTGACGTCACCCGGATCGTGACTGTCAATATCAGGGAAGGACTTATAGTCCTCCCTGCCGAAATAGTCGAGGTAATTTTCAATCGGACGACCGGACTCGTCCTTCCCCAAATACGCCGCCCCGCTCTTGACCGTCCCATCCTCGTTGTACGCGGTCGGATCGGCCGAGAAGAACTGCTTCGAGGCCTCCGGGCTGTGGCCGAGGGCCTCCAGCACGGACGTCACCGGGTCGTAGCCGGAACCGTTCTCCCCGGACGGGTTGAAGGGGTTCTTCTGCCAGCCCCCGACCGGCTTCGTATCCGCGAACAGATATGGGTTCTTCTGGTGCAGCTGAGCCACGTGCTCGGCGATCGGATTGAGGAACCTGGGGTCGTAGTTCCCGTACCGCATGATCCCGCCGAGCAGCTGATACCCGTACGGCGGATTCGTGTCGTACTTAGCCAGCGCGATCCGCTCGGTACCGAGCTTCCGCAGCTCGCCGCCCCAACTGTCCGGCAGATGCCACTTGTTGTCGGGATCGGTCGCGGTGGCCAGATTGAGCCCGAGGTTCTTCTGCAGATCCTGGACGTCCTTGAGCCGCTCCTTGTCCACCTTGGCGTAGTCATATGTATCGGTCGACAACTGCCCGAAGAATTCGAGCGCACCCTTCGGCCCCAGCCTCGCGTAGAACGTCGTGGCGAACTCCGCCGACCCGTGGTTGTCACGCAACAACTCATTGAGCTTGTTGAGCTCGCTGTGGCTGATCGCCCGCCCCTTGGAGGCGAGGTCGACGGCCCGCTGCGCTTCCTCCGCGTTCAGGCTGGAGAACCGGGGCACGGTGAAGTTGTGGTCATCCGTGACGTTCGCCGCCAGCGCGAGCCGCAACGACTCGTCGGCGTCGCCGCACTCCTCGACCAGCGCCTTGACCCGCCGCTGCCACTCCGCGAGGTTGTCGTTCTGCTTCTTCAGCTCAAGGGAGAAGTCCGGGGCATGGCGGGCGGTGTAGTCGCCGGAGACGGAGTAGCGGGCGGTGACCTTGCCGTGGGAATCGACGACGATGCCGGACTTCTCCGAACCGTCGACGATCTTCTGTAACTCGTCCTTGGCCCGTTTGAACGCCGCGTACCCCTCGTTCAGGACCGCGTGGATCCCCTTCGCCTCCGCCGCCGCGTCCTCGAACTCCTTGGCCGTCTTGGCGATGAAGGCCCTGGTCACACCGGCGTTCACCCCGGCCCAGTCGGCCGCGTCAGCGTGCGCCTTCATCCCCTTGCGGGCCTCTTCGGCTAGCGTCTTGAGTTTGCCGACCATGTCCGACCAGTCGTCGACCGCCGTCTTCAGCTTGTCGAGCGGTGCGTTCACCACGTCGTCGTACGTGAGCATGTCCTGATACCGATCTTGGTTGGCTCGAAGTCTCAGAGTGCCGAAGTCGCTTTCCTTGTCACCTACTTCAGGTACTCGTCGATCCGCGACACCGCGATCAGCTCGCCCCCGACGCGCTCGTCGTCCTTGGCGTGGGCGGCCATCGAGTAGTCGAGGTGGTTGGAGATCTGCGCGCAGGCGTCGCTGAGCGTGCGCAGCTGGGTGTCCCACTTGGCGCGGACCTTCGCGAGTTCGCCGCCGCTGGTGAAGTTGCGGGCGGTGAGCGCGGTCGCGGCGGCGCCGGTGGATTCGCGTGCGTGATTGCCGTCGCGCCGGAGCCCGTCGTGGAGCTTGTACGCGTCCCCGCCGACCAGGCCGAGGTCGTCGCGCCGCACGCTCAGATCGGCGGCGCCAGGCCCGCCCGGCGCACCGTCGGCGCGGTTCAGCCGCATCGCCACATTCGCAGCCGCACTCGCCTGCGCCTGACGCCACTCTTCCTCGAACGACATGCGGATCCCCGCCCCCGTACGCCCCCGGACGACTCTTTACCGTTTCCACAACGTACGGACGCCGGGCTCTTCGCGCCAGCACATGGTCCGGCTATGGGGTTACGTGGCCGTTTCATCCCCCCTGAATGGCTGGGATGGGGCGGATGGGTTGACGGGGGCCGCTGTTGTCCGTGACGTATGCGGTGACCTATGCGGTGCGGCGCCGTCGCGAACGTACGAGCGGTACGGCTACGGCCGCCCCTACGACGGCCACCGCCCCGAGTCCGATCCACAGCCCTGTGCTGCCACCGCTGTCGCCGTCGCTGTCGCCTGCTGCCGTTTGCGGGGCGGTGGGCTTGGAGGTGGCGGGGGCGGGGGCGCTTGAAGGGGCGTTGGGAGAAGGCGAGTTGGCTGCGGCCGCCAGGTCGGGCAGCGGCCACTCGTTCGCCGGGCCGGGGTCGCCGGGGTTCGTCAGGGCGATACGGGGGCGGACGACTCCGTAACCGATGTAGTCCGTGCGCTTCTCGCCGTTACGGGGGCCGCCGGCCGTGTTGAGCATGACCCGAAGGACCTGGTTGTTGGTCCACTGGGGGTATTTGGACCAGATGAGGGCGGCGGAGGCGGAGGCGAGGGCGGTGGCGCCACTGGTGCCGTGGCCGGTGCAGATCTGCGTACCGCCCGTGCAGGCGTTGACGATCTCGTCGCCGGGAGCCGCGAGGTCGACTTGGGGCCCGTGCTCCGATTCCTTTGTCGCCACGATCGCCTTGCTCACGGCTGCCACGCCCACGACGCCAGGCGTTCCCGCGGGGAACTCCACAGCGTTCCCCTTGTCTCCGCTGTTGCCCGCCGAGGCAAAGATGAGCGACCCCTTGTCCAAGGCGTACTTCACAGCTGCGGTGAGCTCCTCAGATCCTTCTGAGAGGCCTTGTGAAATGTTGATGACCTTGGCACCACGATCCGCTGCGTACCGAATGCCTTGGCTCATAGCCTTGTTGACCAGCGGAAGGTTCTGCCCCAGCTTCGTTCCTTCGGTCAGCTTGGGCATCTTGACGGGCAAGATCTTGACGCCAGGCGCAAGCCCGAAGGAACCGTTGCCATCCGGCCGCTTCCCCGTGCCCGCGATCAACGCGGCCATACCCGTGCCGTGATTGTTGTTGTCGGTGTTCTCGTCTCCAGGCTGGTTGGAGAGGTTGAGACCGGGCAGGACTTGGCCCTTGAGGTCGTCCAGGCTGTCGTCGACGCCACTGTCGATCACAGCCACCGTGACGCCCTTGCCCGTGCTGATCTTCCACATCTCGTTCGCCTGCATCGCGTCGAGATGCCACTGGCGCTCGCGGACGGTGTCCGCATGGGCGGGCGTGGCAGCAATGCCTACCAGCAGAGCCCCCAAGGCGACGGACACGGCACGGCCGTGCCTCATGACTCGATGGCTGCTGGTAGGCATGCGCTTCCTTCGGTCTCAGTCGATTACAGGCGGCACAATACGGCGGTCGCTCTGCTGCCAGGTCTCTTCGTCCTCGGTGAGGTAGTCGGGACGCTCACCACTGCGCTCGTCCCGCCGACCGGGCGCACCGTGCGTGCCAGGCGGGATCATGCCGCCTCGCCCGGCCCGACCTGCCTGAGAACCGCCTTCCGTGTTGCGTACGAGACCGGAGCCGCCCTCGGTGAAGGGGCGACCGCTGCGGGTGCCGGGCGTGGTGGGACGACCGCCGACGATGCCGCCGGGCTCGCCCGCCAGGCGGCGTCCGCCGGAGACCCCGCCTCGGGGGCCTCCCCCGCCGAGGCCACCACCGGGGCCGTGGGCCATCGGGGGTCGGCCCTGCGCCGTGCCCTCGTGACCGACGACGGTGCCCCGGGGGATGCCGGTCGGACGACCGGTGCTGGGCGGTACCTGGCGGCCACCGACGATGCCGTTCTCACGCGGCAGCTTGCTCAGGGGCAGGCCGCCCACGGTGTTCTGGCTCGGCAGCCCCGGTGCACGAAGGCCACCCGTGGCTTGACGACCGCCCAGGACACCGGGAGTCGGCAGACCGGTCTTGCCACCGCCGAACGTGGGCGGTACGGGCCCCACAGGTGGCATCCAACCGTCCGGCTTGCCGACGGGAGGCGAGGCGGGAGGAACACCAGGGCCGGTGGGAACGACCGGAGGCGTCGACGGCAGCGTGTTCACGCTGTCGATCGCCGTGCCAACTACGTGATCCGGTGTCATCGGCGTCGGCAGGGAGGGCGACACAGTCGTCCCCTTCGGCGCGTCCGGACTGTGGGTGCTCGTCGTCGGTCCGGTGTACTCCTGGCGCGCCGAGGCGGACACCGAACCCGGGCCCCGGCCGGTCCTGTTCGTGCCGCCGCTCGCACCGACGTACTGCTGCGGCGAGCGGTCGAGACCTCCGTCCGGCACAAACACCGCCGGCGGCGGCGGAAACACCGGCGGCCGCAGCGCAGCTATCTGCTCCCCCGAGTGCACATACGCGTCAGCCAACCGCTTCAGCCCCTGCACCGCCTCCTGCCGCTGGCTCTCCATCTTCTCGTTGAGGCCGGTCAGCTTGGCCGAGGCGTCGCGGGCGTCCTTCTGGCCGTCGGGGTCGTGGTGGGCGGCCACGTACAGCTTCTGGGTGTCCGTGGCCTCCTTCTTCAGGGCGGGGTCGTACGCCGGGACCGAGGACTTGACCTGGGCGATCGCGTTCGACACGGCGTCCAGGGTGGTCGACGCGGCGTTGCTGTACGCGCCCAGGCCCAGCGTGGCCATCGCCGCGTCGTGGCCCCAGTCCGTGAACGCCTTCGCGCCCTCGCCCGTCCAGACGACGCGGCTCATGTGGGCCTTCAGGTCGTCGCCGATCTCGGTGATCGTCTTGGCCGCGTCGGCGAGCTTCTTGGCGAGGTGGGAGGCCGAGTCGGCCTTCATGCCCTGGACCATGGTCCAGAGCTCCTGGTGCGACTTCTGCTCGAAGTCGGTCCGCTCCAGCGGCGGGGTCTTCGGCGCCCCCTGCCCCCGCTCCTGCCCGGGGCCGGGCCCCTTCCCCTTGTTCTCAGCCATGTCGCCGCACCGCCATCCCCTGCAATCCGCGCTCCATCAGATCGACCCGCCCGTCGCGCCCTTGTCCGGCGTCTTCGGCGCGGGTGCGCCGACGGTTCCGGGCGCGTCCGTCCCGTACAGCTCCTGCTGCCGGTGGAGCTCCCCGCTGATCGCCCGCATCCGGTCCCGTACGTCCGCGTCCACGCCGTCGTACCCGTTCTCGGCCGCCAGGACCGCGATGCACAGGCCCTCGATCTGCATGCCGAGGGCCTTGGAGAGCTGGCCGATCTGGTCGTGCACGATCTCGTACGTGCCGTACAGGAACGCGCTCTCCTTCAGGTCCTCCGGGCCCAGTTCGGACTTGGCCAAGCGGTCCGCACCGATCTTGGCGGACGCAGCCTCCGAGTCGTTGAGCTTGGTGAGCAGCGCGTCGACCCGCTTCTTGAAGGTGAGCATCGACTCGGCCTCGCGCGCGAGGTCGGCCGCCGCCACGACGGCGGCACCGGCCGCCGCGCCGATGACCGGCATCATCCCGAGCACCGGCGCCAGCGTATTCACCCCGGGCCCCACGCCCCCGCCGCCGTCCTCCGCCACAGTCGCCTCCCCGTTCCCCGTCCCCGTTTCCCCGCACCTTCGAAAGTAACTGTAGCCAGCACCACTGACACCCGGCAGCCTCCCTCTTCTCTCTGAGTCCTTGTACAGGTGGGCTGTTGGGCCGACTGAGTTCCGGGGCTCTTGCGCGGGTGGTGGCATCGGTGTTACGCGCGACCGCACCTTTTTCGGTCAGGCATCGGTTCGCGCTTGCGGAGGCACGCAGAGCGCGGATTACGGTCGTTCTCACAGTCACCAAGAAGACGCCCCGGGCCAGGGGGAGCAGAGCTCGTGCCCGTATGTGCAGGTAGGCCCGCCAGCGCGGGTATGCAGGGGAGGGAAGAACCAATGGCGGATGATCTCAACATCTCCGCAAGCGAACTCAAAGCCTCCGCAGGCGCGGCCGACAGTCTGGTCACCGACCTGCGGCCGATACTGAAGAAGGCGATCGACGACACCGCTGCCGCCGCTGCCTCGCTGAACGCATGGCCGGTCAAGGCCCGGCTGGACGCCACCGGCACCGGCTGGGGCGATGCGCTCACCACGTTGCAGGGGCGGTTGACCGAGCACGCCGAGGGGCTGCGCCTCCTGGCCGACCACCACAGCATCAACGACCTCGACGTCGGCCGCTGCTTCACGGGCTGGTGAGAGCGGCGATGCCAGAACTGTTCGCACAACTGCTCCATCAGAACTTCGCCGAGCTGGAAGCCGCAGCCGAATCCTGGCGGAATCTGGCCAAGAAGCTGGGCGACACGCAGACGAGCAGCGGAAGGCGCGTGTCGGGGCCGCTGCACAAGGCTGGTTGGGCGGGTGTCGGCGCCGACTACGGATTCGCCGCGCTGGAGGCCACCGAGAGCAAGCTCGGCACCGGGAAGACCGATGCCCGGCTCATCCACGCCGTTCTGGGCGCGCTCAGCACCCGTATGCAGGAATCCCAGCGCAAGCTGCGCAACGCGGTCGCCGACGCGGAGAAGGCCGGGCACAAGGTCCGGGCCGACGGCTGGGTGGAAGCCGTGGAGGCGATCGACCCGAAGTACCACAACGACCCGGACTACCAAGGCGTGCAGCAGCAGGCGAACGCCGGGCTCGGCGGCTTCCGGGCCCGCATCGACGCGGCTGTTCTGGAAGCCTCGACCGTCTGCACCCAAGCCGCCGAACTCCTCTACCAGATCGACCCGTTCGACCTGGACAAGCGGTACGGCGCCGACCACGCGCGCGAGGACGCGGTGCGGGTCGGGGAATTCCTCGGGCTCGGCAAGAAAGCCATCCCGGACGGTAAGGATCCGCAGCAGACCGCGGACTGGTGGGCTGGGCTTCACATCGAGGACAGGGAGATGTACCTTGCCGCGTTCCCCGAACGGCTCGGCATCATGGACGGCCTGCCCGCCGCCGCCCGGGACACGGCGAACCGCAGCACTCTGGACATGCAGCTCAACGACTACGCGCTGCGGGAGGGCAGCCTCGGCTACCACGAACGGTACTTGTACCGCTCGCTGAGCAAGCTCAAGGACAAGCTGGACCAGGCGGATGTGGCGCCCCCGGACAAGCGGGTCTATCTGCTCAAGTACGGCCTCGCGAAGGACGGAACGGCGGTCGTCTCGGTCGGTGACCCGGATACGGCAAAGCACACGGCCGTCTTCGTGCCCGGGACAAGTCACCAACTGGACAGCGCGGTCGGCGATATCGACCGGGCCGGCGATTTGCAGCGCGCGGCCGGCCGGTGGAACGGCACCAACGGCACCGAAGACGTCGCCGTGGTGTCGTGGCTCGACTACAACGCCCCTGAACTCAACACGGACAGCGTGGGTTCCGCCGATCTGAGCCCGGGCATCGCCAGTGACCACCGGGCCAAGGAGGGCGCCGGGAGACTGCGGGAATTCACCCACGGTCTCCGCGCCGCACACCAGGGCGATCAGCCCACCCACCTCACCGTGCTGGGCCACAGCTACGGTTCCACCACCGTGGGCGCTGCCGACGTCCGAGGGGGCGGCCTGGGCGCCAACGACGTGGTGGTACTCGGGAGCCCCGGTCTGACCGTCCAGCGTGCCGGCCAGTTGCACATCGATCCCCGGCATCTGTGGGTAGGCGCCGCGAGCGACGACCTCGTTTCCAACCTGCTCTCGGGCGCGTCTCTCGGCGCCGACCCCAAAGACTCCGGATTCGGGGCACAGCGGATGTACGTCGACACCAGCGGCCACAGCGGCTACTGGGACGGCGGAAGCCAAAGCCTGGAGAATCAGGGCCGCATCATCGCGGGCAAGCAGCCGGAGAACGGAGCCACGGGCTGATGCTCTGGACCACACCCCTACTGCGCCGGAGCGCTGCCGCGCTGACGCTGACCCTATTGCTGGGAGGCTGCATGTCCGACAAGAAGGAAGCCAATGCTCCGCTGCCCCGCATGAGCAAGGAGAAGGCGGAGGAGTGGGCCAAGCACTGGACCGACTCCATGACTCGTACGGCGAAGGCCACGCTGGATCCCAAGACCGCTAAACCGACGGCGGATTACAGCAACTGCACCGGCAAGAACGGCGAGTCCGCCGATGATGGCCGCTTTACCCTGCACTACTCGGTACGGGCCACACTGCCCCGCGCCCAGCACGCGAAGGCTATCCGGGCCATCCGCGACACCCTCGAGGAACAGGGCTTCAAGATTCAGGGCTACCGGTCCGACCCGAGCAAGGATCCAGCCAATCTGGTCGACGCCACCCACCCCAAGGAGCACCACTTCGTATCGGCCGGGGATGTAGCCGAGGACCTGCTGGTGCTCATCGTCGCGACTCCCTGCCTCCTGCCCCCCGGCGCCAACCAGCAGCAGTTCTGACCCCGTGCCGTCCTACCCCGCCACAACCACCGCCGCCTGCGGCCGGATCGGCAGGCGGTTCACCGGGCGGCCCGTCGCCGCCCGTACCGCCGACGCGATCGCCGCCGGGCTCGTCACCACGGGGACCGCGCTCGCCGCCTTCGCGCCGAAGGGGGCCACCACGTCGCGCTCCTCCACCAGCTTCACGATGCGGATGTCGGGGGCGTCCAGGGCCGTGGGGAGGGCGTAACCCGTGAGGTCGGGGTGGCGGACCAGGCCCCGGGCCGTACGGAGGTTCTCCGTCAGGGCCGCGCCGACGCCCTGGGTGACGCCCGCCTCGATACGGGCCGCCAGCTGGGCGGGGTTGAGGACGCGGCCGACGTCCTGGGCCACCGCCAGTTCGACCACGCGGACCGAGCCGAGTTCGATGTCCACGTCCACCACCGCGCGGATCGCGCAGAACGCCAGGCCCACGAAGGCGTCGCCCTGGCCGGTCTCGTCCAGGGGCTCGGTGGGGTGCGGGCGGCACTGGGCCGTGGCCCAGAGCTCCTTGCCGTCCATCGCCTCGGTGACCGTCGTGGACAGGACGCCGTCGTACGACGTGATCTTGCCGTCGGCGATCTGGAGCAGCTCCGTCGACATGCCGAATTTGTGCGCCAGGGGCTGGAGGAGCTGTGTGCGGACCATCTTCGCCGCTCGTTCCACCGCCCCGCCCGACACCCAGGTGTGGCGGCCGTGCGACGCCGGGCCCGCCGGAGGCTGGTCCGTGTCCACCGGGGCCACGTGGACCTCCTCGATGCCCAGCGTCTCCTGGACGATCTGGCGGGCCAGCGTCGTGAAGCCCTGGCCGGTGTCGACCGCCGCGCAGATCACCGTGGCCACGCCATCGTGCACCTTGACCGTGGCCGTCGACACCTCGTCCCTGCCCTCGGCGCCGAGCATGTGCACCATGCCCACCGCGTAGCCGACGCCCCGGCGCACCGCGCCCGGCTCGCCCGCGCCCTCGGGGCCGCCCGGCAGCAGCCAGTCGTCCTCCGGGTCGTCCTTGGGGAGGGTGGGCAGCGGGAAGTCCCGTACGGAGGTGAGGAGTTCGGCCACGGGGGCCGGGCACGTCACCGTCTGACCGGTCGGGAGCAGATCGCCCGTCGCCAGGACATTGCGCAGCCGCAGCTCCGCCGGGTCCAGGCCCAGCTTGGCCGCCAGCTTGTCCATCTGGCCCTCGTACGCCGCGCACACCTGCATCGCGCCCTCGCCCCGGACATGGCCGGAGGGGGGGTTGTTGGTGCGGACCGCCCAGCCCTCGACGAAGGCGTGGGGGACGACGTACGGGCCGCAGGCGAAGGCCACCGCGGCGGCCAGGGACTCCGAGGACGCCTCCGCGTACGCGCCCGCGTCCAGCAGGATCTGCGCCTCCACCTTCACCAACCGGCCCTCCGCGTCCGCGTGGTGGCGGTAGCGCAGCAGCGTGGGGTGGCGGTGGGCGTGGCCCAGGAACGACTCCTCGCGGGTCGCCGTCAGCTTCACCGGGCAGCCGGTGCGCAGCGCCAGCAGGCCCAGCGGCAGCTGGAAGCCGGAGTCCTCGCGGTCGCCGGTGGCGCCGGGGACGCCGGTGACCACCACCTTCACGCGCTCCGGGTCCAGACCGAAGCAGGCGGCCGCGAGGTCGCGGTCGGCGTGCGGGTCGGTGGAGGCGGTGTAGATCTCCACGCCGCCGTCGGGGCGCGGCACCGCCAGCCCCGCCTCGGCGCCGATCGGGGCCGGGTCCTGGCGGCCGATCCGGTACAGGCCCTCCACCACGACCTCGCCGGTGACGTCCGGGTCGCCGTACTGGAGCGGGATGTGGCGGATCAGATTGCCGTCGGGGTGCAGCGGTTCGGCGCCGAACGCCTTCTCCGGGTCGGTGACCGGCTCCAGCAGCTCGTACTCGACCGCGATCGCCGCCGCCGCGAGGCGGGCCGTGTCGGGGTGGTCGGCGGCCACCGCCGCGATCGGCTCGCCGTGGTGGCGCACCACGTCGGCGGCGAAGACCGGGCGGTCCGCGATCCCCCGGCCGTGCGCCGCGTCGCCGGGCACGTCGGCGTGGGTCACCACGGCCCGTACGCCCGGCATCTCGGCCGCGGCCGTGGTGTCGATCGAGACGATCCGGGCGGAGGCGTGCGGCGAGCGCAGCACCGCCGCCCACAGCAGGCCCTCGGCCCACAGGTCGGAGGCGTACGGGAAGGTGCCCTCGGCCTTGGCGCGCGCGTCGGCGGGGCGCAGCGAGGCGCCGATTCCATGGCTCGGCGCGGGGGGCTGCTCGGGGCCGGTGCCGGTGCCGTCGACCGCCGCGGTCGTCGCGGTGGCTGCGTCGTTGCTCACGCCATGCCTCCGTCGTGCGTGTGCGGGGGCTGGACGCCACCCGCGCCGGGCCCCGCCTGGTGCGGAATACGGGCTTCTTCGGTGCTGACCGGGCCGGTGTGCCCGGCCTGCTGGGCCGCTGCCTCGCTCGCCGCGGCGGACTGCGCCTCGCGCCCGGCCACCACGTCCCGTACGGCGTCGAGCACGCCCCGGTAGCCGGAGCAGCGGCAGAGGTTGCCGCAGAGCGCCTGGCGGGTCTCCAGCTCGGTCGGCGCGTGGTTGCCCTCGAGCAGGTCGTGCACGGTCATGGCCATGCCGGGGATGCAGAAACCGCACTGCACGGCCCCGCACGCGGCCAGCGCGCGCTGGACGTCGGAGGGCTCGCCGTCGACGGCGAGGCCCTCGACCGTGCGCACCTCGGAGCCCGCGGTGGTGGCCGCGGGCACCAGGCAGGAGGCCACCAGACGGCCGTCGACCTGCACGTTGCAGGCGCCGCACTCGCCCTGCGAGCAGCCGTCCTTGGCCCCGGCGAGGCCCAGCCGCTCGCGCAGCACATAGAGCAGCGACTCGCCCACCCACGCCTCGGTGACGGGCCGGTCGGTGCCGTTGACGCGCAGGACGTACGAGGCGCGGGGGTGCTCCAGGTCGGCGGCGGGCGGCAGGCCCGGCTCCGGCTCGGGAAGGGGGAGCGGGGTGGATACGGGCTCGGGCCCGGCCTCGGGGTCCGGGGCCGCCGCTTCCTGTACGGGTCCTGGTTCGGGTGCCGGTTCCGGCGCGGCCTCGGGCCCGGACCCGGGCGCCGCTTCGGGGAGCGGCAGGGGCAGGGGCTCAGGCTGCTCGTCGTGAAGGGACTCCGGGTGTACGGGTTCCGGGTGTACGGGCTCCGGGTGGATCGGCTGCACATGAACCGGCTCCACGTGGACCGGCTCCTGGTGAACCGGTTCCGCGTGGACCGGTTCCGGGTGGGCCGGTTCCGGGTGGGCCGGTTCCGGGTGGGCGGCCTCCGGCAACGGCTCGGCGGCGGTCGCCGGGGCGTCGCCCGCTTCCGGACCGCCCGCCTCCGGACCGCCCGACTCCAGGCCACCGGTCTCCAAGCGACCGGTTTCCAGGCCGCCCGTTTCCGGACCACCGGCCGGCTCCGCGAGCGGCTCGTGGGCGGCGGGCTCGTGCACCGGGTCCGCCTCGGCCCGTACCTCCTCGCGCGGCTCCTCCCGTACCTCCGTCGCCAGCGCGGCCGCCCAGGGCGCGGGGGCGCCGCCCGGCAGGGTCGCGCCGGGGCCCGGCGGGTTCCAGGACAGCACCGGCTCCGGGCGTACGGGCTCGGCGGCGGCCGGGAAGTCCACGGGCGGCGCGGAGAGGTCCGGGGCGGGCTGGTGCCGGGCGTCCAGGGGCATCTGGTCGTAGGCGTGCGCGGCGAAGTCCTCCACGCGCGCGTCGGCGGCCCCGGGGTCCGCCTCCGCGACGGGCTCGGGCTGCGGCTGCTCGGTCGCCCAGGGCGCGGGCGCGCCGCCGGGCAGGGTCGCCGGAGGCGTCGTCCCCCACTGCTCGATCAGGGAAGATGTACTGAATTCGCCCGATTCATCCGGCAGTTCGCCGTCGGCGACCGGGATGGTCCACTGACCGGTCAGCTGGCCGGTCTGGGCGGAGTCGTCGGGGAACGTCCACTGGCCGGTGGCGTGCCGGTCCTGCGGCGCGTCGGCCAGCGGGTCGTGCAGCGGGTCCGGCCCGGGCTGCGGAGGCGCGGGCACGGCGGACGCGTCGGGCCACTGCACCGAGCGCACCTGGCTCTCGCCCCGGTCCGGCTCGGGCAGCGGGGTCGGGATCGCCCAGGTGCCGGTGGCGGCCGGGTCGGTGGTGGCGGCGGGCGTCAACGGCACGATCATCGGCGGCACATAGCCGTGCCCGGGCGCGGCCAGCGGGTCGCCGCCGAGCAGCGCGTCCAGGTCCGCGGGCAGCTGGACGAAGGCGGTCGCGCCGTCGTCGTACTCGCCGCCCTGCGGGACCGGCTGCCAGCCGCCCGTTCCGCGTGCGTGGTGGTCGTTCTCGCTCACGACAGCGCCCTCCCCAGTGCTCGTCGGGCCAGCGCGGCGACCGTGCGCCGCAGGTGCAGTACGGCGGGCGACAGCGCGGGGGGCTCCGTGCCGTCGGCCGCCGGTGCCGGGTCGGGGATGCAGGCGGCGGCCACGTACTCGCCGAAGGCGTGCAGCGCCTCCGGGGCCAGCGCCGCCCGCTCGCCGTCCCAGTCGATCAGGGAGGCGATCCAGCGCTCGGCCTCCAGCGGCCGCAGCGGCATCGGAGCGATCGCGCCCACCGCGCAGCGCACCCCGCGCCGGGCCGGGTCCAGGACGACCGCGACCGAGGCGGTGGCGCGGCCGGGGCCGGTGCGGCCGGTCGCCTTGAGGAACACCTGGGGGGCGTGCAGCAGCGGCACGCGGACGTGCCCGATGAGCTCGGCGGGGGCCAGCAGCTCGCGCCCGGCCAGCAGGTGCGAGACCGGGATCTCCCGGCGCGCGCCCTCCGGGCCGGCGATGACCAGGGTGGCTTCCAGCGCGGCGAGCACGGGCAGGGCGTCGCCGGTGGGCGCGGCGGAGGCGATGTTGCCGCCCAGGGTGCCCGCGTTGCGGATCTGCGGGGGGCCGGCGGCGCGCGCGGCCGCCGCGAGCGCCGGGATGAGCGCCGCGAAGTCCGGGCGCCCCATCCGCGCGTGCGTGAGCCCCGCGCCGAGCAGCGCGTGGCCGTCCTGGTACTGCCAGCCGCGGATCTCGTTGATCCGGCCGAGGCCGACGAGGCCCGCGGGGCGCAGCAGGCCCCGGTTCACCGCCGCCATCAGATCGGTGCCGCCCGCGACGGGCACGGCGGCGGGCATGGCGGCGAGCGCCGCCACGGCCTCGTCGAGCGAGGCCGGCAGTGTCACCGACTGCGCCGCCTGCGGTGCGTGCGTGGTCAACCCAGCTGCCCCTTCCCGGTGTCCCGGCCGTCCCGACTGTCCCGTCAGTGTGCGCCTGTGCGTGGCCGTACCGTACGTGCTCACAGCCCGGACGTGGCAACTCTGGCACATCTTCCGAGCCGCCCGACGCGAGGGTCCGCGAAGGGCAGTTCCGTCCCCGACCAGGGGAATGGTCCGGTTTCACGGTGGTTGTACGACTTATCCGTACGGGGACGCCACCGATCACCGTTCCAGGGTCGGGGGCGGCGGGTCCCCGTCTTGCCCCCCGGCTCACACGTTTGGGGGCGACCCGTCGATCGGGCGTCCGAGCACTCCCGGGCGCTGCTGCCAGGGCAACGGGCCGCCGGGCGGCCGGTAGGAGACGCCCAGGGCGTCAAGTCGGGGGTAGTGCGAGCGCATTCGGCTCTCGAAATCGGCGAAGTCGCGCGCGGCGGGGGCGGGCAGCGCCGACCACGCCACCTCCGCGAACGCCGCGAGCCGGGGGAACACCTGGTAGTCCACGCGCCCCTGGTCCTGCATCACCTCGGTCCAGACGTTGGCCTGGGTGCCCAGCACATGACGTGCCTCGGCCTCGGTCAGCTGGGGCGGCACCGGCTCGAAGCGGTAGACGTCCTCCAGGGTCCGTACGTATCCGATGGGCATCGGCTCGTCCGTTCCGGGCGCCTGCCGGTGGTCGAAGTAGACCTGCTGCTCGGGGCACATGACGACGTCGTGGCCGGCCCGGGCGGCCTCGATGCCGCCCGCGTAGCCGCGCCAGGAGGAGACGGCCGCGCCGGGTGCGAGGCCGCCCTCCAGGATCTCGTCCCAGCCGATGAGACGGCGGCCGCGGTCGGCCAGCCAGCGGTCGAAGTGGCGGATGAACCAGGACTGGAGCCCGTCCTCGTCGGTGAGCCCCAGCTCCTTGATGCGCGCCTGGGCGGTCGCGGACGCCTTCCACTGGTCCTTGGGGCACTCGTCGCCGCCGATGTGGACGAACTCCGAGAACGGGGACATGTCGGCGGGGAAGAGTTCGAGGACCTCCTCCAGCACTCCCTCGTAGAAGCGGAGGGTGTTGTCAGTGGGGGCGAGTACGTTCGGATTGACGCCCCAGGTGTCCCAGACGGAGAGGCGGGTCGTGTCGATGACGTCGGTGTTGCCCAGTTCCGGGTACGCGGCTATGGCCGCCTGCGAGTGGCCCGGGATGTCGATTTCCGGAACCACCGAGATATGCCGCTCGGCGGCGTACGCGACGATCTCGCGGATGTCGTCCTGGGTGTAGAAGCCGCCGTGCGGCTCCTGGCGCCACAACTCCGAGGCACGATGGCCGTATTTGGACCGTGCGCGCCAGGAGCCGACCTCGGTCAGCCTCGGGAAGCGCTTGATCTCGATGCGCCAGCCCTGGTCGTCGGTGAGGTGGAAGTGGAAGACGTTGAGCTTGTGCGCGGCCAGCAGGTCGAGGTGGCGCAGCACGCCGTCCTTGGGCGTGAAGTGGCGTGAGACGTCCAGCATCATGCCCCGCCAGGCGAACCGGGGCGCGTCCTCGACGACTTGCGCCCGGATGCCGCGCCGCGCGCCCGGGTCGGCGCACGCCTTGCGGTACGCGTCAGGGCCGAGCAGCTGACGGAAGGTCTGGGCGCCCCAGAACACCCCGGCCGCGCTGCCACCCACGAGCTCGACGGACGCCGTGCCCACGGTGAGCCGGTACGCCTCGGGGGCGAGGGCGGGGTCCAGGCGCAGGGTGACGGTGTCCGGCGCGCCCGCCTCGCCGGGTGGCAGCGGGCGGGCGAGGGCGGCGCCGACGGTGGAGCGCAGCCAGCGGGCCGCGCCCTCGGTGCCGGGGGCGGCGGCGAGCGCGGTCCCCTCCCCCAGGACGAACTCGCCCTCCCCCTGTGCGGTGGAGCGGGGCGCTGGAACCAGATCCACGAAGTCCTTGGCCATGGGCACACGGTAGTCCCAGGCCCGGTCTTTGCCCGCGGGCCGGTGGGTGGCTGAGCGCGCAGTTCCCCGCGCCCCTTAGATGCGCCCCTGCGGGGCGCCTAGGGGATTGCCGCGGAGCGGCA
>NZ_BAAACA010000032.1:0-2734 GCF_039521265.1 Streptomyces crystallinus | reverse complement strand
AGCCACAGACGGGGCCGCGGACGCAGACGCACCGCAACCCCGACGGCGCTACTTCTTGCCGCCGTCCTTGCCGTCCTTGCCCTTGTCTCCGCCGGCGCCCATGGACTCGTAGATCTCCTTGCACATCGGGCAGACCGGGTACTTCTTCGGGTCACGGCCCGGCACCCAGACCTTGCCGCAGAGCGCGACGACGGGGGTGCCGTCGAGCGCGCTCGCCATGATCTTGTCCTTCTGGACGTAGTGGGCGAAGCGCTCGTGGTCGCCGTCGCCGTTCGACACCTGCGGCGTCGGCTCTACGAGGGTCCCCGTACCTGCCCCGCGCTCGGGCTCAAGAGTGCTCATAAGTTCCTAGCCTACTGAAGCGCGGAGCGTACTGACGCGCGGCGGCGTCAGTTCAGCGAAGGGTCGTCGGGGTACGTCGCCACCATCGCCAGTTCGCTGCGCTGGCGGCGCAGCACCGCCCGCCACAGGGATCCGGGATCCGGGGAGGAGACGTCGCCCGGCTCGGACTCCACCACGTACCAGGCCCCGTCGGTCAGCTCGTCCTCCAGCTGGCCCGGGCCCCAGCCCGCGTACCCGGCGAAGATCCGCAGCGAGCCGAGGGCGGCGGCGAGCAGCTCCGGCGGCGCCTCCAGGTCGACCAGGCCGATCGCCCCGTACACCCGGCGCCAGCCGAGGGGGTCCCCCCTGCTCGAACGGAGCTGGGAGCTCGGGGAAGCGCCCTCGAAGCCGGGGATCACGGCGACGCCCAGCGCGGAGTCGAGGGAGACCGGGCCGCCCTGGAAGACCACGCCCGGCTCACCGGCCAGCGAAGCCCATGGCTCCAGGACGTCGCCGACGCCGACCGGGGTCGGCCGGTTGAGGACCACGCCGAGCGAGCCCTCCTCGTCGTGGTCGAGGAGCAGCACCACCGCGCGGTCGAAGTTCGGATCCGCGAGGGCGGGGGTGGCGACGAGCAGCCGCCCTGTGAGCGAGGACACCTCGGTCATGCGGACATGATCCCGCATCTTCGCCCCCGAGGGGGAGCGCACGGCAGCAATGGGGCGCACCGGTCTGTCCGCCAGGGCCCCGTGGTGACCCTCCGCCGAACTGGCCTGAGCGGAGCGTGTTGTGGCGAATTCATTACGCTTGCGAACCCCCCTTGGCCTTACAGGACATGGGTAGAAGCCCCTTACCCTTTTCTCTGACCCCCTGCCCGACGATTCCGGAACGCGAGATACATGACCGGCACAGACGATGTACTGCTTGTCCACGGCGGCACCCCGCTGGAGGGCGAGATCCGCGTTCGCGGCGCGAAGAACCTCGTGCCGAAGGCGATGGTCGCCGCGCTGCTCGGCAGCGGGCCGAGCCGGCTGCGCAATGTGCCCGACATCCGCGACGTGCGGGTCGTACGCGGTCTGCTGCAGCTGCACGGGGTGACCGTCCGCCCCGGCGAGGAGCCCGGTGAGCTGGTCCTCGACCCGTCGCACGTCGAAAGCGCGAACGTCGCCGACATCGACGCGCACGCCGGGTCGTCGCGCATCCCCATCCTGCTCTGCGGCCCGCTGCTGCACCGCCTCGGCCACGCCTTCATCCCGGGCCTGGGCGGCTGCGACATCGGAGGCCGGCCGATCGACTTCCACTTCGAGGTGCTGCGGCAGTTCGGCGCGACGATCGAGAAGCGCGAGGGCGGCCAGTACCTGGAGGCGCCGCAGCGGCTGCGCGGCACCAAGATCCGGCTGCCGTACCCGTCGGTGGGCGCGACCGAGCAGGTGCTGCTCACGGCCGTGCTGGCCGAGGGTGTGACGGAGCTCTCCAACGCCGCCGTGGAGCCCGAGATCGAGGACCTCATCTGCGTACTGCAGAAGATGGGCGCGATCATCGCCATGGACACGGACCGGACGATCCGGATCACCGGTGTCGACAAGCTCGGCGGGTACACCCACCGCGCCCTGTCGGACCGCCTGGAGGCCGCCTCCTGGGCGTCCGCCGCGCTGGCGACCGAGGGCAACATCTACGTCCGCGGCGCCCAGCAGCGGTCGATGATGACCTTCCTGAACACGTACCGGAAGGTCGGCGGGGCCTTCGAGATCGACGACGAGGGCATCCGGTTCTGGCACCCGGGCGGCTCGCTGAAGTCGATCGCCCTGGAGACGGACGTGCACCCCGGCTTCCAGACGGACTGGCAGCAGCCGCTGGTGGTGGCCCTGACGCAGGCCACGGGGCTGTCGATCGTGCACGAGACGGTGTACGAGTCGCGGCTCGGGTTCACGTCGGCGCTGAACCAGATGGGGGCGCACATCCAGCTGTACCGGGAGTGCCTGGGCGGGTCGGACTGCCGGTTCGGGCAGCGGAACTTCCTGCACTCCGCCGTTGTCAGCGGGCCCACGAAGCTCCAGGGCGCGGATCTGGTGATCCCGGACCTTCGGGGTGGGTTCTCCTATCTGATCGCCGCGTTGGCCGCGCAGGGGACGTCGCGGGTGCACGGGATCGATCTGATCAACCGGGGTTACGAGAACTTCATGGAGAAGTTGATGGAGCTCGGGGCGAAGGTGGAGCTGCCCAACGGGGCGCTGTCCTGACGGGTTGAGCCCCCACCCCGCCCCTTCCCTAAACCCTCCGGGGGTGAGTGGGGAGGGGCGGAGTCGTTTTCCCCGGGGGCTTCGCCCCCGCACCCCGCGTGCGTACTCGTCTGCGGGCCGGTGGCGGGCTGGTCGCGCAGTTCCCCGCGCCCCTAAAGGCCGGGCCCCTAGGG
>NZ_BAAACA010000031.1:0-60621 GCF_039521265.1 Streptomyces crystallinus | reverse complement strand
CCGTGGTGGGCCGGTCGCGCAGTTCCCCGCGCCCCTAAGTACCCAGGGGCGCGGGGAACCGCGCGACTGACTCAGTCCTCGCCGAGGTACGTCTTGCGGACGTTCTCGTCGTGGAGGAGGTCCTGCCCGGAGCCGGAGAGCTTGATCTCGCCGACCTCCATCACATGGGCGTGATCCGCCAGGGACAGCGCGGCCTGGGCGTTCTGCTCCACGAGCAGGATCGTGGTGCCCTGGGCCTTGAGCTCGACGATGGTCTCCATGATCTTCTGCATCATGATCGGGGAGAGCCCCATCGACGGCTCGTCCAGCATCAGCAGCTTGGGCTGGGACATCAGCGCCCGGCCCATCGCGAGCATCTGCTGCTCACCGCCCGACAGCGTGCCGGCCGCCTGCTTGCGCCGCTCGCCCAGGATGGGGAACAGCTCGTAGGCGCGCTGGATGTCCTTCTCGATGCCGTCCTTGTCGCTCCGCAGAAACGCTCCGAGCTGGAGGTTCTCGGCGATGGACAGCCGCGGGAAGATATGCCGGCCCTCGGGGGAGTGGGCCAGCCCCAGCGCGACGATCTTGTGCGCGGGGATGTTCGACAGGGGCTTGCCGTCGAAGGTGATGCGCCCGCCGGAGGGCTTGAGCAGCCCCGACAGCGTCCGCAGGGTCGTCGTCTTGCCGGCGCCGTTGGTGCCGATGAGCGTGACGACCTGGCCGGCCTCGACGGTGAAGGAGATCCCCTTGACGGCCTCGATCTTGCCGTAGGCGACGCGGAGGTCCTCGACTTCCAGAAGAGCGGTCACCGGGAGTCTCCTTCGGTACGGGTCTTGCCCTGAGCGTCGGCCTCGGGGGAGGCGGTGTCGGGTGCGGCCTCGGGCTCCGGCGCGGCTTCGGGCTCCGGCGCGGCCTCGTCCCGCGCCTCGGGCTCCGGCGCCGCCTCGGCCGCTGCCCCGGAGTCGGGTGCGGCCGGGGCGGCCCCGTCCTCCGAAGTCGCGTCCGCCGCCGCTGCCGCCGCCTCGACCTCCGCCACTTCCTCGGCGCCGGGCGCTCCCTCGAACGGCGTACCGAGGTACGCCGCGATGACGCGCTCGTCGCCCTGGACGACGTCCGAGGTGCCCTCGACCAGCTTCTCGCCCTGCATCAGCACCGTGACGCGGTCGCACAGGTTGAAGATGAAGCGCATGTCGTGCTCGATGACGAGCACGGCGATGCCCATGTCCCGGATGGCGAAGACCAGTTCCTCGGTGGCCCGGGTCTCCTGCGGGTTCATCCCGGCGGTGGGCTCGTCCAGGAGCAGCAGCCCCGGCTCGCTCGCCAGCGCCCGGGCGATCTCCAGCTTGCGCTGCTCGCCGTAGGGCAGGTTGCGGGCGAGGTGGTCCGCCTTGTGCTCCAGGCCGATGAACTCCAGGAGTTCCATGGCCCGTTCGCGGGACTTGGCCTCGGCCTTCTTGAAGCCGGGGCCGCGCAGCAGGGCGGACCAGAGGCCCTCCTTGGTGCGGGTGTGCCGCCCGACGAGCACGTTCTCCAGGACCGTCATGTTGGCGAAGAGCCGGATGTTCTGGAAGGTGCGCGCGATACCGGCCTGGGTGACCAGGTGCGGCTTGGGCGGGAGCACGGTCCCCTTGTAGGAGACCTTGCCCTCGGTGGGGACGTAGAGCCCCGTGAGGCAGTTGAAGAAGGTGGTCTTGCCGGCGCCGTTGGGGCCGATGAGACCGACGATCTCGCCGCTGTTGACGGTGAGGTCGACATTGCGTACGGCGGTCAGACCGCCGAACCGCATGGTGACGCCGGCCGCTTCGAGCACCGGGCTGGGGGCGATGGTGGTGGTCATATGGGTTACGCCTCCGCCTTGGTGACGCCGACGGTGGTGTCCGGAAGTCCCTGTTCGGGCACGTCCAGCTGGCCGGTCTCGTGGAATTCGAGCTGGCGGCGCCGGTTGGCGACGATGCCCTCGGGGCGGAACCGCATCAGCAGGATGAGGGCGACGCCGAAGCCGAAGAGCTCGTACTCCTTGAGGAAGCTCAGCTTCTCGGGGATGAGGTAGAGCATCGAGGCGCCGAGCAGCGGGCCGCTGACCGTGCCCATGCCGCCGAGGACGACGGCCGCGAGCAGGAAGGCCGAGTTGGGCGGGGCCGCGCCGGCGAACTGGAAGGGGCTGGGCACCACGCTGTAGTTGACGTGGGCGAAGACCGTGCCCGCGAGACCGGCGAGCGAGGCGCCGAGGGCGAAGGCGATCAGCTTGACCCGGAAGCCGTTGATGCCCATGGCGGTGGCGGCGGTCTCGTCCTCGCGGATGGCGATCCAGGAGCGGCCGATACGGGAGTTCGCGGCGCGGTTGAAGACGAGCACGATGAGCGCCGTGATCAGCAGCATCAGGAACAGGTAGTTGCCGAAGCGGCCGATGGTGCGGCCGGCGATGTCGTGCGCGGCGCCGAGGTTGAACCCGAAGATCTCGAGGTCGGGGATCTGCGAGATGCCGTTGGGGCCGTTGGTGAGGTTGGGGCCGGAGGCGCCGTCGAGGTTGTTGACGGTGATCCGGAAGATCTCTCCGAAGCCCAGGGTGACGATCGCCAGATAGTCGCCGCGCAGCCGCAGGGTCGGTGCGCCGATGATCACGCCGAAGACCAGTGAGGCGCCCATGCCGATCAGCGCGGCGGCCCAGAACGGGACCTGCACCCCGGAGAAGCGGGAGAACTCGGAGCCGGAGACCAGCGCCGCCGCATAGGCGCCGACGCCGAGGAAGGCCACGTAACCGAGGTCGAGCAGACCGGTGAGGCCGACGACGATGTTGAGGCCGAGGGCCACGGTGCCGAAGATGAGGATGTTGGCGCCGAGGTTGGCGTTGTGGTCCTCGCTCTGGGTGAAGGGGAAGACCACGGCCGCGAGGAAGACCGCGGTGGTCGCGAACCCCTTGTGCCGGACGTTGAGTTCGGTGAACCGCTCGAAGAGACCGGCGGCGAACAGCGCCATCGAGCCGAACAGCACCAGGAGCAGCAGACCGATGAAGGTCTCGCTCTCCTCGTCGTTGACGCCGATGCCGTAGGTGAAGACGACCAGGCCGAGCGCGGTCGCCAGCGAGATGACCAGGCGCTGTGCCCAGCTGGGCAGCGGCGCGGCCGGCGGGATGGCGTCGGGCTTGGCGATGTGGTCGCGCAGCGAGCGGCCCGGGCGGGGCAGCGCGAGCGCGCCCAGGACCGGGATCAGCGAGGCGACGGCCGCGACGAACCCGCCCGGCTCCAGGTTGGCGATGCCGCCCAGGTCGTACGAGATGGCGATCACGGTGTACCAGACGACCGCGAACGCGGAGACCGCGGCGAGGAGCACCGGGTTGTTGCTGCCGCCGGGGTTGAGCCAGCCGAGGCCGCGCACCCCGTAGCCCGCCAGGGCGTAGAGGAGGGTGAGCGCTCCGGCGACCAGGGTGAGGGTCTGGAGCCCGGCCGGGTAGCCGGTGACGGTGAGGTCGCCGGGGAACTCGGAGGTCCAGGTCCAGGCGAGGAAGGTGGAGGCGATCGTGGCGACGGCGCCGACCGCGACGAGCAGCCGGGCCGCGGACACGGGCAGCGGGATGACTCCGCGCGGCTCGGCCGGGGTGGCGACGTCCTTGATGGTGCTGGTGGTCATGGAGATCACGCCCTGTCCGCGACGCGTTCGCCCACCAGGCCTTGTGGCCTGAAGAGCAGGACGAGAATGAGGAGGACGAACGCCCAGACGTTCGCCCAGCCCGAGCCGCCGAGCTGCTGCATCCCGGGGACGTTGGCGATGTACGCGCTGGCCATGGTCTCGGCGAGGCCGAGGACCACACCGCCGATCATGGCGCCGTAGATGTTGCCGATACCGCCGAGGACGGCCGCGGTGAACGCCTTGAGACCGGCCTGGAAGCCCATCTCGTACTTGATGGAGCCGTACTTCAGGCCCCAGGCGACACCGGCGACGGCGGCGAAGATGCCGCCGATGGCGAAGGCGATCATGATGATGCGGTTGGTGTCGATGCCCATCAGCTGGGCGGTGTCCGGGTCCTGCGCGGTGGCCTGCATGGCGCGGCCGGTGCGCGAGGAGCGCACGAACAGCGCGAGCGCCGCCATGCACAGCGGGGCCGCCGTGATCAGGAAGATGTCACCGGAGCCGAAGGTGATCGAGCCGACGTGGAACGGCCCGCCGGGGAGCTGCGGGAACGGCTCGTCGTTCTTGGCCTTCGGGTACCAGTTGAAGACCGCCTGCTGGAGCGCGAGCGAGAGTCCGATCGCGGTGATCAGTGGCGCCAGGCGTGGCGCGCCGCGCAGTGGTCGGTAGGCGAAGCGTTCCGCTCCCAGTGCGATGAGCACGGAGACGAGGGCGCCGCCGATCAGCATCAGAGGGAGGGCTATCCACATGGATATGCCGTCGGGCAGCACGTAGAGGTAGACCGTGAGTCCGCCGAAGGCGCCGGTCATGAAGATCTCGCCGTGGGCGAAGTTGATGAGCTGGACGATGCCGTACACCATCGTGTAGCCGATGGCGATCAGCCCGTACATCGAGCCGAGGAGCAGCCCGTTGGCCAGCTGTTGCGGCAGAGTGTGCACCGCATGGCCTCCATGTGGATGGGGAGTGAGTGCAAGGGGAGTAGACGTCGGGCCGCGCGGTAGACGGTTGTCGTGGCCGCGCGGCCCTGTTGTCGTGCGGGTGGAGCGGTGGTGCTGTGCTGGTGCGGTGGAACGGGTGGTACGGGTCCTACGGTCCAGCGGGTCGTACAGGGGCCGGGGCTGGATCGATCAGCCGGCGTTGTACGTGCCGCTCTTGACGGCCTTCCACTTGCCGTCGGTGACCTGGTAGACGGTCAGCCGCTTGTTGGTGGTGTCACCGAACTCGTCGAACGAGACCTTGCCGGCGATACCGTCGAACTGGCTCTTCTGGACCTCGGCGACGATCTGCTGGCGGGCGTCGGCCGGGACCTTGCCGTCCTTCACCACGTTGCCGACCGCCTTGATGATCGCGGTGGCGGCGTCGTACGAGTAGCCGCCGTAGGTGCCGTAGTCGCCCGGGTACTTCTTGTCCTTGTACTTCTGGATGAAGTCCTTGGCGGCGGGCAGTCCGTCGACCGGCTCGCCGACGGAGGTGGCGAGGTCGCCCTCGCTCGCCTTGCCGGCGGTGGTGATGAAGGTGTCGGAGTAGATGCCGTCACCACCGAAGAGCGGGACCTTGACGCCGGAGTCCTTGAGCTGCTTGGTGACGATCTGCGCCTCGTCGTACTGACCGCCGTAGTAGACGAGGTCGGCACCCGAGTTCTTGATCTTGGTGACGAGGCTGGCGAAGTCCTTGTCGCCCACGTTGACGTGGTCCTCGCCCGCGACCTTGCCGCCGGCCTTGGTGAAGCCCTGCTTGAAGAGGGCGGCCAGACCGGCGCCGTAGGTCTGCTTGTCGTCGACGACGAAGACGCTCTTCTTCTTCAGCGTGTTCACCGCGTAGTCCGCCGCGAAGCCGCCCTGGATGGCGTCGGTGGTGGCGGTGCGGAAGTAGGTCTTGAACGGGCGGGTCTTGTTCCCGGCCGCCCAGTCCTTGCCCTGGGTCAGGGTGGGGTTGGTGTTCGACGGGGAGATCTCGACGAGGTTGGCGGTCGCGAAGACCTGCTGCATCGTCTGGGCGACGCCGGAGTTCAGCGGGCCGACCACACCGAGGACGTCCTTGTTGGCGACGAGCGCGGTGGCGTTCTGCTGGCCGGTCGGCGGCAGCGCCTTGTCGTCGAGCGCCTTGACCGCGAACTTGACGCCCGGGACCAGGTTCTTGGCGTTGGCGTCGTCGACGGCGATCTGCACGCCATACTGGATGCCGAGGCCGGTGGCGGAGTTCTGGCCGGTCAGCGGGGCGTCGACACCGATGATCACGGTGGTCGTCTTGCCGCCGCCGCCGTTGTCGTCCTTCTTGTCGCGCGAACCGCACGCGGTGAGGGTGAGCGCCCCCGTGGTGAGCACGGTGGTGAGTATGAGCAAGGAACGGTGTCGCACGATATGTCCTCTCCCTGGCGCGACGTCTCCGCTGAGACGTCGTGTGACTCGCCGGGCCGTACTGGGGTGGTACCGGTGGCCGTGCAGCAGACGCGCCCGGCGGCGCGGTGACTGGCCGTGACTCTAGGCGCAGGTGGCGGAGTCGGGGACCAGGGAAGGTCAGGATGTGACTTTCTTGTTATGACGAGCGGACACGCCGAGGGGAGCTCTGTGGACAGATGGGGGCATTGGTGAGCCCGAAGAGCGCCCACATACTGAGAATTCCCAGTTCCGCTAAGGGGCTTGAGCCGATCTTGCTACTGACAGAGGGGGTTGCCGGGGGTACCGGCCCCACCTGCGGTGATGCCCCGCGGTGCGGATTTCCGTAATGATCTTGTGAAAGTGGACCGGAGGGGCTGATCCCGTTTATCCATTTCGCCCGAGTTACAGAGCGTTACGATCGGGAGTGGCCGGAAGGTTGGTATGGACCCGGTAACGGCCCGCTTGCCGCCCCTAGTGCCGACCACCCCCCATGGCTCCATGCGCGGCGGAGCACTCCTGTCGCGCTTCCCGGTCGACGAGGCGCAAGGCGGCGTCGACACCGTGCGCGCGCTCCTCGCCCCTCGCCGCGGCGACGACCCGCTCATGGATCTCGTGCTGATCGATGGAGAACCCCTTCTGCTCCCAGTCGAGCCCCGACCAGCGGTTGCCCTGGATCACGGCCCGCGCCCAGTACCCGACGAGCTGCCGGCAGTCCTCCTCCGGGGTGCTGGTGGTGGGCGCCGGGACGGCTGTGACAGGAGATGCGCCGCCCCTGCCTCCACCCGAACAGCCAACCCCGACGCCTCCGAGCACCAGCGCACAAACCCCGACCGAAACGACCCCTCGCCCCACCACGCGCCACGCCCCAAGGGGGTGTCCGGTTCCTGATGGCGTGCCCATGGGGCGAACGGTAGGGGGTCACGATCGGTGACACAACTGGGGTGGGGGATAAGGGGGTTGGGGGCCCGGTGTTTGTCTGCGGGTGGGTGGTGGGCTGGTCGCGCAGTTCCCCGCGCCCCTGATGGGGCCGGTGTTTGTCTGCGGCTTGGTGGTGGGTTGCTCGCGCAGTTCCCCGCGCCCCTAGGTAGTACGGCCTCTAGGTAGTGCGGCCTCTGCGGGGATCAGAAGGAGGCTGGCATCGGCGGCGGTGGCCAGAGGGGGCGGGGCGGGGGCGACTGTTCCTTTGGGGTGCGCGGGGCTCTTGGCGGGCGCGGAGGAACAGGGGCCGCAGGCCCCGTTCCTTCAGGGGCGCGGGGAACTGCGCGACCAGCCCCCACCGGCCCGCAGGCGAACGCGATGCGGGGTGCGGCGGCCGCAGGCCCCGCCGAAATGGGGGAGCAGGGACGCAGCCCCGCCGGGGCGGCAGGGGACGGAGCTTTCGCTTGGAGTGGGGCGCAGGGGGCGGAGCCCCCGCAACCGGGGTCCGGGGGCAGAGCCCCGGGAGACCAGCTGCACCCCACCCACCCCCGGAGGGTTTAGGGAAGGGGCGGGGAGGGGCGACTCACCCCGCAGAACCCCCCGCATCCCGCAACAAGCAAGTCAACCGAGCAGAACAGACCCGCCGCCCGCCCTCATCCGTGATCACCACTTCATACGTCGCCGTCGACCGCCCCCGATGCACCGGCGTAGCCACCCCCGTCACCAGCCCACTCCGCACCCCCCGATGATGCGTGCAGTTCAGATCCACCCCCACCGCCACCTTCGAGGCGCCCCCGTGCAGCATCGCCCCCACCGACCCCAGCGTCTCGGCCAGCACGGCCGAAGCCCCGCCGTGCAGCAGCCCGTACGGCTGGGTGTTCCCCTCGACCGGCATCGTGCCGACGACCCGCTCCGCCGAGGCCTCCAGGACCTGCACGCCCATCCGGGTGCCGAGGTGCCCCGCGGAGAACAGCGCGGGCAGGTCGACGCCCAGCGCCGCGTACTCGTCGAGGACCTCCTGCGGGAACTTCACCTTGCTCTGCTCACCCATGGGCGGGACTCCGATCGTGGTCCGGTTCCGTCTGGCCGTCGGCAGGCCCGATCCGCGGTGCCGGCCGACCTGACTGTCGGCAGGCCTGGTCCCAGGGACCCGGCCGGCCTGTCTGAGCGAACGCTTAGACGGTCGCCGATTGTTCCAGACGTACGATCACGGACTTGCTGGCAGGGGTGTTGCTGGTGTCCGCCGTGGAGTCCAGCGGCACCAGGACGTTGGTCTCCGGGTAGTACGCCGCCGCGCACCCCCGCGTCGTCGGGTAGTACACGACCCGGAACCCCGGCGCCCGCCGCTCCACGCCGTCCTTCCACTCGCTCACCAGGTCCGCGTACGAGCCGTCCGCGAAGCCCAGCTCCCGCCCGTCCTCGGGGTTGAGCAGGATCACCCGGCGGCCGCCCTTGATGCCCCGGTAGCGGTCGTCCAGGCCGTAGATCGTGGTGTTGTACTGGTCGTGCGAACGCAGGGTCTGGAGCAGCAGCCGCCCCTCGGGCACCGTCGGATACTCCACCGGCGCCGCCGTGAAGTTCGCCTTGCCCGTCGCGGTCGGGAAGCGGCGCTCGTCGCGCGGCGCGTGCGGCAGCCGGAAGCCGCCGGGCTCGGCCACGCGCGCGTTGAAGTCCTCGAAGCCGGGCACCACGCGCGCGATGCGGTCGCGGATCGTCGCGTAGTCCTGCTCGAACTCCTCCCAGTTCACCCTGGAGCCGGCGCCCAGCGTGGCGCGCGCGAGGCGGGCCACGATGGCCGGCTCGGAGAGCAGGTGCGGGCTCGCGGGCCGCAGGTTGCCGCGCGAGGAGTGCACCAGCCCCATCGAGTCCTCGACGGTGACGAACTGCTTGCCGCTCTTCTGTACGTCCTTGTCGGTGCGCCCGAGCGTCGGCAGGATCAGCGCGCGCCGCCCGGTGACCGCGTGGGACCGGTTGAGCTTGGTCGACACATGGACGGTGAGCGAGGCACGGCGCATCGCGGCCTCGGTGACCTCGGTGTCGGGGGTGGCCCCCACGAAGTTGCCGCCCATCGCGAAGAAGACCTTCGCCCTGCCGTCGCGCAGCGCCTCGATGGAGCGCACCACGTCATAGCCGTGGTGGCGCGGCGGCGCGAAGCCGAACTCCTTCTCCAGGGCGTCCAGGAACGCGGGCGCCGGCCGTTCGAAGATGCCCATGGTGCGGTCGCCCTGGACGTTCGAGTGGCCGCGCACCGGGCAGACTCCGGCGCCGGTGCGGCCGATGTTGCCGCGCAGCAGAAGGAAGTTGACCACTTCCCGGATGGTCGCCACCGCGTGCTTGTGCTGGGTCAGCCCCATCGCCCAGCACACGATGGTGCGCCGGGAGGAGAGCGCCATGGAGAGCGTCTGCTCGATCTCCGCGCGCGTGAGCCCCGTCGCGGCCAGCGTCTCGTCCCAGTCGGCCGCCCGGGCCGCCTCGGCGAACTCCTCGTACCCATGGGTGTGCTCGCGGACGAACAGCTCGTCCACGGCCCCCTCGGTCTCCACGATCAGCTTGTTGAGCAGGCGGAACAGGGCCTGGTCGCCGCCGATGCGGATCTGGAGGAAGAGGTCGTTGAGCTTCTGGCCGCCCAGCGCGAGGCCCTTGGCGGTCTGCGGGTTCTTGAAGCGCTCCATGCCCGCCTCGGGCAGCGGGTTCACCGAGATGATCTTCGCGCCCGCCCGCTTGGCCTCTTCCAGGGCCGAGAGCATCCGGGGGTGGTTCGTGCCCGGGTTCTGCCCGGCGACGATGATCAAGTCGGCCTGGTGCAGATCCTCCAGGGAGACGCTGCCCTTGCCGATCCCGATGGTCTCGGTGAGCGCCGAGCCGGACGACTCGTGGCACATGTTGGAGCAGTCCGGCAGGTTGTTGGTGCCGAACTCGCGAGCGAAGAGCTGGAGCAGGAACGCCGCTTCGTTGCTGGTGCGCCCCGAGGTGTAGAAGAGCGCCTCGTCCGGCGAGTCCAGCGCCTTCAGCTCGTCCGCGACGATCTCGAACGCCCGCTCCCAGGTCACCGCCTCGTACCGGTCGGCGCCCTCCGGCAGATACATCGGCTGGGTGATCCGGCCCTGCTGGCCCAGCCAGTACCCACTGCGGCCCGCCAGGTCGGAGACCGGGTGCGCGGCGAAGAAGTCGGGTGTAACCCGGCGCAGCGTCGCCTCCTCGGCGACCGCCTTCGCCCCGTTCTCGCAGAACTCCGCCACATGCCGCTTGTCGCCCTCCGGCCAGGCGCACCCCGGACAGTCGAACCCGTCCTTCTGGTTGACCTTCAGCAGCGTCCGCGTCGCCCGGGCCACGCCCATCTGCTGCTGGGCCACCAGCGCCGTGTACCCGATCGCGGGAAGTCCGGCGGCGGCGTGCTTGGGCGGCGCGACCTGCGGCGCGTCCTGAACCGGGTCCCCAGCGGGCGGCTTGGTGGCCATGGCGCTCCCCTTCGAGCGACGTGTGCGATACGTACGGTTCCGATCCTGTCACGGGGCACTGACAGCCGTCCCGGCGCGGTCCCCGCAGCGCACTGTCCGGGATTGTCAGTGGGGCGTGGCAGGATCGGGGACGTGGCTGAGACGGCATCGAAGAAGACCCCAGACAACCGACCGCGCCTGCTCCTCATGGACGGGCACTCCCTGGCGTACCGGGCGTTCTTCGCGCTGCCCGCGGAGAACTTCACGACCGGGGCGGGTCAGCCGACCAACGCCGTGTACGGCTTCATGTCGATGCTGGCGAACACGCTGCGTGACGAGTCGCCCACGCACTTCGCGGTGGCGTTCGACGTGTCCCGCAAGACCTGGCGCTCCGAGGAGTTCCCGGAGTACAAGGCGAACCGCTCCAAGACCCCCGACGAGTTCAAGGGGCAGGTCGAGCTGATCGGCGAGCTCCTGGACGCGATGAACGCCCCGCGCTTCGCGACCGACGGCTTCGAGGCCGACGACATCATCGCGACGCTCGCGACCCAGGCCGAGGCCCAGGGCTTCGAGGTCCTCATCGTCACCGGCGACCGCGACTCCTTCCAGCTGGTCTCGGAGCACGTGACGGTGCTCTACCCGACCAAGGGCGTCTCGGAGCTGACCCGCTTCACCCCGGAGAAGGTCGAGGAGAAGTACGGCCTGACCCCCCAGCAGTACCCGGACTTCGCGGCGCTGCGCGGCGACCCGTCCGACAATCTGCCGGGCATCCCGGGCGTGGGCGAGAAGACCGCCGCGAAGTGGATCAACCAGTTCGGCTCCTTCGAGCAGCTGGTCGCGCGCGCCGACGAGATCAAGGGCAAGGCCGGGCAGAACTTCAGGGACCACCTGGAGGCCGTCAGCCTCAACCGCCGCCTCACCGAGATGGTGCGCGACGTGGAGCTGCCCAAGGCCCCGGCCGACCTGGAGCGCGTCGCCTACGACCGTACGGCGCTGATCGGCGTCCTGGACGTGCTGGAGATCCGTAACGCCTCGCTGCGCGAGCGGCTGCTCGCGGTCGACCCGGGCGCCGGCGAGGAGGAGGCCCCGGCCCCCGCCGCCGGAGTGGAGCTGGACGGCTCGGTCCTGGGCGCGGGCGAGCTCGCCCCCTGGCTCGCCGAGCACGGCTCGGAGCCGCTGGGCATGGCCACCGTCGACGCCTGGGCGCTCGGCACCGGCAGTGTCAGCGAGATCGCGCTGGCCGCCGCCGACGGCCCCGCCGCCTGGTTCGACCCCTCCGAGCTCGACGAGGCCGACGAGCGCGCCTTCGCCGCCTGGATCGCGGACGCCGCCAGGCCGAAGGTCCTGCACAACGCCAAGGCCGCCATGCGGGTCTTCCCCGAGCACGGCTGGAGCGTCGAGGGCGTCACCATGGACACGGCCCTCGCCGCGTACCTGGTCAAGCCCGGCCGCCGCTCGTTCGCCCTGGACGCGCTGTCCGTGGAGTACCTGGGGCGCGAGCTCGCCCCGGTGGCCGCCGACGGCCAGCTCGCCTTCGGCACCGACGACCAGGCCGAGGCCGAGGCCCTGATGACGCAGGCGCGCGCGGTCCTGGACCTCGGCGCCGCCTTCACCGAGCGCCTGGAGCAGGTCGGTGCGGCCGACCTGCTCCATGACGTGGAGCTGCCCACCTCGGCCCTCCTCGCCAAGATGGAGCGGTACGGCATCGCGGCCGACCGCCCGCATCTGGAGGCGATGGAGCAGCAGTTCGCGGGCGCGGTGCAGCAGGCCGTGAAGGAGGCGCACGCCTCGGTGGGCCGCGAGTTCAACCTCGGCTCGCCCAAGCAGCTCCAGGAAGTCCTCTTCGGCGAGCTCGCCCTGCCCAAGACCAAGAAGACGAAGACGGGCTACACGACGGACGCCGACGCCCTGGCGTGGCTGGCCGCCCAGACCGAGCACGAGCTGCCGGTCATCATGCTGCGCCACCGCGAGCAGGCGAAGCTGCGGGTCACCGTCGAGGGCCTGATCAAGACCGTCGCGGCGGACGGCCGCATCCACACCACCTTCAACCAGACGGTCGCCGCGACCGGCCGCCTCTCCTCGACCGACCCCAACCTCCAGAACATCCCGGTGCGTACGGACGAGGGCCGCGCCATCCGCCGCGGCTTCGTGGTCGGCGAGGGCTTCGAGTCGCTGCTCACCGCCGACTACAGCCAGATCGAGCTCCGGGTGATGGCCCACCTCTCGGAGGACGAGGGCCTCATCGAGGCCTTCACCTCCGGCGAGGACCTGCACACCACGGTGGCCTCCCAGGTCTTCGGCGTCGACAAGACCCAGGTCGACCCGGAGATGCGCCGCAAGATCAAGGCCATGTCGTACGGCCTGGCGTACGGCCTCTCGGCGTTCGGCCTCTCCCAGCAGCTGAACATCGAGGCGGCGGAGGCACGCGGTCTGATGGACACGTTCTTCGAGCGCTTCGGCGGCGTACGGGACTACCTCCAGCGCGTGGTGGAGGAGGCCCGGGCGACCGGGTACACGGAGACGATGCTCGGCCGCCGCCGCTATCTGCCGGACCTCAACAGCGACAACCGCCAGCGCCGCGAGATGGCCGAGCGGATGGCGCTCAACGCCCCGATCCAGGGCACGGCCGCGGACATCGTCAAGGTCGCCATGCTCCGGGTGGACAGGGCGCTGACCGAGGCGGGCCTCACCTCCCGTCTGCTGCTCCAGGTCCACGACGAAATCGTGCTGGAGGTCGCCCCGGGGGAGCGCGAGAAGGTCGAGGCCCTGGTCCGCCGGGAGATGGCCTCGGCCGTGTCCCTGCGCGCGCCGCTGGACGTGTCGGTGGGCGCGGGCGCGGACTGGGAGTCGGCCGCGCACTGACCACCGGGCCCGGACCACCGGGCCCCGAGGAGCTGCCCGCCGGGTGCCGCACCCGGCGGGCAGCTCCCTGTACGGCGAGGGGAACCGATTCTCCGCCATATCCGGGAAGCCGCCGGGTGACGAAGCGGTGAAAAGGTGAATAAGGGTCAGGGGGCGGTGTCGCGCCACCCAGTGGGTCCGTTAGGGTCTCCTGAGGCCTGCGCTGGGGAGCGCGAACTGCTGACCACGGGGAGGGGCTGGACGTATGGCACCGCAGATCGGTCGACGGCTGCGCAAGGGAGCGACCACGACTGCCGTGGCCGCGGCGGCGGTGGCGGCGCTCTCCGCCTCCCAGGGCCCCGGCGTCCTCGCCAACGGCCCGGCGGGTGAACACGCGGCGTCCGGCACCCCGACGCCTCCCCCCGGAGCCCCGGCCAGCGGCAACTCGCCGTACTACACGGACCTCCCGCCCCTCGTCTCCCCGAACCCGCCCGGCACCCCGGCCACCGGCTCGCCCGTCCTGGGCGCGGACGACCAGGGCATACCCGCGACCATCCTCGACGCCTACAAGAAGGCCGAGGCCGAGGTCGCCCGCGACCGGGCCGCCTGCCACCTCCCCTGGCAGATACTCGCGGCCATCGGCAAGGTCGAGTCCGGCCAGGCCAACGGCGGCCGCGTCGACGCCAACGGCACCACCCTCAGCCCCATCCTCGGCCCGGTCCTCAACGGCGTCGGCTTCGCCAACATCACCGACACCGACCACGGCCTGTACGACAGCGACACCGTCCACGACCGCGCTGTCGGCCCCATGCAGTTCATCCCCTCCACCTGGGCGACCTCCGGCCGCGACGGCAACGGCGACGGCCGCAAGGACCCCAACAACATCTACGACGCCTCGCTGGCCACCGCGTACTACCTCTGCGGCAACCGCGACCTCGCCGTCCAGGACGACCTGGACAAGGCGGTGCTCAGCTACAACCACTCGCAGGAGTACCTGACCACGGTCCTCAGGTGGTTCGAGTACTACAAGCGCGGCTCCCACGAGGTCCCGAACGGTACGGGCGTGCAGCCGGGCACCCGCAGCGACGTCCCGGCCCAGCGCCCCGTCCGCACGGCCCCGACCCCGGCGCCGCACCCGACGACGCCGAGCCCGACGCCGAAGCCCACCCCGTCCAAGCCGGGCCCCACGCCGACGCACCCGGAGCCCTCCAAGCCGACCCCGAGCAAGCCCAGCTCGCCCAAGCCGCTGCCGTCGAAGAAGGCGAGCACCTTCGAGGACGCGGGCACCGCGCCCCTGACGGCGACCGCCGGCTCCTCGTTCGCCGGGCAGGCCAAGGTGCGGGTCCTGGACCAGCTCGGCCGACCGCTGAGCAAGGCGACCGTCCGCTTCCAGGTCACCGGCGCCACCGACGCCCGCTTCCCAGGCGGCGCCACCCAGGTCACGGTCGCCACCGGCGCCGACGGCCGCGCCACCGCCCCCGCACTCCAGGCGGGCGAGCAGACCGGCAGCTTCACCGTCCAGGCCACCGTCGTCGGCAGCGCGCTGCCCGAGCTCAAGTGGACCGCCACCGTCGATGCCCGCCAGGCGGACACCCTGACGCGCACCGACACCAAGGAGCTGACGGCCGCCCCCGGCGCCGAGTTCGCCAACTACGTCGAGGTCAAGGCCACCCGCAAGGGTGCCGTCGTCCCCGGCATCGCCGTCGCCGCCGCGATGATCGTCACGCCGGAGGCGCCCGCCGCCGGCACTCCGTCCGCCGACACCAAGGTCAACGACAAGGGCCCCTACTTCAAGGACGCCAAGGGCAACCCCATCCGGTCCCTCAAGGATCTGAAGACCGACGCCAACGGCGTGCTGCGGCTTCCCAAGATCTACGCGGACGGCCAGACCGGGACCTTCGTGCTCCGCCTCACCACCCCCGGCGGCGCCACCCTCGACCTCCAGCTCAAGGTCGCCTGACCACCACCTCGCCTCCCGCGGCCCTGCGCCGCCGTCGTCTCCGGACCGCCCCCGCCGCCCCCAGCGCAGCGGGGGCGGTTCCACGTGTTCTCATCTCATCCCCGCGTTGCTACGGTGCCCCAATCCTGACGCCCCATCAGCTCCGGGAGGCCGAGCATGCGCGCCCTCGTCGCCGCGGCCATCGGGCTCGCCGCCGCCCTCGCCATCGTCCTGACCGTCTCCGCGATCGGCGGCCCCGAGGGCAGCACCTCGCCCAAGCCCCTGCTCACCACCGTCCCCACCGCCCCCGGGGCCATCCCGCCGGGGAAGTAGAGGAGAGCCGGCCGCATGCGACGCAAAGCCAGCCTGATCCTGCTCGCCCTCGCCGTCTTCTTCGCGGCCCTCTCACCGCTGCTGCGCTGGTATGCCTTCCCCCGGCTCGCCAAGGTCCCGCCCAGCCAGTACCAGGAGACGGTTCTTGAGGCCAAGAACGCCACCCTCATCGACTACAAGCAGTTCAAGTCCGTGACGGTCCCCAAGGTGACCATCGTGCAGACCCTCAAGGGCAACGTCGGGGAGTCCCGGAAGATCGAGAAGACCGCCGGCAAGGACGTCGTCGTCTGGGACTCCCTCACCTATGTGCTCGACGACAAGGGCCAGTTCGTCTCCAGGATCCCCGAGCGCTATGTCTTCGACGCCCACAGCCAGGCCCCTGTCCACGCCACCGGCGAGATGGTCGACGGCGACCCGGTCAAGCGCGAGGGACTCGAGTTCAAGTGGCCCTTCCTCACCGAGAAGCGGGACTACGAGTACTTCGACGCCCAGACCCGCACCACCGCCCCCATCCACTACAAGGGCACGAGGACCTTCCACGGACTGAAGGTCTACTACTTCGAGCAGACCATCCCCTGGACCCGGGTCCCCTTCCCCAAGGCGATGCCCCTCGGCGTCACCCCCGAGGTCGCCCAGCAGACCGGGCTCACCCGCTGGTACTCCACCAAACGGATGTTCTGGGTCGACCCCGTGACCGGCGGACCGGTCAACGGCGAGGAGGTCCACCAGGAAGAACTCCGCAACGCCACCGCTCTGTTCGGCCAAGACAAGATCACCGCCTTCTCCGGTCATGTGAAGATGCGCGAGGACTACGTCGACCACACGGTCGCCCTGATCAAGAAGAACCGCACCCTGGTCCTTCTCCTCACCTCCTACCTCCCCTGGGGCTTCCTCGGACTCGGCATCGCCCTGCTCGCCCTCTCCTTGTGGCTGGAGGCCCGCAGCCGCCGCCCCGGCACCCCCGCACCCGAGACCCGTACGGAGCCGGAGCCGGTCGGCGCGTGACACCCGCGAGCGTGTGACGCCGGCCGGCAGGCCATCCTCGCTCCGACAGCTCGCCTTCTCCAGATCACCGTTTGAGCCGCGCGTTGGTGTGGCGCGTCGGCTGGGCCTGGGAAGGGTCCTCCGGCCAGGGGTGCTTGGGGTAGCGCCCGCGCAGCTCGGCACGGACCGCCCGATAGCCCTCCCGCCAGAAGTTCGCCAGGTCGGCGGTGACCGCGGCGGGACGCCCGGCCGGGGAGAGCAGATGTATGAGCACGGGCACCCCGGCGATCTCCGGCGTCCCCTCCAGCCCGAACATCTCCTGGAGCTTCACCGCCAGCACCGGCTGCGCGCCCCCGTACTCCACTCTGATCCGCGACCCGCTGGGCACCTCTATGCGCTCCGGCGCCAGCTCGTCCAGCCGCGCTGCCTCGCCGCTCGCCCACGGCAGCAGCCGGTTCAGCGCCTGCCCCGCCTCCAGCCGCCCCAGATCGGCCCGGCGTCGCGCCCGGGAGAGCTCCGGCTCCAGCCAGTCCTCGGCCCGCGCCAGCAGCGCCGCGTCGGACACGTCCGGCCACGGCTCGCCCAGTGTCCGGTGCAGAAACGCCAGCCGCTCCCGTAGCCCCACGGCATCCCGCGACCACCGCAGCAGTCCTATGCCCTCCCTCGCCAGCCCGTCCAGTAGCGCCTCCCGCACCAAAGCGGGGTCGGGCTGTTTCAAGGGCCGTACGGACAGCTCCACCGCGCCCAGCCGCTCCACTTCCCGGGCGACGACATCGCCGTCCTCCCAGCGCACCTCCTCGCCCTCGGCCCCCAGCGGTCCGGCCACCACGCGCGCGATGCCCTCGTCCACGACGGCGGCCAGCCGTACCCGCGCCGAAGCCGCCTGCACCGGCCGGTCCGCCACGGCCACCGCGAGCCATCCGGCACTGCGCAGGCCCGACCCCTGGCCGAGCTCCGCCCGCGTACCGGACACCATCAGGAACGAGCCCTCACCCCGAGCCCGCGCCACCCGCTCCGGAAACGCCAGCGCGGTGACCAGCCCGGCAACGGCGTCATCCGATCCCGACGCGGCGCCCGATCCCGATCCCCCAGCCCTCGGAGCAACTTCCGGGCCGACACCAGCCAGAGAGAAGGACGTGGCACCCAGCCCCGCCACCTCCGTCGCCCCCGCCGCCGCCGACGTCAGCCGCCGCACCTCCTGACGCCAGCGCGCCCCGTATCCATCCCCGCCCCGGCGGGCCGTGCGCCAGGCCGCCGCCAGGTCGTCCCCGTACTCCCTCGGCGGCTCCTCGCTCAGCAGCGCCACCACCTCGGCAGCCCGGCGCGCGCCCACCTCGGCCGCGCCGTCCAGGAGCGCCCGGGCCAGCCGGGGGTGCACCCCGAGCCGCGCCATCCGCACGCCCCGCTCGGTGGCCCGGCCGTCCTCGTCCACCGCGCCGATCGCGGTCAGGACCGAGCGGGCCGCCGCCATCGCCCCGGCGGGCGGGGGATCGAGCAGCGCGAGGCCACTCGCCGTGGGATCGCCCCAGCACGCGGTCCGCAGGGCGAAGGACGCCAGGTCCGCGATCTTGATCTCGGGGGAGGGGAAGCGCGGACGCCGGGCGTCGTCGGCGGGTGCCCAGCACCGGTACACCGTGCCGAACGCCTCCCGGCCCGCGCGGCCCAGCCGCTGGGTCGCCGCCGCGTCCGACACCGTCACGGTCGCCAGCGAGCCGAGTCCCCGGGCGTGGTCGACACGCGGCTCGCGGGCCAGCCCGGAATCGACCACGATCCGTACGCCCGGCACAGTCAGGCTCGACTCGGCCACCGAGGTCGCCAGGACCACCCGCCGGCGCCCCTCGCCGCCGCGCAGCACCGCGTCCTGGACCGCTGTCGGAGCCCGCCCGTGCAGTTGGAGGACCTCGGCGTCCACGCCGTCCAGCATTCCGGCCGTCCGGGCGATCTCGCCGGTGCCCGGCAGGAAGCAGAGCACGTCCCCTTCGTGCGCGGCCAAGGCTTGGCGGACCGTGGCCGCGACATGGCGCAGCAGCTGCGGGTCGACCCAGGTGCCGTGCGACGGGCGGATCCCGGCGGGCGGCGGGGCATAGTGGACCGCCGCTCCGTGGCCCTCGCCCGTGCTCCGCACCACCGGCGCGGGGCCCGAGCCCTCGGCCACTGTCAGCAGCTGGGACCAGGCCTCCGCGTCGCTGGTCGCGGAGGCCGCGATCAGCTGGAGCTCCGGACGCAGGGCGGCCCGCACGTCTACCAGGAAGGCGATCGCGGTGTCCGCGTCGAGGTGGCGTTCATGGCACTCGTCGAGCAGCACCACGTCCACCCCGGCGAGCTCGGGGTCGCGCTGGAGCCGTTGCAGCAGGACGCCGGTGGTCACCACTTCGACGACCGTGCCGGGGCCGGTGCGGCGCTCCCCGCGCACGGAGAATCCGACCGCGTCCCCGACCTCCTGGCCGAGCAGCCACGCCATCCGGCGGGCGGCGGCCCTCACCGCCATCCGCCGCGGCTCGGCGACCAGCACCCGCCGCCGTGGCCATATCCCGGTCAGCCCGGCCAGGGCCAGCGGCACCAGCGTGGTCTTGCCGGTGCCCGGGGGCGCGGACAGGACCGCCGTGCCGTGCCCGTCGAGTGCGCTGAGCAGCTCGGGCACGGCATGGCGAACGGGAAGACGCTCGATCGCGTCGGTTCGGATCACGACCACAGTTTCGTACGTCCCGGCCCGGGCCGGTTTCCGGTCGTCCACAGACCAGCTGGTTTGTGGGCTCGTATGACTAATGGGGGCGGGAGGGAGGGGGAGCCCAGACCCAAGCCGATCCCACGCGGCCCGCCCCGCCGTCCTCGGGCCCCGTCCCCCTCGGGGCCCTGTCCCCCTCAGGCCCGTCCCGCGTGCCCCACCCCGACCCGACCGTCCGGCCCTAATCCCGCTCGCACACGAAGATCGCCGTGCCCGGAATCAGATTGCCCCGCAGCGGGGACCAGCCGCCCCACTCCTGGGTGTTCCAGGCCGGCCATTCCGGCTCGACCAGGTCGACCAGCCGGAAGCCGCCCGCCACCACGTCGCGGACCCGGTCGCCCAGCGTCCGGTGGTGCTCGACGTACACCGCGTGCCCCGTCTCGTCCTGCTCCACGTACGGCGTGCGGTCGAAGTAGGACGCGGCCACGCTCAGCCCCTCCGGGCCCGGCTCGTCCGGGAACGCCCAGCGGATGGGGTGCGTGACGCTGAAGACCCAGCGCCCTCCGGGCCGCAGCACTCGGCGCACCTCGCGGAAGACCCGCACCGGGTCGGCCACGAAGGGAACCGCCCCGTACGCGGAGCACGCGAGGTCGAAGGAGCCGTCCGCGAACGGCAGCGCCCCCGCGTCCGCCTCCACCAGCGGAACCGCCCCTCCGTCGATGCGCAGGGCGTGCTGGAGCTGGCGGTGCGAGAGGTCCAGGGCGACCGGCCGGGCGCCCTGGGCGGCGAGCCAGCGCGCGCACTGGGCCGCCCCGGCGCCGATCTCCAGGATGTCGAGTCCCTTCAGCGACTCCACGGGGCCGAGCAGCGCCGCCTCCGCCTCGTCCAGGCCCTCCGGCCCCCAGACGAACCGGTCGTCCCCGAGGAACGCTCCGTGGTCCGTCTGGTACTCGTCGGCGTTGCGGTCCCACCAGCCGCGGCTCGCCCGGCTGCTCTCCGCGTCACTCGCGTCACGCCGCGTCGCCTCGGGCTCGTATTCGGCCTCGTACTCTTGGATCATCGTGCCCGTCGTTGTAGTTTGCGCAGAACGCGAGCGCGACTTCGGCCGCGTTCTGCTGGGGACGGCATGGGCCTGCGTGGCCTCGGAGAACCTCAGTTGTGCCGGGAATGCGGGGATCCGCCCCGGGTGTGCGCCTTCGCGCATTGACCCTGTCCGGCTGCCCCCGTATGCTACAAGTTGCGCTGCGAGCCTGCGCACCTCAGACGTAGCAGGCGCGCTCCCACTGTTGTATGTCCCCTCGGTTTCGAGGCGCCCCCGGTCCACCGGGACGGGCGCTTCCTAGGCTGTCCGGCTTCTGCAGAGGCGATACGGGCTTTCGGCGTAGCAGTACCTACGACTTCATGTCCGTACCGGAGCCCTTTCCCACATGACGAGCAGCACCGAGACCACCGCCACCACCCCGCAGGTTGCGGTCAACGACATCGGTAACGAGGAAGCCTTCCTCGCCGCGATCGACGAGACGATCAAGTACTTCAACGACGGCGACATCGTCGACGGCGTCATCGTGAAGGTCGACCGGGACGAGGTCCTGCTCGACATCGGTTACAAGACCGAAGGTGTCATCCCGAGCCGCGAGCTCTCGATCAAGCACGACGTCGACCCGAACGAGGTCGTCAAGGTCGGCGACGAGATCGAGGCCCTGGTTCTCCAGAAGGAGGACAAGGAAGGCCGCCTGATCCTCTCGAAGAAGCGCGCTCAGTACGAGCGTGCCTGGGGCACCATCGAGAAGATCAAGGAAGAGGACGGCATCGTCACCGGTACCGTCATCGAGGTCGTCAAGGGTGGTCTCATCCTCGACATCGGCCTCCGTGGCTTCCTGCCGGCCTCCCTCGTCGAGATGCGCCGCGTCCGCGACCTCCAGCCCTACGTGGGCAAGGAGCTCGAGGCGAAGATCATCGAGCTGGACAAGAACCGCAACAACGTGGTCCTGTCCCGCCGCGCCTGGCTGGAGCAGACCCAGTCCGAGGTCCGTCAGACGTTCCTCACCACCCTCCAGAAGGGTCAGGTCCGCTCCGGCGTCGTTTCCTCGATCGTCAACTTCGGTGCCTTCGTGGACCTGGGTGGCGTCGACGGTCTCGTCCACGTCTCCGAGCTGTCCTGGAAGCACATCGACCACCCGTCCGAGGTTGTCGAGGTCGGCCAGGAAGTCACCGTCGAGGTCCTCGACGTCGACATGGACCGCGAGCGTGTCTCCCTGTCGCTGAAGGCGACGCAGGAGGACCCGTGGCAGCAGTTCGCCCGTACGCACCAGATCGGTCAGGTCGTCCCGGGTAAGGTCACCAAGCTCGTTCCGTTCGGTGCGTTCGTGCGCGTCGACGAGGGCATCGAGGGCCTGGTCCACATCTCCGAGCTGGCCGAGCGCCACGTGGAGATCCCGGAGCAGGTCGTCCAGGTCAACGACGAGATCTTCGTCAAGGTCATCGACATCGACCTCGAGCGTCGCCGGATCTCGCTGTCCCTGAAGCAGGCCAACGAGTCCTTCGGTGCCGACCCGGCGTCGGTCGAGTTCGACCCGACCCTGTACGGCATGGCCGCGTCCTACGACGACCAGGGCAACTACATCTACCCCGAGGGCTTCGACCCCGAGACCAACGACTGGCTCGAGGGCTACGAGACCCAGCGCGAGGCGTGGGAGGGCCAGTACGCCGAGGCGCAGCAGCGCTTCGAGCAGCACCAGGCCCAGGTCATCAAGTCCCGCGAGGCCGACGAGGCCGCCGCTGCCGAGGGTGCTGCCGCCCCGGCCGCCGGTGGCAACGCCGGTGCCGGCATCTCGGGTGGTTCGTACTCCTCGGAGTCGGACGACAACTCCGGCGCCCTGGCGTCGGACGAGGCCCTGGCTGCCCTGCGCGAGAAGCTGGCGGGCGGCCAGAGCTGACGCTCTGACCCCGGTCGGTAGATAGCCGAAATGTAAGGCCCGCTCCCCATTGGGGGGCGGGTCTTACATCGTTGCGGGCCTTATGCCGTCGTACGGGGCGGGCTGCTACGGAGTGACCGGGATGTTGGTGAGCCCCTTCCCGCCGGTGACCTTGTTGCTGCTGTAGACGGTCGTCGGGCAACCGCTCGGGTCGTAATGGGTCACGTTGATCGCGAGCCGCTGCGAGCCGGGGGAGTCGCTCAGGTCCGAGGTGTTGGACCGGAAGACGGTGCCGCAGCCCCAGCCGGACTGCTGGGTGTGCGTCTCGTAGCCGTTGTTGAGGGTGTGGACGCCGGTGTTGCCCTCGACCACGGCCTTGTTGCCCTTCACGTCGACCCAGGAGTCGTCGTAGTTGGCGTTGGTCAGCCCGCTGCCGTCGAAGTGGTTGCCGACGATCCGGGTGCCCGTGGTGCCCTCCTTGACGTCGACGTTCTCGCCGCCTACGCCCGGGCCGATGGTGTTGTCGAGTATCTGTACCTGGTCGCTCCTGTCGGACAGGTCGCCCGCCGTGCCTACGTAGACGCCCTCGCCCATGCCCGAGCCGTCCCGGCCGGTGTCGTAGATGCGCGAGTTCCTGATGACGCCGTTCTTGCTGGACTTGCGGAAGTGGACGCCCTCCATGGAGAGGCCGTGCACGGTCACGGAGTCGATGACGACGCCACTCGCCCCGTCCATCATGATCCCCTTCTGGCCGCCGGTGACGGTGAGGCCCTGGACGGTCCAGTACGAGGCGCCGTTGAGGTACAGGCCGTATCCGCCGCTCGCCTTGAGCACAGCCTTGGGCGAGCCGGTGAGGGTGATCCGTGCGGACGAGGTGCCGACGGCGGTCGTCTTGAAGTTGCCGGTGTACGTGCCGTCCGCGAGCCGGATGGTGTCGCCGGGACGGGCGGCGGAGAGCGCGGATTTCAGCTGGCTGGCCGTGGAGACGTCGATGACGGCGGCGGACGCGTCGGCCGACGCGGCGGCGAGACCGAGTCCTCCGGTGGCGAGGGCGCCGGTGAGCAGCGAGACGAGCAGGGGTCGGTTACGCATGGGGGGCCTCCGGGTCGAGGTGGGGTAACCGTTCTCGTACACAGCAGTTCTCTCATGTGAACGCTGGACGCGTTTCTGAACGTGCTGTCGTCTGGTGACGGTAGGGATGGCCCATGGGCATGTCAAGGTCCGGACCAGCGGCCGGAAAACGCCGGTGCCACCCCGGAGCGGCCACTGTGAGAACAGCATGTGAAACGGACGCGCGCGGGAATGCCGTTGTCGCATGGGGCGTTCTTCCCTACGAACACGAGGAGGAGCGGTAATCGTGCTTGATCCGCAGGGTTTGTACGAATGGGAGCCGAAGGGCCTCGCAGTCGTCGACATGGCGCTCGCGCAGGAGTCGGCCGGCCTGGTCATGCTGTACCACTTCGACGGATACATCGACGCGGGTGAGACCGGCGAGCAGATCGTCGGGAAGCTGTTGGACAGCCTGCCCCACCAGGTGGTGGCCCGCTTCGACCACGACAGACTCGTCGACTACCGCGCCCGCCGCCCGCTGCTGACCTTCAAGCGGGACCGCTGGACGGAGTTCGAGACCCCCGCGATCGAGGTGCGCCTGGTGCAGGACGCCACGGGCGCGCCCTTCCTGCTGATGTCGGGCCCCGAACCGGACGTGGAGTGGGAGCGGTTCGCCGTCGCCGTACGGCAGATCGTCGAGCGCCTCGGCGTACGGCTTTCGGTCAACTTCCACGGCATCCCCATGGGCGTCCCGCACACCCGCCCCGTCGGCATCACGCCGCACGGCAACCGCACGGACCTGATGCCGGGTCACCGCTCGCCCTTCGACGAGGCGCAAGTGCCCGGCAGTGCCGAGTCGTTGATCGAGTACCGGCTGATGGAGGCCGGGCACGACGTCCTCGGCGTGGCCACGCACGTCCCGCACTACGTGGCGCGGTCGGCCTACCCGGACGCCGCGCTGACCGCCCTGGAGGCGATCACGGCGGCCACCGGCCTGGTGCTGCCGAGCGTCGCCCACGGCCTGCGGACCGAGGCGCAGCGCACCCAGACGGAGATCGAACGCCAGATCGGCGAAGGCGACGAGGAACTCGTCACGCTGGTGCAGGGACTTGAGCACCAGTACGACGCGATCGCGGGCGCCGAGAGCCGCGGCAACCTGGTGGCCGAACCGGCGGACCTCCCGTCGGCGGACGAACTGGGCCGGGAGTTCGAGCGGTTCCTCGCCGAGCGCGAGGGCGACCTGTGACGACGACCGGGCGACGCGCGCGGTAGCCGGGCGGCAGCGATGTACGCCCGGTGGGCCTGTCGGAGTCGGCATGGGCGGCATCCCCTAGGCTGCCGCTCATGCTGAAGGTGGGCCTGACCGGCGGAATCGGCGCCGGCAAGAGCGAAGTGTCGCGCATGCTCGTCTCGTACGGGGCGGTGCTGATCGATGCCGACAAGATCGCCCGAGAGGTGGTCGAGCCGGGCAGCGAGGGGCTGGCGTCGGTGGTCGAGGCGTTCGGCGCCGGGATCCTCACGGCGGACGGCACGCTGGACCGCCCGGCGCTGGGGGCGATCGTCTTCGCCGACCCCACGAAACTCGCCGTCCTGAACGGCATCGTCCATCCCCTGGTCGGAGCGCGTTCGGCGGAGCTGGAGGCGGCCGCGGGCCCGGACTCGGTGGTCGTCCACGACGTCCCGCTGCTGACCGAGAACGGCCTGGCGCCGCTGTACGACCTGGTGGTGGTCGTCGACGCCACGCCCGCCACCCAGCTGGAGCGGCTGACGCGTCTACGCGGCATGGCGCGCTCCGAGGCCGAGGCCCGGATGGCCGCCCAGGCGACCCGGGAGCAGCGGCTCGCCGTGGCGGACCTGGTCATCGACAACGACGGCCCGCTCGAGGCGCTGGAGCCGCAGGTCAGCAAGGTGTGGGCGGAGCTTCTGGAGCGGGCCGGGCACTAGTACTGCAACGGTGTTTGGTGTGACTGGTGGCCAGTTCATGGGCTGTGTCCGCGTCGTTTGTAGTGACTGACTCGGGCTTGGTGTTGGCGTCGTCGACGCCAGGTTGACCAGTGCAGGATGTGATCGATGGAGGCCGGCGGACGGTCGGTGAGGCGCGTGATCAGGCGTCTGATTTCGGCGAGGCTGAGGTGGGTGAGGTGGGAGGATCCGTTTCTGCTTTCCCAGTATCGAGCTCACGGGCCCGCAGGATGGTGAGGCAGGCGTGGACGGCCAGGGCGAGGGTCATGTGGCGGTGCCAGCCGGGGTAGCGGCGGACCTGGTAGTCGTCCAGGCCGCACTCCTGCTTCGCGCTCTGGAAGCACTCCTCGATGGCCCACCTGCTGCCCGCGACACGGATCAGGTCATCCAGGGTCGTCTCGGCGGGGCAGTAGGCGATGTAGTAGGAAATCTCCTGCGGCCGGGCGACGCTGCGGCGGGCCATCACCCAGTGCCGGCGGTCCTCGCGGTGCCAGGGCCGCACCTCAACGCGGGCCCAGTCGTAAACCCGCAGGCCGTGGGCCCCATCGCCACAAGAACGGCGCTTCCACTTCTGCCGGGCAAGGCCGGTGAACAGGTCGTGGACGGGATGGTCGATCGCCCAGCGGGTGACCACGGTGTCGTGCCGGGTGGTGGCCATGACGTGGAAGACGTCCGCCTGCTCGAGCTCAAACCGCCAACCCTTGCTGAAGCCGTAAGCGGCGTCCGCGGTCACCCAACCGAACGGGATCTTGTCCGCGATGGCTTTTCGGACCATCGCCTTGGCCATGGCCACCTTCGTCTCGAAACCGGTGTCGTCTGCGATGCCGGCCCGGCGGCAGCGTTCCCGGTCATCCGTCCAGGAGGTCGGCAGATACAAGCGGCGGTCGATCAACGTCCTGCCCCGGTCGGTTGCATAGCCAAGGAACACGCCGACCTGACAGTTCTCCGTCCGCCCGGCCGTGCCGGAGTACTGCCGCTGAACGCCGGCCGACCCTGTCCCCTTCTTCAGGAATCCGGTGTCGTCCACGATCAGGACCGCCCCGGAATCACCGATGTTCTCCACCACGTACTCACGGACGTCGTTGAGGACCTCGTCGGCGTCCCACTCGATCCGGTTCAGCATCCGCTGGATCCGGTCCGGACCCTCATGACCCGCCTGTTCGGCCACGGTCCAGCCGTTCTTGCGCTGCAGCGGAGCGATCAGCCCCCGCATATACGCCAGAACCGACGCCCGCGGCTCCGACCTGCTGAAACGATGCACGAACCGCTCATGCACCACGTCCAGTTCACGCGCCCACAGCCTGACATCAGCAAGGTCCCCACCCATAACCACACCAACGACCGAGCTGGCCACCAGTCACGGCAAACACCGTTGCAGTACTAGGCCGGTCCATAGGCGGGAAGTCCGAAATCACCGCACCGCCTCGCCCTACGGGATTACGATCCCGATGTGCTCTTCGTACTGGCGGGTTTCACGGTCTTCGGCGGCCTCGTGGCGCTGCTGGCCGGTGCGTACGGGCTGCGCGAGACGCGGCGCGTCGCGGCGGCGGGCGACGCCGTCTGGGCGCTGGTCAAGCCCGCCCCGCCCGGCTCGGGCCGCCCACTCCTCCAGTACGAGACAGCCGACGGCCGGGTCCTGGAGCTGCCGTCCCCCGTTCCGCCCACGCGCCGCGAGCCGCTCACGCCCGGCGCGCGCGTCCATCTCGCCTACGACCCCGCGGACCCGTGCGAGGTAATTCTCCTCGGCCGGGAACGAACGGGCCTGGACCGTACGTTCGTAGCAGCGGGAGCCGCCGTACTGGCCGTGGGTCTGGTCCTGGCGGTCGCCGCGCTGTGAGCGCCCCTCGCACTGCGTGACGGCCGGAATGAATACGGAATACGGGAACTGGGCAGTGCGTTGTCAACGCGCAGCGAGGGAAAGGACTCGACCGTGGCCGAGAGCACCCCGGAAACGCACGTCATCGACTTCCGCGCGGCGGAGCAGCTGCTCGCGGCCCGGGACCCGCGCGGCGCGGTGAAGCTCCTCGACTCGGTCGTCGCGGCCCACCCCGAGAACACCGCGGCCCGCCTCCTGCGCGCCCGCGCGTTCTTCGCCTCGGCCCAACTCCGTGCGGCGGAACTGGAGTTCCAGCTGGTCCTGGAGCGCGAGCCGGACAACGCCTTCGCCCACTTCGCCCTCGCCCGCACCTATGAACGCGCGGCCCGCCCCGACCAGGCGGTCCGCCACTTCCGCCTGGCGGCGGCGCTGGACCCCAAGCCGGAGTACCTGGAAGCGGCCCGGTTCGAGTCGGACGGCGCCTGAGGCGGGTCCGACGCCCGAGGCCGCCTAACGCCGCCGGGGCGGTTCGTACGGCGGGACGTCCGGGCCCGGCTGGTAGTGCGGGCCCTGGTGGATGTGATGGATGATCATGACGAGGTCGATCGTGATCACCAGGGCGAGTGCCGCGCACGCGGCCGTCCAGCCCGGGCGGCCCTCCAGCGCGAAGCCCGCCGTGCCCGCGAGGGCCCAGATCAGCCCCCAGACGCTCAGCCAGAACCGCATCCGCAGGGGACTGCGTGCGGTCGTGGGCTCACTCCCAGTGCGCATGGCCATCGCCTCTTCCAGGGAGATTTTACCCACCCAGTGGCTGGAACAGGCTCCTCGCCGAGGCCCGGCTCTGCTGGTTGCGGGGGAATCCCGCGGACCTGTCACCGGTGACACATAGGGTGACGCGCATGGTGGACGAGGACGTGCTGCTGCCAGTGGGGGACGAGCTGCCCGAGGTGCTGCTCGACCTCGCCGTACCGCACGAGGACATCAACGAACTCGTGGGGCTCGTAAGGAAGGCGGCGGCCGACCCGGACGTCCGCGCACTGCTGGAGGAGTCCGTGAAAGCCCTCGTGCGAGATATGGGAAGCGTCGGCTTTCAGCCCGAATTGCCGCCTTGGCCGGAGGGGTTGGTGAGCTCCGAGGGTCTCCGGCGGCTCTTCCCCGTGCTCGTCCTGCTCGCCGCACTGCCGCATACGCGCGCGTACCACGACGAGCGTGGCGTGCCCGCCGACATCTCCCGCCGCACCCTCGCCGACCTCGGCCGTCAGCTGGCCGTGCACCGCAGATGGCACGGGAGCGCCGGGCTGGTGAAGCCGCGCTGGCTGTGGCCGCACTTCCGCGGCGAGCTCTATCAGTTGGGACGGTTGCAGTTCCAGCGTGCCCGGCTCGGCGAGCGCACCGGCGAGGCGGTGCGGGCCGCCGGGCTGCCGCTCGGACCCGGTGACCCTTGCCTCAGCCTTCACATCCCCGATTTCCGGGGGCCGCTGACCCCGGGGGCGTGCGACGCCTCGCTCGCGCTGGCCCGGGACTTCTTCGCGCGCCGCTACCCCGACGAGCCCTACCGCGTCGCGGGCTGCCACTCATGGCTGCTCGACACACAGCTACAGAAGTACCTGCCGGAGGACTCCAATCTCGTCCGCTTCCAGCGCCGGTTCCGTATCGCATACCGGGAGACCGAAGCGGAGGACAGCGTCCCGGTGTTCTTCGTCTTCGGGGATCCGGAGCTGCCCGTCGAGGCGCTGCTCCAGCGGACCGCCGTGGAGCGCGCCGTCGCGGGGCATCTGCTCGCCGGTGAGCACTGGTACCTCGGACACGGGTGGTTCGAACTGTGAGCCGGGCTCCCGGGGCGCGGCCCGCCCGGCGTCAGTGCACGAACGCGTAGCTGCGCCAGGGCAGGGTGTTGGGCGCGATGTTGTCCCCGAGTCGGCTCGGGATGTACACCATCTCCTTGCCGCGGCAGTCCAGCGTCCGGTAGAGGCGGACGTCCGCCAGCGTGTTGTTGAGGACGGCCGTGGCGCCCGTCGGCGCCATCCGGTGGCAGCCCTTGATCGGCGGGCTGCTGATCTTGACGATCCGCTCCGCCGACGTGGCGTACGAGAAGGTGCCGACCGCCGTACGGCCGAGGCCGGCGCAGGCCGCGGTGGCGAACGTGAGCAGCAGGGCCCCGGCGGCGAAGCCGAGCCGCCTCCTGGCGGCCCCCGAGCGGCCCGGAGCGGACGGAGACGGCTCGGAGGGGCGCGGCGCGAGCTGGGACACAGGCACGGACATGAGCGGTCCTCGTCTGTACGGTACGGCGGCGGTACGGCGGTCAGTACCGTCACCCTGCCCGGTGATCGCCGACCGGGCATCCCGTACGCGGCCGGGCGGGCGACACCACCCCCACCGGCCGCAAACCGGCGCCCCGCACCCGTTCGTCCCCACATCCGCCAGCGCGCTTATGTGGCGCGCACACATCCCCCACCTGTGCGCCGCCTCCTTAGCGTCGTGGTCGCAGCCAGATCAGCCAAGGCAAGGGGGCCCGGACGTGCGCAGCAGACATCGTGGGGGATGGAGAGCGGCTCTGGCCGCGACGGCGGCGCTCGGCGCGCTCCTGTCGGCGGGAGGCACGGCCACCGCCACAGGCACGGCCACACGCCCCCTGGCGGCCGCGGCGAGCAGCACCGCCGCCCCGCCCCCGTACCTCACTCTGGAAGCCGCCTACGGCTCCGGCACGGTCACCAACGGCTGGGAGAAGGTCGAGCGCTACCGAGACACCACTGCGGGCTTCCAGGCGGCCGCCGCCGAGGGCTATCCGCCGGACGGCCGGGGCAACCAGGACGGGGTGCGCGTCACCTACTTCGGCGGCGTCGCCCGCCCCACCTCCGACCGCTTCCTGCTCTACTCGGCGCCCGGCTGGAACACCGGCGCCAAGGCCACTCCCGTCCTCCTGGTGCACGGCGCCAACGACACGGCCGACCGGGCCTGGGCCAACCCCGGAGAGTCCGGCGGGTACGGCTGCGGCACGCTCTCGTGCCCCTCGACCGGGATGATGCAGTACCTCGCCGCGCGCGGCCACCGCGTCTTCGCCGTCGGCTTCGCCCACAAGCAGGGCGACAACCTGATGCAGGCCCAGGCCGTCGGCGACGCCGTCGCCCTCATCAAGGCGAAGCTCGGCGTCGCCAAGGTCGACCTGGTCGGCTGGAGCAAGGGAGAGCTCTCCACGCGCGCGTACGTCTCGTCCCTCAAGCCCTCCTGGGGACGCGCGTACGCCGGTGACGTACGGAAGCTCATCACCCTCGGCGGTCCCAACGGCGGCTTCGACTACCCGTACGCGCACGGATGGGCCCACGACTTCTCCATCTGGCCAGAGTGCGGCGGAAAGATCAACGCGCCCTCCCCGCACTCCCGGATGACCTGCTACGGGACGTACACGGCCCACCCCGAGTTCTCCATGACGCCGTCCGGCGGCTACGACGACTACCCGGGCCAGCGGCAGATGCTGGCCCGCTGGGACGGCGTGTACGGCGTCGACCAGACGGCCCAGGACTGGTACACGACGTACTACGGAGGCCAGGGCTTCTACACGGCCGGTGACGGCATCCAGCCGGCCATCGAGGCGGGCTCGCTGGTCGCCCCGCTGCAGCGGGCCGGAGTTCCCGCCTCCGTCACCACGTACCTCCTGGCGGGCGGCTCGCCGAGTGTCGTGGGCATCTTCAACGAGAACCGCGGCCCGAGCGACGGCGTCGTCTTCGTCTCCAGCGCGCTCGACACGACCGGCGTCGCCACCGTCGGCGGCAAGGCCACCGTGACCGGCGCCAACCACCTCGAACTCGGCTGGAACAGCGCCTCGGAGGCCCAGGTGGCCTCCTGGCTGGCCTGAGCCCGCCGACTGACCTCTCGGCTCCGCCGGTATCCGACGCCCCGGCGGGGCCGAGCGCCCGAAGAATCGTTCCCGTAGCCGAAGGACGGCCCGTATGCCCACGCTCACCGCACGCCGGGTACCGACCGCCCGGCTCACCCAGCACATCCTGGAGGACGTTTCCCGGGAGGCGGGCGAACCGGTCGTCTTCGTGCACGGAAACGTCTCCTCGTCCGCCTTCTGGCAGGACGCGATGCTCTCCCTGCCCGAGCGCTACCGGCCGATCGCCGTCGACCTGCGCGGCTTCGGCGGCACCGACCCGCTGCCGGTCGACGCGACCCGTGGACTGCGCGACTACGTGGACGACCTGGGCGCGCTCCTGGAGGCGCTGGACCTGGAGCGCGCACACTTCGTCGGCTGGTCCATGGGAGGCGGTGTGGTGCTGCAACACATGCGGGACCGGCCCGCCATGGTGCGCTCGCTGACCTTGGCCAACCCGGTGTCGCCGTACGGCTTCGGCGGCACCCACGGCGTCGACGGCCGGCTCAACTCTCCCGAGGGGGCCGGTTCCGGCGGTGGCACCGCCCATCCCGACTTCGTACGGCTGCTGGCCGAGGGCGATCGCGGTGAGGAGTCCCCGCTCTCGCCCCGCAGCGTGCTCGCGCACTGCTATGTGAAGCCGCCGTCGCGCCCGGAACGGGAGGACGAGTACGTCGAGTCGATGCTCAGCACCCGGCTCGGCGACGACCACTACCCCGGTGACAGCAGGCCCTGCGAGGCCTGGCCGGGCACCGCCCCGGGCACGCGCGGGGTGCTCAACTGCCTCGCCCCGACCCACTTCCGCCTCGACGACCTGCACACCGCCCTCGCCGGGCTCCCCGCGAAGCCGCCGGTGACCTGGGTGCGCGGCGAGGACGACGTGATCGTCTCCGACACCTCGCTCTTCGACCTCGCCCATCTGGGCGCGATCGGCGCGGTGCCCGGCTGGGACGGCACCCCGGCACAGCCGATGGTCGCCCAGACGCGGCAGGTTCTCGCCCTTTACGCGCGCGTGGGCGGCAGGGTACGAGAGGTGACAGTGCCCGGAGCAGGGCACGCGGTGCACGTCGAGCGCCCCGAGGAGTTCGGCGACGCCCTGCTGGAGACGCTGGCCGAAGGAGTCTGAGGCGCCGATGGAACCGACCAGGCCGGGGAAGCCGGAATCGTTGCGGCCGATCACGCCGGGGGAGCCCGTCAGGCCGCTGGAAGCGGCCGCGACGCGCGTGTGCACGACCCGGCAGGGCGCGGTGCGCGGCCGCACCGGGAGCGACGCGGTGACGTCCTTCCTCGGCATCCCGTACGCCGCACCGCCCTTCGGCCCGCGGCGGTTCCGCGAACCGGCTCCGGCGGCCTCCTGGGACGGCGTACGGGACGCCTTCACACACGGCCCGTCGGCGCCCCGGGCCCCCTACGCCCCGCCGATGGACGCCCTGATCCCGGACGCGGACGGCGGACAGGGCGAGGACTGCCTCAACCTCAGCGTCTGGACCCCGCACCCGGGCCCGGGCGGCGGCCTGCCGGTGATGGTCTGGCTGCACGGCGGGGCATTCTCCAACGGCTCGGGGGTGGGCCCGGCGTACGACGGCGCCGCCTTCGCGCGCGACGGCGTGGTCTGCGTCAACGTCAACTACCGCCTCGGCACGGACGGTTACCTGCGGCTCCCGGGACGCCCCGACAACCGCGGGCTGCTCGACCAGATCGCGGCCCTGGAGTGGGTCCGCGACAACATCGAGGGCTTCGGCGGCGACCCGGACCGGGTGACCGTGTTCGGCGAGTCGGCGGGCGGGATGAGCATCGGCGTCCTGCTCGCGCACCCACGCGCGCGTGGGCTGTTCCGCCGGGCGATCCTGCAGAGCGGCGCCGCCCATCACTTCCTGCGGCCTGCCACGGCCGACCTGATCACCGCGCACCTCGCGGCCGAGCTGGGCATCGAGGCAACCGGGACGGCACTGACCGAGGCGTTCGCGCGCGTCCCCTTCGCCGAGCTGCTGCCGGCCCAGGCCGGGCTGCGGGCCGAGATGGGCGCCCGCCCGGACCCCGCCCTGTGGGGCGAGGCGATCCTCAACATGATGCCCTTCGAGCCGGTCCTCGACGCGCTGCCGCTGCCCGCCGCCGACTGCGGGGTGGACCTGCTCGCCGGCAGCAACCGCGAGGAGTACCGCCTCTTCCTGGTCCCCACCGAGCGGCTGCACCGGCTCAGCGAGCGCAAGCTGCGCGAGACCACCGAGGCGTACGGACTCGACCCCGACAAGGCGCTCCCCGTGTACGCCGAGAACCGCCCCGGCGCGGGCCCCGGCGAGCTCTTCGACGCCGTGGCGACCGACTGGTTCTACCGGATCCCGGCCGTCCGCCTCGCCGAGTCCGTGCCCGGCACGCATGTGTACGAGTTCGCCTGGCGCTCGCCGCAGTACGGCGGCGAGCTCGGCGCCTGCCACAGCGCGGAGCTCGGCTTCGTCTTCGACAACCTGCGCGACCCCGTCTACGCCCCGATGCTCGGCGACCGGCCGCCGCAGGGCCTCGCGGACGCGATGCACGGCGCGTGGGTGGCGTTCGCGGCGACCGGCGAGCCGGGCTGGGACGTCTACGACCGGGAGACCCGTACGACCATGGTCTTCGGCGCCTCCCCGGCCGCCCCGACCGAGCTGGTCCGGGACCCGCGGGCGGCCGAACGTGCCTTGTGGGAGGGGGTGCGCTGAGGACGCGGTGCCCGATTGTCAGACCCCGCCCGTAAGGTCGTAGAGCAGTCGCGGACCAGGTGCTGACCCGCGGCCCCACGCCCGAGGGGAGGTGACCTGACATGACGCACGCCGAGCGGACGGCCGAGCTCGCGCCGCGGCCCGGTGTGTCCGCCGCCGCGGTCTTCCTGCCCGCCGGGCTGCCCCGCGAGGGCAAGGTCGCCTTCTGGGACCCGGCGGGCGGCCCGCTGCCCGGCGCGGCGGACCCCGAGGACGGCGGTCCGGGCGAGGTCACCGAGCTGACCGTGGTGCGCCGCCACGGCGCCGGAGCCGCGCGGCGTACCGTCCTGGCCCGCCTGCTGCCCGTCACCGAGGCGCTGCCCCTGCTCGTCCGGGCCCGGCAGCACCCCGGCGCCCACCCCGCGGCCGCCTGCTGGGGTGCCGCCGCGCTGCACGCCCTGCACCTCGTCGCGCGCGGCAGGCTGCTGCCCGGGCTGACCGGGACCGACCACGACGCCTGGCGGGCCGGCCCGCTGGACGCCGACGACATCGCCCAGCTCCGCGCCATCGCCGCCGCCATGCCGTACGAGGCGTACGGAGTCCCGGCCCCCGGCCGCGGCCCGTTGCGGCTGCCCGACCCCGAGGCGCTGGTCCGGGCCTTCCTGGACGCGGTCGCCGACAGCCTGCCGCGCACCCCGGCCGCCGCCCACGCGGTGGGCCCGGCGTTCGCGGCGGCCGCGCCCCAGCACCTGCCCGGCGCGCGCGTCTGGGCCGCCGAGGCGGCGGCCGGCATGGACGCGGGCGTCCGGGTCTCCCTGCGCCTGGACCTGTCGGGGTACGGGATGTTCGACAGCGACGACGAGCAGGACGCGCGGCGCGCGGGCTCCGCGGTCGTCCAGATTCACAGCCTCGCCGACCCCACCCTGGTCGTCGACGCGGCGGCCCTGTGGGAAGGGGAGCGCTCCGACGCGTTCGGACCGCGCGCGCGGATCGACGCCCTGCTCGCGCTGCGCCGGGCGGCCCGGGTCTGGCCGCCGCTGGGCCTGTTGCTGGAGCGGCCGGTACCGGACGTGCTGGCGCTCACCGAGACCGAGCTGTACGACCTGCTCGGCTCGGCCGCGACCCGGCTGGACGCGGCGGGAGTCGCCGTGCACTGGCCGCGCGAGCTGGCCCGCACCCTGAGCGCCACCGCCGTGGTCCGGCCCGCGCCCGGCTCGGCGACCGACGGCACGGCGTTCTTCGACGCCGGGGAGCTGCTCGCCTTCAACTGGGAGCTGGCGCTCGGCGGCGAACCGCTCAGCCAGTCCGAGATGGACACGCTCGCCGAGGCCCACCGCCCGATCGTGCGGCTGCGCGATCAGTGGGTGGTGGCCGACCCCGCGCTCGTACGCAAGGCGCGCAAGCGCGACCTGGGACTGCTCGACCCCGTGGACGCGCTGTCCGTCGCCCTGACCGGCACCGCCGAGGTGGACGGCGAGACGGTCGAGGCGGTCCCGGCCGGCGCGCTCGCCGTGCTGCGCGACCGCCTCACCGCGGGCCCGCAGGCCGCCGTCCAGCCCCCGGGCCTGGACGCCACCCTGCGTGACTACCAGCTGCGCGGCCTCGCCTGGCTGGACCTGATGACCTCGCTCGGCCTCGGCGGCTGCCTCGCGGACGACATGGGCCTGGGCAAGACCATCACCGTGATCGCCCTGCATCTGCGCCGCGCGCGCCCCGAGCCGACCCTGGTGGTCTGCCCCGCTTCGCTGCTCGGCAACTGGCAGCGCGAGATCGCCCGGTTCGCCCCCGGCGTCCCCGTGCGGCGCTTCCACGGCAGCGACCGCAGCCTGGCGGACACGGCGGGCGGCTTCGTCCTCACCACGTACGGCACGATGCGCGGCAGCGCCCCCCAACTGGCCGAACACAGCTGGGGGATGGTCGTCGCCGACGAGGCGCAGCACGTCAAGAACCCGTTCTCGGCGACGGCGAGGGCGCTGCGCACCGTCCCCGCGCCGGCGCGGATCGCCCTCACCGGCACCCCGGTCGAGAACAACCTCTCCGAGCTGTGGGCCCTGCTCGACTGGACGACGCCCGGGCTGCTCGGCCCGCTCAAGTCGTTCCGCGCCCGCCACGCGCGCGCTGTGGAGAACGGCGAGGACGCGCAGGCCGCCGAGCGGCTGGCCCGGCTGGTCCGCCCCTTCCTGCTGCGCCGCAAGAAGTCCGACCCGGGCATCGTGCCCGAGCTGCCGCCCAAGACGGAGACCGACCACCCGGTCCCGCTCACCCGCGAACAGGCCTCGCTCTACGAAGCGGTCGTCCGGGAGGCCATGGCCGGGGTCGAGGCCGCCGAGGGCATCGCCCGCCGCGCCCTGATCATGAAGCTGCTGACGGCCCTGAAGCAGATCTGCAACCACCCGGCGCAGTATCTGAAGGAGGCCGCGCCCCGGCTGCACGCCCGCTCCGGCAAGCTCACCCTCCTGGACGAGCTGCTCGACACGATCCTGGCCGAGGACGGCTCGGTCCTCGTCTTCACCCAGTACGTGTCGATGGCCCGGCTGCTCTCCGCGCACCTCACCGCGCGCGGAGTACCCTCCCAACTCCTGCACGGCGGAACACCGGTGGCGGAGCGGGACCGGCTGGTGGACGCGTTCCAGTCCGGCGAGGTCCCCGTCTTCATCCTCTCCCTGAAGGCGGCCGGCACCGGGCTCAACCTCACCCGTGCGGGCCATGTGATCCACTACGACCGCTGGTGGAACCCGGCCGTGGAGGAGCAGGCGACCGACCGGGCCTACCGCATCGGCCAGACCCAGCCAGTGCAGGTCCACCGCCTGATCGCCGAAGGCACCGTGGAGGACCGCATCGCGGAGATGCTCGCCGCGAAGCGCGCCCTGGCCGACGCGGTTCTGGGCTCCGGAGAGGCCGCGCTGACCGAACTCACCGACCGCGAGCTGGCGGACCTCATCTCCCTGCGGAGGGGCGTATGAACGCACTCCGTACGGCAGCGACGGTCCGCCCCGCCCCTGAGAGGAGGCCCGGATGAGCCCGCTGCCGACGACCCGGTACGACGACCGCCGCCGCACGTTCCCGGCCCTGGGCGCCCGTTCGGAGCGGACCGGCACCTGGTGGGGCGGAGCCTGGATCGAGGCGCTGGAGGACCTGGCCCTGGACCCGGCCCGGCTGGCCCGCGGCCGGAAGTACGCGCAGGCGGGCCACGTCGACGCGATCACGGTCACCCCCGGCCGCATCACCGCGTACGTCCACGGCTCCCGCCCCCGCCCGTACCGGACGGAACTGCGCCTGCGCACCCTGTCCGACCAGGCGTGGGAGGACTTCCTCGACACCGCCGCCCAGGACCCCTCGCACATCGCGGCGCTGCTCGACAAGGACCTGCCGCACACCCTCGCCGACCAGGTGGATCTGCTCCCCGCGTCCGGCGACCTGGTCCCCGACTGCTCCTGCCCCGACGACGGCTATCCGTGCAAGCACGCGGCGGCGCTCTGCTACCAGACGGCCCGGCTCCTCGACGAGGACCCGTTCGTCCTGCTGCTGATGCGCGGCCGGGGCGAGCAGGAGACGCTCGCCGCGCTGGCGCGGCGCAACAGCGCCCTGACGGCGGTCGAGCGGGAGACAGCCACACCCGAACTGCCCACGGTCGCGGCCCGCGAGGCCGTCCGCTCCGGCGCACGCCCTGAGCTGCCGCCCCCGTTCCCGCCTCCGGAGCGAGCCGGCCATCCACCGGCCTTCCCCACGTTCCAGGGCGCCCCGGACCCGCTCGCGCTCGACCTGCTGGCCACCGAGGCGGCGGCCCGCGCGCACGTGCTGCTCACCACGGGCGAGGACCCGATCGCGGGCCTGTCCACGTGGCAGGACGCGGTCCGCCTGGCGGCCGCGCACCCGGGTTCCGGCGTGACCTCGACGACCAGGGCGCTGTACGCCGCGCTCTCCCGGGCCACCGGCCGCACCCCCACCGACCTCGCACGCGCGGTGGCCGCCTGGCGCCAGGGCGGGCTCGCGGCGCTGTCCGTCCTGGAAGCCCCCTGGGATCCCCCGGCGGGCCCCTTCGACCGCGCCCGCCCCGCCCTGACAGCCGCCGGCCACCCCGGCTTCCGCCCCTGGCGCAACCACCTCTCCACCCCCACCACCCAACTCCGCTACGGCCGCGACGGCCTCTGGTACGTGTACGAGTCCGACCCGGGGCGGGAGGACTGGTGGCCCCGGGGGATACCGGCGCAGGACCCGGTGGAGGCGCTTGACGCCCTGCCGGATCGTTGAGAGGGCGAGAGGCGGGCGGACAGGATCACATGACGGCTTCCGGAGCGATGGCAGCCTTGGGGCGCCGAGACGTGCGCTGCTCCAGTCTGGCTACCACGGTGGTGTGGAAGCGGTCGACCGCGGCGTCAACACTGCGGATGAATCCGTTCTCGGAGTTGCCGCGCGTGTTGCCCACGCTCTTGGAGAGCGACAGCCGGAAACCGATGATGCGCTCCGGCCCCTTCGCGAGGAGGTCTCCGGGCTCCATCCGCAGCTTCTCCAACGTCCCGCGTGGGCCGGCGGCATCGCCTTCCAGCAGCGTTTGCACATGCAGGTCCGCCGGTGCCTCGTGGAGCTGCTTCATGAGTCGCTTCACCCATGAAAGGGGGTAGCCCTGGTCAGGGGCGGGCACCTCGATAGACGTCCGCAGCCTGCCCATGCGCAGATCAGCGCTGATGGCGACGATGCCGGGTACGCCGTCGATCCGGATCTCGGCCTCCAGTTTCCCGTCCACACAGAAGCGGTCCGCCACTTCGATGCGGCGCGACTGCGGGTCGGTCCCGCGCTTGGCGCGCTGAACCGGCATGACCTTGGTGCCGAGTTCTCCGCCGATCCGGAGGCAGACTTGGCGGACCAGCCGTTCCCAGCTCTCCACCACCTGCACGGTCCGGGAGTCGCCGGGTGACAGCGTCTCCTCGTCGATTCCGTTGCGCACCGGGACCCAGGCCGGGCCCATGTTCTGGAAACCGTGGCAGCCGGAGTTCTCGTGCTGGAGGTAATGGAGAAGCTCCTGTAGCAGCCAGGCGTGCGATTCCTGTCGTACGCCCTCGTGGCGGAGCAGCATTTGTGCCTGCTGGGTCACCTCGGCCCAGGAAAGGTGCCACAGCGCCACTTTGTGCTTGCGTCGTCCGTCGACCTTCACGTCGACCAGGGGGCTTCCTTCGAGGGCCACATCGTTCGAGAGTGTGATGACGGCCTCGTAACCGCGCCGGGAGGCGATGTCCATGTAGTCCTGGACCTGCTCGGGCTTGAGCGGGTTGCCGTTCGTCTTCGTCTCGACGAGCGCGGTCCAGAGCTTTCCGGCGCGCTCGATGCGAAGGATTCCGTCCGGCCGCTTCGGATTCTCGCCGTGAGGCAGCGAAACTTCGGTGAAGGTCTCCATACGCCCGGCGGGCGCGCCGAACGCCGCAGTGAGCCGACGACCGAATTCCGGCACCTGAGCCATCACCGACAGCAGGATGGACGTTGCCCGCACTTCACGCTCCCGGTCGCTCTTGAGCGAAGAAGCGGGGAAGAGACGGGCTGTCCGCCAGCTGTCGTTCTCGGCCAGGGAGGGCTTTGTCGTTCGCGGAAGAGTGACCTTCTTCTTGGCCGTGCGAACCCGGCGTACCGGGGCAGGGTTCGGCGACTCCGCTTCACGCGGTACGGGGACGGACACGGACGCGGCGACGCCTTCCGCGACGACCACCACCTCGATCGTGCCCGACGGGTCCCCGCCGACGGGCTCGGCAATGCTCTCCTCAATGCCCCGTACACCGTGCTCCTGGGCTTCGGTGGCACTGCCCGTCTCGTCGTCTCCATCGTCGTCCTCATCGACTTCGATGCCGTAGTCGGTGGCCAGCCCGGCCAGCCCCGTGCCGTAGCCCTGACCGACGGCCCTGAACTTCCACTCGTCGTTGCGTCGGTAGATCTCCCCGAAGACGAAGGCGCTCTCCACGGTCGCATCGGTGATGGAGAATCCCAGAACGTCGTCGCCGGATCCGTCCTTCAGGGTGAGCCGAATGTTCTCCAGCTCGCCGAAATGGGCGCGCCGGTGCCGGCTCGCTGCGATGACAGCGCGATTCACGTCGTCGGGAAGGGCTGTGAGGTCCAGTCGGATACGGTCCTCGGTGCCGTTCTCGGTCGGAGTCGATCCCAGAAGGTGCACACTGCCGTCGGGCGCGGTTGGGTTGTTGTAGAAGTAGAAGTCGCTGTTGCTGCGAACCTTCCCGCCGGCGTCGATCAGGAGCACGGAGACATCGGCGTCACCCTCCCCGCTGGGGCTGCTCCAGCTCAGGCTCACCATGACGGAGTCGGCATGTTCACTGAGCGCGGACAGACTGACGTTGGAACCCTTGGCCATTTCGTGCACGCGAGATCCCCCCACGGGACGCGAGGGCCGCACAGGCATAGCCGAACTGCCCTCTCTTTCACGGTATGTTGAGGCTCTCCCCAAGAGCCTGACGTGCAGCTTACTCATCTGGAACCTGAAGGCCGAGCCGTATGAGCAAAGACGTCGAATCTCGTACCAAATGACCCGCACCTGCCAGCCACAGCTCCGCGGACACGGCGAGCCGTAGCTTCCACGCATCAGTCGGCAGGGCAACCGCGAGCTGTCGGAGCAGCATGGCAGGCAGGCCTCTCGCACTACATCCACCCCTCCGCCCACCCCGCCAGCACTCCCTCGATCCGCGCCGCCACCCGTGCCCGTGCCCGGTTGCGCGGGACCCTGGCCATCAGGAGTTCGTCGTAGGGCGTGTCCAGGTGGCGTACGGAGGCGCGGACGGCCGCTGTCAGCGCCTCCTCGTCCAGGGCGCGGCCCGCCGCGCTGCGGCCCACCCGGCCGCTGCCCCGGAGTGAGGTGTGGAGCGCTATGTCGTGGGCCCGTTCGGGCGGGCAGCCGGGAAACAGGCGCAGGATCTCGGCCTCCAGGGTCGCGGTGAAGCGGACGTCCTCGGCGGCCCGGCGGAGCGCGTCGCGGGCGCGGCGGCGCGCACGGGCCTCCGCGTCGGCCAGACAGCGCTCCTCGGCGACGGCGAGCGCCGCCTCCTCGACGAGCACGCCCTGGCGTTCGTACCGGCGCCGTCGGCGGTTGAAGCGGACGACGACGGCCGAGAGCGTGCTCTCCTCGCGGGCGCGGCGCGTCAGGGCCGTGTCGCCGCGCGGCAGGAACACCAGGTGCCCGAGGTCGGCGCAGTCCAGACAGCGCGGGGCTCCGGTGTCCAGGACCAGCCGGGCGAGGGGGGCCCGCTCGCAGTCGGCGCAGCGGTGCCGCCGTCTGGGTTCTATGACGAGCACGGGGTGCCACCTCCCTTGCCGACGGCCCGGACGACCGGACGGCCCGGACAGCCCGGACGGCTCGACGACCCCCTGCTCTCCCCTTCCTGTCTTGATCCCTCAAGCGGCTTTCGCGCAAACCGCGGTGGTCGGACTACGTCTACTGCCGGTATCCGCTGAGGAAGCGCCCGATGCGGCTGATCGCCGCGTCCAGGGCGTCCGCGTGCGGCAGGGTCAGGATCCGGAAGTGGTCCGGGCGCGGCCAGTTGAAGCCGGTGCCCTGGACGACCTGGATCTTCTCCCGCAGCAGCAGGTCAAGGACGAACTTCTCGTCGTCTTCGATCGGGTGAACCTTGGGGTCGATCCGGGGAAAGGCGTACAGCGCGCCCTTGGGCTTCACACAGGACACCCCGGGAATCTCGTTGAGCTTCTCCCAGGCCCGGTCGCGCTGTTCGTGGAGCCTGCCGCCTGGCGCGGTCAGCTCCTTGCTGGACTGGCGGCCCCCGAGCGCGGCCTGGATGGCGTACTGGGCGGGCGCGTTGGGGCACAGCCGCATGGAAGCGAGCATGGTGAGCCCCTCCAGATAGTTCCTGGCGTGCTGCTGCGGGCCGCTGACGACCAGCCAGCCGGAGCGGAACCCGGCCACGCGGTACGTCTTCGACAGGCCGCTGAAGGTGAGGACGACGAGGTCGGGCGCGAGCGCGGCGGCGCAGTGGGCGACGGCGTCGTCGTAGACGATCTGGTCGTAGATCTCGTCCGCGAACACCATCAGCTGGTGGCGGCGGGCCAGATCGAGGATGCCCTCGATGACCTCCTTCGGGTACACGGCGCCCGTCGGGTTGTTGGGATTGATGATGACGACGGCCCGGGTGCGGTCGGTGATCTTCGACGCCATGTCGTCGAGGTCGGGGTACCAGTCGGCCGACTCGTCGCACATGTAGTGCACGGCCTGGCCGCCCGCGAGCTTGGTGACCGCTGTCCAGAGAGGGAAGTCGGGCGCGGGGATGAGGACTTCGTCGCCGTCCTCCAGCAGGGCCTGTACGGCCATGGAGACCAGCTCGGAGACGCCGTTGCCGAGGAAGACGTCGTCCACGGAGACGTCAGGCAGCCCCATCGCCTGGTAGCGCTGGGCGACCGCGCGCCGGGCCGAGAGGATGCCGCGCGAGTCCGTGTAGCCGTGGGCCTGCGGGAGCATCCGGATCATGTCCTGGAGGATCTCCTCCGGCGCCTCGAAGCCGAAGAGCGCCGGGTTGCCGGTGTTCAACCGCAGCACGCTGTGGCCCGCCTCCTCCAGCGCGTTGGCGTGCTCGATGACCGGGCCGCGGATCTCGTAACAGACCTCGCTCAGCTTGCTCGACTGCCGGAACTCCATGCCGTGGCCCTCCCGAGGTGCCCAGATCCCTCTGGTGTGACTCGTCTGTCGTCAGTCACTCGAATTGCGTTACTTGGTTTTACCAAGTAGGAGCTTGGAAAGTCCAACATCTTGTCTAGACTGCGTCGCATGCCACGTCAGCCACGTCGTCGAAGCTACGACCAGTACTGCGCCGCCGCCCGCGCCCTCGATGCCGTCGGGGACCGGTGGACGCTGCTGATCGTCCGGGAACTCCTCGCCGGACCCCGTCGTTATACGGATCTGCACGCGGATCTTCCGGGCGTGTCCACGGACGTGCTCGCCTCACGCCTCAAGGACATGGAGCGCGAGGAGCTCGCGACCCGCCGCAAGCTGCCCCCGCCCGCAGCCGCGACGGTGTACGAACTGACCGCGCGCGGACGTGAGTTGCTGCCCGTGCTGACCGCCCTCGCCGCCTGGGGCGCGCCGGACCTCGCCGAGCGGCGGCCCACCGACGCCGTGCGCGCGCACTGGTTCGCGATCCCGCTGATCCCGCTGCTGGGCCGCCTTCCGTACGGCCCGGCGGTCCTCGACGTACGCCTGGACGAGGGCGAGTTCCACGTCCGCACCGGCGGGGACGGATCCGTGGACGACGGGGGCACGGTGTACGGGGAGGGGCCCGCGCCCGATGCCGACGCCCGGCTCGTCCTGGACGCGGACACCTGCCGCGCCCTCGCCGAGGGCGCGCTGACCATCGAGGAAGGGGTCAAGGACGGACGGATCGAGGTGACGGGCGAGGGGCCCGTCGCCGCGGCCCTGCGCGGCGAGTGACCGGCGCCCGCCGCGCCGCACGCGCGCCCGGGCCGCCGTCGCCCGGGCCGGAGCACCCCGCATCATGGAGGCGTGCGACTCGAAGCGATCACCTGGGAACGGCTGACCGAGGCTCTGGCGGAACGGGCCGTGGACACGTCACCCGGCGGCGGCCCGTGGCTGCGTGTCGGCGTCGACGGGGCGCCCGCGGCCCGGCCCGGTGAGCTGGCGGCCGCGCTCGCCGAGGCGCTGCGCATACGGGGGCGGTCGGTGCTCGTGCTGTCCACGGAGGGCTTCCTGCGGCCCGCCTCGCTGCGCTTCGAGTACGGCCGCGAGGATCCGGACACGTACTTCGACGGCTGGTTCGACACCGCCGCGCTGTGGCGCGAGGTGTTCGACCCGCTGGAGGCCGGGGGCAGCGGCCGGGTGTTGCCCGACCTCTGGGACCCGGTGACCGACCGGGCGACCCGGAGCGCGTACCAGGACCTGCCGAAGGGCGGCGTGCTGGTGGTCCACGGGCCGCTGCTCCTGGGGCGGTGGTTCCCCTTCGACCTCACCGTCCACCTCCGCCTCTCGCCGGGCGCGCTGCGGCGGCGCACGGAGGACGGCGCCCGGTGGACGCTCTCCGCGTTCGAGCGGTACGAGGAGGAGGTGCGGCCCGCCGAAGCCGCCGACGTGGTCGTGCGCGCCGACGACCCGAGGCACCCGGCGTGGAACGGAGGCACGGCCCGTTAGAGCCTGTCTGCTCTCCGGATCAGTCCTGTACGGGCGGCCGTCCGCCCACCACCGTCACCGCCTCCGCGCCCGCCCGGCAGCCCGCCCGAGCTGCCTCGGCCGGGTCCGCGCCCGCGAGCAGGGCGGCGAGGAAACCGCCGGTGAAGGCGTCACCCGCGCCCGTCGAGTCCACGGCGGGCGCGCTCGGGGCCGGAGCCGCCACCCGGGCTACGACCTCGCCGCCCACCGCCACCAGCGCTCCGGCCGCCCCCAGCGTCACCGCGACCAGCGGGAACTTACGGCTCAACGCGACGGCGGCCTCGGCCGGTTCGGCGAGTCCCGTGAGCAGCCGTGCCTCGTCGGTGTTGGGCAGCAGCGCCTCCACCCCCTCCGCCGCGGCCAGGAAACGCTCGGCCCCCAGCTCGGCCAGGAACCCCGCCGACGCCGGGTCCAGGCTCACCGGAACATCCGCTTCCAGTGCCGAACGGCAGGCGGCGAGGGCCAGTTCACGGCTCGCGTCGGCGAAGAACAGATAGCCGGAGAGGTGCAGCCGGCCGACGCCGTCCAGGAACGCGGGGTCCCAGTCGGCGGGGGATATGCGCAGCACGGCGCCGCTGTCGGTCAGGAAAGTGCGCTCGGCGGTCGCGGTGTCGACCAAGGAGACGACGGTGGCGGTGGGCGCCACCGGGTCCGCGACCAGCAGCGGCCGTACGCCCGCACGCCGCAGCCGCCGCTCGTGCCAGGCCAGCGCGTCGCTGCCGACCCGGCCCAGGACGCGTACGTCCGGGCAGCCCGAACGGGCCGCCCAGCAGGCCGCATTGGCCCCCGCCCCGCCCGGGACCGTACGGATCTGGGCCGCCGTGTCCGTGGCCGGGGCCAATGGGCCCCGGTGCCGGGCGACGACGTCGGTCACTACGTCCCCGACGACCAGCAGGCCCCGGGGCGCCGAGCCTTCCGCCGCGTCCCGCATAGGTCCAGGTCCAGGACCAGGAGCTTCCGAGCTCGGTCCGGATCCCGATCCCGGTTCCGAACCCGGCCCCGTTCTCGTCGGCGCACCCCTCACAGCGCCGCTGCGATCGCCGCCGCCAGCCGTACGTTGCCGCGCACCGCTGCCACGTTCGCCTCCAGGGACGCCCCGCCGGTGTGCCGCACCAGATGGTCGAGCAGGAACGGGGTGACGGCCTGGCCCGTGATCCCCCGCTCCCGGCAGGCGGCCAGGGCCTCGGCCAGCACCCGGTCGTGCAGCTCCGGGTCGAGCTGGTCCGCCTCCGGCACCGGATTGGCCACGATCAGCGCCGAGTCGGGGCCGATGGCGTCGTGGGAGCGCAGCACGTCGGCGGCCTCCTGAGGGGTGTTCACCGTCCAGTCGACCGGCTCGCCGGAGTCGGCCAGATAGAAGCCGGGGAAGCGGTCCGTGCCGTAGCCCACCACCCCGATGCCGAGCGTCTCCAGCCGTTGCAGCGTCGCCGGCACGTCCAGGATCGACTTCACTCCCGCGCACACCACCGCGACCGGCGTACGGGCCAGCAGCCGCAGGTCCGCCGACTCGTCCTGGGTCTCGGTCCAGCCCCGGTGGACGCCGCCGAGCCCGCCGGTGGCGAAGACGCGGATGTCCGCCCAGTGCGCCAGATAGGCGGTCGCCGAGACCGTGGTGGCCCCGCTCGCGCCCGCGGCCAGCGCCATGGGCAGATCGCGGTGGCCGAGCTTGCGCAGCCCGCCGCCCGCGATCCGCTCCAACTGGTCCTTGTCCAGGCCGACATGGGGCCGCCCGTCCAGGACCGCGACCGTGGCGGGGACGGCGCCCCCGGTCCGTACCAGCTCCTCCAGCTCCGTCGCCACCCGCAGATTGCGCGGGCGCGGCAGTCCGTGCGCGATGATCGTGGACTCCAGGGCGACCACCGGGCGCCCCTCGGCCAGGGCCTCCCGCACCTCTTCGGACACCTTGAGTACGTCGTCGTAGGACATGCCCCATCCCTGGCGCGCCCGCGCGCCGCGTAAACGTCCCGTCGGCGATCACCTGTGCGAGGCGCGCGGAGGCGGCGGCCGCGAGGCCTACGGGGCCCGCCCCCGCGAGCCACTCACGGGGAGTCTGCTCCCGGCGGGCGGTTCCGGACAGAGGCGGCGTCGAGGGCGCCGGAGGACATGGCTAGATTGGCGCGCCATGACGACCAATGATCACATCGAGTCCCCTTCCGTCGCCGAGGCCGCTCCGGCCTCGTTCGTTGTCCACATCCCGGACGCCGAGCTGGAGCCCGAGCCCCTGGACCCCGGCCAGATCGTCTCGGGCACCCCCGAGGTCACCGGCAAGGTGCTCTGGGAGTCGCCCGACGGCAAGCAGGTGCGCGGCATCTGGCAGATCACCCCCGGTGTGGTGACCGACACGGAGGCCAATGAGCTCTTCGTGGTGGTCAGCGGGCGTGCGACCGTCGAGGTGGCGGGCGGCGAGACCCTAGAGCTCGGCCCCGGTGACGCGTGCGTGCTGCGCGAGGGCGACCGGACGACGTGGACCGTGCACGAGACGCTGCGCAAGGCGTACCACATCAGCCTCTAGCGCCTCCCGGCCCGCACCTTACGGCCGGCCCTGAGCCGACGGTCCGCCCGGAGCCCTCAGAACAGCGGCTGCGGCAGCACCCCTTCCAGGGCGAGCAGCCGCCGCTTGGTCTCCAGGCCGCCGCCGAACCCGCCGAGCCCGCCGTCGCTCTCCACCACCCGGTGGCAGGGCACCACGACCGGCAGCGGGTTGGACCCCATGGCGGCGCCCACCGCCTGCGCCGCCCGGGGCTGGCCGACCCGGTCGGCGAGGTCGCCGTACCCCACCACCGTCCCGTACGGAACGGTCGCCTCCAGTTCGCGGAGCACCTGGCGGTTGAACCCGGAGGACAGCGTCCAGTCCAGCGGCAGCTCGAAGGCGCGCAGCTCGCCCGCGAAATACGCCTCCAGCTGCCGTATGGGCTCGGCCAGCGGGCCCGTCCCTTCCGGGCGGGCCGCGACCGGCTCGGTCCCCAGTCGGGCCGCCAGGCCCCGCAGCGCCTTGTCCCGGACCGGCTCGCGGGCGTGGAAGACCACGTTCACCAGGCCCTGGTCGGTCGCGGCCAGCAGCAGGGGGCCGATGTCGCTGCCGACGACGGCCCACACCACCCGCTCCGGCCCCCGCGAGGCCCGCTCGAACTGCTCGTCGCTGCTCATGTCGCCACCGTACGACCCGGCACTGACAACGCCCGGGGGGCCGGCGGCGGGCCCCGGTCCGGCCGGTCGTCGCAGGGCCGGCGCCGTCCGCCGGACGGGATCGTTTGCTGTCGTGGAAGTACGGGGAAGACACCCCCCGGGTTCAAGGTGTCGACAAATTGGCGTGAAAATGTTTGCCTGTCGCTCGGCGAGCCTTAATGTCGCCCCGAACCAGGGCCTCCGCGACAGCAGTCGGCCTCTTCAGTCGGTAGTCGGTACGGGGTGAAGGGCAACGGATATGCACGGGACGGTCGACGGCTTCACCTACGGGCTCGTCACGCCGGTAGTGGCGTTCCTCATGGCCTGTCTGGGCGGCGCGCTCGGGCTGCGCTGCACCGCCAGGTCGCTACGGGCCGACCGGCCCTTCAGGGCGCTCTGGCTGGCCCTCGGGGCCACCTCCATAGGCTCCGGCATATGGACCATGCACTTCATCGCGATGATGGGTTTCTCGGTCCGCCAGGAAGTGCTGAGCTACGACCGGGCCATCACGTTCGCCAGCCTCGGCCTGGCCGTCGTCATGGTCGGGATCGGCATCTTCATCGTCGGATACCGGGGCGCCACCCCCATGGCCCTGGTCACCGGCGGGACCGTCACCGGACTCGGGGTGGCGTCGATGCACTACCTCGGAATGGCCGGAATTCGACTGCACGGCGAATTCGCGTACAACACGCTCACCGTCAGCCTCTCCGTGGTGATCGCGGTCGTCGCCGCCACCGCCGCCCTGTGGGCCGCCGTCTCGGTGAGCGGTTTCCTCGCCAGCCTCGGCGCCAGCGTCGTCATGGGCCTGGCGGTGAGCGGTATGCACTACACGGGCATGGCCGCGCTCAGCGTCCATCTGCACGACGGGGCGGGCACCACGGCCGGGGACTCCTCCGCGACCGTGCTCGCACCGATGCTCATCGGCCCGGTCGCCTTCCTGGTGCTCGCGGGCGTCGTCGTGATGTTCGACCCGCTCGTGGTGATGGGCAGGCCCGAGTGGGAGAAGCGGCCGCCCCGCCCGGCGCCCGTCCCGCGCCATCTGCCCTCGTTCCCCGAGCCGACCCGGTGGGCCGCCCCGCACCGGCCCGGCGAGGGCTCCTCGTCGCCGCACGACTGGTGATCCGAGGCTCGGAGGACCCGGCCGCCGGGCCGATCGCGCCCGACTGTCAGTGGGGGGTCGTACGGTGGTTCCATGCGGCCCGTTTCCAAGATCGAACGTACGGTGGCGCCTTTCGAGGTCGTCAGTCCCTACCAGCCCAGCGGCGACCAGCCGGCGGCCATCGCCGAGCTGGAGCGGCGCATCCGCGCAGGTGAGAAGGATGTCGTCCTGCTGGGCGCGACCGGCACCGGCAAGTCGGCGACGACTGCCTGGATGATCGAGAAGCTCCAGCGCCCCACGCTCGTCATGGCGCCGAACAAGACCCTGGCGGCCCAGCTGGCGAACGAGTTCCGCGAGCTCCTGCCCAACAACGCCGTCGAGTACTTCGTCTCGTACTACGACTACTACCAGCCCGAGGCGTACGTCCCGCAGTCGGACACGTACATCGAGAAGGACTCCTCGATCAACGAGGAGGTCGAGCGGCTGCGCCACTCGGCGACGAACTCGCTGCTGACCCGCCGCGACGTGATCGTCGTGGCCTCCGTCTCGTGCATCTACGGCCTGGGCACGCCGCAGGAGTACGTGGACCGGATGGTGCCGCTGAAGGTCGGCGAGGAGATCGACCGCGACCAGCTGCTGCGCCGCTTCGTCGACATCCAGTACACGCGCAACGACGTCGCCTTCGCGCGCGGCACGTTCCGGGTGCGCGGCGACACCATCGAGATCTTCCCGGTCTACGAGGAGCTCGCCGTCCGGATCGAGATGTTCGGCGACGAGATCGAGGCGCTGTCCACCCTCCACCCGCTCACCGGCGAGGTCATCAGCGAGGACCGCGAGCTCTACGTCTTCCCCGCGAGCCACTATGTGGCGGGCCCCGAGCGCATGGAGAAGGCGATCACCGGCATCGAGCAGGAGCTGGAGCAGCGCCTGGCCGAGCTGGAGAAGCAGGGCAAGCTCCTGGAGGCCCAGCGGCTGCGGATGCGCACCACGTACGACATCGAGATGCTGCGCCAGATCGGCAGCTGCTCGGGCGTCGAGAACTACTCGATGCACTTCGACGGCCGCGACCCCGGCACCGCGCCCAACACCCTCCTCGACTACTTCCCGGACGACTTCCTGCTGGTCCTCGACGAGTCGCACGTCACCGTGCCGCAGATCGGCGCGATGTACGAGGGCGACGCCTCCCGTAAGCGCACCCTGGTCGACCACGGCTTCCGGCTGCCGTCCGCGATGGACAACCGGCCGCTGAAGTGGGAGGAGTTCCTGGGCCGCATCGGGCAGACCGTCTACCTCTCGGCGACCCCCGGAAAGTACGAGCTGTCGCGCGGCGACGGCTTCGTGGAGCAGATCATCCGCCCCACCGGCCTGGTCGACCCCGAGGTCGTGGTCAAGCCCACCGAGGGCCAGATCGACGACCTGGTGCACGAGATCCGCAAGCGCACCGAGAAGGACGAGCGCGTCCTGGTCACCACCCTCACCAAGAAGATGGCCGAGGACCTGACCGACTACTTCCTGGAGATGGGCATCCAGGTGCGGTATCTGCACAGCGACGTCGACACCCTGCGCCGGGTCGAGCTGCTGCGGGAGCTGCGGGCGGGCGAGTTCGACGTCCTGGTCGGCATCAACCTGCTCCGTGAGGGCCTGGACCTGCCCGAGGTGTCGCTGGTCGCGATCCTCGACGCCGACAAGGAGGGCTTCCTCCGCTCGGGCACCTCGCTGATCCAGACCATCGGCCGCGCGGCGCGCAATGTCTCCGGCCAGGTCCATATGTACGCCGACAAGATCACCCCGGCGATGGAGAAGGCCATCGAGGAGACCAACCGCCGCCGGGAGAAGCAGGTCGCGTACAACAAGGAGCACGGGATCGACCCGCAGCCGCTGCGGAAGAAGATCAACGACATCGTCGCCACCATCGCGCGCGAGGAGGTCGACACCGAGCAGCTGCTCGGCTCCGGCTACCGCAAGGGCAAGGACGGCAAGGGCGCCAAGGCGCCGGTCCCCGCGCTCGGCGCGAAGGCGGCGAAGTCGAAGTCGAAGGCGAAGGCGGGCAAGGGCGGCGAGGTCCTCACCGACCGCCCGGCCGCCGAACTCGCCGAGCAGATCGAGGAGATGACCGAGCGGATGCGGGCCGCCGCCGCCGAGCTCCAGTTCGAGATCGCCGCCAGGTTGCGCGACGAAGTCGGCGAGCTGAAGAAGGAGTTGCGGCAGATGCGGGAGGCGGGGCAGGCCTGACGGCCCGCCACCCGCTGTGTTGCAAGACCGACACAAATCCGCCCCGAGCGGTGGCGCACATCGCGCCACTGCGTAGGGTCGGGCGGGAACGTAAAAAATGCGGAGAGGGGACAGCGCGTGACGGTCAATATGACCAAGGGGCAGGCCATCAGCCTGGAGAAGCAGGGTGGCGGCACCCTGACCGCGGTGCGGATGGGGCTCGGCTGGCAGGCGGCGCCGCGCCGCGGCCTGTTCGGCTCGCGCACCCGGGAGATCGACCTGGACGCCTCGGCGGTGCTCTTCGCCGACAAGCAGCCGGTGGACGTGGTGTTCTTCCGCCACCTCGTCAGCGACGACGGCTCGGTCCGTCACACCGGCGACAACCTGGTCGGCGGCGCGGGCCAGGGCGGCGACGACGAGTCCATCCTCGTCGACCTCCAGCGCGTCCCGGTCCACATCGACCAGATCGTCTTCACGGTGAACTCGTTCACCGGCCAGACCTTCCAGGAAGTGCAGAACGCGTTCTGCCGCATCGTGGACGAGACCAACGGCCAGGAGCTGGCGCGCTACACGCTGGACGGCGGCGGTCAGTACACGGCGCAGATCATGGCGAAGGTGCACCGCGCGGGCGCCGGCTGGCAGATGACCGCCATCGGCAACCCGTCCAACGGCCGTACCTTCCAGGACCTGATGCCGGCGATCCTGCCGCACCTGTAGGCGCCGGCGCGCCACGCAGGCACCACCGGCCCCACGGCCGCAACCGCAGCTCCCGGAGGCAAGGCCGCCGGGAGCTGCCCCGCACCACCGTGCACCACCGGCAACTCGACGAGGGGACAGAGCGATGACGGCCGAGCTGGTACGGGGACAGAACCACCCCCTGCCCCAGACCCGACTGGAGATCCGGGTGTCGGCCGGGACACCGATCGTGGCCGGCGCCACCCTCGGCGACGAGAACGGCACGGTGCGCGGGACGGAGTGGGTGGCCCACCCCGGTGCGCCCACGCTGCCGGGCCTGGAGGTCTCCCGGCAGGCCGCCGCCGACCACCGTCTCGCCGTGGACCTTCAGGCGCTGCCGCAGGGCGTGCACCGGGTGAGCGTGCTGCTCGCGCTGCCGCCCGGGACAGCGGGCCCGAGCCGGTTCGCCGCGGTCGCCGCGCCCTTCGTGGCCGTTACCGGGCTCGACGGCACCGAGGTCGCCAGCTACACGATCACCGGCCTGGACGCGGAGTCGGCGGTCGTCGCCCTGGAGCTCTATCTGCGGGGCGGCGCCTGGAAGGTCCGCGCCATCGGCCAGGGCTACGCGGGCGGCCTCGCCGACATGCTCGTCGACCAGGGCCTGCCGCAGGCCCGTGAGCTCGCCGCCGGCATCCTGGACGCGGTCGCCCTGGGCGCCTCCCGCTCGGTGGCGGCGCCCCCGCCCCGTACGACGGACGAGGGCCGGGTACGGACCGGCGCGCCCGGCAGCGGTGGCGACACGGGCCCGGCGGGCGCCGCGCCCCCGCCCGAGGCGGCCCAGCAGTCCCTCAGCGACGACGGCCCCATCGACTACGCCCACCCGCGCCGCAAGAACACCGCGCCCCCGCCGCCGCCTCCCACCGCGCCGCCCGCGGCACCCGGCGAGAGCGCGTCCCCCGTGGCGGGCGACGCCACCGGCTGGTCCATGGACGAGCGGCTCTACAACCAGGTGTGGGGCATGTTCGAGGACCTGGCCCGCACCACCGCCGCGTACCGCAGCGCCGTCGACTTCGCGGACTCGCGGATGGAGCAGGAGCTCGACCGGGCGCTGGCCGATCCGCGCAGCCGGATCGGTTCCACCGGCGACCTCGCCCGCCAGGAGGCCTCGGCCCGGCGCGAGCAGCTCGTCGACCGCGCGCGCGAGGCGTTCGACCGCGACCTGGCACAGCTGACCGCCGAGTCCGAGGTCGTCGAGCCCGCCCTGCCGCCCGCCTACGCCCGCTGGGACAACCCGGTCTGGCACGCCTACCGGGTGCCGATGGAGATCCCGATGGCGCTGCGCGTGGGGGACCTGCGGCTGCCGGAGCGGCCGGAGCTGCGCATCCCGATGCTGGTGCGGCTGCCGCTGGAGCGCGGGCTGTGGATCGACTCCGGGCGCTCGGGCTCCGAGGCCGCCGCCTTCATGGACAGCGAGCAGGTCAAGGGGCTCGCCGTGGAGACCTCGGTGGCGCTGGCGGCCCGGCTGCTGGCGGTGTACCCGGCACACGAGTTCGCGGTGCACGTCCTGGACCCGGCGGGGGCGGCGGCCGGGGCTTTCGCGCCCCTGACGCGGTCGGGGGTGCTCGCCGCGCCGCCCGCCGCCGGCGCCCAGGGGGTGGCGGCGGTGCTCTCCCGGCTCACCGAGCGCGTCGACCTGCTCCAGATGGCCGCGCGCGGCGGCGCCGGGGCGGACGCGCTGCCGCCCGGTATGGACACCGCCGAGCAGCTCCTGATCGTCAACGACTTCCCGCACGGCTTCGACGACCGGGCCGTCAACCAGCTGCGCTACCTCGCCGACGAGGGCCCCTCGGTCGGCATCCATCTGCTGATGATCGCGGACCGCGAGGAGGCCAGTGCGTACGGGCCGGTGCTGCAACCGCTGTGGCGTTCGCTGCTGCGGCTGACGCCGGTGCCGGACGACCACCTGGCGGATCCGTGGGTGGGCCACGCGTGGACGTACGAGCCACCGCTGGTCCCGGCCGGAAGCGCGGTGCTGGAGCAGGTGCTGGGCCAGGTCGCCGACGCGAGGCGCGCCTGGCCGCGCTGACGTCCGCGCCCCGGGGCGCGCACCGACCAACCGGCTTGGTTCTTCTTTACCCTTCCCTTTACCTTCTCTTGGTGATTGGGGTAGGGTTCTTGGTGCGGAGGGGAGTACTCCCGACTGCGGCGTTCCCGTCAGTACGGACCGATATGACCGGTTCCGGGGCGCCGGCCCGAGGGCGGAGGCACGCCAGGGTGGAGGAGACCTCCGGCAGCGACGACGCTGATCTGTAGCGGTACGAAGCCGGAGGCACTGTGGACGTTTCCATGACCCTGTGGGTGCTGACCATTCTCGGTCTGTGCGCCCTGATCGCGGTCGACTTCTTCATCGGGCGCAAGCCCCATGACGTGTCGGTCAAGGAAGCCGGAATCTGGACGGTCGTCTGGATCGTGCTGGCCGGGCTCTTCGGCGTCGGCCTGCTGGTCTTCGGCGACAGCCAGGCGTCCGGCGAGTTCTTCGCGGGCTTCATCACCGAGAAGTCGCTCTCCGTCGACAACCTCTTCGTCTTCATCCTGATCATGGCGAAGTTCTCGGTGCCGACCCACCTCCAGCAGCGCGTGCTGCTCTTCGGTGTGCTGATAGCGCTGGTGCTGCGGGCGATCTTCATCGCGGCCGGCGCCGCGGTCATCGCCAACTTCGCCTGGGTCTTCTACATCTTCGGCGCCTTCCTGATCTACACCGCCTGGAAGCTCGTCCAGGAGGCGCGCTCCGACGAGGAGGACGAGGAGTTCGAGGAGAACCGCCTGCTCAAGTCCATCGAGAAGCGGTTCGGCGTCGCCGACCGGTACCACGGCACCAAGCTCTTCATCCAGGAGCACGGCAAGAAGATCATGACGCCGCTGCTCGTCGTGATGCTCGCCATCGGCATGACCGACGTGCTGTTCGCGATGGACTCGATCCCCGCGATCTTCGGTCTGACCCAGGACCCGTACATCGTCTTCACCGCCAACGCCTTCGCGCTGATGGGTCTGCGCCAGCTGTACTTCCTCATCGGCGGGCTGCTCAAGAAGCTGGTCCACCTCAGCTACGGCCTCTCGGTGATCCTCGGCTTCATCGGAGTGAAGCTGGTGCTGCACGCGCTGCATGAGAACGGGGTGAACGTCCCCGAGATCTCCATCCCGGTCTCGCTCGGCGTCATCTGCGGCGTGCTCGGCATCACCACCGTCACCAGCCTGGTGGCCGCCAAGAAGCAGACGGCGGCCGAGGAGGACGAGAGGAAGAGCGTCGGGGTCTGACCCCGCGGGGGCGCGCGGTGCATCGGCACCGGCGCGCGCACCGGCCGGCCGGGCGCCCAGTTGCCGGGCCGGTCGGCCGGTGCTTGCTTGGACGGGGAGAGCTCCCGGTCCGCGGGGGCACCGCGGACCAGGAGGACCCCATGAAGTTCGCGCAGATCATCGACTTCGAGACCGAGCGCGCGGACGAGATGCGCGACCTCATCCGTCAGTACGAGGAGAAGGCCCGGTCGGAGGGCCGCAAGCTCGGTCCCACGCACCGCACGCTGCTGCGGGACCGCTCCAACCCCAACCGCTGTCTGGCCGTGGTCGAGTTCGACTCGTACGAGGAGGCGATGGCCAACAGCGACGCGCCGGAGACGACCGAGCTCGCCAGGCAGCTCGCGGCGCTCTCCAGCAGGCCGCCCGTCTTCACGGACTGCGACGTGGTGGAGTCGGAGTCCCTGTAGCCGCCAGGCCCTAGGCGGGCGCCGCCTCGGCACCCGCCTCCGTCGGCTCCGCCGCCGGCCGGGTCTCCGGCAGCAGCGCGAAACAGCCCAGGCTCAACAGCGCGACCCCGGTCAGATAGGCCGCCACGCCCCACGGCGGCCCCTCGCCCCGGGCGAGCGCGGTCGCCACGACCGGGGTCAGCGCGCCGCCCAGCACCCCGCCCAGGTTGTAGCCCACGGCCGCGCCCGTGCAGCGCACCCGGGGCTCGTACAGCTCCGGCAGATAGGCCGCGATCACCGCGAACATGGTGATGAACGCGAGCAGCGCCCCCAGGAAGCCGGCGAACATCAGCAGCGGTTCGCCGGTCTGGAGCAACGCGACCATCGGGAACATCCACAGCGCGCAGGCCGTGCAGCCCGCGAGACAGAGCGGCCGGCGCCCGTACCGGTCGGCGAGCAGGGCCGAGACCGGGGTCAGCGCGCCCTTGACGGCGACGGCGGACATGATGCAGACGAGCATGACCGTACGGCTCACGCCGAGGTGTTCGGTGGCGTACGCCAGGGCCCAGGTGGTCACCGCGTAGAAGACGGCGTAGCCGACCGAGAGCGCCCCCGCGGTCAGCAGCACCAGGCGCCAGTGGTCGCGCACCACCTCCGCCAGGGGCAGCCGGGCGCGTTCGCCGATCTCCTGGAACTGCGGGGTCTCGGTGAGCGAGGAGCGCAGGAGCAGCCCGCCCGCCGCCAGCAGCCCGGCTCCCCAGAACGGGATCCGCCAGCCCCAGGAGCGGAACTCGGCGTCGGTGAGCCCCGCCGAGAGCGCCAGCATCACGCCGTTGGCCAGCAGGAACCCCACGGACGGGCCCATCTGCGGAAAGGACGACCACAGGACCCGGCGCCGCGCGGGCGCGTGCTCCACCGCGAGCAGCACGGCCCCGCCCCACTCGCCGCCGAGCCCGAGCCCCTGGAGGAAGCGCAGGAGGAGCAGCAGGACGGGGGCGGCGGCCCCGATCGACGCGTACGAGGGCACACAGCCGACGGCCACAGTGGCGAAACCGGTCAGGAACAGCGAGAGGAACAACACCGGACGACGTCCGTGACGGTCACCGATATGGCCGAAGACGACAGATCCGAGCGGGCGGGCGAGGAAACCGATCCCGAAGGTGCCGAAGGCGGCCAGAGAGCCGGCGAGCGGGGAGAACGTGGGGAAGAAGAGCGGGCCCAGGACGAGCGCGGCGGCCGTCCCGTACACGAAGAAGTCATAGAACTCGACCGCCGTCCCGGCGAGCGAGGCGGCGGCGAGCCGGGTCATCGACGGTGGTGCGGGTGTGGAGGGAGAGGCGGGGGAGTAGCGCATGTCGCGCCAACTACCCGTGCGTAAGGGCGGTTACGGGGGGCGTGCGGAAGCGCGCCCGCGCCGTGGACCGACTGTTCGCGCCCGAGCGTGCGACTACCAGCCGCGCGCTCGCCACTCGGGCAGCTTCGGGCGCTCCTCGCCGAGCGTGGTGTCGTTGCCGTGCCCCGGGTACACCCAGGTCTCGTCCGGCAGCGCCGCGAAGAGCTTGGTCTCCACGTCGTGCAGGAGGCTGGCGAAGGCCTGCGGGTCCTTGTGGGTGTTGCCGACCCCGCCCGGGAAGAGGCAGTCGCCGGTGAACAGGTGCGGATGGCCGTGCGGGTCGTCGTAGACCAGGGCGATCGAGCCCGGGGTGTGGCCGACCAGATGGCGGGCGGTCAGCTCGACCCGGCCGACCCGGATCGTGTCGCCGTCCTCGACGGGCACGTCGGTCGGCACCGGGATGCCCTCGGCGTCGTGGCGGCCCGCGTAGGTCGTCGCGCCGGTGGCGGCGACGACCTCGGCGAGCGCCTGCCAGTGGTCGCCGTGGCGGTGGGTGGTGACGACGGACTTGATGCCGTCGTCACCGATCAGCGTCAGCAGGGTCGCGGGCTCGGCCGCCGCGTCGATCAGGAGCTGCTCGCCGGTGGCCCGGCAGCGCAGCAGATACGCGTTGTTGTCCATCGGGCCCACCGCGACCTTGGAGATCATGAGATCGCCGAGCTCGTGGACATCCGCAGGACCGCCGACCTTGACCGTTCCGCTGTACGTCATGGACTCAGCGTAGCCCCGGGCCTACAGCGGCGGCAGGGCGGGCAGCGGGCCGCCGGAGACCTCCAGGGCGGTTCCGTTCCTGCGGCCCGCCAGCCAGCCCAGCAGGTCCCATGCGGGGCCGCCCACGGTCACCGGAGTGCCTTCGGTGCCGCCGGTGCGCAGGCTGTGGCCGTTGTTGCCGGTGAGGGTGACCGGCGGGACCGCGGAGTTGCCCGAGAAGCGGTCGGCCAGGAACTGGATCTCGCGCCGGACGAACTCGTCCGGCAGGTCCTCGAGCTCGTAGCCGACGCCCAGGTCGACGTGGTGCAGCTCGACCTCGATCAGCCGCCGGAAGGGGATGCGGGCGGCCTCGTCGACGACGCCGTTGCGCAGCTCCACCTTGCGGGACCAGTCCGCCGGGCGGGCGCCCTCCTCCTGGAAGCGGGCCGCGCTCTCGCGCAGGTCGGCGAGGTGGACGTCGAGCGGGCGCGCCGCGTCGCGCGCGATGTCGGCGTCCCGTGCCTCGGCGCTCTCGTACATGGGGCGCCCGGCGAGCACATTGACGAGCGCGTCCGCGTTGCGGGCGAGATGGGCGAGCACATGCCCGCGGCTCCAGCCCGGCAGCCGTGACGGCTCGGCGAGCGCCGCGTTGTCCAGTTCGGCGGCTGCGGTGAGCAGCCGGTCGGTGGCTTCCCGTACAGATGCCAGGTCGTGCGCATGATCAATCATGGCGCCGACGATAGTCCCGCCACTCATTCGGGTGAAGCCGCCTGGACGAGTCCGTAAATCGAATGCGCGTGCTATAGGCTCGTCAGTGGCATCAGGCATCCTTGGCTGTAAAGCAATCCATCGCCCTGGCGACCCCCCATAGTCTGAGACGGGGGTTCCGCCCCCTGCTTCTCTTCAAGAAAGGTGCGGACCGGCGTGGCCGACCGTCTCATCGTCCGTGGCGCGCGCGAGCACAATCTCAAGAACGTCTCGCTCGACCTCCCGCGCGACTCCCTCATCGTCTTCACCGGGCTCTCGGGGTCGGGCAAGTCGTCCCTCGCGTTCGACACGATCTTCGCCGAGGGGCAGCGCCGCTACGTCGAGTCGCTCTCCTCGTACGCCCGCCAGTTCCTCGGCCAGATGGACAAGCCGGACGTCGACTTCATCGAAGGTCTGTCGCCCGCGGTCTCCATCGACCAGAAGTCGACCTCGCGCAACCCGCGCTCGACGGTCGGCACCATCACCGAGGTCTACGACTACCTGCGACTGCTCTTCGCGCGCATCGGCAAGCCGCACTGCCCCGAGTGCCGCCGGCCGATCACCCGCCAGTCGCCGCAGGCCATCGTCGACAAGGTCCTGGAGCTGCCCGAGGGCAGCCGCTTCCAGGTGCTGTCGCCGCTGGTGCGCGAGCGCAAGGGCGAGTTCGTCGACCTCTTCGCCGACCTCCAGACCAAGGGCTACAGCCGCGCGCGCGTGGACGGCGAGACGATCCAGCTCTCCGAGCCGCCCAAGCTCAAGAAGCAGGAGAAGCACACCATCGAGGTGGTCATCGACCGCCTCACCGTGAAGGACTCCGCCAAGCGCCGCCTCACCGACTCGGTGGAGACCGCGCTCGGCCTGTCCGGCGGCATGGTGGTGCTCGACTTCGTCGACCTGGCGGCCGACGACCCCGAGCGCGAGCGGATGTACTCGGAGCATCTGTACTGCCCGTACGACGACCTGTCCTTCGAGGAGCTGGAGCCGCGCTCCTTCTCCTTCAACTCGCCCTTCGGCGCCTGCCCGGACTGCACCGGCATCGGCACCCGCATGGAGGTCGACCCCGAGCTGATCATCCCGGACGAGGAGAAGTCCCTCGACGAGGGCGCGATCTCCCCGTGGTCGCTCGGCCACACCAAGGACTACTTCGCCCGCCTCGTCGGCGCGCTCGCCGACGAGCTCGGCTTCCGTACGGACATCCCCTGGGCCGGGCTGCCGCAGCGCGCCAGGAAGGCGCTGCTGTACGGCCACAAGACCCAGATCGAGGTGCGCTACCGCAACCGGTACGGCAGGGAGCGCGCGTACACCACCTCCTTCGAGGGCGCGGTGCCCTTCGTCAAGCGGCGCCACTCGGAGGCGGAGTCCGACGGGGCGCGCGAGCGCTTCGAGGGCTATATGCGCGAGGTCCCCTGTCCGACCTGTGAGGGCTCCCGGCTGAAGCCGCTGGTCCTCGCGGTCACCGTGATGGACCGCTCCATCGCCGAGGTCTCGGCCATGTCGATCAGCGACTGCGCCGACTTCCTGGGCGAGCTCAAGCTCAACGCGCGCGACAAGAAGATCGCCGAGCGCGTCCTCAAGGAGGTCAACGAGCGGCTGCGCTTCCTCGTCGACGTCGGCCTCGACTACCTCTCGCTCAACCGCGCCGCCGGGACGCTGTCCGGCGGCGAGGCCCAGCGCATCCGCCTCGCCACCCAGATCGGCTCCGGCCTGGTCGGCGTGCTGTACGTGCTGGACGAGCCGTCCATCGGTCTGCACCAGCGGGACAACCACCGGCTGATCGAGACCCTCGTCCGGCTGCGCGACATGGGCAACACCCTGATCGTCGTCGAGCACGACGAGGACACCATCAAGGTGGCCGACTGGGTCGTCGACATCGGCCCGGGCGCCGGTGAGCACGGCGGCAAGGTCGTCCACAGCGGCCCCTTGAAGCAGCTCCTCGCCAACAAGGAGTCGATGACGGGTCAGTACCTGGCGGGCAAGAAGTCGATCCCGCTGCCGGACGTACGGCGTCCGGTGGACCCCTCGCGCAAGCTCACCGTGCACGGCGCCAAGGAGAACAACCTCCGGGACATCGACGTCTCCTTCCCGCTGGGCGTGCTGACCGCGGTCACCGGCGTCTCCGGCTCCGGAAAGTCGACCCTGGTCAACGACATCCTCTACACCCACCTGGCGCGCGAGCTGAACGGCGCGCGGGCGGTGCCCGGGCGGCACACGCGCGTGGACGGCGACGACTTGGTCGACAAGGTCGTCCACGTCGACCAGTCCCCGATCGGCCGTACGCCCCGGTCGAACCCGGCCACGTACACGGGTGTCTTCGACAACGTGCGCAAGCTGTTCGCCGAGACGATGGAGGCGAAGGTGCGGGGCTATCTGCCCGGCCGCTTCTCCTTCAACGTCAAGGGCGGCCGCTGCGAGAACTGCTCCGGCGACGGCACGATCAAGATCGAGATGAACTTCCTGCCGGATGTGTACGTGCCGTGCGAGGTCTGCCACGGGGCGCGCTACAACCGGGAGACGCTGGAGGTCCACTACAAGGGCAAGTCCATCGCCGAGGTCCTCGACATGCCGATCGAAGAGGCGCTGGAGTTCTTCGAGGCGGTGCCGACGATCGCCCGCCATCTGCGGACGCTGAACGAGGTGGGGCTCGGTTACGTCCGGCTCGGCCAGTCGGCGCCGACGCTGTCGGGTGGTGAGGCGCAGCGGGTGAAGCTGGCGTCGGAGCTGCAGAAGCGGTCTACGGGGCGGACGGTGTACGTCCTGGACGAGCCCACGACCGGTCTCCACTTCGAGGACATCTCGAAGCTGATCAAGGTCCTGTCCGGGCTTGTCGACAAGGGCAACACGGTGATCGTCATCGAGCACAACCTCGATGTGATCAAGACGGCGGACTGGGTCGTGGACATGGGGCCCGAGGGCGGCAGCGGCGGTGGTCTGGTGATCGCCGAGGGCTCGCCGGAGCAGGTCGCGTCGGTGGCGGCCAGCCACACCGGGAAGTTCCTGCGGGACATTCTGGGGGCGGATCGGATCAGCGATGCGGAGCCGGAGCCGGAGCCGGTTGCGGCGGTGGTGAAGCGGCGGGCTCCCGCCAAGCGGGCGGCGGCCAAGGCGCCGGCCAAGAAGACGGCGGCGAGCCGGGCCCGGAAGTCCTGACGGGCGTCGCCCTGGGCCCTTTTTTGGCCCCCACCCCGCCCCTTCCCTAAACCCTCCGGGGGCAGGGTGGGGGCGGGGCGCGCTGCCGGGGGCTTTGCCCCCCGGGCGCCTTGGTTCGTCTGCGGACCGTGGGGGGCTGGTCGCGCAGTTCCCCGCGCCCCTAGGTAGTCCCCGGCAGCCGGAGAGTGCAGCTCAGCCACGGGCC
>NZ_BAAACA010000030.1:0-51284 GCF_039521265.1 Streptomyces crystallinus | reverse complement strand
GGCAGTTGGGGGCGCGGGGAACTGCGCGATCAGCCATCCACGGTCCGCGGACGAACACGCACGCCTGCCTCGGAACCCTTCCGATCCCGGGGCAGGCGCCCCCCAAAGGGGCGCGGGGAACTGCGCGACCAGCCACAGCCGACCCGCAGACGAACCCCGGGCACAAGCGCTAGCGGCGGCCGTACGACGCCACGTACCCCCGGGACGGCGTCCCGACGCCCGTCACGTCGTCATAGCCGCGCACCGCGTGCAGCGAACTGTCCGCACCCAGCGTGCGCACCGACGTCGCGAGGCCTCCCGCCGCGTCGACCCCGTTCACGAAGTCCACCCGCGCCACCGCGAGCCCACGCGCACCCAGCGGGTGGTCCGTGACGTCGTGGTACAGCGGAGACCCGTAGCGCGCGTAGATCGACGGGTTCGCGAACCCGATCGGGAAGTGCCGCGCCTGCTGCGCCAGCGCCTGCACGCCCGCGATCACCGGCGCCGCCAGCGACGTACCGCCGATGCGGTACTCGTCGTACGTGACCGAGCCGTCGGGGAACGTCTGCGTCTGGCCGACCAGGAACCCGGTGTTGGGGTCCGCGACCGCCGCGATGTCCGGAACCGTGCGCATCCGGGCGGAGCCGTTCGCCTTGGCGAGCGAGTCCGGCACCACACCGCGCTGGTAGAACGGCTGCTTCACCGTGGAGCTGGTACCGCCGCCCGCACCGGAGGTGTACGCGCCGGGGAAGCCCGTCCAGCTCTTGCCGTCCGCCGCGAGCGACGCCTTCAGCGTGCCCCAGCCCGTCTCGAACTGGTACGTGTCGCCCTTGCCGACCGCCAGCGACGTACCGCCGACCGCCGTCACCCACGCCGAGTTGGCCGGGGTGTCGACCTGCTTCTTGCCGGTGTTGGCGACCTCGTCGCCGTCGTCGCCGGAGGAGAAGTAGAAGCCGACGCCCTCCACCGCGCCCAGCTTGAACGTCTGGTCGTAGGCGGCCGCCACGTCCGGCGTCTCGTTGGCCTCGATGTCGCCCCAGGAGTTGGAGACGATGTCGGCCAGCCGGTTGTCGACGATCTTGTTGAGCGCGTCGAGCAGGTCCGGGTCGTTGCAGGACGCGCCCGCCACGTAGACGATGTCCGCGTCCGGCGCGACGGCGTGCACGGCCTCGACGTCCAGCGACTCCTCGCCGTACCACCCGGCCGCGTCGCACGCCTCGGTGCTGTTGTAGTCGGCGGGCTTCACCTCGCTGTACTGGCCGTGCTTGTACGGCTTGTCGCCGTTGCGCAGCGCGTACCGCTGGGCGTCCTTCGCCATGGTCGGCGAGGCGTACGCGTCGGTGATCGCGACGGTCACGCCCTTGCCGGTGTAGCCGCCCGCGCCGTACGCCGCCCGCAGCTGCTTGCCGGTGTACCCCTTGACCGCGTACGGGACCTTGGTGCCGTACGCGTCCGGCAGCGTGGTGGCGATGTTCGAGCCGTAGTACGTCGAGAACGGCCCGGAGTTCTTGAAGGCGGGGCCGGGGCCGGGCAGCGTGTCGTGGTGCGTCGCCTTGTGCGGGGCGTTGTCCAGACCCGTCACGGTGAGCACCGCGTCGGCCAGCGCGCCCGGCGCGGAGGCGGTCTTCACCGGGGCGCGGTAGGTGCGCCCGCCCTTGCGGTAGTTGTGCAGCTCGGTGGCGAACGCCTTCTCGGCCGCGGCGACGTCGCCGGAGACCGAGACATAGTGCTGGTTGCTGCCCGTGACGGTCAGCCCGGCCGACTTCAGCCAGCCGGTGACCGCCGCGATCTGCGCCTCGGTCGCCCCGAAGCGCCGCTGCGTCTGCGCCGGGCTCAGGAACTTCCCGTACGAGGCGGAGCTCGGGTCCGACACGGCCGCGGCGTACGCGGCGAGGCCCTTGGCGTCGCGGCCCGCGAGGTAGACGCGCGCCTCGACCTTGTTGCTGTTCGCCGTGGCGCCCTGGTCGGCGGCGCCGGTGGCCCACGCGGGCTTGGTGCCCGTGAGGGCGGCCCGCCCGGACGGCACGGGGTCCGCCGCGTGGGCGGACGGTATGCCGAGAGCGAGCGCGCCGGCGAGCAGAGGCAGTGTCGCTGCCATGCTCACGGCACGCCGCCTGGTGCGGCTGGTTCTCATTTGACCCCCTGCATGAGGCTCTTCACCTGGGAGGCATGTGCACTTGATCTGCACATGCACAGCGTCACTCTGGTGAGGAACGGTTCATGCCGGGGACATGCGAACCCCAAGAGAAACCCAAGTCCCGCCGAGGTGGCGGGACTTGGGTCCTTTTGGTGGCGCAAATGCCGACTCGGGCGCTTTGCGTCCGGCGTACGGCGCAGCGGGGGCCGGACGCGTTACGTACGCGGGGTGGCCCCCCGCGCCTTCAGCATCCCGGCCATCAGGTCGATCTCCGACTGCTGGGAGTCGACCATGCCCTGCGCCAGGCTGCGCTCCACCTCGGTCGTACACCGCTGGGCGCAGCCCTGGGCCATGTGGATACCGCCCTTGTGGTGCTCGGTCATCAGCGTGAGGTAGCGGACCTCCGCCTGCTTGCCGTCGGCCTTGCGCAGCTCGTCGAGCTCGGTGTTGGTCGCCATGCCGGGCATCAGCGCGCCGTCCGCGCCGGGCTCGCTGCCCATGCCCATCCACGCCATCGGCAGCCGCTCCGGCTCCGACTTGGGCAGCCCCCACAGATCGAGCCAGCCGAGCAGCATGCCCCGCTGGTTGGCCTGGGTGTTGGCGATGTCGTACGCGAGCCGGCGGACCTCCTCGTCCTTCGTGCGGTCGCGCACGATGAACGACATCTCCACCGCCTGCTGGTGGTGCACGGCCATGTCCCGGGCGAACCCGGCGTCCGCCGAGGCCGCCGCCGGGGTGTGCGCGGCGGGCTTGTCGTCCCCGCCGGTCGCGCTGGCGACCGTGGCCACCGTCGCGAACACCAGGGCCGCCACGACCGCCGCGAGCGAGGCCCAGTAGGTGCGGTTCACTTCTGGTCCAGCCCGCCCGTGCACGCCGCGCCCGGCTCCGGCGTCTGCGCGCCCTGCACGTACTTGGCAAAGAACTGGTTGACCCGGGGGTCGTCCGCGCTGGTCACGGTGACCTGCTTGCCCCAGGCGCTGAGCATGATCGACCCGGACTGGCCCGGGTAGGGGCTCATCAGCGAGTACGGCGTCTTGGAGACCTTGTCGGAGAGCTTCTGCACATCGGCGGCCGGGGCCTTGTCGGTGTACGTCACCCACACCGAGCCGTGCTCCAGCGAGTGCACCGCGTTCATGTCGGGGACCGGCTTCTTGTAGACCTCGCCGCCGCAGTTCATCCACACCGGGCTGTGGTCCCCGCCGACCGGCGGCTTCATCGGGTACGAGACCGTCTTCTCGACGTGGTTGCGGGTGAGCTTCTTCGGGTCCCAGTCCTTCTCGCCGGCGATGGTCGCCTTCGCGTCGGCGGCCTTCTGGGCCTGCTGCTTGTCCTTGTCGTCGGACTCCTTGTTCAGCAGGTACGCGCCGGTGCCGACGAGTCCGGCGACGATCACCACGGACGCGGTGACGGCGATGATCTTGTTGCGCCGCTCACGGGCCTGCTCGGCCCGCCGCATCTCGGCTATCCGCGCCTGCCGCGAGCTCTTGGTTTCCTTGGTGGCCATGGTGGTCTCAAGTCCTTTGGGGGGTGGGGAAGTCGGGGGAGGTTCTGGGGACCAGCCGGACTATGTCCGCAGTACCTGAAGGACATGGAGATCAGGGGCCCGGGGCGCAGCCCCGCCCCGAACGGGCGCCCCCAGGGGCGGAGCCGCCGCGGCCCAGGCCGCATGCGCACCCCCCGGCGCGGGGGAGTCGAGCGGGGGCGCGGTGAGCACCGCGGGATCCGCGTGCGGGAACAGCCCGCAGTCCCCCCGGTCGTACGGACAGCTGTACTGCGCCGCACCACTCATCGCCACCCCGTGGTGGACCCGTGGAACGACGGGGTCCGCGCTTGCCCCGCCACCCGCGGTGAGACAGAGGAAGAGCGCGGCGAGGAGCGTCGCCATGGCGCTCACCAGCGCCATGGGACGTGTGATGCGAAGGCGTCGCACTCCCCCCATAGGCGCAGATGCTAGGCGAGGGAGCGGCGCACGCGGCAGGGCGGGGTCGGCCAAGATCCGGCCACCCGGCCGGAACCGGTGCGAGGGTGGAGAGGCGACGTGCAACAGCTCATATGGGGTGCGTAATGTGTCGGTAATCCCCGGCCCTGATACTGATGGTTCCCCCTCACGCCCGGGCGGTGGTGCACAGACCGTCTGAACTGCAAGGATGTGGCTTATGGACAAGCAGCAGGAGTTCGTGCTCCGCACCCTCGAAGAGCGTGACATCCGGTTTGTGCGTTTGTGGTTCACCGATGTGCTCGGCTTCCTGAAGTCGGTCGCGGTGGCTCCTGCCGAGCTGGAGCAGGCCTTCGACGAGGGCATCGGCTTCGACGGGTCCGCCATCGAGGGCTTCGCCCGGGTGTACGAGTCCGACATGATCGCCAAGCCGGACCCGGGCACGTTCCAGATCCTGCCGTGGCGCGCCGAGGCCCCGGGCACCGCGCGGATGTTCTGCGACATCCTGATGCCCGACGGCTCCCCGTCCTTCGCGGACCCGCGCTTCGTCCTCAAGCGCATCCTCGCCAAGACCTCGGACCTGGGCTTCACCTTCTACACCCACCCCGAGATCGAGTTCTTCCTGCTGAAGGACAAGCCGCTGGACGGCACCCGCCCGGTGCCCGCCGACAACTCCGGCTACTTCGACCACACCCCGCAGAACGTCGGCATGGACTTCCGCCGCCAGGCGATCACCATGCTGGAGTCGATGGGCATCTCGGTCGAGTTCAGCCACCACGAGGGCGCGCCCGGCCAGCAGGAGATCGACCTGCGCTACGCGGACGCCCTCTCGACGGCCGACAACATCATGACGTTCCGCCTGGTCATGAAGCAGGTGGCGCTGGAGCAGGGCGTCCAGGCGACCTTCATGCCCAAGCCCTTCTCGGAGTTCCCCGGCTCCGGTATGCACACCCACCTCTCGCTCTTCGAGGGCGACCGCAACGCCTTCTACGAGTCGGGCGCCGAGTACCAGCTCTCCAAGGTCGGCCGCTCCTTCATCGCGGGCCTGCTCAAGCACGCCGCCGAGATCTCGGCCGTCACCAACCAGTGGGTCAACTCCTACAAGCGCATCTGGGGCGGCTCGGAGCGCACGGCGGGCGCGGGCGGCGAGGCCCCCTCGTACATCTGCTGGGGCCACAACAACCGCTCCGCGCTCATCCGCGTGCCGATGTACAAGCCCGGCAAGACGGGCTCGGCCCGCGTCGAGGTCCGCTCCCTGGACTCCGGCTGCAATCCGTACCTGGCGTACTCCCTGCTCCTCGCCGCCGGCCTCAAGGGCATCGAGGAGGGCTATGAGCTCCCGGCGGGCGCCGACGACGACGTCTGGGCGCTCTCGGACTCCGAGCGCCGCGCGATGGGCATCGAGCCGCTGCCGCAGAACCTGGGCGAGGCGATCTCCCTGATGGAGCGCAGCGAACTGGTCGCGGAGACCCTGGGCGAGCATGTCTTCGACTTCTTCCTGCGCAACAAGAAGCAGGAGTGGGAGGAGTACCGCTCCGAGGTGACCGCGTTCGAGCTGCGGAAGAACCTGCCGGTTCTCTGAGGGCGGGGCGGCCGGGTCCGGCATTCGGGTGGTCCCGGCGGGCGGGTTCGCCCGGCGGGGTGTGTCATGGCAGGGGCGGCCGGAAGCCGTCCCGCGCCACGCACTTCGAGGAGCACGCCCCCATGACCCAAGGCCTGAAGACGATCATCTACCCCGTCAAGGACATCGCCGCGGCGAAGGCCGTGTTCGGCGCGCTGCTCGGCGCCGAGCCGGTGATGGACGAGCCGTACTACGCGCAGTTCAACGCGGGCGGCCAGGAGGTCGGCCTCGACCCCAACGGCCACGGCAAGGGGATGACAGGACCGGTGCCGTACTGGCACGTCGACGACATCGAGAAGACCGTGAAGGCCCTGGTGGACGCGGGCGCCGAGGCGCTCCAGGGCGTCCAGGACGTCGGCGGCGGACGGCGGACCGCCTCGGTCAAGGACGCCGACGGCAATGTGATCGGCCTGGTCCAGCCCTCCTGACGGGCGCGCCGGGCGGGAATACCGCCCGGCGGCGACCGGTTGCGGCTGCTGAGAGCCAGCCGGTTCTGCCGTGCGACCAGAGGATTGAGCATGCCGTTCGTCCATGTCGAGTACTCGGAACGACTCACCGAGACCTTCGACCGCCAGGCCTTCGCCCGCGAGGTGCACGCCGCCGCGCCCGCGATCGTCGACGCCCCCAGCGTGGCCTTCAAGACCCGCTTCCGGCGGATAGAGGAGTCGTACTTCGGCGAGGGCGACGACGGTATCGACGCCGTCTTCGTCCAGCTCTCCATCCTCACCGGCCGCACCCCCGAGGCCCGCGAGAAGCTGTCCGAGACGGTCCGCGACATCGCTCTCCAGCACGCCAAGGCCCCCGAGGGCCGCAGGCTGCACCTCATGGTCGAGGTCCGCGAGATGGAGCGGGAGTCCTACCGCTTCCACAAGGACTGACCCGCGGCCGGTCAGTCCAGGTACGCCGGAGCCAGCCCCGCCGTCAGCAGGCGGTGGGGGCTGCCCGTGCCGTCGGCCGGGAGGGTGTAGAGGTCGGCCCCGTAGTCGCCCGGCAGGGAGTACGCCACCGTGCGGTCGTCCTGCCACACCAGCTGGTCGTCCACGCCGCGGGGCTCGGCCAGCGGTGTCTCGCGCATGGTGGCGAGGTCCAGGACGTACAGGCGCCAGGGGTCGTCCGCCGGGAGGCCGGGCACGCGCTTCTTGAAGGCGAGGCGGGTGCCGTCGGGGGAGAGGGACGGGCACTCCAGGTTGGTGCGCAGGGTGGTCACCTTGCGGGCGGTGAGGTCGCCGCGGACCAGATAGGTCTTCCTGGCCGTCGCCATCGTCGCGTAGAAGTGCTCGTCGTCGGCGAAGGTGACGCCCCAGAAGTTCACGTCCGAGGCGTGGTACGGGTGCCCGTCGCGCTCGATCGCGAAGTCCTCCAGCGTCCTGGTCAGCCTGCCGGTGCGGGTGTCGAGGATCGCGGTGCGGGTGGAGAAGTCGGTGCCCGCGTACGAGTCGCCGCCCACGAAGACCGTCCAGGCGGCCAGCCGGCCGGACGGGGAGACCCGCGCCCGGGTCGGGATGCCCGGCAGGCTGTAGTGGGCCTTCTCCTTGAGCCCCGCGTCCAGGATCACCGCCCGGTAGCCGTCCCGCACCGCGCCCCGCTCGGCCTGGAGGCACACCCCGGTGCCGGCGGCGGCGTAGAAGCGCAGGCACTTGACCCCGGAGGCGGTGCGCGGCCCCGCCGGGTCGGCGGCCGGGACCGTGGCGAGCTCGTCGCGGTGCGGGCCCCACGCCATGTTGCGGAAGACGATCCGGCGGCCGGAGTCCGGGGCGAGGGAGACCTGGCCGCCCCGGACCGGCGGGCCGCCCGCCTGCACCTGGTTCTTGCGGTCCTCGCGGCCCACCGCGTGCAGCACGGACGCGGTGGCCACCCCCGCGAGCACGACCAGGGCCGTGGCCAGGACGATCAGCTTGGTGCGCAGGGTCATGCGGGTGTCCCCCTTTCGGTGCGGGCCCGCTCCGCCGGGCGCAGCAGTACGGCGCCGGCCGCGCAGAGCGCGAGCGCGACGGCCGCCGTGCCCAGCGCCGTGCGGTCGCCCCAGGCGGTCCAGGCCGCGCCGAAGGCGAGCGAGCAGACGAAGCGGGCCGAGGCCTGGCCGGTCTGGATCAACGCCAGCCCGCTGGAGCGCAGTTCGGCCGGGACGGCGCCCGCCGCCGCGGCCATCAGGACCCCGTCGGTCGCCGCGTAGAACAGCCCGTGCAGGGCGAGGACGACATACGGCAGCGCGTCGCCGCGCCAGCCCGGCAGCAGCAGGGCGTAGGCGCACAGCAGGGCCGCGTGGCCGCCGAGGAAGACCTGCCAGCGGCCCACCCGGTCGGCGAGCCGGCCCAGCGGGACGGCGAGCAGCAGGAACGCGGCGGCGGTCCCCAGCGGCAGCAGCGCGAACCAGCGGTCGGGCACGTCGAGGCGCCGCTGGAGCAGCAGATAGACGAAGGAGTCGCTGACGGTGGCCAGGCCCAACAGCAGGGCGCAGAGCGCCAGTCGGCGCACCTCCCGCTCGCCGAGCAGGGCGAGCGCGGCCTTCAGCGAGGCGCGCGGGGCGCCGGGCGCCCGCTCGGCGGTGGTGGCGCGGGCGGGCACGAACAGCACCAGGACCAGGACGCCGACCGCGGCCACGCAGAAGCTCACCGTGAACACCGCGTCGTACCCGTCGACGGCCTGACGCAGGATCAGGAACGCTACCAGCGGCCCGAGCAGCGCGCCCGCCGTGTCCATCGCGCGGTGCACGCCGAACGCCCGCCCACGCGCCTCGGGCGCCGAGGCCAGCGAGATCATCGCGTCGCGCGGCGCCGTGCGCAGCCCCTTGCCCGTACGGTCGGCCGCCAGCACCGCGCCGATCACCGGCAGCGAACCCGCCACCAGAAGCAGGGGTTTGCACACCGCGGACAGTCCGTAGCCGAGGACCGCGACGGCCTTGTGGCGTCCGCCCCGGTCGGCCAGATGCCCGCCGACCAGGCGGACGAGCGCGCTGAAGCCGTTGTAGACCCCGTCGAGCAGGCCGAAGCCGAGCGGCGACAGGCCCAGGCCCGTGACCAGGTAGAGCGGCAGGACGGCGGTGACCATCTCCGAGGAGACGTCGGTGATCAGGCTGACCGTGCCGAGGGCCAGCACGGTCGGGGCCAGGGCGGACCGCCGCCCGGGGGTGAGCCGGGCGGCGGGGGCCGCGGGAGTGCCGCGGCTGTCTGCTACGTACACGTCAGGAGGCCCAGATGCCCGTGATGTCCGAGGCGTTGGCGGCCTGGCCGGCGTGCGTGGTGCCGTACATGTCCTCGATCGTGCGGAGCACGTTGTAGTGGTTGTACGTGGTCGAGGAGGTCGAGCCGGGGATCACCGACTGGCCGTAGAACACCGTCGCGATCTTGTTGCCCGCGAGCCGGTTGTCCTCGTCGAAGGTGACGACGAGCAGGCTGTTGTGGGTCTTGGCCCAGTCCGCGTACGCCTTCAGGTTGTTCTTCAGCCAGGTGTCACCGGTCGACACCGAGCAGTCGTGCATGTCGCTGCACAGGTTCGGCACGACGTACGAGACGGTGGGCAGCGTGGTGAAGTCCGTCGGGAACTGCGCGAAGGTCTTCGCGCTGGACGTCGGCACGTTGCTGAAGCCGAACCACGGGTTGTGCTTCTGCGCGTACTTGCCGCTGCTGCACGTGGTCGAGCCCTGGCTGGGCAGCGACTCGTTGTAGCTCGCCCAGGTCCTGCCCTTGGCGATGACCTCGGACGCGAGGTTCGGCGCCGAGGAGAAGCCGACCTTGACGCAGCTGTCGCCCGTGATGCCCTGGGTGGAGCCGGAGAACATCGCGTAGTAGTTCGGCTGGCTCGGGTGGGTCTCGGCGAACGACTGCGTGAGGTTGGCGCCGCCGCTCTTCAGGGAGTTGATGTACGGGGCGCTGGAGCTGCCGATGACCTGGTCGTACGCGTGGTTCTCGAAGACCACGACCACGGTGTGGTCCGGGGTGGGCAGCGCCGCGGTCGTCGACGCGGCGGACGTCCCACCGAGCCCGGCCCACAGGCCGGCGGAGCCGGCGGCGAGACCGAGGGCGGTGAAGAGGGCGGTGCGGGTGCGGCGGGGTATGGACCAGCCGGACACGGCGGTACCTCCGGTGAGGGGGATGGTGGGGGGCGGTGCACCGAGAGGTTAGGGCGGGTGTGTGAATACGGGAAGATCCGCGCGGGTGAAGGTAGTGGGAACGGTTGGGGTGCGCCCGGCCTTCGTCTGCGGGTGTGTGGGTGGTTGCTCGCGCAGTTCCCCGCGCCCCTAGGGGGTGCCCCGTAGCCGGGGATCTCGGCTCAGCCACGGGCCTTTAGGGGCGCGGGGAACTGCGCGAGAAGAGGCCACGGCCTGCAGACGAAAGCGGGTTTAGGGGCGCGGGGAACTGCGCGAGAGGAGGCCGCGGCCCGCGGACGAACGAGGGTTTAGGGGCGCGGGGAACTGCGCGACCAGCCACCCACACACCCGCAGACGAACTGCTACGCCCCGTAGAACAGGCGTTCCACCACCCCGCGGGCCCGCCGCGTAACCCGACGGTAGTCGTCCAGCATGTCCCCGACATGGCCGGGCTCATAGCCCAGGTAGCGCCCCACCGCCGCCAGCTCGCGTCCGTCCGACGGGAACGTGTCACCCGCCCGCCCCCGCACCAGCATCACCCCGTTCCGCACCCGCGTGGCCAGCACCCACGCGTCGTCCAGCGTCACCGCGTCCTCCGTGCTGACCAGGCCCGCCGCGTGGGCGGCGCAGAGTGCCTGCCGGGTGCGGGTGGTCCGCAGACCCGGCTCGGCCCAGGCGTGGCGCATCTGGAGCAGCTGGACCGTCCACTCGACGTCCGAGAGGCCGCCGCGCCCCAGCTTGGTGTGGAGCGTGGGGTCGGCGCCGCGCGGCATCCGCTCCGACTCCATCCGCGCCTTGAGCCGCCGGATCTCCCGCACCGCGTCCTCCCCGAGCCCCTCGGCCGGGTACCGCAGCGGGTCGATCAGCTCGATGAACCGCCGCCCCAGGTCCGGGTCGCCCGCCATCGGCTCGGCGCGCAGCAGCGCCTGGCTCTCCCACACCAGGGACCAGCGGCGGTAGTACGCGGCGTACGAGGCCAGCGTGCGCACCATCGGCCCGCTCTTGCCCTCCGGTCGCAGATCCGCGTCTATCAGCAACGGCGGGTCGGCGGTGGGGAGTTGGAGCAGCCGGCGCATCTCGGCGACGACCCGGTTGGCGGTCCGGGTGGCCTCCTGCTCGTCGACGAACTCGCGCGGCTCGTGCACGAAGAGCACATCCGCGTCGGAGCCGTAGCTCAGCTCGTGCCCGCCGAAGCGGCCCATGCCGATGACCGCGAACCGGGTGGGCAACGAGTCGCCCCACTCCGCCCGCACCGCCGCCCGCAGCGCGCCCGCGAGCGTCGCCGCGTTGAGGTCCGTCACGGCGTTGCCGACCCGGTCGACGAGCGCCCCGGGGTCCTCCTCGGCCGGGCTGTCCTCCGTACCGTACGACCCGATCAGATCGGCCGCCGCGGTGCGGAACAGCTCCCGGCGCCGTACCCCTCGGGCCGCCGCGACCGCGCCCTCGGCGCTCTCCGCGCGGCCCACCGCGGCCAGCACCTCCTGCTCCAGCGGCTCGCGCCGGCGGGCCCCGAGGCCTTCCGGGTCGCCGAGGATCGCCACCGCCTCCGGGGCGCGCAGCAGCAGGTCGGGGGCGAGGCGCCCGGCCGAGAGCACCCGGGCGAGGTTCTCCGCCGCCGCGCCCTCGTCGCGCAGCAGCCGCAGATACCAGGGCGTCCTGCCGAGCGCGTCGGAGACCTTGCGGAAACCCAGCAGGCCCGCGTCCGGGTCGGCGGAGTCGGCGAACCAGCCGAGCAGCACCGGCAGCAGGGTGCGCTGGATGGCGGCCTTGCGGGTCACGCCCGAGGAGAGCGCCTCCAGATGTCTCAGGGCCGCGGCCGGGTCCGCGTAGCCCAGCGCCTCCAGACGCTGTCCGGCCGCGCGCGGGCTGAGCCGGGTCTCGCCGGGGGAGAGCTGGGCGACCGCGTCCAGCAGCGGCCGGTAGAAGAGCTTCTCGTGCAGCCGCCGCACCACGGAGGCGTGCTTCTTCCACTCCCGGTTGAGCGTGCTGACCGGTTCGGTGCGCAGGCCCAGCGAGCGGCCCAGGCGCCGCAGGTCGGCCTCGTCCTCGGGGACGAGGTGGGTGCGGCGCAGCCGGTAGAGCTGGATGCGGTGCTCCATCGCGCGCAGGAAGCGGTACGCCTCGTCGAGCTGGGCGGCGTCCGCGCGCCCCACATAGCCGCCCGCCGCCAGCGCGCCGAGCGCGTCCAGGGTGGTGCCGCTGTGCAGGGTGGCGTCGCCGCGCCCGTGCACCAGCTGGAGCAGCTGCACGGCGAACTCCACGTCCCGCAGCCCGCCGGGCCCCAGCTTGAGTTCGCGCTCCACCTGGGCGGCCGGGATGTTGTCGACGACCCGGCGGCGCATCTTCTGCACGTCGGCGACGAAGTTGTCGCGCTCGGCCGCCTGCCACACCAGCGGCGAGACGGCCTCGATGTAGGCGGCGCCCAGCTCCGGGTCCCCGGCCACCGCGCGCGCCTTGAGGAGCGCCTGGAACTCCCAGGTCTTGGCCCAGCGCTGGTAGTAGGCGAGGTGCGAGGAGAGCGTGCGCACCAGCGGGCCGTTGCGGCCCTCGGGGCGCAGATTGGCGTCCACCGGCCAGATGGTGCCCTCGACGGTGGTCTCCGAGCAGATCCGCATCAGATGCGAGGCGAGCCGGGTGGCGGCCTGGAGCGCCTTGCGCTCGTCGGCGCCTTCCGCGGGCTCCCCGACGAAGATCACGTCGACGTCGGAGACGTAGTTCAGCTCATGGCCGCCGCACTTGCCCATCGCGATCACCGCGAGCCGGCATATCGCGGCGTCCTCGGGGGCCGCGGTACGGGCGATGGCGAGCGCCGCCCGCAGGGTGGCGGTGGCCAGGTCCGCGAGCTCGGCGGCCGTCTCGGCCACATCGGTCGTCCCGCACACGTCACGGGCCGCTATGGCCAGCAGGCATCTGCGGTAGGCGATCCGCAGCGCCACCGGGTCCTGGGCCGAAGCCAGGCCCCGCTCGAACTCGGCGACCCCCGGGTGCAGGTCCACGGCCTCGTAGGTGACCAGCGCGTGCCAGTCGCGCGGGTGGCGGGCCAGATGGTCGCCGAGCGCCTCGGAGGCCCCCAGCACCCCGAGGAGGCGGTCCCGCAGCGGTTTGGCGGTGATCAGGGTGTCGAGCAGCGCCCGCCGCTCGCCGCTGTCCTGCGCCTCCACGATCCGTACCAGACCGGCGAGCGCCAGATCGGGGTCGGCGGTCGCGCCCAGCGCGTCCAGGAGCACCGGATCGGTGCGTACGGAGGCGAGCTCCGGGACGTCGAGCAGGCGCTCGGCCGCCGACGGGTCGGTGAAGCCGAACCGCAGCAGCCGTGTGAAGGTGCTGCTCCTGCGCCCGGGCGCCGCCGTCATACCGCCTCCCAATGTCAAGGCCGAGCCTATCCGCCGCGCGCCCCCGAGGGGGCGCCGGGAAGGGCGGGAGCGGCCGGTGGCGGTCCGCGGTCGAGCGCTTGCGGCCGCGGCCTCAGGCGCGTGAGGCCCCGGTCACCACCCGGCCGCGGGGCGCGTCCTCGACCCGCTGGGACAGCCGGTGCGGCAGCTTCCCGTACCAGGCGTACGAGAGGAGGAAGCCGAAGGCCAGGCACAGGATGCCGCCCACCGCGTCCAGCCAGAAGTGGTTGGCGGTCGAGACGATGACGAGCAGGGTCGCCACCGGGTAGAGCAGACCGAGGATTCGCGCCCAGGGCGCCTTGGCGAGCGCGAAGACCGTCAGACCGCACCACAGCGACCAGCCGATGTGCATGGACGGCATCGCCGCGTACTGGTTGGACATGTTCTTCAGGTCGCCCGAGGCCATCGAGCCCCAGGTCTGGTGGACCAGCACGGTGTCGATGAAGCCGCCGCCGTTCATCAGCCGGGGCGGTGCCAGCGGGTAGAAGTAGTAGCCCACCAGGGCCACGCCGGTGGTGGCGAAGAGGATCAGCCGGGAGGCGGCGTAGCGGCCGGGGTGGCTGCGGAAGAGCCACACCAGGACGCCGATCGTCACCACGAAGTGGAGCGTGGCGTAGTAGTAGTTCATGCCGGTGATCAGCCATGTCACCGAGTTGACGCCGTGGTTGACGGACCGCTCCACCGCGATGCCCAGGTGCTGCTCGACCGACCAGATCCAGTCGGCGTTGTCGAGCGCCTGCGACTTCTGTTCCGGGACGGCGTTGCGGATCAGTGAGTACGTCCAGTAACTCACCGCGATCAGCAGGATTTCGAACCAGAGTCGGGGGCGGCGCGGGGTGCGCAGCCGCTGGAGCCAGGTGGCGGGTGGTGCCGGGACCGGCGGCGTCGGCGCTTCGGTGTCGTGTTCCCCGGAGACGGGTGTGGGCGCAGCCGACGCGGCGGCCGACGGGGTGTCCGCCGTACCTTCCAGAGTCTTCACGGTCATTTCACCCATAGCGAGAGAGTCTGCCAGATGCACCCCCGCCCCGCAGATCGTCCTCCGGTCGGGTTCGGTCCGGATTCCTACTCCCAGTGGAGGACTCCTCACGGAGGAGAGGCCGACTCTTCCCCCGATTTTATGCCGAAGCGGGCATCGCTCCCAGTGGAGGGTTACTTGGGTGCGGGTCCAGAAGCGGTTGAACCGCGAACCACCAGCTCGGGCATGAAGACGAACTCGCTGTGCGGCGCGGGGGTGCCGCCGATCTCCTCCAGGAGCGCGCGCACGGCCGCCTGACCCATCGCCGTCACCGGCTTGCGGATCGTGGTCAGCGGTGGGTCGGTGAACGCTATGAGCGGGGAGTCGTCGAAGCCGACCACCGAGATGTCCCTGGGCACGTCGAGCCCGGCCTGGCGGGCCGCCCGGATCGCGCCGAGCGCCATCATGTCGCTGGCGCACACCACGGCCGTGCACCCCGCCGCGATCAGCGCGGTGGTCGCGGCCTGGCCGCCCTCCAGCGTGTACAGAGAGTGCTGGACCAGCGCCTCGGCCTCACCGGGAGTGAGCCCCAGCGCGTCCTGCATCGCGGCCGTGAAGCCCTCGATCTTGCGCAGCACGGGAACGAACCGCTTGGGGCCCACCGCGAGCCCGATACGGGTGTGGCCGAGCGCCGCGAGGTGGGTGACCGCGAGCCGCATCGCGGCCCGGTCGTCGGGGGAGATGAAGGGCGCCTGCACCTTCGGCGAGAAACCGTCCACCAGCACGTACGGCACGCCCTGGGCGCGCAGCTGCTCGTAGCGGTCCATGTCGGCCGTGGTGTCGGCGTGCAGCCCGGAGACGAAGATGATGCCCGAGACGCCCCGGTCCACCAGCATCTCGGTGAGCTCGTCCTCGGTGGAGCCGCCGGGCGTCTGGGTGGCGAGCACCGGGGTGTACCCCTGGCGGGTCAGGGACTGGCCGATGACCTGGGCGAGCGCCGGGAAGATCGGGTTCTCCAGCTCCGGCGTTATCAGACCGACGAGCCCCGCGCTGCGCCTGCGCAGCCGCACCGGCCGCTCGTAGCCGAGGACGTCGAGGGCGGCAAGCACGGACTCACGGGTGCCCGCGGCCACACCGGGCTTGCCGTTGAGCACGCGGCTGACTGTGGCTTCGCTGACCCCCGCCTGGGCTGCGATGTCGGCAAGCCGTGCGGTCACGGGATTGGACTGTACCGGTCGCACGTCAGATTGCCCACCAGACCGCTGATTCGGCGGGGATCGTGACGTTACCGCCGGTGAACTCCAGCGCCGAGGTCGCCAGCAGGGGCCGCCCGGGGACCGCGAGTTGGGCCGCGGCCGCGCCCGTGTTGACCGTGCACACGAACCCCGGCCGGGCGAACGCCAGCACGCCCTCGGGGGCCGGGAGCCACTCCATCTCCCCGTCGCCGAGCCCCGGCAGCTCGCGGCGCAGGGCCAGTGCCGAGCGGTAGAGCTCCAGGGTCGAGCGCGGGTCGCCGGACTGCGCCTCGACGGACAACCCGCGCCAGGAGTCGGGCTGCGGCAGCCAGCTGCCACCGCTGCCGAAGCCGTACGAGGGCCCCTCCTCGGTCCAGGGGATCGGCACCCGGCAGCCGTCGCGGAAGCCGTCCTGGCCCTCGGCGCGGAAGAACGACGGGTCCTGGCGCACCTCGTCGGGCAGGTCGCTCACCTCGGGCAGGCCCAGCTCCTCGCCCTGGTAGAGATAGGCGGAGCCGGGCAGCGCCAGCATCAGCAGGGCCGCGGCCCGGGCCCGGCGCAGGCCCTGGGTGCCGCCGCCGTAGCGGGTCGGGTGGCGCACCACGTCGTGGTTGGAGAGCACCCAGGTGGTGGGGGCGCCGACCGAGCGGGTCGCGGCGAGCGAGGCGTCGACGACCGCGCGCATCTCGGCCGCGTCCCACGGGCAGTTCAGGAACTGGAAGTTGAAGGCCTGGTGCAGCTCGTCGGGCCGTACGTACAGGGCGAGCCGCTCGGGCGAGGGCGCCCAGGCCTCGGCGACCGCGATGCGCTCGCCGTCGTAGGAGTCGAGCAGTCGGCGCCAGGAGCGGTGGATCTCGTGGACGCCGTCCTGGTCGAAGAAGGGCAGCTCCTGGGCGCCGATCAGCTTGGCCTGCTCACGGGCGCCGATGTCGGGCAGCCCGGCCGCCTTGACCATGCCGTGCGCCACGTCGATCCGGAAGCCGTCGACGCCGAGGTCGAGCCAGAAGCGCAGCACCGACTCGAACTCGGCCCGCACCTCGGGGTGTTCCCAGTTGAGGTCGGGCTGCTCGGGGGCGAACAGGTGCAGATACCACTCGCCGTCCTCGGTACGGGTCCAGGCGGGCCCGCCGAAGACCGACTCCCAGTCGTTGGGGGGCGCGGCGCCGCCCTGGGCGGGCACGGCGGCGCGGCCGCCCGGGTGGAAGTGGTAGCGGTCCCGCTCGGGGCCGCCGGCCAGCGCCGCGCGGAACCAGCTGTGCTGATCGGAGGTGTGGTTGGGGACGATGTCGACGATCACCCGCAGACCGAGCCGATGGGCCTCGCGGACCAGGTCGTCGGCGTCCTGGAGGTCCCCGAAGAGCGGGTCGACGGCCCGGTAGTCGGCCACGTCGTAGCCGCCGTCGGCCTGCGGGGAGGCGTAGAAGGGGGTGAGCCAGACGGCGTCCGCGCCGAGGGCCGCCAGGTGCGGCAGCCGGGCCCGGATGCCGGGCAGGTCACCGATGCCGTCGCCGTCGCCGTCCGCGAAGGAGCGGACGTACACCTGGTAGATCACGGCGTCGCGCCACCAGCCCGTGCCGCTCCCGGGGGCCCGGTCCGCGCGGCCCGCGACGGCCGTGGTCGTGGTCAGCTCCTGTGTCATGAACGGGTCCCTCTCCGGTGGCCTGCACGGTCTCCTGCGCCTACGGGATCAACGCCGCTGCATCCCGAAGGTAACAGTCCTGCAAGGTCTTGCGGAAGCCTTGCAAGGGCGGCGGCGAGCGGCCCGGGCGTGCCCATGGGGTACGGAAGGGCCTTCTGGCAAGGCGCGCATCGGCAACCGTGTGGACACGCGGATGTAACGATCGACCGGCCTTGCAGAAATTCTTCGCAAGGTCTTTCGGTCTTCTTTCATCCTTGTTACGTTCCTGGCGATCCGGCGCCGTGATGGCGCGGCACCCGTTGAAGGAGTTCACATGCGACGTGGCATAGCGGCCACCGCGCTGGTCGCGACCCTGGCGCTCGCGGCGACGGCTTGCGGCGACAGTGACAGCAGTGACAGCGGTGACAAGAAGAGCTCGGGCGAGCTCTCCGGCACCGTCACATGGTGGGACACCTCGAACGACACCGAGAAGGCCACGTTCAAGAAGATCGCCGAGGACTTCCACGCGCAGCACCCCAAGGTCACCGTCAAGTACGTCAACGTGCCGTACGGCGACGCCCAGAACAAGATCAAGAACGCCTTCAGCAGCGGCTCCGACGCGCCGGACGTCATCCGCGCCGACGTCGGCTGGGTCGCCGACTTCGCCTCGCTGGGCTACCTGGACAAGGTGCCGGACGCCAAGGCCAAGGAAGTGGACTCCGCCTTCCTCAAGCAGGCGGCGGCCAGCGGCAAGTACGACGGCCAGACGTACGCCGTCCCGCAGGTGATCGACACCCTCGGCCTCTTCTACAACAAGAAGATGCTCAAGGACGCGGGCGTCGAGCCGCCGAAGACCCTCGAAGAGGTGAAGACGGCCGCCGCCGCCATCAAGTCCAAGACCGGCAAGACCGGCCTGTATCTGCGCGGCGACGACTCGTACTGGTTCCTGCCGTTCATCTACGGCGAGGGTGGCGACCTCGTCGACGCCAAGAACAAGAAGGTCACCGTCGACTCCCCGGCCGGGGTCAAGGCCTTCAAGGCCGCCCGTGACCTGGTCACCTCCGGCGCCGCGATCACCAACGCCACCGACGGGTGGAACAACATGGAGACCGCCTTCAAGTCGGGCAAGGTCGCCATGATGGTCAACGGCCCCTGGGCGGTGGCCGACGCCTACGCCGGCGACGAGTTCAAGGACAAGGCCAACCTCGGCATCGCCCCGGTCCCGGCCGGCTCCGCCGCCCAGGGCGCCCCGCAGGGCGGGCACGACCTCGCGGTCTACGCGGGCTCCAAGAACCGCGACGCCTCGCACGCCTTCGTCGACTATCTGACCTCGCAGAACGTCCAGGTGCAGACCACCAAGGCGCTCAGCCTGCTGCCGACCAGGACCGCCGCGTACGACCAGCCGGACGTCAAGTCCAACGAGATGGTCCAGTTCTTCAAGCCGGCCGTCGACAAGGCCGTCGAGCGCGCCTGGATCCCGGAGAACGGCGCCCTCTTCGAGCCGCTGAAGCTCCAGTTCACCAAGGCCGTGACCGGCGCCTCCTCGCCCGAGGACGCGGCCAAGGCCTCCGCCACCGCCTTCCACAAGATCCTCAAGGACTGGAAGTAGCGGACGGGCAGCGGGAGACGGGTACTGACTGACATGACTGTCCACACCGGCCAGTCGACGGCGAAGGCCGCGGGCGAGGACGCCCGCGGCCGGGACCGCGCGAGTGGCGAGCGCCCCGGCCGGCTCCGGCGGGCGCTCTCGACGCACTGGTACGCCTGGACGATGGTCGCCCCCGTGGTGATCGTCCTCGGCGTGATCATCGGATGGCCGCTCGGCCGCGGCATCTACCTGTCGCTGACCGACGCCAACGAGCGCAACGTCGGCCGCACGATCGGCGCCAACCACATCGACGCCACGTACGAGTTCGTCGGCCTCGACAACTACGTGGACGCGCTGAGCGATCCCGTCTTCGTGCAGCGGCTGGTGTGGACCGTGGTGTGGACGGTGTGCTGTGTCTCCACCACGTTCGTACTGGGCCTGGTGCTCGCGAACATGCTCAACCGGCAGTTCCGGGGCCGCGCCGCGTACCGCATGATGCTGATCCTGCCGTGGGCGGTGCCCGGCTTCGTCTCGGTGTTCGCCTGGCGCTTCCTCTTCAACCGCGACAACGGGCTGCTCAACAAGGTCCTGGACGGCGGTGGCATCTCGGCGGTGCCGTGGCTGGACGACCCGACCTGGGCCAAGTTCTCGGTCATCGCGGTCAACGTCTGGCTGGGCGTCCCCTTCATGATGGTGGCGCTCCTCGGCGGCCTCCAGTCGATCCCCGGCGAGCTGTACGAGGCCGCAGAGATGGACGGGGCGGGCCCCTGGAAGCGGTTCCTCTACATCACGGTCCCGGGCCTGCGAGCCGTCTCCTCGACGGTGATCCTGCTCTCCACCATCTGGACGTTCAACATGTTCCCGGTGATCTTCCTGCTGACGCGGGGCGGTCCCGGTGACTCCACCGAGATCCTGGTGACGCAGGCGTTCCGGCAGGCCTTCGTGGAGAGCCCGCGGGACTTCGCCGGGTCGGCGACCTGGGGCGTGCTGATCCTGGCGGTGCTGATGATCTTCGCGTTCGTGTACCGGCGGTCGCTTCGCAAGCAGGGAGAGGTGTGGTGACGATGTCGTCGCAACGCGGTAAGCGGTCGCCGCTGGCTTCGGTCGGGCTGCACGCCACGCTGATCGGGGCGTCGGTCATCGCCGTCTTCCCCGTCCTGTGGGTGCTGCTGACCTCGCTGAAGCCGGCGAAGTACGCGATCACCACGGACTTCTTCAAGGACACCACGCTCGACAACTACCGCTACCTGGTGGACAAGACGAGCTTCTTCACCTGGTTCGGGAACTCGGCGCTGATCGCCGGGGTGACCACGCTGCTCGGCGTGTTCATCTCCGCGACCACGGGCTATGCGGTGAGCCGCTTCAAGTTCCCCGGCATGCGTCCGCTGATGTGGACGCTGCTGATCACCCAGATGTTCCCCATGGCGATCCTGATCGTCCCGCTCTACAACCTGATGGGCCAGCTGGGGCTGCTGAACCAGCCGGTGGGCCTGATCATCACGTATCTGACGATCGCGGTCCCGTTCTGCGCCTGGATGATGAAGGGCTTCTTCGACGGGATCCCGGTGGAGATCGACGAGTCGGGGCGGGTGGACGGGCTGAACCCGTTCGGCACGTTCTGGCGCCTGATCCTGCCGCTCGCCAAGCCGGGCCTCGCGGTGACGGCCTTCTACTCCTTCATCACGGCGTGGGGCGAGGTCGCGTACTCGTCGGCGTTCATGGTCGGCGACGAGAACCTGACGCTGGCGGGTGGGCTCCAGACGTTCGTGACCCAGTACACGGCGAACTGGGGTCCGATGACGGCGGCGTCCGTGCTGATCGCGGTGCCGGCGGCGGCGTTCTTCCTGTTCGCGCAGAAGCACTTGGTTGCGGGGATGACGGCGGGGGCGACCAAGGGGTGACGTGTTTACCGCCCGGCCCTCGTCTGCGGCTGCGTGACCGGTTGCCCGCGCAGTTCCCCGCGCCCCTGAAAACCCTCGTTCGTCTGCGGACCGTGGCCGCTTCTCGCGCAGTTCCCCGCGCCCCTAAAAGCCTGCGGCTGAGCTGAGTTCTCCGGCTGCGGGCAACCCCCTAGGGGCGCGGGGAACTGCGCGGCCAGCCACGCACGGTCCGCAGACGAACCAAAGGGCCTGGGGCGTAGCCCCGGTGCACGCCCGGCCGCAGGCCAAACCACCACACCGACCCAGGGACAAAATGACCCCGCACCTCACCGCCCCCGCCACCGCCCCCCACGGGAACACCCGTACCGGCTGGTGGCAGGACGCCGTGATCTACCAGGTCTATCCGCGCAGCTTCGCCGACGGCAACGGCGACGGGATGGGCGACCTGGACGGCGTACGCCACAAGCTCCCGTACCTCCGCGACCTCGGCGTCGACGCCGTCTGGCTCTCCCCCTTCTACGCCTCCCCGCAGGCCGACGCCGGCTACGACGTCGCCGACTACCGCGCCATCGACCCGATGTTCGGCACCCTGCACGACGCCGACGCCCTGATCCGGGAGGCCCACGAGCTCGGGCTGCGGATCATCGTCGACCTCGTCCCCAACCACTCCTCCGACCAGCACGAGTGGTTCAAGCGGGCGCTGAAGGAGGGGCCGGGATCGGCGCTGCGCGGGCGGTACCACTTCCGCGCCGGACGCGGCGAGCACGGCGAACTGCCGCCCAACGACTGGGAGTCCATCTTCGGCGGGCCCGCCTGGACCCGTACCGAGGACGGCGAGTGGTATCTGCACCTGTTCGCCCCGGAGCAGCCCGACTTCAACTGGGAGCACCCCGCCGTCGCCGACGAGTTCCGCTCGATCCTGCGGTTCTGGCTGGACATGGGCGTCGACGGGTTCCGCGTGGACGTGGCCCACGGACTGGTCAAGGCCGCCGGGCTGCCCGACATCGGCGGCAGCGACCAGCTCAAGCTGCTGGGCAACGATGTCATGCCGTTCTTCGACCAGGACGGCGTCCACGAGATCTACCGCTCCTGGCGGCTGATCCTCGACGAGTACCCCGGCGAGCGCATAGCCGTCGCCGAGGCGTGGACGCCCACCGTCGAGCGCACGGCCCACTACGTACGCCCCGACGAGCTCCACCAGGCCTTCAACTTCCAGTACCTGGGCGCCCCGTGGGACGCCGCCGCCCTGCGCGAGGTCATCGACGTCTCGCTCGCCGCGATGCGCCCGGTCGGCGCCCCCGCCACCTGGGTGCTCTCCAACCACGACGTCACCCGGCACGCCACCCGCTTCGCCAACCCGCCGGGCCTGGGCACCCAGCTGCGCACCCCGGGCGACCGCGAGCTCGGGCTGCGCCGGGCGCGGGCGGCGACCCTGCTGATGCTGGCGCTGCCGGGCTCCGCGTACCTCTACCAGGGCGAGGAGCTGGGCCTGCCGGACGTCACCGACCTGCCCGACGAGGTGCGCCAGGACCCGTCGTTCTTCCGCGCCGAGGGCCAGGACGGCTTCCGCGACGGCTGCCGGGTGCCGATCCCCTGGACCGAGGACGGGCCCTCGTACGGCTTCGGCAGCGGTGGCAGCTGGCTGCCGCAGCCCGAGGGGTGGGGCGCGCTCTCCGTCGCCGCCCAGAGTGGCGACCCGGACTCCACCCTGGAGCTCTACCGCGCCGCCCTCGCCGCCCGCCGCGAGCACCCCGGCCTCGGCTCGGGCGACGCGGTGCGCTGGCTGGACACCCCCGAGGGCGTCCTCGCCTTCGCCCGCGAGGGGTTCGTCTGCACGGTCAACCTCACGGGCGCGCCGGTACGGCTGCCCGCGCCCGCCGCCGGAAAGGTGATCGTCTCCAGCGGCAGCGGCGAAGTGGCCGTGGCCGGCGAGGAGTTCACGCTCGGCGCCGACACCACCGTGTGGTGGGCGGTGTGACCGACGCCGGGCCGCGCCTCGCCGACATCGCCGTCCAGGCGGCCGTCAGCGAGGCCACCGTCAGCCGGGTGCTCAACGGGCGTCCGGGCGTCGCCGACGCCACCCGGCAGCGGGTGCTCGCGGCGCTGGACGTCCTCGGCTGGGAGCGGCCCGCCCAGCTGTCCCGGCGCAGCGCCGGACTCGTCGGCCTGGTCACCCCGGAGCTCACCAACCCCATCTTCCCCGCCTTCGCCCAGGCCGTGGAGCAGGTGCTGGCCGGGCACGGCTACACCCCGGTGCTCTGCACCCAGCTGCCCGGCGGGGTGACCGAGGACGAGCTGGTCGAGCAGTTGGAGGAGCGCGGGGTCAACGGCATCGTGTTCCTGTCGGGCCTGCACGCCGACACCGCCGCCGACCCCGCCCGCTATCTGGCGCTCACCGAGCGCGGGGTGCCGTTCGTGCTGGTCAACGGGTACAACGAGCGCATTCGCGCGCCCTTCGTCTCGCCCGACGACCACACCGCGATGGCGATGGCGGTGGGCCATCTCGCCGACCTCGGCCACACCCGGATCGGCCTGGCGGCCGGACCGCTCAGATATGTGCCCTCGCGGCGCAAGGCCGAGGGGTTCACGGCCGCGCTGGGGGAGCGGTTCGGGCTGCGCGCCGAGGAGGCCGCCGCGTACATCGGCCACACCCTCTTCAGCGTCGAGGGCGGCCAGGTGGCGGCGGGCGCGCTGCTCGACCAGGGCTGTACGGGCGTGGTGTGCGCCAGCGACATGATGGCGCTCGGGGCCGTGCGCGCCGCGCGCGAGCGCGGCCTCGCGGTGCCCGGCCAGGTGTCGGTGGTGGGCTTCGACGACTCGCGGCTGATCCCGTTCACCGACCCGCCGCTGACCACCGTCCGCCAGCCCGTGCGGGCGATGGCGGCGGCCGCGGTGGGCGCCCTGCTGGAGGAGATCCGGGGGAACCCGGTGCAGCGGACGGAGTTCGTGTTCCAGCCGGAGCTGGTGGTACGGGGATCCACCGCACGCGTACGAGAGTGACCGGGCGGGGTTCGTTCGTGTAGCGCGTACCTTCATGAGTGACAGCGACCTGATCGATACTGGCCGCATCCTGACCGTTTTCGGTTGAACCGTGCGAGGGGGCGGGGCCGGGGCACTCTCTGGTCCAAACTGTGCCCGTGTTGGGGAATCTTCCAGCGGAGACCACGAGCTTCGTGGGCCGGTCGGCGGAACTGGCCACCCTGGACGGCCTGTTGCGCGGCCACCGGCTCGTCACGGTCACCGGCCCGGGCGGTGTGGGCAAGTCCCGGCTCGCCCTGCGCGGCGCACGCGAGCGCCACGCCTACTGTCCCGACGGGGTGTGGTGGGTCGAGCTGTCCCCGCTGTGCGACCCCGAACTGCTCGCCGCCACCGTCGCCGACCACCTCGGCGTCACCGACCAGAGCACCCGCACCGCCGCCGAGGCACTGTGCGGCTGGCTCGGCGACAAACGGCTGCTGCTGGTCCTGGACACCTGCGAGCATCTGGTCTCCGCCTGCGGCCACCTCATCGGGGAGCTGCTCCAGACCTCGCCGGGCCTGACCGTCCTGGCCACCAGCCGGCAGTCCCTGGGCCGCCCGGAGGAACGTGTCTTCTCGCTCGGCCCGCTGCCGCCCGGGGGCGCCGCGCTCACCCTCTTCAAACAGCGCGCCGTCGACGCCGTCCCGCACCTGTCGCTGAAGTCCTTCGACACCCCGGCCCGCGCCGAGGCCGCCGCCGCCATCTGCCGCAGACTCGACGGCATCCCGCTCGCCATCGAACTCGCGGGAGCGCGGCTGCGGCTGTGGAGCGTGGAACAGCTCGCCGAGCGGCTGGACTCGCGCTTCGAGGTGCTCACCGACCACCGGGCCGCCCGGCTGCCGCGCCACCAGACCATGCGTACCACCATCGGCTGGAGCCACGAGCTCTGCGCCCCGCTGGAGCGGCTGCTGTGGGCCCGGCTCTCGGTGTTCGCCGGCGGCTTCGACCTGGCGGCCGCCCAGGACGTCGCCGCGGGCGGCCCGCTCGCCCCCGAGGCCGTCGGCCCGGCGCTCGCGGGCCTGACCGCCAAGTCCGTGCTGCGGGCCAGGACGCACTGCGGCCGGGCCGGGTACCGGATGCTCGACACCATCCGCGAGTACGGCCGCCAGTGGCTCGGCGAGCTCGGCGAGGAGGCGGCCGTGGCCCGGCGCCACGCCGAGCGCTGCCGCCGCCTCGCCCGCGCCGCCGAGGCCGACTGGATGGGCCCGGACCAGGTCGAGTGGTACGAGCGGCTCGCCGCCGAACAGGGCGATCTGCGCACCGCGCTGGAACACCTGCTCGCCCACGACCTCGACGCCGCCCTCGACATGGCCTCCGCGCTCTGGTTCTTCTGGGCCTGCTGCGGGCGGCTGCGCGAGGGCCGCGGCCATCTGGAGCGCGCCCTCGCCCGCACCCCCGAGCCCGGCCCCCGCCGCGACCGCGCCGAGTGGGCGCTCGGCATCACCGCCCTCCTCCAGGGCGACTTGGAGACCGCGCTGCGCCAGGGGCGGCGGTGCGTGGCCCGCGCCAAGGACCCCGAGGCGCGGCTGCGCGCCGCCTATCTGCTCGGCGCCGCCATCCTGATGCCCGGCGACGCCGAGGGCGCCCTCGACGTGTGCACCCCGGCCATCGACGCCGCGGAGGACGACTTCACGGCGGGCCTGGCCCTGTGCGCCCTGGTCCGTGTCTACGCCCTCGCCAACCTCGGCCGCCATCGCGAGGCCGCCGCCGAGGCCACCTGGCTGCGCGACCAGTGCGCGAGCCGCGGGGAGCGCTGGATGCGGGCGTACGCCGACTACACGCTCGGCGTCACCGCGCTGGCGCTGGGACGCCCCACCGAGGCCGTCGAGCACGTCCGGGCGATGCTGCTCGGCAAGCAGCTGCTCCACGACAGCTTCGGCATCGCCATCGGCCTCGACCTGCTCGCCTGCGCGCTCGCCGCCCGGGGCGACGGCGAGGAGGGCGCCCTGGTCCTCGGCATCGCCCAGGAGTACTGGCGTACCGTCGGCAAGGCCCAGATGGGCGCCCCCCGGCTCACCGCCGTGCGCGAGGAGTGCGAGCGCCGGGCCAGGGCCTCGGTGGGCGACCAGGCGTACGACAGCGCCTTCCACCGGGGGGCGCGCGCCGGGCTCGACCAGGGGCTCAGCTACGCCCTCAAGGGTGATTTCGCACAGGGGAGTTGACCTGGGGTCCCCGGCGGCGGCCCGCGCGCTACCGTGTGGAGGTACCCGCCACCCATTCCGTAACCGAAGCCCTGACCGGGCCGACGGCCCCACGGGGGATACGCCGTGACACCGTCCCACGACACCACCGTGCTGGTCGTCGACGACATCGACGCCAACCGCTACGCCATGGGCGCGGTCCTGCGGCGCGCAGGCCACCGGGTGGTGCCGCTGGCCACCGCGGCCGCGGCGCTGGTCGAGCTGGACAGCCGGGTCCGCGACGGCGCCCTGCCCGACGCGGCCCTGGTGGACGTGGGCCTGCCCGACATGGACGGCTTCGAGCTGTGCCGCCGCATCAAGGCGCACCCGGAGATCGCCCCCATGCCCGTGGTGCACTTCTCGGCCGCCGCCACCACCCCGCGCGACCGCACCCGGGGCCTGGACGCGGGCGCCGAGGCCTATCTCGCCGTCCCCGTCGAGCCCGAGGAGATCCAGGCCGTCGTCCGGGCCGCCCTGCGCGGTGCCCGCTTCCGCCACGACGCCGACGCCCGCGCGGGCCGCCTCGCGCGCCTGGCCACCGCCACCACCGCGCTGTACGGGGCGGGCTGCCCCCAGGAGCTTGCCGAGACGGCCGCCGCCGCGGCCACCGCCCTGATCCGCTGCCGGGCCGCCGCCTACGTCTTCGGCGCCGACGGCACGCTGTACGCGGGCGGCCCCCCGCGCCACGAGCCCGCCGGCACCACCGCCGCGGTCGCCCCGCTGCTCCAGCGGGCCATGGCGGGCTGCACCGGCGTACGGTCGCGGATCGCGCCCGCCCCGCTGTGGCCCTCCGGGGTGCTGCCGACCGGCGACGATGACGGCGACGCCCGGCTGATGCTGGCCCGCAGCCGCGCCGACCAGCCGCCGGTCTGCCTGGTCACCCCCGTCCGGGCCGCCCAGGGCCAGGACGCCCACGCCCTGCTCGTCCATCTCGCCGAGGCCACCGCGCTGGCCGCCGAGTCGCTGCGCAGCGCCGCCGAGGAGCGGCACATCGCGCTCACCCTCCAGCGCAGCTTCCTGCCCCAGCACCCGCCCCGGCTGCCCGGCGCCGACGTCGCCGTACGCTATGTGCCCGCCTCCACCCGCGCCGAGATCGGCGGCGACTTCTACGCCGCGCTGCCCACCCCGGACGGCCTCCTCGTCGGGGTCGGCGACGTCGTCGGCCACTCGCTCGACGCGGCCACCGTCATGGTCGAACTGCGCCACGCGTTACGGGCGTACGCGACCGACGAGCGCGACCCGGCCGTCCTGGTGCGCCGCCTGGACCGGATGCTCCAGCTCTACCACCCCGAGGCCACCGCCACCCTGTGCCTGGCCCTCATCGACCCGCTGCTGGGCCGCGCCAGGATCGCCAACGCGGGCCATCTGCCGCCGCTGGTGATCCCCCGCCGGGGTGAGCCCGCCTACCTCGGCGTACACGGCCCGCTGCTCGGACTGGGCCTCGACCACCCGGACCCCTTCAGCCACCGGCTCGCCTCCGGCGACGTGCTGCTGATGGTCACCGACGGGCTCATCGAGACCCGCGGCACCGACCTCGCGCTCTCCATGGAGCGGCTGCGCCAGATCGCCTCGGTGAGCGCCGCGCGCGGCACGGGCGCGCTGTGCGACGCGCTGCTCGGCGCGTTCGGCAGCCGCGAGGACGACGTGGCGCTGCTGGCCCTGCGGCTGACGGGGCTGGTCTGAGGCAGGCCCGGCTCAGCCGAGCTTCTTCTCCATCAGCACGACCGCGTAGTTGCTGCCGCCCCCGCCCTCCTTGAACGGCTGCTCCCCGGCCACCGTGTACCCGGCGCTCTCGTAGTAGGCGCGCAGCCCGGGGCTGGAGGCCTTGAAGTCCAGCCGGGACAGCGGGCGCCCGGCGGCCGCGATGCGCTGCTCGGCGTGGGCGAGGAGGGCACGGCCGGTGCCGGCGGGGGCCGTTGCCCGGTCGGTCATCAGCCGGTGTACGTAGCCCGCCTCGGGGGGTCGCGTGCCCCAGGCGGGCTCGTCTTCCCACCACAGCTCGTACGCTCCGGCCACGCCGCCGTCCGCCGTGAGCGCGAGCCAGACCTCACCCTCGGCGATGCGGCGGCGGAAGTGGGGTACGTCCTTCTCGCCGGGCTGCCACTGGTCGATGCCGGTGGATCGCATCCAGCGGGCGGCGTCGTCGTAGAGGCCCACGAGGGTGGGGATGTCGCCCTCGCGGGCGGGGCGGAAGTCCAGGGGCGGCGGGGGTGTGGTCATGGTGATCAAGGTACGGGTGCGCGGGCCCGGCCTTTGTCTGCGGGTGAGTGGTGGGTTGCTCGCGCAGTTCCCCGCGCCCCTAGGGGGTCGGCCGCAGCCGGAGAACTGAGCTCAGCCACAGGCTTTTAGGGGCGCGGGGAACTGCGCGAGAAGCGGCCACGGCTCGCAGACGAAGGGGGGTTAGGGGCGCGGGGAACTGCGCGGGAGGCGGCCACCGGGTCGCAGACAAAGTCCGGGTTCAAGAGGGGGCGCGGGGAACTGCGCGGGAGGAGGCCACCGGGCCGCAGACAAAGGCCGGGCACAAACAGGGGCGGGGGTCTAGCCCGCCAGGGCCGTGAGGCGGGCCAGGAGGTCACCGAACGGCCCCTCCTCCGGCTCGTCCGCGACGATCCGCAACACCACCTCCGCCATCTCCGCGTCATAGGCCGCGCTCACCGCCGCCAGGGCAGCGAAGTCATGGACCAGTTGCAGCTCCAGCTCGGCGCGCGGGATACGGCGGCCGTCCAGCCAGATCAGGGCCGTCGACTCGGCCAGCGAGACCCAGGAGCGCACCACCAACTCCAGCCGCGCGGGCGGGTCCTGGACCCCGAGGTGGGCGAGGATCTGGAGGTAGGCCGCGTGCCGTACCTCGTCGATCATCGCGTTGGCGGTGGTCGAGCCGCCCGCCGAGGCCGCGGGCCCGCCCCGCATCAGCGCGGCGAAACCCGGCCCGTGGCCCTCGACGAAGTCGAAGAACCGGCCCATCACCCGCAGCAGCCGGGCCCCGAGCGGCCCCTCGTGCGGCTCCACGAAGCGGCCCGCCAGCTCGTCCGCGGCCATCCGCAGCGCCGCCTCGTACAGGCTCTGCTTGCCCGGGAAGTAGTGGTAGACGAGCGGCCGGGATATCCCGGCCGCCGCCGCTATCTCGTCGATGGAGACGTCGTCGGGGGGCCGGTGGCTGAACAGCTCCAGCGCGACCCCGATCAGCTGCCGCCTGCGCTCCTCGACGCCCATCCTGCGCCGCACCCCGGTCGTCATGCGAACAGGGTACCTACAGGTCGAGCACGAGTTTGTGGCCGAGGCAGCGCGAGACGCAGATCAGCATCGAGTCCTGGCGCTCGGCGTCCGTGAGCAGCTCGTCCTGGTGGTCGACCGCCCCTTCCAGGACCCGCTGTTGGCACGTTCCGCAGAAGCCCTGCTCGCACGAGTACGGGAGGTCCGGCAGCTCGTCGCGGACCGTGGCGAGCACCGAGCGGCCCGCCGGGACCGTGAGCGTGCGGCCGGTGCGGCGCAGTTCGACCTCGAAGGTGCCGAGCTGCGCGGTGCTCGCGCCGGGCGTGAACCGCTCCAGGTGCAGGGTGCGCCCTTCGGGCAGGGCCGCCGCCACCGCGTCCATCAGCGGCTCGGGCCCGCAGCAGTACACCGCCGCGCCCTCGCCCGTACCGGCCAGGAAGGCCGCCGCGTCCGGCCGTCCCGCCTCGTCCTCGGGCACCACGGTGACCCGCGAGCCCCCCGCTCCCAGCTTCTCGATCTCGTCCAGGAACGGCATGGTGGCCCGCGAGCGCCCGCCGTACAGCAGCCGCCACTCGGCGCCCGCCGCCTCCAGGGCCCGCAGCATGGGCAGTACGGGGGTGATGCCGATGCCGCCGACGACGAACGCGTACGACGGGGCCTCGGCCAGCGGGAAGCGGTTGCGCGGCCCGCGCACGACCAGTTCGGCGCCCTCCCGCAGCTGCTCGTGCACCTCGCGCGAGCCGCCGCGCCCGTCCTCGATCAGCCGGGTGGCGACGGTGTACGTGGCGCGGTCGGCCGGGTCGCCGCAGAGCGAGTACTGACGGATCAGGCCGGACGGCAGCACCAGGTCGAGATGGGCGCCGGGCCGCCACTCGGGCAGCGGGGTGCCGGCGGGCGATTCGAGCCGGAGCAGGGCCACCCCCTCGGCGGGGACGGCCCGTTCGGCGACGGTGAGCCGCAGCGAGGGCACCCGCCGTCCGCCCTGCCCCGAGATCGGCGTCTCCAGCGCGGGCATCGGCCACAGCGGGGAGGCGGCGATACGGCGGCGCACCGCGCGCCGCACCAGCAGCGCGGCCCCGGCGGCCAGCACCACGGACCTCGTACGGGGCATGTCAGCGGCCTCCGTTGGCGCCGGGCGAGCTCGCCAGATAGGCCACGGCCTGCGCGGTCGAGCCCTCCTGCGAGGGGTGGTAGGCACGGCTGAGGTAACGCGGGATCGAGCGTGCCATCGCCCCGGCGGTGGGCAGGGTGCCCTGGCGCCCGGAGCGCAGGAAGTCCCGGAAGGTGGCCCTGCCGTCGAGGAGCGAGGGGTCGTTCTCCATGAAGAAGCGGGCGCCGCGCTGCCAGAGGAAGACCAGCGCGGTGAACGCGGTCGCCCAGGTCCGCACCCGCCGCCGGTAGCCGCCGTCGACGTGCATGAACAGATCGAAGGCGACCGAGCGGTGCTCGACCTCCTCGGCGCCGTGCCAGCGCAGCAGGTCCAGCATCACCGCGTCCGCGCCGCGCGCGTCCAGGGTGTCGGCGTTGAGGATCCAGTCGCCCAGGAAGGCCGTGTAGTGCTCGATCGCCGCGATCGTGGCGACCCGCTCCATCAGCCACCACTCGCGCGCCCGCCCCGGCGGCAGCGTCCGGTCGCCGAGCAGCTTCTCGAAGAGCCAGTCGACCTGCGCGGTGTACGGGGTGGGGTCCAGGCCGAGCGCCTTGAGGTGGGGGAGCACGTCGTCGTGGGCCGCCGAGTGCGTCGCCTCCTGCCCGATGAACCCGATGACGTCCTCGCGCAGCCGCTCGTCGCGGATGTACGGCAGCACCTGCTTGTACACATGCACGAACCAGCGCTCGCCCGCCGGGAGCAGCAGGTGCAGCACATTGATCGTGTGCCCGGTGAACGGGTCGCCGGGTATCCAGTGGAGCGGCGTCTTCTCCCACTCGAACGAGACGTTCCGGGCCTTGAGCTCTATGTGCTCCGAGACCACCGGAGCGGGCTGCGGCGTATTAGACATGGCGTCAATGTACTGACGGGTAAGCGTCTGGCAACAGGGTTGTGCGAGGAGTTGTTCGTACGGATCCGGTCACCCGGGCCGATCGGGCTCAGCGCAGGGCGGCCACCTGGGTGCCGTCCGCGAGGCGGCCGCCCAGCTGGGCCCGGGCCCCCTCCTGGGTGCGCACGGCCAGCAGATGGCCGCGCTCGGAGGCCTCCACCCCGCCGGAGACGGCCACCCTGGCCAGGTCCTCGCTGCCGGCCGCCAGCACGTACCAGTGCCCGCCCCGGGACTTCCACAGGACCCCCGCGAGCACGCGCGGCTCGTGGGTGCCGCAGGCCGCGCTGTCGTCGGCGCGCGCGGCCACCGCGCCCGTCGTGGCCTTCTGGGCGCCCGGCGCCTGGAACTGGGCGAGCACCCGGCTGCCGGTGCCGGACCAGGTGTCGGCCCGGGTGCACAACCAGGCGGCCGTGCCGCCCGCCTCGGGCAGCTGCTGCCTGGCGTACTGCCAGGCGTTGACCGTCCGCACGCCGTGCGAGCGGACCGTGGGCAGCAGACACGCCGTACGGGCCCAGGCCTCGCGGGCGGGTGCGGCGGTGACGTCCCTGGGCGCGTCCGGCGGGCCCCAGGTGAGCCGGGCGGGCGCCAGCTCGCCGAGGTCGGTCAGCAGCCGCGCGGCGGTGTCGTCGCGCAGCTGGAGCACGTCCCAGGAGGTGCAGTCGCGGGCCTGCGCGGGCGAGACCAGCGGGGCGGTCACGCCGTCCCGGTCGCGGGTCAGCGGGCGGGGCGCGGCGGCCGGGTCCAGCAGGTCCCGCACGGCCGCCTCACGCGTCCAGGGGGCGGTCAGATAGCGGACGTTGCCGTCGATGCGGCCGACCACCAGCGCCCCGGCGGAGGCCGCGTCGGCGCCGTCCACGCGTGCGAAGTCGAGCGCCGCGCCGGAGGTGCCGCTCAGCGGCTCCGCGTACCGGGCGACCCGCAGGCCGTCGTAGAACAGCACCACCGAGGCGCGGTCGACCTTGCCCGCGTACAGCAGTTGGGGCGCGCCCATCGGGGGGCCCGACGGCGTCCCCGGCGTGGCCGACACCTGCACCGAGCGGCCCGGCCGCGCCCAGACGGCGAGCGCGCGCCGCAGCAGCGCGCTGTCGCCGGTGAGGGAGCCCCGGGCGGGCCAGACGGAGAAGTCCGTACGGGCCGAGGTACGCCACACGGCGGCGTCCACCCGGACGATCCGCGCCGGGTCGAGCGCGGCCTCGGCGGCGGGGTTGCGGGCGTACGGCGGCGCGGCCGCGCCGTCCGGACCCCAGCCCTCGCCCGGCAGACCGAGCAGGGTGCCGCAGACCGCGAGGGCCGCGGCGGCCACCAGCGCGGCGCGCAGATGCTGGCGGCGCCGCATCAGGTCGGTGGGCCGGGCCTGGAGGGAGCAGGGGTCGAACTCGGCGGCCTCCAGGAGCGCGGCGGCGGCGCCGGGGTCCCCGGCCTCCTCGACGGCGGCGGCGGAGTCCTCGACCCCGACGGCGTCGAGCTCCCTGCGCGCCTCGGCGTCGGTCAGCCGGTCCAGGCCGCGCAGCACGAAGGCGGCTCTCGCCGGGCCGCTGAGCGCGGAGAGCCGCTGGTCCAGGGCGAGTTCATCGGCCCCGCCGGAGCGGGGGAACAGGCGCAGTCCCCACACCTGCGGCAGCACCGGCGGCAGCTGCGCCCGCCTGGGCCAGGCGCGGCGCCGCAGCGGCAGCCCGGCCTCCAGCGCCTGGCGCACCACCTGCCGCCGTACGAACCCGTACCCCGGGTCCCCGCGCCGGGGCGCCGGGATCGTCGCCTGCGCGCCCCCGCGCCCCCGGGGCAGCGACCGCTGCACCAGCGCGTGCGCGGTCAGCACCCGCCGGTTGCGCCCGAGCGAGGGCGGCAGCACGAGGTAGGCGAGCCGGGTGAGCCGGGGGTAGTGCTCCACGAGAGCGGCTTCGGCCTGCTCGATGCCGATGGGGGTGGGGCGGGTGAGGATCTCCTGGGACGGGGCCACGTTCAGCAAAACGAGCGAATGATGCGATGGTCACCGCGCTCTGTTGGCCCGGCCTTCGTCTGCGGGTGAGTGGCCGGTTGCCCGCGCAGTTCCCCGCGCCCCTGGAAACCCTCGTTCGTCCGCGGACCGTGGCCGCTTCTCGCGCAGTTCCCCGCGCCCCTGAAGCGCCCCTGCGGGACGCCCAGGGGGATTGCCGCGCAGCGGCATCCATAGGGGCGCGGGGAACTGCGCGAGAAGCGGCCACTCACCCGCAGACAAAAGCGGGGTGCAGGGGGCGCAGCCCCCGCCCCGGGGTCCGGGGGCCCGCCCCCACCCACCCCCGGAGGGTTTAGGGAAGGGGCGGGGTGGGGGTCTCGATCAGGCGGGAGCGCAGGCGGGCCACCGCATCGTCCCCCACCCCCAGCCCGTCCCGGACGTACGCCTCGAACGACCCGTACCGCACACGCACCTCCTCCAGGCCCGCCGCCAGATACCCCGGCACCACCCCGATCACCGCGAGCGCGACCTCGGGGTCGCCGCCCTGAGCCGTGAACCCCTCGATCAGCGGCGCGAACGCCTGCCGCACGGCCGCGTTCACCGACAGATACTCCCGCTCCACCACCTCCGCCGACGCCCCCAGCAGCGACAGCAGCACCGTCGCCCCCCACCCCGTACGGTCCTTGCCCGCCGTGCAGTGGAACAGCAGCGGCCCCGCGTCCTCGGCCGCCAGCTCCAGCAGCAGCGTCCGGTACGCCGCCCGGGCCGAGGCCGAGGACACCAGCCCCCGGTACAGGTCCTCGAACACCTCCTGGGCCCTGCCTCCGCCGAGGTGCTGCTCGGCGCCGACCGGGTCGGCCAGGACGCGCCGCAGCCGCGCGGCCGGCGGCGCCCCGTGCGCGCTCACCGCGTCCGCCAGCACGTCCGCGAGGACCAGCCGCACCCCCTGGGGCAGCCGGTCGGGGCGCTCGGCGCGCTCCGCCTCCGTACGGAGGTCGACGACGGTGCGGAGCCCGAGCGCGCTCGCCGCCGGGTCGCCGCCCGGGTCGAACCGGTCGAGCGACCCGGCCCGGAAGACCAGTCCGGACCGGACCGAACGGCCGCCGGCGAGCGGTGTGCCGCCGAGATCACGGAGGTTGGCGACGCTGGTGGCGGGGATCGCGGTCATGGGCGGACGCACTCCTGTACGGGGGACGGACACGGCCGGTCGGCGCGTCCCATGTGTGCCCCGGTCCACCCCGGAACGTAACACCAGCGTCCCCCGTCGGCCCCCTACACCACCGTCCACCCGCTGAACTCGGCCGTCCCCCGCGCCCCGCTGCCCCCGTTGGCCGCGCTCATGAACAGCCCGGCGTCCTGGACGGCGGCCGTGCCCGGCACGGTGACCGTGGCGACCGTCCGCCAGCTCGCCCCGCCGTCCGTCGAGCAGGCGCCGGTGAACGCCCCGGCCGGGCCCCGGGCCAGCCGCAGCAGGACCGGGGCCGCCACTGCGGTGACGCGGCGGTAGGTGTCGAGAAGGCCGTCGCCGTCGGCGTCGTACGAGAGCACCACGCCCTGTCCGGGAGTGGCCGCCAGGTTCAGGAAGCCGGTCGAGCCCGGCGCCCCGAGGCCGTTGCGGACGACGATCCCGGCGCGCGCCCAACTGCCGGTGTCCTCCTGGGAGTCGACGGCGAGCGTCACCATCGCGCCCTCGCGCAGGACCCCCGGCCGGTACGCGGTCCCGAACTGGGCGACGCCCCTCCACAGGTCCAGGCCGCCGCCGTTGACCGCGAGCCGCCCGTCCAGCTCGCCGAAGACGGCGTCGTTGACGGTGAAGGTCCGCCACCCGGCGCTCAGCGGCGCCGCCAGACAGAAGGCCGAGCGCTGGACCACCGCCACCCGGGCCTCGCCTTCCGGCCCGTACCGCGTGGTCAGCTCGTACGGCATCGCCCGCAGCGGCGCGGTCAGCGGCTCGGCGGGCGCGGTCACCCGCCAGCGCACCGAGCCCTCGCCCGCCGCCGGGACGCGCCGCAGCCGGGTGGCGCCCTCCGGCTCGGCGTCGAGCCCCCCGAGCGCGAAGTCGACGCGGCCGGTCGCCCGCAGCCCGTTGAGGTTGCGCAGCACCGCCGTGACCGTGCCGGTGGAGCCGGGGGTGAAGCTCACGGGGTCGGCCCTCACGCTCACGGCCCCCTGGTACGGGGCGCGCGCGAGCGTGTCGTGGACGCGCAGCGCCGTCCGGTACGGGTCGCCCGTCGCCCGTACCGGATACGCGCCCGACTCCCGTGTCCACGCGTCCTCGCCCGCGTACCAGTCGAAGGCCCTCGGCGCCCGCCCGGCCGCGAGCGCGTCGGCCAGCTCGTCCAAGTAGGCCTGCCACTGCGGAAGGTGAAGGTCCGCCAGCAGACCCTGCCAGTCGCGGTCCGCGTAGTTGCTCAGATAGGTGGCGGCAGGCCGGCCCGCCCAGGTGGTGATCAGCGCCCGCGCCGTCCGCTCCAGCCCGGCCGCCTCCGCCGGGCTCGTCGCGAACCGCTTGGCGTCCTCCAGCCACGGCCCGAGCAGGAAGCCCCGATGGCAGCCGGACATCTCGTCCGCCAGCCGCAGCAGCTTCAGCCACAGCGCGCTCAGCGCCCCGAAGACGGCCCGGTCCTCACGCTCGTACGCGGTCCGCAGCTGCGGCAGCAGCAGCCGCGAGCGGTCGGCGAGCGCTTGGCGGGCGAGGTCGGTGAGGTCGTACGCGTAGGCGTCCGAGCCGCGCAGCGGCGGCGCCACCGCCAGCAGCTCGGCGAAGGCGCGGTCGAAGCGGGCCGGGTCGAAGGCGGTGGTCACGGACGCGGTGAGGGAGGGGCGCCGGGTGAAGAGCGAGTCGACGGGCCGCCCGTCCGCGGTGGTCAGCCGGTAGGCGGTGGCCGACAGCGCGGCGAACGCCTCGCGCGCGTGCCGGTCCTCGCGGCCGTAGCGCACGTCCGCGTACGTACGGAACCAGTCGTCCCGGTCCACCGGTTCGGCCCGCCAGGCGAGCTCGCTGAACAGCTCGAAGGCGGCGGGGTCGCGCTCGGCGGACTCCGGCATGTACGCGGTGCCGGCCAGGGTGCTGCCGGGCCGGTCGCGCCACTCGGTGAACTTGCGGGTCCAGCGGTGGGTGGTGGCGCCGAGCGTGGTGCGGCCGCCGAAGTTGGGGATGGTGCCGAACGCGTACGGCGCGCCGCCCCAGTCCTTCTCGCGGTCGGTGACCGTGGCGAGGTCGGAGAGGCCGTCGACGATCAGGATCCGGGTCCTGTCGATCGCGGCCAGGATGTCCGGGCGGGGGTTGGTCTGCCAGCCCAGCATCACCCAGGTGGCTCCGGGCCGGGCGGTGTGCAGGGCCTTCTCGACGGCCCGGGCGGCGTCCGCGACCGGCACGTCGCCGGGGGTGCCGCCCTCGTGCAGCAGATCCATCTTGACGTGCCGCACCTCGCCGAACAGCTCTTCCTGATGGCGATAGAAGGCCGCCGCGACCTGCGGGAACACCTCGGTGCGCGGATCGAGCCAGTCCGGACGGCGCAGCCCGTTCCAGCCGCCCTGGGCAACGACCCGGGCGCCCGGGTTGCGCGCCGGGAAGCCGTCCGGGACGGTCCCGAAGTAGCCGGGCAGCACCGGCCGCATCCCCAGCTCGCGCAGCCGGGCGGTGATCCGCGCGCCCAGCGCGGCGCGCCGCTCGATCAGCGCGGGGGAGAGCGGCCCGCCGTATCCGCTCATGTTCTGGAGCAGCCACCACGGCTGGTGCGAGGGCGCGGGCAGCCAGGCACGGGCCTCCTCGTCGGTGTACCCGAAGTCGAGCAACACCCGCTGGTACACGGTCTCCTGACCAACCGTCATCAGCACCTCGTTGCAGCCGTGCAGGGCGAGGACGTCGATCAGCCGTTCCCAGCGGGGCCAGTCGGCGTACGGGGCGGTGTAGCCGTCGTGGGTGTCGTTGAGCGCGAAACGGTGCGGGACGGTGGCGGCGCGCTCCAGCGGGCGCTCGGGCGCGGGCAGCAGGGCCGGCAGGTCCAGTTGGCTCCCGGCCCAGGTCAGATGGGCTTTACAGGTGTACTTGAGGTACCAGTGCAGCCCGGTCAGGGCGGTGGCCGGGCTGGTTGCGGCGATCTCCACACGTCCGGCCGTGCCCGTGACCCGGAAGCGGTCGGGGCCACCGTCGGGCAGCGCGGTCAGCCGGATCTGCTCGGCGTGCCGTGGCAGCAGCCGGATCAGGGCGTCCCGGGCGGACCCCGCGTCAAGCGGGTGTGCAACCGCGGAGGCGGCAGGGGTCGCGTGGGCGGGGGCGGCCACCCCGACGGCGGCCCCGGCGCCGATGGCTCCCGCGGTGCTCAGCACCGTACGTCTGGAGGGGTTCGAAGGGCTCGACGGCTCGGCCATGGGCTCGGCGCTCCTCGTGTCGCCGGGGTGACAACAGGCGCGTGCGGAGCGCACGTCGATCGGCGGGGCGGATGCGGGGCAACGAGGCCACTGAAATGGCCAAATGCCCACGGGAAGGGGGTGGTTGAAGGCACGATGGAGGTATGCGCACCCTTGTACGAGCGGCCCTGGCAGCCGCGGTCGTGACCCTAGCCGCGGGCTGCGGCGGGGGCGGCCACGACGCGCCGAAGACAGCCGGCGGAACCCTCGAAGAGATCGCGGCCCAGGCCGCCTGCGAGCCGAAGATCTCCACCAACGCGGCAGAGCTGCGACAGGCCAACTGCGACACCGCGGACGGCCGCTATGTCCTGGCGACCTTCGCCACCGACCGCGGCCAGCGGGAGTGGATCAACGGCGCCAAGGACTACGGCGGCGCCTATCTGGTGGGCCGCAAATGGGTCGCCGTGGGCGACCAGAACGTGGTCAACGCGCTGCGCGGCCGGCTCGGTGGCAGTGTCGAGACCGGGACCAACCATTCCGGACACCACCACATGAGCTGACCGCGCAGTGCGTGCTCCCCCGGGTGGGGTGACCCGGGGGAGCCCATCAGGGGGAGCGGGTTTCCAGGGGCGTGCGCGCCCTGGCTGTCAGGCGCAGCTGCGCCCCGTGTTGATGCAGGTCACCACCTTCCTCATCAGCGAGTCGCTGAAGACGTTGATGAAGTCACCGTGATCGGTGACCGGCTTGTGGAGCTGCTCGGGGAACGAGTCGACGGCGAACCCGGGGCCCGGCGGCACGGCGTACACGATCCGCTGCTGCAACTGCGGGATCGCCTTGAAGCCGCGCGGGCACGCGCCGTTCCTTCCGGCGAAGGCGACGTGCGTCCGGTGGTTCGCGCTGTCCGTGTTCTTCCCGTCCCAGCAGCTCTGGAAATTGAAGGTGCGGACGACTTTGCTGCCCTGGGGGCAGATCGGGTATTTGTCCTTCAGCTGGCGGTTCTCGAATCCGGTGCAGCTCCAGGACGCGTTGGCATTCGCGTTGCCGTTGGTGAAGGCCTTGGCGTCGCCGGTGATGATCCGCAGAAAGCGCGGCATCGCGGTGACCTTGCTGACGGGATTGCCGACCAGCTTGATGGTCACCTGCGAGGGCGTCTGGATCTTTCCGACGTTCTTGTCCCGGCCGCCGCCGTCCGCGTTGGCGTCGTTCTCGTTCTGACCGTTCTGAAGACGCAGTACGGGCCAGTAATACGTGGACTTGTCACCCTGATTGCGGCAGCTCGTACCGCCGTTGGCGAGAGCCGCGTCGCTGGAGAAGGCGTCGGTCGCCTGGTTTCCGACATAGTCGTGCATATGGTGGGCGCCATTGCTCACACCGGGCGCGACGATGACGTTGTCGGGGTTCCGCTTGGCGTTCTGGTTGACGCCGCAGCTGCTGCTGAAGAGCCCCGTGGAGCCGCCCTGCTGGGTGCGGGGGGCCTGCACGTTCGGCCGCACCGAACGGATGTCGACGAAGTCCCTCCTGGAGGGCCCGTTCCCGACGTTCTGCCCCTGGCCCTGGTTCTGGCCCTGGTTCTGTCCTTGGCCGGAACCCTGCCCCTGAGCAGGCCATTGTCCCTGCCCCTGGCGCTGGTTTTGGCCCTGGGCCTGTGCGTCCGCCGGTCCGGCTCCCTGTCCGCCCGCGCCGTTGTCGTCCGCGCGCAGGGTGCACGGGGCGAGGCCCTGCATGCCCTGCGGCCGCTGTCCGCCACCGCGGCCGACGGCCACCGAGATCCGGTCGAGCGACGCCGTCCGCTTGTCCTTCAGCGGATCCAGTACGGCTTGCCGGGCATATCCGGGATCCCGGTCGACACGGTCCTTGTTCGAGGCGAACTTCTCGTATGCGTCGGTGATCTGCGTATCAATGGCGGCCAGCTCCCGGTCCACCTCGGGGCGGGCCGAATCCGGCACGTCCGGGAGGCTGTTGGACACGTCCGGGCAGTCGATCGTCGACGCGTTCGACACCGGGGCGGCCCGTGTCTGGGCCTGTCCCGGGTCGTCGCTGGCCGAGGCGTACACATTCACCGCGACAAGGCCGCCCCCACCGATGAAGAGTGCCGCGGCGGCCATCGTCATCCGCCGAGGGAAGGTCGGCCGTTTTCGTATTGAGCGTCCCATGGAACTCCTTCGCTTGAAGCAGCGCGTCGTTCCATACGCATGGGGCGCGTGGGGCGTTCAACGCCCCGGCTATTTCGTAGGTATCTCCAGGAACACAGGTCAGCGCTTGACCGCGCGCAGCACCACGAACTTCGGGTCGCTGGCGACCAGTTCACTGTTGCCGAAGAGCCGCTGGAGCTTGAGGTGGTAGCCCAGGTGCCGGTTGCCGACCACCCACAACTCACCGCCCGGGCGCAGCGCTTCGCGCGCGTCCGTGAACATCCGGGTGGAGGTGCGGTCGGTGGTGGCCTGATGGGTGTGGAACGGCGGGTTGTTGAGCACCAGGTCGGCGGTGCCCGGCGGGAACCCGGCCAGCCCGTCGCCGAGGCGGAACTCGGCGTCCGCCTCCCGGGCCGCGCCCGCGCAGAGCCGGAAGGTGGCCCGCGCCGAGGCGATCGCCTGGTGCGACTCGTCGGTGAACACCACGCTCGCCTCCGGGTTGGCGAGCGCCGCCGCCGTCCCCACGATGCCGTTGCCGCAGCCGAGGTCGACGACGCGGTCCGGGCCCGTACGCGCGGGCAGGTGCTGGAGCAGGAAGCGGGTGCCGATGTCGAGGCGGTCGGCGCAGAACACCCCCGCGTAGTTGGTGACGGCGAGCCCGGAGGCCGGACCGATGCCCATCTCCAGGGAGTACGTCAGCGGCCACGGGTTCACCGGGCGGACCAGCCCCGGGTCCGGCTCGCAGAAGATCAGCCGGGCCTTCTTCTCGGCCAGCGAGGTCTTCGTCGGGCCGAGGAGGCGCTCGAACAGGTGGAGCGTGGAGGTGTGGATGTCCTTCACCATGCCGGTGCCCACGACCAGGGTGCCCGCGTGCACGGCGGGTGCGAGCCGGTGCAGCTGGTCCTCCAGGAGGGCCAGGCTCTTCGGTACGCGCACCAGCAGCACGTCCACGCGCGCCGGCGGCTCGTCGTGGGTGGACAGCAGCGTGACGGCGCCCTCCGGCACGCCCGCCCGCGCCAGGTTCGCCCGGGTGGCCTCCTGGCCGAGGAAGGACTCGCTGATCTGGGTGAGCGAGCCGGTGCCCCGGGCCGCCAGGGCCGTGGTCAGCGCACCCCACCGGTCACCGAGGGCGACCACGGCCCCCGAGAGGTCCGCGTCCTCCAGACGCCGCAGCAGATACTCGTCGGCGGCGTCCCAGGCCCGCAGCTGATCGCGCGGGTCCTCGGGAAAGCGGCTCAGCTCGTACGCCCCCCAGGGCGAAGTCATCCGGTTCATGGTCCAGCCAGGCTAACCCGCGCGGACCAGCCCCCCACGCCACCCACAACCACCCGGGCGTGGCAGCGCCAGGCCCCCACGCCCCCGACAGCCCCCAACCCCCTAGGGGCGCGGGGAACTGCGCGAGAAGAGGCCACCGCCCCGCAGACGAAGACCGGGCAAGAAAGGGGGCGCGGGGAACGGCGCGAGCAACCGACCACGCACCCGCAGACGAAGACCGGGCAAAATCACCCGCGCTCAAGGTAGGCGAGCACCGCCAGCACCCGCCGATTGTCGTCATCGGACACCGGAAGCCCCAGCTTCGCGAAGATATTGGACGTGTGCTTCGCGATCGCCCGCTCCGTCACCACCAGCTGCTGCGCGATCGCCGCGTTGGACCGCCCCTGGGCCATCAGCTCCATCACCTCCAGCTCACGCGGAGTGAGCCCCGCCACCGGCGAGTCCCGCACCTTGCGGGACAGCAGCTGCGAGATCACCTGCGGATCCATCGCCGTGCCACCCCCCGCCACCCGCCGCACCGCGTCCACGAACTGCTCCGCGTCGAAGACCCGGTCCTTCAGCAGATAGCCGACGCCCCCGTTCCCGTCCGCCAGCAGCTCGCGCGCGTACAGCTGCTCCACGTGCTGCGACAGGACCAGGACCGGCAGCCCCGGCCGGGCCCGCCGGGCGGCCAGCGCGCACTGGAGGCCCTCGTCGGTGTGCGTGGGCGGCAGCCGTACGTCGACGATCGCCACGTCCGGCTCCGACTCGGCAAGGGCCCGGGTCAGCTCGGGCCCGCTCTCGACCGCCGCGACGATCTCGAAGTCGTACGCCTCCAGCAGCCGTACGAGCCCGTCGCGCAGCAGGAAGAGGTCTTCGGCTAGGACAACGCGCAAGGAATCTCCATGGTCACCATGGTGGGGCCGCCGACGGGACTGCTGACGGCCAGGACGCCGTCGAATGTACCCAGTCGCCGCTCCAGGCCGCTCAGCCCGGACCCGCCGCCCACGGTCGCCCCGCCGCGTCCGTTGTCGGTGACTGAGATCCGCAGGGCCCGGCTCTCCTCCTCGTACGAGAGGTCGACCCAGATCCGGTCGGCCTCGGCGTGCTTGACCGCGTTGGTGAGGACCTCGCTGACGGCGAAGTACGCCGCCGACTCCACCGGCGCGTCCGCGCGCCCGGCGGGCAGCCGCACGTCGACCTCCACCGGCACCGGCAGCCGCAGCGCCAGGGCGCGCACCGCGTCCCCCAGGCCCCGCTCGGCGAGGACCGGCGGATGGATGCCCCGGACCAGGTCACGCAGTTCGGTCAACGCCTCGGCGGACGACTCGCGGGCCTTGGCGAGCAGCGCCTTCGCCTGCGCGGGGTCCTTCTCGATCAGCGCCTCCACGGTGCCCAGGCTCATGCCCACGGCGACGAGCCGCGCCTGCGCCCCGTCGTGCAGATCGCGCTCGATGCGGCGCAGCTCGGCGGCCGAGGTGTCCACGGCGTCGTGCCGCGTCTCGGTCAGCCGCTCCACGCGCAGCGCCAGCGCCTGCTCGCGGGTGGGGGAGAGAAGCGACCTGGCGATGCCGAAGTTGGCGCGGATCAGCGCCGGGTTCACGAAAAGCCCGAGGGCGGTGTACGCGAAGCCGACGGCGGCCGCCAGGTTGGCCGTGGACTGCGAGGTGACGTGGACGAAGGTGAACCACAGCCCGCCGCCCGCGCTGTCGACCGGCTCCCAGACACCCGCGGCGAGCACGACACCCCACACGCTGTAGAGGAGCAGCGCGGGCGGCAGGAAGGCGAGGACCGCGCCCGCCGTCATGTCGGCGAGCAGCCACTCCAGGTCGCGCCAGGTCGCCGGGTCCTTCAGGAGCTGCCCGCACCGCTCGACCGCGCCGAGCACCCCGGGCCGCTGCGCGGGGAGCGTCCGGTACGGCACCGCGATCTCCATCCCCAGCCACTCCCGGGCCAGCGAGCGCCGCCGGTTGGCGTACACCCGTACCGCGTCGAGCGCGACCGGCGTGGTGAACACACCGATGCCGACCGGGATCAGGGAGATCGACACGACGGTCAGCGTGAACAGCAGGATCCCGACGGCCATGCCGCTCGTCGAGAGGCCGAATCCCCGGCCACCGGCGAGCAGCCCCGCCCTGATACGCGCCACCATCGTCGTCGTCCCCCTTCGTGGGCCCAGCGTGCTTGCGGACCCCAGTCTCGCCGGGCCGCACGGGTGCGGTCACGGGGCCGGTCCCCCCGGCCGGGGTGTAGCTGGCACCACCCCCTGACCTCGTATCCTGCCCTCCGCCGCCCCGGCGGCCGCACACGAGGGCGCCCCCGGCACGCCAGGAGCGTGCCGGGGGCGCCGGATGCGTCGCGCTGTCGCGGGCGGGGATCAGGGGGCGTACTTGTACCCGACCCGCCGGACCGTCTGGATCGCGTGGCGGTGGCGGGCGCCCAGCTTGCGGCGCAGCCGGGCGACGTGGACGTCCACGGTCCGGCCGTCGCCGACGTGGCCGTACCCCCACACCGTGGTCACCAACTGGTCGCGGGTGTGCACCCGCTGAGGGTTCGCCACCAGATGGGCGAGCAGCTCGAATTCCAGGTACGTGAGGTCGAGCAGCTGTCCGTCGACCTCGGCGGTGCGGCGGACCGCGTCGATACGTACGAGCTCGTCACCGCCCGCCGCGCCGGCCTCGGGCTCCTCGGCCGCCGGCTGGGGCGCGGCGGCGAGCAGCGGCTGCTGGTCGGCCGGGACGAGGACGAGATAGCCGACCATCGGGGGCCGGCCGGGCAGCGCGGGCAGGGTGTGGGCGGGAGCGGGCAGCCAAGTGGCGCCCGGCGGCAGGAAGTCGACGACGGTGCCGGTGGCGGCCACCTCGTCGCGGTCGACGGCACGGAGTCGATGCCGTCCCAGGGGCGCGGGCGCGGGGCGGGCGGCGGGGAAGACAGGGGCGTTGTTCGCCATGAGAGGTCAGCTCTTTCGCGCGGAGTCGTCAGCAGGGGACGTACGTCGGTGCGCGCGGGCCGAAGGCCTTCGGTGAAGGGGAGGCGTTAGAGGGCCGGCGCGTTCGTCGCGCGGCAACACACCCGGTCGAAGTCGTGGTCCTGGCGGGACGGCCAGAACGGCTCGAGGTCGCTGCGACCTGTCGCGGGGTTCGGGTGGCTGGCCATGTGCATATTGAACCAGATGTGTCCGAGCCCGAGCAGTGTCCTCCCACACACTGATACGCCCCGTGGCTCAGATGACCGGAAACCGCCTGGCCGGAACGCCTGAACTCGCCCTGCCGCAAAGCCCGAAGGGCGCCCACCATCTGGGTGGGCGCCCTTCGGAACGGATCCGGTGCGGCTCAGACCTGACCGGCCTTCTCCAGGCCGGTGCAGCAGGTCTCGACGATCAGCCGGGTCACGACGTACGGGTCGACGTTCGCGTTCGGGCGGCGGTCCTCGATGTAGCCCTTCTTGTCCACCTCGACCTGCCACGGGATGCGCACCGAGGCGCCGCGGTCCGAGACGCCGTACGAGTACTCGTTCCACGGGGCGGTCTCGTGCAGACCGGTGAGGCGGTCGTCGATGCCGGCGCCGTAGTTCTTGACGTGGTCCATCGGCTTGGAGCCCTCGCCGAGCGACTCGCACGCGGTGATGATCGCGTCGTAGCCCTCGCGCATCGCCTTGGTGGAGAAGTTGGTGTGCGCGCCCGCGCCGTTCCAGTCGCCCTTCACCGGCTTCGGGTCGAGCGTCGCCGAGACGTTGAACTCCTCGGCCGTGCGGTAGAGCAGCCAGCGCGCGATCCACAGCTGGTCGGAGACCTCCAGCGGGCCCACGGGGCCGACCTGGAACTCCCACTGGCCCGGCATGACCTCGGCGTTGATGCCGGAGATGCTCAGCCCCGCGGCGAGGCAGTGGTCGAGGTGCTTCTCGACGATCTCGCGGCCGAAGATCTCGTCGGCGCCGACACCGCAGTAGTAGCCGCCCTGCGCGGCCGGGAAGCCGCCGACCGGGAAGCCCAGCGGACGGGCGCCGTCGAAGAAGGTGTACTCCTGCTCGATACCGAAGATCGGCTCCTGCGCGGCGAACCGCTCGGCGATCGGACGCAGCTGGGCGCGGGTGTTGGACGCGTGCGGCGTGCCGTCGATGTCCAGGACCTCGCACAGCACGAGCAGGTCGTCGCCGCCGCGGATCGGGTCCGGACAGGAGAAGACCGGCTTGAGCACCCGGTCGGAGGCGTGGCCCTCGGCCTGGTTGGTGGAGGAGCCGTCGAAGCCCCACACCGGCAGCTCGGCGCCGTCCGGCACACCCGCGATGATCTTGGTCTTCGAGCGGAGCTTGGCGGTCGGCTCGGTGCCGTCGATCCAGATGTACTCAGCCTTGAACGTCACGGAAGCCATCCTTTGCGGGAGCTGCTGGTGGTGCGGGAGCCGCGGAGCGGCGGGGCCGCCGACGCCGTGCGGGGCGTCCGGGGCTGCTGCGCGCAGCCTCACACCCCGGGATTTCCCGTCCGTTGCCCGTGTGTGAACCCGGTGTTACTCAGGTGGCGTTCGTAACCCGCTCCCACCGCCCGCTGTGACGCAGCACACTGGGCGCCATGACCGACGCATCCGCCACCGCGCCCCGCCCGTCCCCCCTCCGTATCGGACTCCTCGGCACCGGCCCGTGGGCCGTCGCCGCCCACGCGCCCGCGCTCGCCGCGCACCCCGGGGTCGCGTTCGCCGGGGTGTGGGGGCGCCGCCCCGAGGCGGCGGCCGCGCTCGCCGCCGAGCACTCCGTCCCCGTCCACGAGGACGTGGACGAGCTGTTCGCGGCGTGCGACGCGGTCGCCTTCGCGCTGCCCCCGGACGTCCAGGCGCCGCTGGCGGTACGGGCGGCGGCGGCCGGCTGCCATCTGCTGCTCGACAAGCCGGTCGCCACGGACCCCGGCCGGGCGCGCGAGGTCGCCGAGGCGGCACGCCGGGCCGGGGTCGCCTCGGTGGTCTTCTTCACCCTGCGCTTCGCCCCGGGCACGGCCGCCTGGATCGACCGGCAGGCCGCGCTGAAGGGCTGGTTCACGGCCCGCGCGCACTGGCTGGGCGCGCTGTTCACGCCCGGCGCGGCGCCGAGCCCGTACGCCGCCTCGCCCTGGCGCCGGGAGAAGGGCGCGCTCTGGGACGTGGGCCCGCACGCCCTGTCGGTGCTGCTGGCGGTGCTCGGCGAGGTGGAGCGGGTGACGGCCGCGCCCGGCCCCGGCGACACGGTCCACCTGGTCCTGCGCCACGCCTCGGGCGTCTCGGCCACGGCCACCCTCGGCTTCACGGCGCCGGAGGCCGCGACGGGCGTGAGCGTGGAGTTCCTGGGGGAGCCGGGCGTGGTGCCCATGCCGGACTGGGGCGGGGCGGACGAGTCGTTCGCGGCGGCGCTCGACGCGCTGCTGCGGGCGGTACGGGAGGGGGTGCCGCATCCGTGCGACGCGGGGTTCGGGGCGCGGGTCACCGAGGTCCTGGCGGAGGCGGAGCGGCAGCTCGGCGAGGGGAGCCGCTGAGCGTGCCGCTGCTCGTACGGATGTGTCCGGCCGCCGAATTGACCCGACATTCCGCACCGGAAATGCACCTGGGGGCCGGTCGCCCGCTCCCGTAGATTAATGATCATGACGACGACGCAGCTCGCCCCGCAGACCACCGGCATCGACGAGACCATCGCCCTGGCGGCGGCCCACAACCCCGTACGGATCGACTTCGCCAAGGCCAACCCGAAGGCGTTCAAGGCGATCATCGCCCTCAACGTCGCGGCCACCGAGCACCTCGACCCCGCCCTGGTGGAGCTGGTGCAGATACGTGCCTCGCAGATCAACAACTGCGCGTACTGCCTCCACATGCACGTCAGCGACGCGCACAAGGCGGGCGAGAACCCGGAGCGGCTGCACATGGTCGGTGTGTGGCGCGAGGCCCCGCACTTCTTCACCGCGCAGGAGCGCGCGGCGCTCGCCCTCACCGAGTCGGTCACGCTGATCTCGCAGGGCGAGGTGAGCGACGAGGTGTTCGAGGAGGCGGCCGAGGAGTTCAGCGAGCAGGAGCTCGGCGGGCTGCTCGCGCTGATCTTCACGATCAACACGTGGAACCGTCTGAACGTCACCGCGCGCAAGGTGGCGGGGACGGACGAGCGGGTGCGCTGAGCTGACCGGTCGGGGCCGACCGGCCGGGCCCGGGCCCGGGCCCGGGACCCGAGCCCAGGACCGGGGCCCTACCGGGAGAGCGCGTCCCGGACGGCCTCCTCGGTGCGGCCCACCACGGCCGTCCCGTCGTCCGCCGTGATGATCGGGCGCTGGATCAGCTTGGGGTGCGCGGCGAGCGCCGCGATCCAGCGCCCGCGCGCCTTGGCGTCGCGCGGCCACTCCTTGAGCCCGAGCTCCTTGGCGTCGGCCTCCTGGGTGCGCGTGATGTCCCAGGGTTCGAGGCCGAGCCGCTCCAGTACGGCCCGGATCTCGTCCTCGGACGGCACGTCGTCGAGGTAGCGGCGAACCGTGTACGAGGCGCCCTCCTCGTCCAGCAGATCGATGGCGCTGCGGCACTTGGAACAGGCGGGGTTGATCCAGATCTCCATGGGGGACACGGTACCGCCGGTGGCGCCGATACGGCTGTGACCTGCTGAAAGGCCCTTCCAGCAAGGGCGATTGTCAGTGCCGGGCAGTAAAATTGAGGCAGTTCGTGAGGGTTCCCGACTGCCCAGGAGGATGCCCATGGCCGCTGCCGTACTGACTTCGCGCGCTCCGCAACAGCTGTCCCTGATGACCCTGAAGAAGGTGCCGCTGCCCGCAGGCCGCCCGCGGGTGTGGTACGAGACGCACAACCGGCGCCTCAAGGCGATGCGCCTGGCCATCGCGCTGCTCGACACCGGGGTGTACCAGCCGGAGCACGCGCCCGACCGCAAGATACGGAGCACGGCGGAGCTGATCGGAGTGCACCCGCCGTCGGACACGACGTGCCGGATGGTCCGGGCCCTGATCCGCTCGGGCCGCTGACGGGCTGACGGCAGGGGTGCCGCGCCGCCGAGACCGGGGCGCGGCACCTCGCCGTGGGCTCAGCAGGTGGCCGGGGCCCCGTTGGCGGGCTGATGGGTGGTCGCGGCCCGCAGCTGGTTGAAGTTGGCCACGTACGCGTCGAAGACGCCGCCGTCCTCCAGCTGGAGCATGGTCTCGTCGCTCTGCCGCAGCGAGTTCCCGCTCCAGTTGTGGCTGCCGGTCCACAGCACCTTGCGGTCCGGCGTGTTGTAGTACTTCCCCTCCACGAGCAGGTACTTGTCGTGGATCCAGGTGGAGTCGGCCTGGCAGTAGTACTTGGTGATGACCCCGCCGTACACACTGGAGGTCTTCTTCAGCAGCGTCTCCAGCGACTGCTTCTCCAGCGCGCTGTCCGGGTTGTACGTCTCGGACACCTCGACATAACACCCCTGCGCGTCGAGCTCGGCGAGCCGTTCGGCGAGGTAGGGGCGGCTGAAGATGGTCATGCTGACCCGGATCCGGGTCCGGTGGTTGTCGGTCGTCCCGTACGTGGAGTTCCCGAAACAGGCGACGTTGTCGAGCACCGTGGCGACGGTGTCCTCGGAGGGGTCGTTGTAGGGCGAGCCGTTGCTCTCGGCGCGCGGATAGAAGTGCGCCTTGGCGTTGCCGGAGGCGACGGGAGGCCGGCCGGTGCGGTAGTAGTCGTTGTTGGCGCGCCGGGCTTTCAGATCATCGAAATACGCATCGTAGGCGGAGTAGATCCCCTCATTCCCCACCAGAACCAGGGCGTTGTTCCACCCCTTGGTGCCGTCGCGGCCGACATGGAGGTTGGCGGAGGACTGGACGACGACGTGGGGGGTGCCCTGGGTCTCGGACAGCAGCAGGAACTTGTTGTGGTTGATGGCGTCGACGGTCCCGAGCGCCCGCGTCCCCACGCAACCGCGCCCGGCCCCGCAGCTCATCACCCACGACGCCTTGGCCGTGTCCCCACCGAGCTCGGCCAGCAGGCTCTTGTACGGAGCCATGCCCACCGCCTTCTCGTCGAAGACCGCCTGCACGTCGACGCCCCGCCGATGGGCGGCGATCAGCGCGTCGGGCAGGGCCGGGTCATCGGCGTAGAACATGGCCAGCCGTATCCGCGCCCCGGCGGGCACCCCCGCGACGAGCTCCACCTGCCGCGCCACGACGGCCTGCTGCTCGGCGGCGGTCCCGACGGGGTTGTTGAAGACGGCCCCGGTCTTGAGGGGGACGGGGACGTCGGCGGCGGCGGAACCGGCCTGGGCGGTGAGGACGGAGGCGAGGAGGGCGGTGGCGAGGGCGGCGGTGCGGAGGGTGGGGCGGGAGCGCAAGAGGTTTCCTCTCGGACGGGATCAAACCCGATCCGGTCAAGGCTGATCGGATCGGGTGCCTGATCTTGCCAAGAGGAGCCTGGGGAGGTCGAGTTCGGGCCCGTAACGCATCCCCGGGCCGAGACACACGGAGGCCCTGCCGCTTCCGGAGAAGCGGCAGGGCCTCAGACGTGTGACACCCGGTGGGGCTTAGATGTCGAAGTACAGCTCGAACTCGTGCGGATGCGGCCGCAGCTGGATCGGGGCGATCTCCGCCGTGCGCTTGTAGTCGATCCACGTCTCGATCAGGTCGGACGTGAAGACGCCGCCCGCCTGGAGGTACTCGTTGTCGGCCTCCAGGGCCTCCAGTACCGCCGGGAGGGAGGTCGGGACCTGGGGGACGCCCGCGTGCTCCTCGGGGGCGAGCTCGTAGAGGTCCTTGTCGATCGGCTCGGCCGGCTCGATCTTGTTCTTGATGCCGTCGAGGCCCGCGAGGAGCAGCGCCGAGAAGGCGAGGTACGGGTTGGACGACGGGTCCGGGGCGCGGAACTCGACGCGCTTGGCCTTCGGGTTCGAGCCCGTGATCGGGATGCGCATCGCGGCGGAGCGGTTGCGCTGCGAGTAGACCAGGTTGACCGGGGCCTCGAAGCCGGGGACCAGGCGGTGGTAGGAGTTCACCGTCGGGTTGGTGAAGGCCAGCAGCGACGGGGCGTGCTTGAGGATGCCGCCGATGTAGTAGCGGGCGGTGTCCGACAGGCCCGCGTAGCCCTGCTCGTCGTAGAAGAGCGGCTCGCCGCCGGTCCACAGGGACTGGTGGACGTGCATGCCCGAGCCGTTGTCGCCGAAGATCGGCTTCGGCATGAAGGTCGCGGTCTTGCCGTTGCGCCAGGCGACGTTCTTCACGATGTACTTGAAGAGCATCAGGTCGTCGGCCGCGGCCAGCAGCGTGTTGAACTTGTAGTTGATCTCCGCCTGGCCGGCCGTGCCCACCTCGTGGTGCTGGCGCTCGACCTGGAGGCCGGACTTCTCCAACTCCAGGGAGATCTCGGCACGCAGGTCGGCGAAGTGGTCGACCGGCGGGGCCGGGAAGTAGCCGCCCTTGTAGCGGACCTTGTAGCCGCGGTTGTCCTCGACCGCACCGGTGTTCCAGGCGCCCGCCTCGGAGTCGATGTGGTAGAAGCCCTGGTTCGCGGAGGTCTCGAAGCGCACCGAGTCGAAGACGTAGAACTCGGCCTCGGGGCCGAAGTACGCCGTGTCCGCGATGCCGGTCGAGGCGAGGTAGGCCTCGGCCTTCTTGGCGATGTTGCGCGGGTCGCGGCTGTACTGCTCGCCCGTGATCGGGTCGTGGATGAAGAAGTTGATGTTCAGCGTCTTGTCGCGGCGGAACGGGTCCAGACGCGCGGTCGACAGGTCGGCGCGCAGCGCCATGTCGGACTCGTGGATCGCCTGGAAGCCACGGATCGACGAACCGTCGAACGCCAGCTCCTCGGCCGGGTCGAACGCCGTCGCCGGGATCGTGAAGTGCTGCATCACGCCGGGAAGGTCGCAGAACCGGACGTCCACCATCTTGACGTCGTTGTCCGCGATGTACTTCTTGGCGTCGTCGGCGTTCTGGAACATCCAACTCCTCCTACTCCCGTCCGGGGGAGACGGGGTTGTAGCTCGTGGTGCGGCCAGTGCGGTGGCACACGCTGGACCTGACCATAGGCAGGCGGGATTTCTCAAGCGTGACCCGTTTGTTTCGCCCAAGTTAACCGGGGCCTGGGTAGGGACCGCGTCAAGACCCGTACAAATGGGATATACCCGGTCCTCTGTCCCCTCCCGGGGGCGGGGTCGCGTAACCCGGCCGGTACCGTGGAAGCGTGGACAACAGGCAAGCAATCGGATCGTGGCTCTCCGGGCCCAAGGCGGCGGCCGAGGAGATGGGCGTCGACTTCGGTTACCGCGGCGAGCAGCTCGGTCTGCCGGAGGAGGGGCCGGGCGCCATCGCCCCCCTGGGTCGGCGCTTCGGCGCCATCTTCATCGACTGGTCGGTGAGCGCCCTGATCGCATACGGGCTGCTCGCGCACCGCCAGCTCCACCTCACCAACAACTGGGCGCTCGTCGTCTTCCTGGTGATGAGCATCCTGACCGTCGGAACGGTCGGTTCCACACCCGGCAAGCGCATCCTGGGCCTCCGTCTGATCGCCGAGGGCGGCGGCCGCCTCAGCTTCCCGCGCGCGCTCCTGCGCAGCGTCCTGCTCTGCCTCGCCATCCCGGCCCTGGTCTGGGACCGGGACGGCCGGGGCCTGCATGACCGCTTGGCGCGCGCGATCCAGGTGCGCATCTAAGGGAGTCGCTGGGCGCGGTGACTTCGGCTGCGGGTCGTCCGTGGCTGATCGCGCAGTTCCCCGCGCCCCTTGGTGGGCCGCCCGATGCACCGGCTCGGCCACGCACGCCTTTAAGGGGCGCGGG
>NZ_BAAACA010000029.1:53868-93675 GCF_039521265.1 Streptomyces crystallinus | reverse complement strand
CGCGGACGAAGCACGGGGCCCGGGGGCGAAAAAGGGCCGGGCCCCCGGATCATCCGGGGGCCCGGCCCTTCAGCCTGCCGAAGGCTACGTGCGGGTCAGTACGACCCCGCCCGTCAGTTGTCGTCCTCGTCGATCAGAAAGCCCCGCATCGGAGAGGGAGCCTGCTGCATCGGCGACGGCCCCTGCGGCCGCACCGGAGCCATCGGCTGCGTCATCGCGGGCGACATCTGCTGCTGCCCGCCGTACGACGGCGCGCCGCCCATCGACGGCTGGCCACCCATCGTGTGCCCCATCGAGCCCGCACCGGCCGACGCCATCGACCCGCTCATCTGCGGGGCCGGCGGCAGCGACGCGGTGGCCGGGGTGCGCGGCGGAGCCAGCGAGTCGTCCGCCTGGGTCTCCAGCTGGCGCAGCTGCGACTCCAGGTAGGACTTCAGCCGCGTACGGTACTCGCGCTCGAAGCCGCGCAGGTCCTCGACCTTGCGCTCCAGCGTGGCGCGGGCGGACTCCAGCGAGCCCATCGCGACGCGGTGCTTCTCCTGCGCGTCCCGCTCCAGTGCGTCCGCCTTGGCGCGGGCGTCCCGCTCCAGGCCCTCGGCGCGCGACCGGGCCTCGCCGACGATCTTGTTGGCCTCGGAGCGGGCCTCGGCGATCGCCTGGTCGGCGGTCTGCTGGGCCAGCGAGAGGACACGCGCGGCGCTGTCGCCACCGGGGCCCTGGCCGGGCTGCGGCAGCTGCGGGCCGTGACCGCCCATGGGGCCGCCCATCGGCTGGCCCATGGGGCCCTGGCCGAGCTGGTTCTGGCCCATCGGACCCTGACCCATGGGGCCCTGGCCCATCGGACCCTGGCCCAGCTGGTTCTGGCCCATCGGACCCTGGCCGTGCTGGCCCATGGGGCCCTGGCCGAGCTGGTTCTGGCCCATGGGGCCCTGGCCGTGCTGGCCCTGCGGGCCGTGGCCACCGGGGCCGGCGGGCAGCTGCGGAGCGCCGCTCGGCAGTTGGGGCGGGCCGCCCATCTGCGGCTGCTGCTGCACCTGCGGAGGTCCGGATATGGCGGCGGGCACGGGGGCGCCCGGACCGCGCTGGTCCTGCGGCTCCGGCTTGCGCATACCCTGCTGCTGCTGGTTCTGCGCGGCGGCACGCGTCGCGGCGGCCAGCTTGGCGCGCAGGTCCTCGTTCTCGCGAAGCAGGCGGGTCAGTTCGGCTTCGACCTCGTCCAGGAAGGCATCGACCTCGTCCTCGTCATAGCCTTCTCGGAGCCGGACGGTCGTGAACTGCTTGTTCCGCACGTCCTCAGGGGTCAGCGGCATCTCTTCTTCACCTCTACGTAGTCGTCGGCAGTCGGCAGGACCGTGTCGCTCACATCTATCTCCCCACGCTGGTGACGATGGAGATCAGGATGTACACGATGATCATCAGAACGAAGAAGGACAGGTCGAGTGCCACGCCCCCGAGACGCAGCGGCGGAATGAACCGCCGCAGAAGCTTGAGCGGTGGATCGGTGACAGTGTAGGTGGCCTCAAGAACGACCACCATCGCCTTGCCGGGTTCCCATGAACGTGCGAACTGCAAGACGTAGTCCATGACGAGCCGGAAGATCAGCACGATGAGGAAGCACATCAGCGCGATGTAGACCACATCCAGTGCGACGCCCATCTCGCGCTTCCCTCTCCCCTTGCTCTCTGTGCCCCCGGCCCCGTGGCCGGATCGTTCCCGGTGTCGTGTCTCAGCTCTGGTTGAAGAAACCGCCCTCTGCGATACGGGCCTTGTCCTCCGCCGTGACATCGACGTTAGCAGGCGACAACAGGAACACCTTCTGCGTCACCCGTTCAATGCTGCCGTGCAAACCAAACACAAGTCCGGCGGCAAAGTCGACAAGTCGCTTCGCATCCGTGTCGTCCATCTCGGTGAGGTTCATGATCACCGGCGTGCCCTCGCGGAAGTGTTCCCCGATGGTACGGGCCTCGTTGTAGGTCCGCGGGTGCAGCGTGGTGATGCGGTAGGGCTCCCGCTCGGACACGACCTTGGGCATGATCACCGGTGCGTTCTTCTCCAGGCTCGGACGTTCAGGTGTGATGGATGCCACGGGGGCGATTCGCGCCGGACGCCCCGATTCCGCGGGCATCACGGCTGCATGGGACACCGGCTCACGGGGGGCTGGCGGCTGTACGGCTCGTACCGGTTCGTCCCGTTCGACCTGATGCGGGGGCTGATGCCGGCGGCGGTCCCGCTCGGGCTCCGGCTCGGGTTCGAACTCGTCATCGGGGTCGAACCCCGGGCCGTCGTACCCGTCGTCCTCCACGAGACCGAGGTAGACCGCCATCTTGCGCATCGCGCCGGCCATGCTCCGATTCCTCCGCTCTGTGGTGGATCGCCCTTGTCGCCAAATGTCGCTGTGTCACCAAGTGCCCACGATCCACTAGGTCTGCCCACTGAAGAGTGGGAATGACCATATTTTCTGCTGTGGTCCGACTTGCTTCGCGACGTTACCCGAGCCGGGGTCGGACTCCGAGTACCGCCGTACCGACGCGTACATGTGTCGCTCCGGCCGCTACAGCCTCTTCGAGGTCCGCACTCATCCCTGCTGACACCATGTTCGCAGCCGGATGAGCGCGGCGCAGGTCAGTCGACAAATCCATCAGCCGCTCGAATGCGGCCCGTTCGCGCCCCGCGTACTCACCCGCCAGCGGCGCCACGGTCATCAGACCGTCCAGCCGCAGACCGGGCGCGTCCGCCACAAGGCGGGCCAACTGCTCGATTCCGTCCGGGGCGACGCCGCCCCGGTCGCCCCGCGCACCCGACTCCGCGTCCAGCGCGACCTGGATGAGGCACCCCACCTCGCGCTCCGCCTTCACGGCGGCGGCGGAGAGCGCGGTGACCAGCCGGTCCCGGTCCACGGACTGCACCAGATCCGAGTAAGTCACCACAGAACGGACCTTGTTCGTCTGGAGCTGGCCCACGAAGTGCCAGCGCAGGTCCGTCAGATCCGCGCACTCGGCCGCCTTGGGCGCCGCGTCCTGGTCCCGGTTCTCGGCGACCTGACGCACCCCCAGCTCGTGGAGCAGCCGTACGTCGCTCGCCGGGTAGGTCTTGGTGACCACGATGAGCGTCACGTCGTCCCGCTTGCGCCCGGCGGCCGCGCAGGCAGCGGAGATACGTTCCTCCACCTGTGCCAGGTTCGCGGCGAGTTCCGCCTTGCGGCCACCCGGGTCCGCCGGGTCCGTCAGCTCCGTCATACCCCGCTCCCCTCTTCCTCGGCCCCGCCGGCTCCCGCCGGGTCGAGCCAGACGTATCCGGCGAGCCGGCCGGTGGTGCGGTCGCGGCGGTACGAGAAGTGGTCGCGCGACTCCAGCGTGCACACCCCCGACGTCTGCCGGTCCGTCACTCCGAGCGCCGCCAGCTGCGCGTGCACCCCGGCGGTCACATCGACCGCCGGCGTTCCCCAACTGGTCTCGGACCAGGCGGCCGGCTCGACCGCGGCGACCTCGTCCCGCATCGCCGCCGGGACCTCGTAGCACCTGCCGCAGACGGCGGGCCCGGTCCGGGCGCTGATCCGGGACGGCTCCGCCCCGAGCGCGACCATCGCCTTCACCACCGCGGGCACCACGCCCGCGACCATCCCGGGCCGCCCCGCGTGCGCGGCGGCCGCCACCCCGGCGACCGGGTCGGCGAGCAGTACGGGGGTGCAGTCGGCGGTCAGCACCGCGAGGGCGAGCCCGCGCCGGGCCGTCACCACCGCGTCCACCGCCGGAATGTCCTGGGTCCCCTCGGCGGCGGCCGCGCCCCACGGCCCGTCCACCACGGCCACGTCCGGCCCGTGCACCTGGTTCATCCAGACCACCAGGTCCGGGTCAAGCCCCAGCGCCTTCGCCGCGAGGCCCCGGTTGGCGAGCACCGCGGCGGGGTCGTCGCCGACCGCGCCGCCGAGGTTGAGCTCCTCGTACGGAGCGGCGCTCACCCCACCCCACCGGTCGGTGAAGGCGAAGTGCGCGCCGCTCACGAGGGAGTGCTGCCCTATCACTTCAAGAAGTCCGGGACATCCAGCTCTTCGGCCTGGCTGTCCTGGTACGGGCGGGCCGTCGGCACCTGCGCCGGGCCGGTCTCGCCGGCCGGGGCCGTCTCGACCGGGGCCGGGGCCGGGGTGTCCTCGCGCGGGGCCACGGTGCCGAGTCCGCCCAGCGGGCGCTCGGCGGCGCGGACCGGCGCGGGCTCCTCGCGCTTGCCGGCGGTGGAGCCGAGCACGGTGTCGCGGCGGGCGGGCGGCTGGCCGCCGTCGAATCCGGCGGCGATGACCGTGACCCGGACCTCGTCGCCCAGCGCGTCGTCGATGACCGCGCCGAAGATGATGTTGGCCTCGGGGTGGGCGGCCTCGCTGACCAGCTGCGCGGCCTCGTTGATCTCGAAGAGACCGAGGTCCGAGCCGCCGGAGATGGAGAGCAGCACACCGCGGGCGCCGTCGATGGACGCCTCCAGGAGCGGCGAGGAGATCGCCATCTCGGCGGCGGCCACCGCGCGGTCGTCGCCGCGCGCCGAGCCGATGCCCATGAGCGCCGAACCGGCCTCGGACATGACCGACTTGACGTCGGCGAAGTCAAGGTTGATCAGGCCCGGGGTGGTGATCAGGTCGGTGATGCCCTGGACGCCGGAGAGCAGCACCTGGTCGGCCGACTTGAACGCGTCGAGCACGCTGACCTGGCGGTCCGAGATGGACAGCAGCCGGTCGTTGGGGATGACGATGAGGGTGTCGACCTCTTCGCGGAGCTCGGCGATGCCGTCCTCCGCCTGGTTGGCGCGACGGCGTCCCTCGAAGGTGAACGGCCGGGTGACCACACCGATCGTGAGGGCGCCGAGCGAGCGCGCGATGTTGGCGACGACGGGTGCGCCGCCGGTGCCGGTGCCGCCGCCCTCGCCCGCGGTGACGAAGACCATGTCGGCCCCCTTGAGGACCTCCTCGATCTCCTCGCGGTGGTCCTCTGCCGCCTTGCGCCCGACTGCCGGGTTGGCTCCGGCCCCGAGGCCGCGGGTGAGTTCACGGCCGACGTCGAGCTTGACGTCGGCGTCGCTCATCAACAGAGCTTGTGCGTCGGTGTTGATCGCGATGAACTCGACGCCCTTGAGACCGACCTCGATCATTCGGTTGATGGCATTGACACCACCGCCGCCGACACCGATGACCTTGATGACTGCGAGGTAGTTCTGCGGTGCTGCCACGTCGAAGGCCTCTCGCCTCGAGTTACGGGTCGTCACGTGCGGGTGTCGCACGGCGACGACGAATGCCGATGTGGGACGGTCCGAACGCCGACCCGAACCCTAACGTTGAAGTTTAGGGTTACCAATGTGTCTGTTCACTGGACTCTTCCGAACAGGACACTAAGTCGACAAGTGGCGCACGTTCAACGAACACGCCGAACCTCCCGTTTTTCTTTTCACCCTATGTGATCACCCGTAGCGATGACCAACCAGGGTGCTGGCCAGCGCATATGTGCGTCAACTCCCCGATACCGCAGGGGCGGTGGGGGCGCTCACATCGAAGTACCGCGCCCTGGGCGCCGCTTTCATGAGGGCGACCAGCGTACGGGCTTTGAGCTCCCCCTCCTCGTCACTGCCCCACAGGACGGTACGCCCGCGGCTCAACTCCAGGGAGACCGCGTCGTAGGAGGTGACCCGGACGAGTCGGGTGTCCTTGGCGACCGCGGACGGGAGTTCGCCCGCCACCCGCACCGCCTCGCGCACCAGATCGTCGGCCGGAAAGCGGCGCAGAGAGGCCGAATTGCCGGAGGTGTCTGGATTCAGTTCGAGCAGCGGTACGTGCGCGGGCGCCTTGGCGACCGTGGCGAACCGCACACCCTTGGCGTCCACTTCGGTGAAGTTCGCGCCTTTTTTCATCAGCAGAACGGGCTTGCGCTCGGTGACGTCCAGGGCGATGCCGTGCGGCCAGGAGCGGCTGACCTCCACCGAGTCCAGCCGCGGCAGCTTGCGCAGCAGCCGTGCCTCGATGGCGTCCGTGTCCACCGAGACCAGCGGCGACCCGAGCGGAACGGCCGCCGCCGCCTCGACTTCGGCGGGGGTGAGCACCTCGGTGCCGCTGGTCTCCACCTCTTCGGCCCGCAGCCAGGTGGAGCCGTAGAGCACCCAGATCACGGCCGAGCCCACGACGACGGCCGTGGCCAGAATCAGCAGCAGCCGGCGCCGGGCGGGCAGCCGCGGATTCAGCCGTCGAAAGGGGCGGCGGGGGCCGGACGGGCCGGACTTCCTCGTCTGTCCCGCTCCGCGTCGAGCGGTCGCCTGTCCGGCCACGGTCCCCTGCCTTCTGCCGCTCCGTCAGCGCGCGGCGATCGCCTCGTACACCATGCCGACGAGCAGGTCGTCGGCGTCCCGGCGGCCGAACTCGGAGGCGGCACGGGACATCTCGTACAACCGGTGCGGGTCGGCGAGCACGGGCAGGACCTGGTCCTGCACCCACCCGGGGGTGAGCTCGGCGTCGTCGACCAGCAGACCTCCGCCCGCCTTCACCACCGGCTGGGCGTTGAGCCGCTGTTCGCCGTTGCCGATCGGCAGCGGGACATAGGCGGCGGGCAGCCCGACGGCGGAGAGCTCGGCGACGGTCATCGCACCCGCGCGGCAGAGCATCATGTCGGCCGCGGCGTACGCGAGATCCATCCGGTCCACGTACGGTACCGGGATGTACGGCGGCATTCCGGGCATGTTGTCGACGCGCGGCAGTTCGTTCTTCGGGCCGACCGCGTGCAGGATCTGGATGCCGGAGCGCTGGAGCACCGGGGCGACCTGCTGGATCACCTCGTTGAGGCGGCGGGCGCCCTGCGAGCCGCCGGAGACCAGCAGCGTCGGCAGGTTGGGGTCCAGGCCGAACGCGGCGCGCGCCTCGGGGCGGACCCGGGCGCGGTCGAGGGTGGCGATGGAGTGCCGCAGCGGGATGCCGATGTAGCGGGAGTTGCGGAGCTTGCTGTCGGGCGTGGCCACCGCGACCCCGGCCGCGTACCGCGAGCCGATCTTGTTGGCCAGCCCGGGCCGGGCGTTGGCCTCGTGGACCACGATCGGCACCCCGAGCCGCTTGGCGGCCAGATAGCCGGGCAGGGCGACATAGCCGCCGAAGCCGACGACGCAGTCCGCCTTGGTGCGCTCCAGGATCTGCTCGGCGGCCTTGATCGTGCCGCGCAGCCGCCCCGGGACCGTGATCAGTTCGGGGGTGGGCCGGCGGGGCAGCGGGACGGCCGGGATGAGCGCGAGTTCATAGCCCCGCTCGGGGACCAGCCGCGTCTCCAGGCCCTTCTCCGTGCCGAGGGCCGTGATCCCCACGGTCGGGTCCTGCCTGCGCAGGGCGTCCGCGAGGGCGAGCGCGGGCTCGATGTGGCCGGCGGTCCCCCCACCGGCGAGTACGACATGCACCGAAATTCACCGCTCTCCGGACGGACGCTTCTTGACGCGCCGTCTCATCGACTTCCAACTCACCCGAGGCTGCCGCATGGCCAGCGCCGCCCGCGCCGCGGGGTCGTCCCGCGCGAACGCGATCAGCAGCCCCACGGCGAACATGGTCGGCAGCAGGGCGGACCCACCGTAGGAGAACAGCGGGAGCGGGACCCCGGCGATCGGCAGCAGACCGAGCACCGCACCGATGTTGATCACGGCCTGGGCCACGATCCAGGTGGTCACACCTCCCGCGGCGTACCTCACGAAGGGGTCCTCCGTGCGTCCGGCCACGCGGATACCCGCATAGCCTAGAGCCGCGAACAGGGCGAGCACCGACAGTGTGCCCGCCAGGCCCAGTTCCTCACCGGTGATGGCAAAGATGAAGTCGGTGTGCGGTTCGGGGAGTTGACCCCATTTTTCCACACTCGCGCCCAGACCGGAACCGAACCATCCGCCCGAGGCGAGGGCGTAGATCCCGTGCACGGCCTGCCAGCACTGGTCCTGGGGACCGGGGTCGGTGGCCCCGATGCAGGCGAGCCGGCCCATCCGGTTGGGGCTGGTCTTGATGAGCAGCACCGCGATGGTCGTCGCCACCGCGAGGACGCCCCCGAAGAGCCGGGTGGGCGCCCCGGCGAGCCAGAGCAGTCCGAAGAGGATGGCGGAGAGGATGATCGCGGTGCCCATGTCACCGCCGAGCATGATCAGCCCGAGCAGCAGGAACGCCACCGGGACCAGCGGCACCAGCATGTGCTTCCACTGGGTGAGCAGCCGCTTGTCCTGTTTGCGGGCGAGCAGGTCCGCGCCCCACAGGATCAGCGCCAGCTTGCCGAACTCGCTGGGCTGGAGCTGGAACGGGCCGCCCAGATAGATCCAGTTCTGGTTGCCGTTGACCGACATCCCTATCCCCGGGATCTGCACCAGGACCATGAGGAAGACGGTGACGACCAGCATCGGGTACGACAGCGCCCGGTGCAGCCTGGCGGGCATCCGGGCGGCCGCGTACATCAGCGCCCCGCCGATCAGGGCGGCGAGGAACTGCTTGCGGAAGAAGTACGAGGCCGGCAGCGACAGCTCCAGGGCCTTGATCATCGAGGCCGAGTAGACCATCACCAGACCGAGCACGGTGATCAGCAGCGAGCTGCCCAGGATCAGGTAGTACGCGGTGAGCGGCCGGTCCCAGGCCCGCCTGGCCCGCTCCAGGAGCCGCCGGGGGCCCCCGCCGCCGAGCCGCGACGGGCTGCCGCCGCCACCGCGCCCGACCGCGGGGCGGCGCGGGAACGCGGCGGCCCGGCTGCGCAGGGCTGATCCGGGCGGGGTCGCTTCGGCCGGCATCTGTGCTGTCCCCTCCAGTCGTGCCCGGCGCCGCCGGTCCGCGGGACGGGTCCCGGCCGGCTAGGCGCGCTCGGCGGCGAGTTCGCGGACCGCTTCCGCGAAGGCCTCGCCGCGCTTGTTGTAGTTGGTGAACATGTCCATCGAGGCGCAGGCCGGGGCCAGCAGGACCGTGTCCCCGGGCTTCGCCAGCGCGGCCGCCTCGCGGACCGCCGCGGACATCGCCCCAGTGTCGGTCCGGTCGAGGTCGACCACCGGTACCTCGGGGGCGTGTCGCGCCAGCGCTTCGGCGATCAGGTGGCGCTCCGCGCCGATCAGGACGACCCCGCGCAGCCGCTTCGCCGACCTGGTCACCAGCTCGTCGAAGGACGCGCCCTTGGCGAGCCCGCCGGCGATCCAGACGATCGGGTCGTAGGCGGCCAGGGAGGCCTCGGCGGCGTGCGTGTTGGTCGCCTTGGAGTCGTCCACGTACGCGACCTCGTCGACGTCCGCGATGTGCGCGATCCGGTGGGCGTCCGGCGTGAACGCCCGCAGCCCGTCCCGTACGGCCTTGGGCTCCACGCCGAAGGCACGGGCCAGGGCGGCCGCCGCGAGGGCGTTGGCGATGTTGTGGGGGGCCGGCGGGTTGATGTCCCCCACCTCGGCCAGCTCCTGGGCGTTCTTCTGCCGGTTGGCGACGAAGGCGCGGTCGACCAGGATGCCGTCCACGACGCCGAGCTGGGAGGGGCCGGGGGTGCCGAGGGTGAAGCCGATCGCCCGGCAGCCCTCCTCGACGTCCGCCTCGCGCACCAGGTCCTCGGTGGCCGGGTCGGCCACGTTGTAGACGCAGGCGACCGTGTTGCCCTCGTAGATCCGGCCCTTGTCGGCGGCGTACGCCTCCATGGAGCCGTGCCAGTCGAGGTGGTCCGGGGCCAGGTTGAGGACGGCGGCCGAGTGGGCGCGCAGCGAGGGCGCCCAGTGCAGCTGGTAGCTGGAGAGCTCCACGGCGAGTACGTCGTAGGTCTCCTCGCCGAGCACCACGTCGACGATCGGCGTGCCGATGTTGCCGACGGCGGCGGTGCGCAGGCCCGCCGCGCGCAGGATCGACGCCAGCATCTGGGTGGTGGTGGTCTTGCCGTTGGTGCCGGTGACCGCGAGCCAGGGGGCCGCGTCGGGGCCCCTGAGCCGCCAGGCGATCTCCACGTCGCCCACCACGTCCACGCCCGCCTCGGCGGCGGCCGCGAACAGCGGGGAGTCGGGCTTCCAGCCGGGTGAGGTGACGACCAGGCCGGTCCCCTCGGGGAGCGTCTCCGCGTCCCCGAGGCGTACGGAGATACCTTCCTCCGCCAGTTCGGCCGCGCGCTCCCGGTGGGTACCGGAGTCGCCGCCGTCCACGACCGTCACCACGGCGCCGAGACCGGCCAGGGCGCGGGCGGCGCTGACGCCGCTCACCCCGAGGCCGGCGACGGTGATCCGCATGCCCTGCCAGCTCTGACTCACTTGTCGGCTGCCCATCCCGCGTAGAAGAGACCCAGACCCACGATGACGCACATGCCCTGGATGATCCAGAACCGCACCACCACAAGGACTTCGGACCACCCCTTGAGTTCGAAGTGGTGCTGGAGGGGGGCCATCCGGAAGACGCGCTTCCCGGTCATCTTGAACGAGCCGACCTGGATGACCACCGACATGGTGATCATCACGAACAGGCCGCCGAGCAGCGCGATGAGGAACTCGGTGCGCGAGCAGATCGCCAGACCCGCGAGCGCGCCGCCGAGCGCGAGCGAGCCGGTGTCGCCCATGAAGATCTTGGCGGGCGAGGTGTTCCACCACAGGAAGCCGAAGCAGGAGCCCATCAGGGCCGAGGCGACCACGGCGAGGTCCAGTGGGTCTCGCACCTCGAAGCAGGCGTTGGGGTTGGTCAGGGTCTGCGCGTTGGCGCAGGACTCCTGGAACTGCCACAGCCCGATGAAGGTGTAGGCGCCGAAGACCATCACCGACGCGCCGGTGGCCAGACCGTCCAGACCGTCCGTCAGGTTCACGCCGTTGGACATGGCCAGAATCATGAACAGCGCCCAGAGCACGAACAGCACGGGGCCGATGGACCAGCCGAAGTCCGTGATGAAGGAGAGCTTGGTGGAGGCGGGCGTCTGGTGCCGCTTGTCCTCGAACTGGAGGGACAGCACCGCGAAGGCGATGCCCACGATCAGCTGTCCGGCCATCTTCGCCTTGGCGCGCAGGCCCAGCGAGCGCTGCTTGACGATCTTGATGTAGTCGTCCAGGAAGCCGACCAGGCCCATGCCGGCGGTCAGGAAGAGCACCAGCAGACCCGAGAAGGTCGGGTCCTCGTTGGTGATCACCTTCGTCGCGGCGTACGCGATGAGCGTCGCCAGGATGAAGGCGATGCCGCCCATGGTGGGCGTGCCCTTCTTGCCGGCGTGGCCGCGCGGGCCGTCGTCGCGGATGAACTGGCCGTAGCCCTTGCGGGCGAGCAGCTTGATGAGCAACGGGGTGCCGACCAGGGTCAGGAAGAGACCGATGGCTCCCGCGAAGAGGATCTGCCTCATCGGGCGGCGACCTCGCCCTCGGCGCCACCGTCGAGCAGCGCGAGTGCCACCCGTTCCAGGCCGATCGACCGCGATGCCTTCACCAGCACGACGTCTCCCGGGCGCAGTTCACTGCGCAGCAGGTCGACGGCCGCCTGTGCGTCGGACACGTGCACCGACTCCTCACCCCACGAACCCTCGTTATATGCGCCCAGTTGCAGCCAGGACGCTTCCCGGTCCCCGACTGCCACGAGCTTGCTGACGTTGAGCCGGACGGCGAGCCGTCCGACCGCGTCGTGCTCGGCGAGCGATTCGTCGCCGAGCTCGGCCATCGGACCGAGCACCGCCCACGTACGTCCCCCCTTTGCCCGTGAGGCCTCGCCCATGGCCGCGAGCGCGCGCAGGGCGGCTCGCATGGACTCGGGGTTCGCGTTGTAGGCGTCGTTGACGACTGTCACACCGTCCGGACGCTCGGTGACCTCCATACGCCAGCGGGAGAGGGTGCCCGCCTCGGAGAGCGCGGGGGCGATCTCGTCTGCGGACATGCCCAGCTCATGGGCGACGGCGGCCGCGGCGAGCGCGTTCGACACGTGGTGCTCACCGTACAGGCGCAAGGTCACGTCGCTGCACCCGGAGGGTGTGTGAAGCCTGAAGGAAGGCTGTCCGGCCCCGGTGAGCCGGACATTCTCGGCACGTACGTCCGCGTCCTCGGCCTCGCCGAAGAGCAGGACGCGCGCCTTGGTGCGCGACGCCATGGTCCGTACGAGGGGGTCGTCCGCGTTGAGTACCGCGCAGCCGTCCGCCGGCAGCCCCTCCACCAGCTCGCCCTTGGCCTGGGCGATCTGCTCACGGCCGCCGAACTCGCCGATGTGGGCGGTGCCGACGTTGAGGACGAGTCCGATCCGCGGCGGGGTCAGACCGGTCAGATAGCGGATGTGGCCGATGCCGCGCGCCCCCATCTCCAGGACCAGATGGCGGGTCTCGGAGGTGGCGGTGAGCGCGGTGAGCGGCAGCCCGATCTCGTTGTTGAGCGAGCCCGGCGTGTAGACCGTGGGCGCGTGCCGCTGGAGCACCTGCGCGATCAGGTCCTTGGTGGAGGTCTTGCCGGACGAGCCGGTGAGCGCCACCACGTCGGTGCCCAGGCGGCGCACGACCTCGCGGGCCAGTGCGCCGAGCGCGCCCTGGACGTCGTCGACGACGACCGCGGGCACGCCCACGGGCCGGGTGGCCAGCACGGCCACCGCGCCCGCCTCGTACGCCACGCGCGCGTAGTCGTGGCCGTCGACGTGCTCGCCCGCGAAGGCGGCGAAGAGGGAACCGGGCGCCACCTGGCGGGAGTCGATGACGACGGATCCGGTGACCTGGGCCGACGGATCCGGTATGTCATGCGGCTGCCCGCCGACGATTGCGGCGATCTCGGCGAGGGAGAGGGCGATCACTGCTTCATCCCTGACTGTTCTTGGCGGTGTTCGATCGCGGCCCGCAGGACCACACGGTCGTCGAAGGGGCGGATCACCCCATGGGTGTCCTGGCCCTGCTCATGGCCCTTGCCCGCGACCAGGACGGTGTCGCCCGGCTCGGCGCGGGCCACGGCCGCCGCGATGGCGGCGGCCCGGTCGGCGTCGACCAGGACGTCCCCGCGCTCGTGCGCGGGCACCTCGGCGGCGCCCGCGAGCATCGCGGCGAGGATCCCCAGCGGGTCCTCGGAGCGGGGGTTGTCCGAGGTCAGTACGGCGGTGTCGGCGAGCCGGGCGGCGGCGGCGCCCATCGGCGCCCGCTTGGTCCGGTCGCGGTCCCCGCCGCAGCCGAGGACGATGTGCACCTTGCCCCGGGTGACCTTGCGCAGCGAGCGCAGAACCGATTCGACGGCGTCCGTCTTGTGCGCGTAGTCGACCACCGCGAGGAACGGCTGGCCCGCGTCCACCCGCTCCAGGCGGCCGGGCACACCGGGGACGGCGGCCACGCCGTCGGCGGCGGTCTGCGGGTCGACGCCCGCGACGGCCAGCGTGACGATCGCGGCGAGGGTGTTGGCGACGTTGAAGGGGCCCGGCAGCGGGGCGGTGGCCGAGATCCGCTCGCCCTTGGGGCCGACGACGGTGAAGGTCGAACTGTCCTGCCGTACGTCCACGTCCTCGGCGCGCCAGTCGGCGTCCGGGTGGCCCTCGGCCGAGAAGGTGGTGACGGGGATCTCCGACTCGACCACCAGGCGGCGGCCGTACTCGTCGTCGAAGTTCACCACGCCCAGCCGCGCGCGCCGCCGCGTGAACAGCTGCGCCTTGGCCTGGAAGTAGTCCTCCATGTCGGAGTGGAACTCCATGTGCTCCGGGCTGAGGTTGTTGAAGACGGCGACGTCGAAGACGCAGCCGTCCACCCGGCCCAGCACCAGGGCGTGGCTGGAGACCTCCATGGCGACCGACTCGACCCCGCGCTCGCGCATCACCGCGAACAGGGCCTGGAGGTCGGTGGCTTCGGGGGTGGTGCGCTCGGACTTGATGCGCTCGTCGCCGATGCGCATCTCGACCGTGCCGATCAGGCCGGTGCGGTGCCCGGCGCCGCGCAGCCCGCCCTCGACGAGGTACGCGGTGGTGGTCTTCCCGGAGGTCCCGGTGATGCCCAGCTGGAGCAGGTCGCGGCCGGGGTAACCGTAGATCTCGGCGGCCAGCTCGCCCATGGCGCCGCGCGGGTCCTCGGTGACCAGGACCGGCAGGCCGGTCGCGGCGGCGCGCTCGGCGCCCGCTGGGTCGGTGAGGACGGCCGCCGCGCCCAGGCCCGCGGCCTGGGCGGCGAAGTCGGCGCCGTGGAAGCGGGCGCCGGGCAGAGCCGCGTAGAGGTCGCCGGGACGGACCGCGCGGGAGTCGTGGGTGATGCCGGTGACCTCTCCCGACCCCGGGGTCTCGGCACCCAGCCGGTCGGCCAGTTCGCCCAGGGATGTCGGGCGGGGCCGGTCCGGCCGGGGCGCCCCCGGCTGGTGCGCGGGCGCGTCCTGCGGGGTGGTTCGGTACTGATCAGCGTGTGGCACGGCGGTGAGCGTACCGGGCGCACCCGCCGGGTCGCCAAAAGAGGGGGGCGGGGCGTGGTGGTCGCGGTTCTGGTTCCCGGGGCCGGGGGTGATGGTTGTCACTGATGGTTCCGGATTCAGTCGTTGCCGCCGAAGGAGACGGGCAGATGGGGCGGCTGGGTGCCGGTCGGCGGGATCTGAAGGGTCTTGAGCGCGAACTCCATCACCTGCTTGTAGATCGGGCCGCAGATCTGACCGCCGAAGTAGCTGCCCTTGGTCGGGTTCTGGATGGCGCAGTAGACGGTGACGGCCGGCTTGTCCGCAGGGGCGAAGCCGGCGAAGGACGCGGTGTAGCCGTGGTAGCGGCCGGTCTTGGGGTCGACCCGGTTGGCGGTGCCGGTCTTGCCCGCGACCCGGTACCCGGGGATGCGGGCCTTCACTCCGGTTCCCTCCTCGTCGCCGACGACCGACTCCAGCATCTGGGCCACGGTCCTGGCGGTCTTCTCGCTGACCACCCGGGACTGCTTCGGTGCGGGGGCCGGGGCGAACCGGCCGTCGGGGCCCCTGGTGCCCCGTACGAGCGTCGGCTCGATCCGTACCCCGCCGTTGGCGATCGTCGAGTACACCGAGGCCGCCTGCATGGCGCTGAGCGAGAGGCCCTGACCGAAGCGGACCGTGTACTGCTGGGAGGTGGACCACTTCTGCGGCGGGGCCAGGATGCCGGGGGTCTCGCCGGGGTAGCCGAGGCCGGTCGGCGCGCCGAGGCCGAACTTGCGCAGATACGAGTAGAGGACCCGGTCCGCCTCGGCGTCGGTCTTGCCGAGCTGCTCCACGGCCAGGATGGTGCCGATGTTGCTGGACTTGGCGAGGACGCCGTTGAGCGTGAGGTTCCAGGTCGCGTGGTCGATGTCGTCCTTGAAGAGCCGGTCGCCGCGTTGCAGCCGGTTGGGCACGGTGACATGGGTCAGCGGGGTCGCCGCGTTCTCCTCCAGGACCGCGGCCATGGACATGACCTTGGCGGTGGAGCCGGGCTCGTACACGTCCTGGACGGCCGCGTTGCCCAGCGCCGCCGCGTTGGCGTGCGAGATGTCGTTGGGGTCGAAGCCGGGGGCGTTGGCCATGGCGAGGACCTCGCCGGTGTCGGTGCGCTGGACCACCACATAGCCCCGGTCGGCCCGGGACTTGCGGACCTGGTCGGTGATGGCCTTCTGGGCCATCCACTGGATGTCCCGGTCCACGGTCAGCTCGACGCCCGAGCCGGGCACCGCCGGGGTCTCGCGGGTGCCCGCGGTGGGCACCCGGCGGCCGCCCGACTGAGCATAGGTGATCTTGCCGTCCTGGCCCGCCAGGACCTTGTCGAGCTGGGACTCCAGGCCCCCGCCGCCACGGCCCTCGGCGTTGACGTACCCCAGTATCCCGGCGGCCAGATCGCCGTTGGGGTAGACCCGCTTGCTGCTGGACTCGTTGAAGACGCCGCCGAGCACATTGGCGCCGCGGCCGCCCTTGGCCAGGTCGGCGCGGGCCTTCTCGGCGAAGACCTTCTTGAGGTCCTTGATCTGGTTCCACACCTGCGGGGTCTGCCGACGGGCCAGCACCACATAGCGGCTCTTCGGCGTCTTCAGCTTCTTGGCGATCTCCGCCTGGTCCTTGCCGATCAGCGGCGACAGCAGCGCCGCGGCCTGCTCGGGGGCGTCCTCGGCCTTGCTGGTGGCCGGGGTGAACATCGACGGGTCGGCGGTGATGTCGTACGCGTCGACGCTGGTGGCGAGCGCGATGCCGTCCCGGTCGGTGATCTCGCCGCGCTCGGCGGGCAGCGCATAGCTGGCGTACCGGTTCTTCTCCGCCTTGGCGGAGTACGCGCTGGCGTCCACCGCCTGCACCTGGAGCAGCCGCACCACGAACGCGATCATGACGAGGGTGAGCCCCAGGCTGACGAGCCGCAACCGGGGCCGGGGGCTGCCGAGCCTTATCCGGGCGGGGGGCTTGGGGCGGCGCTGCGCCGGGCGGGCCTGCGGGCGCGGCCGCGCGGGTCCTGGCACCCGGCGGCGCGGCGGTTCCTGGGGGCTCACTGCGTCACCTGCCGGGGGTCGGGGAGGTCTTCGCGGGGGCGGGCGCCGGGGGTGCGGCGGGAGTGGCGGAGGTCTGCGCGGGCGCGGGGGTGCCGGCCGGCCGGGCGCCGGCGGCCGGGGCCTGCTGGGCGTCGGGGGCCGGGGAGGCCGTGGTCTCGGGGGCCGGGGCGGTCACGGCCGCGCCCTGGAGCAGCTCGGGGCTGGGCGCCGGGCCCGGCTGGGCGGCGCCCGCGCCGGGCACGCCCCTGACCGTGCCGTCCGGGTTGAGGAAGAGCGGGCTGCCGCCGGGGACCATGCCGAGCTCGGTGGCCCGGCGGGAGAGCGCGTCCGGGGCGGAGAGGCCGTCCACGTCGTGCTGGAGGGCCTGCTGCTCGTCGGTGAGCTCGGTGGTCTCGCGGCGCAGCTCGCTCAGCTTGAACGAGCCCTCGTTCAGGGCCGAGTTCAGCAGCAGCAGGCTGATCAGACCGCCGCCGAGGAGCACGACGACCAGCAGCACGAAGGGCGTGCGGGCGGCGCCGCGCGCGCCCGCGGGGGGCAGCAGCCTGCCGAGCCGGACGGCTCGCCCCCGCGGCTGCCTGGCCGGTCCGCTCACCGCAGGTCCTCCCGGATCCGCTGGGCCCCGCGGAACCTGGCGGGGGCCGCCCGCCGGTTCTCGGCGACCTCCTCCTCCGTGGGCAGTTCGGCGCCGCGGGTCAGGAGCTTGAGGCGCGGCTGGTACTCCTCGGGCACCACCGGCAGACCCGGCGGCGCGGTGGTGGCGGCGCCGGCCGCGAAGACCTGCTTGACCAGGCGGTCCTCCAGCGAGTGGTACGACAGGACGGCGATCCGGCCGCCCACGTCCAGGGCCGCCACGGCGGCCGGGACGGCCCGCTCCAGGACCGAGAGCTCGCCGTTGACCTCGATGCGCAGGGCCTGGAAGGTGCGCTTGGCGGGGTTGCCGCCGGTGCGCTTGGCGGCCTGCGGCAGCGCGTCGCGGATCAGCTCGACCAGGCGCGCGCTGTTGCTGAACGGCTCCTTGTCGCGCTCGCGGACGATGGCCGAGACGATCCGCTTGGCCTGCTTCTCCTCGCCGTACTGCCGCAGGATCCGCACCAGCTCGCCCGGCGGGTAGCTGTTGAGCACCTCGGCGGCGCTCATACCGGTGGTCTGGTCCATCCGCATGTCGAGCGGGGCGTCCTGGGCGTAGGCGAAGCCGCGGTCGGCCTCGTCGAGCTGCATCGAGGAGACGCCGAGGTCGAAGAGGACGCCCTGGACGCGCGGGACGCCGAGCCGGTCCAGGACCTCGGGGAGCTCGTCGTAGACCGCGTGGACCAGCGTCGCGCGCTCCCCGAAGGGCGCCAGGCGCTCGCCGGAGAGCCGCAGGGCCTCCTTGTCCCGGTCCAGGGCGATCAGCCTGACCTCGGGGAACCGCGTGAGCAGGGCCTCGCTGTGTCCGCCGAGGCCCAGGGTGCAGTCGACGACGACCGCCCCGGGCTGCGTCAGGGCCGGGGCCAGCAGGTCGAGGCACCGCTGGAGCATCACCGGGACGTGCCGGGTCCGCTCCTCCTGTCGCCCGCCGTCGCCCTCGCTGGGAAGCGCTTCGCGCCCTGTCACTTTGGCCCTCTCAGGTCCGGCGGGCACCGGGCGCGTACGGCCGGGTCCCCACCCGCTCGGAAGGTCTGCCGGCGCCGGGGAAGTGGCGTCAGCCGACCGGCGAGCGGGGGGAGGCCGAGCCGTACGCGCGCCGCGCACGCGGGGGGAAACTGTGCAACTGCTCTGTACTGCGGATACGGATTCTGTCCCCGCAAGCGGGCCGGAGCGTGTCACCCCTCCCACTTCGCGTCACTTTAGTCCACCGGTCCTTTCGGTCAATCAACGGCCCAGCGCGTCGCAGAGGTGCGCTTTTCACCCGCACGGGTGACCGATTACCACGCTTGTGGGTTACCTCACAACCGACCGAGTTGACGGGATTTTTCCGTCCCCAGCACAGGACCGAACGATCTACGGCGACTACCGTCGTAGACATGTCGACTCCTGCGCACCTCCCCGCAGAGCACCCCGTCCGCCCTCACCTCGCGGTCCGTGACGGGGGAACCGTCACGGACCGGCTGGTGGAAGCGAACCGCCGGTACGCCGACGCGTTCGGCGACCCCGGCATGGACGCCCGGCCGGTCCTGCGGGTCGCCGTGGTGGCCTGCATGGACGCCCGTATCGACCTGCACGCGGCCCTCGGCCTGGAGCTCGGTGACTGCCACACCATCCGCAACGCGGGCGGCGTGGTCACCGACGACGTCATACGCTCGCTGACCATCAGCCAGCGGGCGCTCGGCACCCGCAGCGTCATGCTCGTCCACCACACCGGCTGCGGCATGGAGACGCTCACCGAGGACTTCCGCCACGAGCTGGAGAACGAGGTCGGCCAGCGCCCCGCCTGGGCGGTGGAGTCCTTCCGCGACGCCGACCAGGACGTACGCCAGTCGATGCAGCGGGTGCGCACCTCGCCGTTCCTGCCGCACGTCGACGACGTGCGCGGATTCGTCTTCGACGTCACCACGGGGCTGCTGCGCGAGATAGACCCGGCGGCGTAGCCCGGGCGATCCGGATCCGCCGTGGTCCGCTCTTCCCCGCGATCCCGTGATTCGGACTCGATTGCGCGTCGCTTCGGGATCTCTTCGGAGTCTCTTGGGGCGTCCTTCGGGGACAAAAACACGGCAACCCCCGACATATCCCCTCCAGTTATCCACAGGCGAGTGACACGACGCGGCGACGGCAACAAGAATGCGGGTGTGGCATCCGTCCGAACGCCTCGGTCGCGGTGTCCGTATTTCGAGGTGGGCCGTGTCGTCTTCCAGTGCGCCGGCCCGCAGGCAACTGGGGTAACCCCTCGCTCCACGAGCGCGGGGAAGGGCCGAGGAGGGCCGGGTGACGACCTATGACGAGCGAGCGAGCCTCACAGATCTGACCGCCACTGCGGAGCGCGTCCGCAGGTCGGTGGAGGGTGTGATCGAGGGCAAGCCCGAGGTCGTACGGCTCTCGCTGACCGTACTGCTCGCCGAGGGGCACCTCCTGATCGAGGACGTCCCGGGCGTGGGCAAGACCATGCTGGCCAAGGCGCTGGCCAAGTCCATCGACTGCTCGGTGAGACGTATCCAGTTCACGCCCGACCTGCTGCCCTCGGACATCACCGGTGTGTCGATCTACGACCAGCAGCGGCGGGACTTCGAGTTCAAGCCGGGCGCCATCTTCGCGCAGATCGTGATCGGCGACGAGATCAACCGCGCCTCGCCCAAGACCCAGTCGGCGCTCCTGGAGTCGATGGAGGAGCGCCAGGTCACCATCGACGGCCAGACCTACGAACTGCCCAGCCCCTTCATGGTGGTGGCCACCCAGAACCCGGTGGAGATGGAGGGCACCTACCCGCTGCCCGAGGCCCAGCGCGACCGCTTCATGGCCCGCGTCTCGATCGGCTATCCGTCGGCCGAGGCCGAGCTCCAGATGCTCGACGTGCACGGCGCGGTCTCGCCGCTGGACGACCTCCAGCCGGTGGCCCACGCGCACGACATCGTCAAGCTCGTCGACGCGGTCCGCAAGGTCCACGTGGCCGACGCGGTGCGCAGGTACGCGGTGCAACTGGTCGGTGCCACCCGCACCCACCCCGACCTCAGACTCGGCGCCTCACCGCGCGCCACGCTCCATCTGCTGCGCGCGGCCAAGGCCTCCGCGGCCCTGAGCGGGCGGGAGTACGCACTGCCGGACGACGTCCAGGCGCTCGCCGTCGCGGTCCTCGCGCACCGGCTGCTGCCCACCGCCCAGGCCCAGTTGAACCGCCGCACCGCCGAGCAGGTCGTCCTGGAGATCCTCCAGCACACCCCCGTGCCGCAGGCCGGCGGCCCGCTCTACGGCCAGCAGCAGCCCGGCGACCGGCGGCTGTGATGGCGGCCGGGGAACCCCCGGCGGGGGCGGTACCGCAGAGCGACGAGAAGGGCGGGGCCCGGGCGGCCCTGTCCGGGCTGACCACCCGCGGGCGGTCGTTCCTGGCCGCCGGGATCGCCGCCGCGGTCTGCGCGTATGTGCTGGGCCAGGAGGACCTGCTGCGGGTCGGGCTGCTGCTCGCCGTGCTGCCCCTGGTCTGCACGGCCGTGCTGTACCGCACCCGCTACCGCGTCGCGGGCAGCCGGCGCCTGTCCCCCGCGCGCGTGCCCGCGGGCTCCGAGGCCCGGGTGCACCTGCGCGTCGACAACGTCTCCCGGCTGCCCACCGGGCTGCTCATGCTCCAGGACCGGGTGCCGTACGTGCTGGGCCCGCGGCCCCGTTTCGTCCTTGACCGGGTGGAGGCGGGCGGCAAGCGCGAGGTGTCCTACCGGGTCCGCTCCGACCTGCGCGGGCGCTATCCGCTCGGCCCGCTCCAGCTGCGCCTCACCGACCCGTTCGGGATGTGCGAGCTCACGCGCGCGTTCAGCGCCTACGACACCCTCACGGTGATACCGCGCACCGAACCGCTGCCCCCCGTGAGGCTCTCCGGCGAGGCCGCCGGGTACGGCGACGGCCGCCACCGCTCGCTGGCACTTGCGGGCGAGGACGACGTGATCCCGCGCCTGTACCGGCACGGCGACGACCTGCGCCGGGTGCACTGGCGCTCCACCGCGCGCTACGGCGAGCTGATGGTGCGCCGCGAGGAGCAGCCGCAGCGGGCCAGGTGCACGGTGCTCCTGGACACCCGTGACCTCGCGTATGCGGGCGCGGGCCCCGACTCGGCCTTCGAGTGGGCCGTCTCGGGCGCGGCCTCGGCGCTGGTGCACATGCTGGAGCGCGGCTATTCGGTACGGCTGCTGACCGACACCGGGAGCTCGGTGCCGGGCGAGGGGGCCGGCGGCTTCGCCGGATCCACCCAGGACTCCTCGGAGTCGGCGGGCCTGATGATGGACACCCTCGCGGTCGTGGACCACTCCGACGGCGGCGGCCTCTCGCGCGCGTACGACGTGCTGCGCGGCGGGAACGAAGGGCTGCTCGTCGCCTTCTTCGGCGACCTCGACGAGGAGCAGGCCGCGGTCGCGGCGAAGATGCGGCGGCGCAGCGGCGCGGCGGTCGCCTTCGTGCTGGACAGCGATGTGTGGACGCACGGCTCACCGGCGCCCGGAGGCCACAGTGCGGCGGCCGAGCGGTCGCTGCGGCTGCTGCGCGAGGCCGGGTGGACGGCACTGTCCGTACCGCCAGGCGCGCCTCTCGCGGCGCTGTGGCGGCAGGCGGGTCAGGAACAGACGGGCACGGGGGCCGCTTCGGGCGGCGCGCCGTGGACGACGGGAACAGCGGGGATACCGGGAATGTCAGGGGCGTGGTCATGAGCGGGCGCGGACGGCTGGCGCTGTGCGCCTTCGCCGCCACGGTGATGGCGTCGTGCTCGCTGCTGCCGCTGGTCAGCCGGGCGACCTGGATCGTGCAGGCCGCGTTCCTGCTCGCCCTCCAGGCGGGGGTGGGCGCGCTCGCCCGCCGGGTGCCGCTGGCGCGGCCGCTCACCGTGCTGGTGCAGGCGGCGGTGACGCTGGTGCTGCTGACCCTGGTGTTCGCCCGGGAGCAGGCGCTGCTCGGGCTGCTGCCGGGTCCGGAGGCCTTCGAGCACCTCTCCCAGCTGCTCCAGCAGGGCGCCGACGACGTCAGCCGGTACACGATCCCGGCGCCCGCCACCGACGGCATCCGGCTGATGGTCGTCGGCGGCACGCTGACGATCGGGCTGGCGGTGGACGCGCTCGCGGTGACCTTCCGCAGCGCCGCCCCGGCCGGGCTGCCGCTGCTCGCGCTGTACTCGGTGGCCGCGGGGCTCTCCGACGGAGGGGCGAGCTGGCTGTGGTTCCTGCTGGCGGCCGCCGGCTATCTGCTGCTCCTGCTCGCCGAGGGCCGTGACCGGCTCGCCCAGTGGGGGCGGATGTTCGGCGGGGCGGCCCGGTCCGACCGGCCGCAGTCCCCGTTCGAGTCGGACAGCGGCCCGCTCGCGCCGGTGCGCACCGGCCGCCGGATCGGGGCGCTCGCCCTCGGCATCGCCCTGGTGATCCCGGCCGCGCTGCCCGCCATGGGCACCGGGCTGCTCGGCGGCGCGGGCGGCGGCAGCGGGGAGGGCGGCTCGGGCGGCACGATCTCCGCGGTCAACCCGCTGGTCTCGCTCCAGAACAGCCTCAACCAGCCCGAGGACCGCGAGGTCCTGCGCTACCGCACCAACGCGCAGGACACCCAGGACCTGTATCTGCGGATCGTCGCCCTCGACCAGTTCGACGGGGCGTCCTGGAAGTCGTCCGAGCGCAAGATCAAGGACGTGCCGGACGTGCTGCCGCAGCCCGAGGGGCTGAGCCCGGCGGTCGGCACCGCCGAGATCCGCACGAGCGTCTCGGCGGCCGGCTGGTACAACCAGAACTGGCTGCCGATGCCCTACCCGGCGACCAAGGTGGACATCGACGGGCACTGGCGCTTCGAGCCGGTCGGCCGGACCCTGGTCGGCGACCGGGGCCAGACCACCGAGGGCGTCCAGTACCAGGTCAGCAGCCTCCAGGTGCGGCCGACGGCGGATCAGCTGGCCGCCGCGCAGCCCCCGTCCCCGGCCCTGTTGCAGGAGTACACGAAGGTGCCGCAGACCCTGCCGCGCATCGTGAACACGACGGCCCGCAAGGTCACCAAGGGGGCGACGACCGACTACCAGCGGGCCGTGATGCTCCAGGACTGGTTCGCGGTCAAGGGCGGCTTCACGTACGACACCCAGGTGGAGTCCGGCAGCGGTACGGAGGCGATCGCCCGCTTCCTCAAGGACAAGCAGGGCTTCTGCGTCCACTTCTCCTTCACGATGGCCGCGATGGCCCGGACCCTGCGCATACCGGCGCGGGTGGCGGTGGGCTTCACCCCCGGTGAGCCGCGCTCGGACGGGACGATGTCGGTGGGGCTGCGGGACGCGCACGCGTGGCCCGAGCTGTACTTCGAGGGCGTGGGCTGGACCCGGTTCGAGCCGACCCCCTCGCGCGGCTCCGCCCCGGACTACACCCGGCCGACCACCCCGTCGGGCTCGCCCAGCAACCCGGTGCGGCCGTCCGACGGCCCCTCGACGCGGCCCTCCGCGGCGCCGACCCCGTCGTCCTCCTGCCCGGCGCAGCTGCGCAAGCAGAACGAGTGCGGCGAGGTGGCCCCGGCGGCCCCGCTGGGCGGCGACGACGACGGGACGCCGCTGGGCACGGTCGCCGCGGTCGCCCTGGGTGCGCTGGCCCTGCTGGCGCTGCCGCTGCTGCCCTGGCTCTGGCGGGTACGGGTCCGGTCCCGGCGGCTCGCCCGGGCCGCCCACCCGGACGCGGACCCGGTCACCGGGACCCTGACGGTGTGGCGCGAGGTCATCGACACGGCCTGGGACCACGGCATCGCCCCCGACGACTCGCTCACCCCGCGCAAGGCGGCGGCCCGCATGGTGCGGCTCGGCCGGCTGGACGCCGTGGCGGCGGAGTCGGTGCACCGGGTGGCGAGCGCGGTGGAACAGGTCCTGTACGCCCCGTCTCCGCAGCCCCCCACGGCCCTGACGGAGGCCGCCCAGGAAATCCGCACGGGCCTGCGCGCCTCCCTCACCACCTGGCCGCGCCTACGGGCCGCGCTGGCCCCGCGCTCGGCCGTGCGGGTGGCGTGGGCGGCGTCGGCGAAGTGGGAGAGGACGAGCTCGCGCGCGGCGACGCGCTTGAGGGGGCTGGTACGGAGGCCGACACGGGGGTCGGCGTAGGCCGGGCAGGCCTGTCCGCGACGTGAACGCGCACCTGCCCGCGAGGTGGGAACGAGCGGGGGGCGCACCCGCCCAGCGAGGGGGCGAGCAGTTCAGCCCGTCCGGCGCTTGAGGACGAGCGGGTCCGGCGCCTGAGCACGAGCAGGTCCGGCACCTGAGGACGGGCGACGGCCGCAGGCCGAGGCGACGGCCCGCCACGGCCGAGGCGACGGCCCGCCACGGCCGAGGCGACGGCCCGCCACGGCCGAGGCGACGGCCCGCACGGCCGGGGCGGGCCCCGCCCACCGGGGGGCGTACGGCGGAACACGACCCCGAGGGGCGTACGGCGGAACACGACTGAGGGGCGGTCACCACTTCGGTGATCGCCCCTCAGCCACATCCACGCACAGGCCCGCAGGCCCTAGCGACCGCCTTCGTCGCGGCGCCGCTGCCAGCGCGCCTCGATGCGGTCCATCATCGACCGCTTCGGCGCACGGGCGCGCGCCACAGGCCGCGCCGCACCGCCCGCGGGCTGCTCACCACGCCGTGGCGCCTTGCGCCAACCGGTGACCGCGAGCACGGCACAGCCGAGCATGATGAGGAACCCGACCACGCTGATCCAGATCCCCTGCCCGATACCAATCATGAGGAGCGCGATACCCACCAGGAAGCCAGCGACCGCCTGGTAGACCCGTCGTCGGGTGTACGTACGCAGCCCGCTTCCCTCAAGCGCTGTCGCGAACTTGGGATCTTCGGCGTACAGCGCTCGCTCCATCTGCTCGAGCATGCGCTGCTCGTGCTCCGAGAGCGGCACGGAGTCCTCCTACTCGTCGGTCGCGGGGGGCGACCGGATGCGGCCCCTTCAGGATAGGCAGGGAATCGCCCCCGTGAAACCCGCCCTCTACGCCAATTCGCCAATCCGAGCCGCCACGGCGGCTCGCCCGGTGGGGAGTGGATTCCCCATCGAGCGACCCGCCATGCCGGACCTTGTACCCCGATCATACGGGGCGAAGCCGCCGATCGGGGGGCCTGTGGCGTACTCCATGCCGCTACGCCGTCCGGGACAGCGTCGCTGATCAGCGTGGGGGCGGCCGGGCGTGGGAGCGCCCGCGCACTCACCGCCCGCGCGGGGGCCGCCCGAGTGGCCGGAGCCCGGGCCGGACAACGGGGCGCGCGGGGCCCGGACACCGGGCCGGACGCGGCCCGGGACGCGGGTCGGGCGCCCGGGGTCAGCCGCGCTTCTCGCCCAGGACGTGCAACTGCGTCGCCACGGAGTGGAACGCGGGCAGTTCGGCCGCCGCCGCCTCCAGCTTGAGCAGCGCGTCCAGCGCCCCCGGCTCGGTGTCCACCAGGACGCCGGGGACCAGGTCGGCGAAGACCCGTACGCCGTGCACCGCGCCCACCTCCACCCCGGTCGCGGCGACCAGCTCGGCGAGCTGCTCGGCCGTGAACCGCCGGGGCACCGGGTCACCGTCGCCCCAGCGCCCGGCCGGGTCGCCCAGGGCCCGGCGGGCCTCGGTGAAGTGCCCGGCGAGGGCGCGCGCGAGCACGGCGCCGCCGAGGCCCGCGGCGAGCAGGCTCAGCGCGCCCTCGGAGCGCAGCGCGTCGACCGCGTTGCGCACGCCCTCGGCCGGGTCCTCGACGTACTCCAGGACGCCGTGGCACAGCACCGCGTCGTAGCCGCCGCGCTCGACCACGTCGAACAGGCCGAGCACATCGCCCTGGACGCCGCGCACCCGGTCGGCCACGTCGGCCTCGGCGGCGCGGCGCTCCAGGGCGAACAGCGCGTTGGGGCTGGGGTCGACGACGGTGACCCGGTGGCCGAGGCGGGCGACGGGCACGGCGAAGTTGCCCGAGCCGCCGCCGGTGTCCAGGACGTCCAGCGCCTCGCGCCCGGTCGCCTTGACCCGGCGGTCGAGGGCGTCCTTGAGGACCTCCCAGACCACGGCGGTACGGAGAGAGGCGCGGGGGCGCATGGGGTCCGGCACGGCAGTTGACTCCTCGGCGCGGCGCCGCCGCGGGACGGCGGGGCAAAGAACGGTGAAGACCCGTCCACCCTATTGCCTCGCGGGCCCGCCCCCGCTCATCCCCGCACCTCACCGCCCCCTTCACCGGCAGGACGCGCGCTCACCGCACTCCCCGTCCCGGCAGGGCCCTCACCCCGCGTCCGGCTCGCGGGTGCGGGGCTGGGGCAGGGCGGGCTGGAGGAGCAGAAGGCGCTCGACCAGGCGGAGGAACATCGCGGCGTCGCGGATCAGGTCGTCCGCGTCGCGGTCGGTGGCCGCGCCCTGGATGCCCGCCTCGGCGCGCGCCCTGCGGGTGGCGCCGGAGGCGAACAGCGCGCTCCACTGGGTCAGTTCGGGCGCTATCTCCGGCAGCACCTCCCAGGCGCTTCGGATCCGCTGCCGCCTGCGCGGGACGGTCTCGGGGCGGCCGCGGGCGGCGAGGACGGCGGCGGCGGTGCGCAGCGCGGCCAGATGCGCCGTCGCGTACCGCTCGTTGGGGGTGTCGAGTACGGCGGCCTCGTCCAGTCCGCTGCGGGCCTGGGCGAGCAGGTCGAGGGCGGCCGGTGGGGCGCCGCCCCTGCGCAGCACCGGGTGGATGTCGCTCGCGGGACCGTTCAGTGAGGGGGCAGGGCCGGTGGGGCGGCGCCGGTGGGCGGCTGCCGCGCGATGGCTGGCCATGACGAACCTCCTGTCGTCGTGTGACGGCGCTGTGGCCGTATGTGTCCATCGTGAGGGCCACCACTGACAATCGGCCGCCGTCGGCCACGGCCCCGCCCTTGACCAGGCCCTTTGTCCCGTACCCAGGTTCGGGTTATCTTTTGTACTGACCAGTCAGTTCAAAGAATGCAGTCGTCACTGGGCAAGGGAATGGGGGGGAACGTGGACAGCCCGCACGGGGCAGGCGTCACCGCCGAGGGCTTCGGGCTCGAGGGGCCACGGGGCTGGGTCTTCCGAGGGGTGGGGCTGGACGCCGCACCCGGCTCGCTCGTCGCCGTCGAGGGCCCCTCCGGCTCCGGACGCACCTGTTTGCTGCTTGCCCTCACCGGCCGGATGAAACCCACCGAGGGCACCGCCGAGGTCGGCGGCGAGCGGCTGCCGCGCCGGATGGCCGCCGTCCGCCGGTTCAGCGCGCTCGGCCCGGTCCCGGGGGTGAGCGACCTCGACCCCGCTCTGACCGTCGCCGAGCACCTGCGGGAACGGGCGCTGCTCCAGCACCGCTTCGACGGGTCCGTACGCGCTCTGCTGCGTACGCCCGCCGAGCGCCGCACCGAGGCCAGGGCCACGATCGACGAGGCGCTGAAGGCGGCGGGGCTCGACCTCGCCACCCTGCCCAAGGCCGAACGCACCTCGGTGCGCGATCTGGAGCGGCTGGAGGCGCTGCGGCTGTCCGTGGCGCTCGGGCTGATGGGCCGGCCGCGGCTGCTCGGCGTCGACGACACCGACATGAAGCTCTCGGACGCCGAGCGCGCCGAGGCCTGGACGCTGCTGCGGTCCATAGCCGACGCCGGTACGACGGTGCTCGCCGTGTGCAGTCAGGCACCCGGGGAAGCCGACGTCACCGTGGGGACCAAGCAGAACAAGCAGGACGAGCAGGACAAGCACGAGGAGGGGGCGGGGGATGCGTTCGCCACGACTGGCCGCGCTTGAGCTGCGGCGGTTCGGCAGGGGGAAGCTGCCGCGCGCGGCGCTGGTCGCGCTCCTGCTGCTGCCGCTGCTGTACGGCGCGCTCTACCTGTGGTCGTTCTGGGACCCGTACGGCCGACTCGACCGGGTGCCGGTCGCGCTGGTCAACGAGGACAAGGGCGCCACCGCCGGCGGGCAGAAGATCGCCGCGGGCGACGGCATCGCCGAGAAGCTGCGCGAGAGCAAGACGTTCGACTGGCGCGAGGTGAGCGACGAGGAGGCCCGCAAGGGCGTCGAGGACGGCACGTACTACCTGTCCCTGACGATGCCCGCGGACTTCAGCGAGCGGATCGCGTCCAGCTCCGGGGACTCCCCCGAGACGGGCGCCCTCCAGGTGCGCACCAACGACGCCAACAACTACATCGTCGGGTCCATCTCCCGCACGGTCTTCTCCGAGGTGCGCTCGGCGGCCTCCGCCAAGGCCTCCCGCTCCTTCCTGGACAAGATCTTCATCTCGTTCTCCGACCTGCACGACCAGACCGAGAAGGCCGCCAAGGGCGCCGCCGACCTCAAGGGCGGCCTGGGCAAGGCCAAGAAGGGCTCCAAGGACCTCGCGGACGGGCTGGGCGACGCCAAGGCGGGCAGCGGCAAGCTGGCGGGCGGCATCAAGAAGCTCAACAGCGGCTCGGCCGAGCTGGAGGCCGGCGCCCGCAAGGTCGCGGCCGGCACCCAGACCCTGGCCGGCAAGGTCAACACGGCGGCGGACCAGGCGCGTCCCTTCCTGAAGGAGAACGCCAAGGCCATCGGTGACACCGCCAAGCTGGTCGACGACTCGGTGGGTCCGCTCCGCCGCAACCTGGCCGGCGTCATCAAGGACGCGCCCCTCGCCGCGAGCGGTGCCCGCAAGGCCTCCGACGACCTCGACAGGGCGTACGCCAAGCTGTGCCAGGCCTCCGCGACGCCGGGGCCCGCCTGCCCGGAGCTGAAGCGCGCCAAGCAGGCGGCGGCCACCGCCGCCACCCTCGCCGAGGACCTCAACCAGCTGGTCAAGGACCAGAACAGCGACTACAAGACGCTCGACAAGAACCTCGTGGAGCTCCAGAAGCAGGCCCGCCGGCTCGCCAAGAACGCGCCGACGCTCGCCAAGGACCTCGACAAGGCCGTCGGCGACATCAACGCCCTCAACAAGGGCGCCAAGGAGGTCGCCAAGGGCGCGGGCACCCTGCACACGGGGCTGACCTCGGCCAAGGCGGGCGCCGGAGAGCTCGACACGGGCGTCGGCAAGCTCAAGAAGGGCGCGGGCACGCTCGACGGCGGGCTGCTCAAGCTCTCCGACGGCTCCGCGCAGCTCGCGGGCGGCCTGCACGACGGCGTCGGCAAGATCCCCGACTACGACAAGCAGGACCGCGACAAGCGCACCGACGTGATGGCCGACCCGGTCAAGCTCGCCTCGCAGGCGCTGCACAAGGCGCCCAACTACGGCACGGGCTTCGCCCCGTACTTCATCCCGCTCTCCCTGTGGGTGGGTGCGATGGTCGCGTACATGCTGATCCAGCCGCTCAACCGGCGGGCGCTCGCGGCGGGCGCCTCCGCCTGGCGGATCGCGCTGGCGGGCTGGCTGCCGGTGGCAGCGGTCGGAGTGCTCCAGGTGGGCGCGCTGATGACCGTGCTGCACTTCGGGCTCGGCCTCCAGATGGAGCGCGCCGCCGGGACCATCGGCTTCCTGGCACTCGTCTCGTGCTGTTTCGCGGCGATCGTGCAGTGGCTCAACGCCCGCTTCGGGGCGGCCGGACGGATCCTGGTGCTCGCCCTCCTGATGCTCCAGCTGACCTCGGCGGGCGGCACCTATCCGGTGCAGACGAGCCCGGCGTTCTTCAACGCGCTCCACCCGTACCTACCGATGAGCTATGTGGTCGACGGGCTGCGCAGGCTCATCACGGGCGGCGGTCTCGGGCCCGTGTGGCAGGGGTGCGCGGTGCTGGTGGCGTTCACCGCGGGCACGCTGGCGCTGACCGCACTCTCCGCCAGGAAGAAGCAGGTCTGGACCCTGGACCGGCTCCACCCCGAGCTGACCCTCTAGGGGCGCCGGACCTGTGAGAATCGACCGCATGGAGAGCAGCACCAGACGGCAGGCGACCCGGCAGAAGCTCTACGAGGCGGCGGTGACCCTCATCGCCGAACAGGGGTTCTCGGCGACCACCGTCGACGAGATCGCGGAGCGGGCCGGCGTCGCCAAGGGCACCGTCTACTACAACTTCAAGAGCAAGACCGAGCTGTTCGAGGAGCTGCTGCGGCACGGCGTGGGGCTGCTCACCGCCTCGCTCCAGGAGGCGGCGGACGTCACCCACGCGCGCGGTGGCAGCAGGGTCGAGGCGCTGGACGCGATGATCCGGGCGGGCCTGGAGTTCATCCACCGCTATCCGGCCTTCACCCAGCTGTACGTGGCGGAGCTGTGGCGCACCAACCGGGCCTGGCAGTCCACCCTGATGGTGGTGCGCCAGGAGGCGGTCGCGGTCGTCGAGACGGTGCTGCGCGGGGCCGTCGCGGAGGGCGAGCTGAGCGAGGAGATCGACATCCCGCTCACGGCCGCCGCGCTGGTCGGGATGGTCCTGGTGGCCGCGCTGGACTGGCAGGCCTTCCAGAGCGAGCGCTCCCTCGACGAGGTGCACGCGGCGCTGTCCCGGCTGCTGCACGGGCGGGTCAGCGGACGCTGACCTTCGCCACGCGCGCGTGGACACACCGGTGCGGCGAGGCCCCGATCCCCCCTGGGCCTCGCCGCACCGGCGTATTTCCTTCGGAACACGTCCCCCGTACGTCGCTCTGGGCACTTCAGTACCCCCGTACCCCCCGTGCCCCCTACGTCAGGGGAGCCGCGCCGTTCCGCCGCCCCGTGTCGGCGGTACGGGCGCGCCTGCCCCCTCCGTGTCCTCCACTCTTCCGTCCGCGCAGGTGGGACCCCATCCGCGCAATTACTCATCTCCTCCTCTGAGTACGGATACTCAGGCGTCCGTGCTCAACCCCAGCTCCAGGAAGCCGGAACTGGTTACGATCACGTCCGTGTCCGTACTCCCCCTGGTGTTCACCAGCGGCTGGGCCAGCGGGGTCAACGCGTACGCGGTGGTCCTGCTGCTCGGCGTCTTCGGCGCGACCGGGGTCACCGACCAGGTGCCCGAAGCGCTCCAGCGCCCCGACGTCCTGATCGTCGCGGGTGTGCTCTTCCTCTGCGAGGCCGTGGCCGACAAGATCCCCTACGTCGACTCGGTCTGGGACTCCGTGCACACGGTGATCCGGCCGGTCGCGGGCGCCGTGGTGGGTGCCCTTCTGGCCGGTCAGAGCGGCTCGCTGCCGGATCTCGCGGCGGGCGCGATCGGCGGCTCGACCGCGCTGACCAGCCATCTGGTGAAGGCCGGGACGCGGATGGCGGTGAACACCTCGCCCGAGCCGTTCAGCAACATCGCGCTCAGCACGGCCGAGGACCTGGGCGTCGCCGGGATCATCAGTTTCGCGATCTTCCACCCGGTCGCGGCGGCCGTGATCGCGGGCACGCTGCTGGTGCTCGGCGTGGTGATACTGGTGTTCCTGTGGCGCCGGATCCGCCGCTTCCGGCGCCGCCGCGCCCAGCGCCGCGAGGAGAAGCGGCTGGCCGCGGCGCGGGAGCCGGGCCCGCCGGAGTGAGGGCGCGCGGCGGCGTTGTCAGTGGCGGCCGATAAAGTCCCTGGCATGGCACGGATTGCGGTGATCGGCGCCGGGATGGGCGCCATGGCGACTGCCGCCCGGCTGGCCGTGGCAGGCCACCGGGTGACGGTGTACGAGCGCGCGTCGACGTACGGCGGGGCGCTGGGCAGGTGCGAGCGGGACGGGTTCGCCTTCGACACCGGCCCGGCTCTGCTGCGCCTGCCCGCGGTCTACCGCGACCTGTTCCTCAAGACCGGCAAGGAGCCCCTGGAGGACCAGGTCGAGCTCACGCCCACCGACCCCGCCTCGCGCCACCTCTTCGCCGACGGCGCGGCCGTCTCGCTGCCCAACGCCTCGCGCGCGGGCGTCGTCTCGGCGCTGGACGGGGCGCTCGGCGCGGGCGCGGGCGAGAAGTGGGGCGACTTCCTGGGGCGCGCCCGGGACGCCTGGGACCGCTCGCGGCGCCCGCTCCTGGAGGAGCCGCTGTGGCCCGACTGGCAGGTGCTGGCCCGCGACCCGTATCCGTCGGTGGCGCAGCGCCGGCTGCTGCGCTCCCCCCGCCGGGCGGCCACCCTGGCCGAGATCGGCGCCTGGGAGCTCGGCGACCCCCGGCTCGCCACGCTCCTGAACAGCTACGCCTTGGCGGAGGGCCTGGATCCGCGCACCGCCCCTGCGAGCGCCGCCCTGCTGCCGTATCTGGAGCAGAGCTTCGGCAGCTGGTATGTGCGCGGCGGTATGCGCGAGCTGGCGCGCGCGGTGTACGAGCGGTGCCTCGAGCGCCGGGTCGCCTTCGTCTTCGACGCCGAGGTCACCGGGATCGTCGAGAAGGACGGCCACGCGGCGGGCGTGGAGCTCGCCTCGGGCGAGGTGGCGGAGGCCGACCAGGTGGTCCTCGCGGCCCAGCCGCGCCCCGGCTCGGGCCCCCTGGGCGGCCGTGAGCCGTGGCAGGACGGCGATGTGCGGCCGATCGCCGCTCAGGCCCCCGGCCGTTTCACCGTGCTGCTCGCCCTGCGCGGCGGGCGAGCGGCGGACGCGGCGCACCGCACGGTGGTCCACTCGCCCGACTCCGCGGTGGAGGCGGAGGCCGTCTTCACCACCCGCCACCCGGCGATACGGCCGACGGTCACGGTGCTGCGCCCCGACGACCCGGCGACCCGCCCGGACGACGCCCACGAGGCGGTCACCCTGACGGCGACGGTGCCTCCCCAGGGCCCGGTCGACTGGACGGACGAGCAGACCCGCGAGCGGTACGCGGACACCCTGGTGGAGGTCGCCGAGGCGGCGTTGCCGGGGCTGCGGGAGCGGATCCTGTGGCGTGTGGTGCGCACGCCTGCGGACACGGAGGCGGAGACCGGCGCGGCGGGCGGCTCGGTCCCGGCGCCCTCGCTGGCCGGAGCCGGTGCCACCCGGCTGCACCCGGGCAACCGCACCCGGCTGCCCGGGCTCTATCTGGCGGGCGGCTGGGCCCACCCGGGCGGCGGACTGGCGCACGCCGGGATGTCCGGTTCGCTGGTCAGCGGACTGATCGTGGAGGGCGACGACTTCCGCGGCTCGCAGTGAGCCGACGAGTGGGGAAGGTCGCCGGGCGGACCCCGGCGACCACTCAATAGCGGTACGGCTGCTGCTCGTTGAGGTAACCGGATCCGGTGCCGCCGCCCGTCCCGTTGCCGTACTCACCGCTGTGCGGGTACGGCTGGGGCTGCTCCTCGGCATAGGGCTGGGGCTCGTTGTCGCGCTGCTGCGGCACCCAGACCCCGCCGGGCGGGGTGTCCATGCCGTACTGCTGGGCGTAGGGGTCGGCGTAGGCCGGCTGCGGGGCGGCATAGGTGTCGTAGCTGCCGTAGCCCTGGGTGGTGCCGCTGCCGATGTACGGGTCGGAGTACGCGGCGTACTGCTGCTGACCGCTGTCCGTGCCGTAGTCGTACGGGCCCGCGTACGGGTCGGCGTACTGCTGCTGACCGGCGTCGAACCCGGCGTACTGCTGCTGGGCACCGGCGTGCGCGGACTCGCTGTAGACGCCGTACTGGCCGGTGTCGTCGGGCAGCGGCTGCGGCTCGTAGACGGACTCCCGCGCGGCGCCCGCCGTGGCGGCGGCCTGGCCGGCAGGGGCGCCCTGCGGGGCGTCGGCCTCGCCGTCGCCCTCGTACTGGAAGTCGGAGACCTGGAGCACCGGGTCCTGGAGCGGGGCCGCGCCGCCCGAGCGGCGACGGCGGCTGGCGCCCGGTCTGCCGCCGACCGCCCAGCCCGTGGAGAAGCCCCGGCGGAAGGAGAGCGTGACGTAGGTCTGGCCGACCGCGAAGGCCACCGCGCCCAGGATGATCACGAACACCGAGGGCAGGAGGACGCCCAGGACCACGCCCATGAAGCCGGTGAAGGCCAGCAGCCGCCAGCGCAGCCGCGCCTTGTACTGGAGGAGCACCTCGCCGAGCAGCCAGAGCGCGACGACGCCGAACGCGATGTAGAGGACCGCCCAGCCCATGTACGCCCCTCTCCCAAGGCCGCCGCCCCCCTTGGCGGGACGGTCGGCCAGTACGCCGGATGCGACTGATCAGGGCTGCTGGTGCAGCCCCAGATTCTCGTAGATCTCGAGTGTCGCCGTGGAGTTGTTGAGGGTAATGAAGTGCAACCCGGGTACGCCATCGGCGAGCAGCCGCGCGCAGAACTCCGTGGCGAACTCGATGCCAATGGAGCGTACAGCGGCCGGATCGTCCTTGACGGCGAGGATCCGCTCTTTCAGCTCGGGCGGGAACTCTGCGTTGCTGAGCTGGGGCAGCCGCTCCAGCATCTTCACGCTGGTCACCGGCATGACCTCGGGGATGATCGGGGTGGTGCAGCCTGCCTCGGCGACCTTGTCGCGCAGCCGCAGATAGCTCTCGGGACGGAAGAACATCTGCGTGATGGCGTAGTCCGCGCCCGCCCGGCACTTGTCGACGAAGTGCCGTACGTCGGTGTCCCATTCCTCGGAGCGCGGGTGCATCTCCGGGAAGGCCGCGACGCCCACGCAGAAGTCGCCGGACTCCTTGATGAGCCGGACCAGGTCGGCCGCGTAGGTGACGCCCTCGGGGTGCTTGACCCAGTCGCCCATCGGGTCGCCCGGCGGGTCGCCGCGGACCGCGAGGATGTTGCGGATCCCGGCGTCCGCGTACTGGCCGATCATGTTGCGCAGCTCGGCCACCGAGTGGCCGACGGCCGTCAGGTGCGCGACCGGGGTCAGGGTGGAGTCGGCGGCGATCTGCTCGGTGGCCTTGACGGTGCCGGAGCGGGTGGAGCCGCCCGCGCCGTAGGTCACGGAGACGAAGCTCGGGGCCACCGCCTCGACCCGGCGCAGCGCGTTCCAGAGGTTCCGCTCGCCCTTTTCCGTCTTGGGCGCCCAGAACTCGAACGAATACGTCGTCTCACCGGTCGCGAGCATCTCGCGCACGGTGCGCGCGTGGTCCGTCCTGGTGGAAGCAGTGCCAAGGGCCATACTCGCAGGTTAGCCAGGCCTTGGCGGTCCCCCAACAAGACAAGGGGAATTTGTCCGCATTGCCGGACTCTTGTCCACCCCTCGGACAACTGGCCTCTAGCGGGCCACCAGCCGTTCACGTACCCGCTGGGCGAGGTTCGCCGCCGCCTCGGCGGGGTCGTCCGCCTCGGTGATCGCGCGCACCACCACGATCCGCTCCGCGCCCGCGTCGAGCACCTCGTCGAGGTTGGCCGCGTCGATGCCGCCGATGGCGAACCAGGGGCGCTCGGTGGCCAGGGAGGCCGTGTAGCGCACCAGGTCGAGGCCCGGGGCGTGGCGGCCCGGCTTGGTGGGGGTGGGCCAGCAGGGGCCGGTGCAGAAGTAGTCCACGCCCGGCTCGACGGCGGCGGCGAAGGCCTCCGCGTCCGCGTGCGTGGAGCGGCCGATCAGGACCTCGTCGCCGAGGATCGCCCGGGCGGCCGGGACCGGCAGGTCGCCCTGGCCCAGGTGGAGCACATCGGCGCCGATGGCGTGGGCCACGTCGGCCCGGTCGTTCACCGAGAGCAGCTTGCCGTGCCGGCGGCAGGCGTCGGCGAAGACGGCCAGGTGCTCCAGCTCCTCGGCGGCCTCCATGCCCTTGTCCCGCAGCTGGACGATGTCCACGCCGGAGGAGAGCACCGCGTCCAGGAACGCGGGCAGGTCGCCCTGGCGCCTGCGCGCGTCCGTGCACAGGTACAGGCGGGCGTCGGCGAGCTGCTCACGGGCCGTGGGCATGAAGTCCCCCGTTGTGTCCGGTGCGGGCGCGGTCCGGTCTCCCGGGCCGCGCCCCACCTCTAGGCGATCAGGTCAGACGGCGAGCGCCTGCGCGCGGCGCTTCACCTCCGTCCCGCGATTCTCGCTCAGGGCCTGCGCGGGGGTGCCGGGCAGGGTCGGGTCGGGGGTGAAGAGCCACTCCAGCATCTCCTCGTCGGAGTAGCCGTCGTCCCGCAGGAGCGTGAGGGTGCCGGTGAGGCCCTTCACGACCTTGTCGCCGTCGATGAAGGCGGCGGGCACCTGCAGCGTCCGGTTCTCACCGCGGCGCACGGCGATGAGCTGGCCCTCCTTGACCAGCTGCCGCACACGCGTCACCTCGACATCGAGCATCTCCGCGATGTCGGGAAGGTGGAGCCAGGCGGGCACGAGTGCATCGGTCTTTGCGTCAATCTCGGTCACGGGACAAGCGTGCCATCCCGCACTGACACCCGGTAGCCGGAGCTCAGCCGACTGCCGCCTTGAGAGGGACGGACGGGTCGGCGGCGCGGACCGGATCCAGTGCCGCACCTGCCTCGATGAGCTTGCGGCCCTGCGCCAGATCGCGCGGTCGGCCGACGGCCAGGAGGGCGACGAGCACCCCCTCGCGCAGCCAGCACACCGACCACGCGGCGCCCGCCGGGTCGCCCCGCCACAGCAGCCGGTCGGCTCCGCCGTGGTGGCCGGCGTACTGCACGAACCGGCCGAACTGCTCGGACCAGAAGTACGGCACCGGGTCGTACGGCAGGACCGCCTCGCCGACGATGTCCGCGGCCACCGTGCGCGGCCCCTGGAGGGCGTTGTCCCAGTGGTGGATGAGCAGCCGCTCGCCGTAGCGGCCCGAGGGGAAGGAGGCGCAGTCGCCGACCGCGTACACGTCCGGCAGCGAGGTGCGCAGCCGGTCGTCGGCGGTGACCGCGCCCTCCGGGCCGCACTCGATGCCGGTACCGGCCAGCCACCCGGTGGTGGGCCGGGCGCCGATGCCGACGACCACCGCGTCGGCCGGCAGGCGGCGGCCGTCGGCGAGGACGACCGCGCCGGGCTCGACGGCCGCCACGCGCGCGTGGGTGAGCAGTTCCGCGCCGCTCTCCGCGTACCAGCCGGCCATCGGCTCGGTGACCTCGGCGGGCAGCGCGCCCGCGAGCGGCCGCTCCGCGGCCTCGACCACGGTGACCGCGCAGCCCGCCTCGCGCGCGGCGGTGGCGAACTCGGCACCGATCCAGCCCGCCCCGACGACCACGACGCGGCGCTGGGCGCCCAGGACCGCGCGCAACCGCCCCGCGTCGTCCAGGGTGCGCAGCAGATGGACGTCGGGGAGGTGCTCGATACCGGGCAGGGTGATCGGCTCGGCTCCGGAGGCGATCACCAGCGCGTCGTACCGGACTGGTCCGGAGGCGGTGTCGACCTCGTGCTCACGCGCGCGTACGCCGGTGACCCGCTCACCCAGGCGCAGCTCTACACCGAGGCCCTCGAAGTCCACCTCGAAGGCCGAGCCCTCGGCCTTGCCGAGCAGCACCGCCTTGGAGAGCGGGGGCCGGTCGTACGGCTGGTGGGGCTCGGCGCCGATGAGGGTGATCCGGCCCGGGAAGCCCTGTTCACGCAGGGCCACCGCGGTCTGCACCCCGGCCATGCCCGCGCCGACGACGACCACGTGCCGCTGTTCCGCATGCGTCTGCTGTTCGCTCACCCGATCACCATAAACATCTGACGAATCGTCAGGTAGCCCGGCCCGGACGCTCCCTACTGCCGATGGGCCGCTGGGGTTAGTCTGGCCGACGTACCGCCCGTACCCCCGAGCCTCGGCTCCGGGACGCGCGGCGGCACCACAACCATCTCGCGGGAGCCCGGACGCACCGGGCTGAGAGGGAGGCTGGAGCGGCCTCCGACCGTACGAACCTGATCCGGGTCATGCCGGCGAAGGGAGGGGCTGGACGCCCATGCACTCATCCCGAAAAGGGGCAGTTCCCCACGGGTCGGACGTACTGGTGATCGGCGGCGGCATCATCGGCCTGGTCACCGCCTGGCGGGCGGCGCTGCGCGGGATGCGCACCGCGCTCGCCGACCCGGCCCCCGGCGGCGGCGCCGCCCAGGTCGCGGCGGGCATGCTCGCCGCCGTCACCGAGCTCCACTACGGCGAGGAGACGCTGCTCGGCCTCAACGTGGCCTCCGCCCGGCGCTACCCGGACTTCGTGGCGGAGCTGGAGGAGGCGAGCGGCCTCGAGACCGGCTACCGCGCCTGCGGCACCCTTGCGGTCGCGCTCGACGCCGACGACCGCGCCCATCTGCGCGAGCTGCACGCGCTCCAGCAGCGCTCGGGGCTCGACTCCCAGTGGCTGACCGGCCGCGAGTGCCGCCGTCTGGAGCCGATGCTGGCGCCCGGGGTGCGCGGCGGGCTGCGGGTGGACGGCGACCACCAGATCGACCCGCGCCGCCTCGCCAAGGCCCTTCTGACGGCCTGTGAGCGCGCCGGGGTGGTGTTCCACCACGGCTGGGCCGACCGGCTCTCCGTGGTGCGCGAGCGGGCCGTGGGGGCGGTGCTGGGCGACGGCACCGGGCTCGCCGCCGACCAGGTCGTCCTCGCGGGCGGCAGCCTCAGCGGGCGGCTCGCCGGGGTCCCCGAGGAGCTGCGGCCGCCGGTGCGCCCGGTCAAGGGCCAGGTGCTGCGGCTGACCGTGCCGCCCGCGTACGCCCCGTTCCTGTCCCGCACGGTCCGCGCGGTGGTCCGCGGCAGCCATGTCTACCTGGTGCCGCGCGCCGACGGCGAGCTCGTCGTGGGCGCCACCAGCGAGGAGCTGGGCTGGGACACCACGGTCACCGCGGGCGGCGTCTACGAGCTGCTGCGCGACGCGCACGAGCTGGTGCCCGGCATCACCGAACTGCCGCTCACCGAGACCCGCGCCGGGCTGCGCCCCGGCTCCCCCGACAACGCGCCGCTGCTCGGCCCCACCGCCCTGCCCGGCCTGCACCTGGCCACCGGCCACTACCGCAACGGGGTGCTGCTCACCCCCGTCACGGGCGACGCGCTGGCGCACGCGCTGGCCACCGGCGAACTCCCCGCCGAGGCGCGCCCCTTCACCCCCCGCCGTTTCACCTCCGCCCCGGTGGAGTCCGTACCGCAGGAGCTGACCGTATGACCGTCTCCCCGACAACCGTCACCGTGAACGGCGAGGCGCGCGACCTCGCCGCCGGCACCACCCTCGACCTCCTGGTCGCCGCCCTGACGCCGGCGCCCTCCGGGGTCGCCGCCGCCGTCAACGAGACGGTGGTGCCGCGCGGCCAGTGGGCCGCCACCACGCTCGGCGACGGCGACCGCGTCGAGGTCCTGACCGCCGTCCAGGGGGGCTGAGCCATGGCCGACGACCTGTTCACCCTCGGTGGTACGACCTTCACCTCGCGGCTGATCATGGGCACCGGCGGGGCGCCGAGCCTCGACGTCCTGGAGCGCTCGCTCGCCGCCTCCGGCACGGAGCTGACGACCGTCGCGATGCGCCGCCTCGACCCGACGGTGCAGGGCTCGGTCCTGTCCGTCCTGGAGAAGCTGAACATCAGCGTGCTGCCCAACACGGCGGGCTGCTTCACCGCCGGGGAGGCCGTACTGACCGCCCGCCTCGCGCGCGAGGCGCTCGGCACGGACTGGGTGAAGCTGGAGGTGGTCGCCGACGAGCGCACCCTGCTGCCCGATCCTGTGGAGCTGCTGGACGCGGCGGAAGTGCTGGTCGACGACGGTTTCACGGTGCTGCCGTACACCAACGACGACCCGGTGCTCGCCCGCAAGCTGGAGGACGTGGGGTGCGCGGCGATCATGCCGCTCGGCTCCCCCATCGGCTCCGGGCTCGGCATCCGCAACCCGCACAACTTCGAGCTGATCGTGGACCGCGCCACGGTGCCGGTCGTCCTGGACGCGGGCGCGGGCACGGCGTCCGACGCGGCGCTGGCGATGGAGCTGGGGTGTTCGGCGGTGATGCTGGCCTCGGCGGTGACGCGGGCGCAGGCGCCGGTGCTGATGGCCGAGGCGATGCGGTACGCGGTGGAGGCGGGGCGGCTGGCGTACCGGGCCGGGCGGATCCCCCGCCGCCACTTCGCCGAGGCGTCCACCCCCATGGAGGGCCGGGCGGCCCTGGACCCGGAACGCCCGGCGTTCTGACGGTGACCCGCCGCCGTTTGTGCCCGGTCTTCGTCTGCGGGTGAGTGGGTGGTTGCTCGCGCAGTTCCCCGCGCCCCTAG
>NZ_BAAACA010000029.1:48406-53854 GCF_039521265.1 Streptomyces crystallinus | reverse complement strand
CCCGCGCCCCGGACTACCCAGGGGCGCGGGGAACTGCGCGAGCAACCCGCCACCGGGCCGCGGCCAAGGACACCGCAAAACACCCGGCGCGTTACAGCTCCGCTTCAGTCCCGCCCCAGAACCCCCAGGGCGCCAGCCCTGTCCGTGGGCGCTCGTAGACTCTGGGGCGTGGATACGACCCTTCAGGACCCCCTCGTCGGGCAGGTGCTCGACGGCCGCTACCGCGTCGAGGCGCGCATCGCCGTCGGCGGTATGGCCACGGTCTACCGGGCCGTCGACACCCGCCTCGACCGGGTGCTCGCCCTCAAGGTGATGCACCCGGCGCTCGCCGCCGACGGCTCCTTCGTGGAGCGGTTCATCCGCGAGGCCAAGTCCGTCGCCCGGCTCGCCCACCCCAACGTGGTCGGCGTCTTCGACCAGGGCACCGACGGCGGATACGTCTACCTGGCGATGGAGTACGTGGCGGGCTGCACCCTGCGCGACGTGCTGCGCGAGCGCGGCGCGCTCCAGCCCCGGGCCGCCCTCGACATCCTGGAGCCCGTGCTCGCCGCCCTCGGCGCCGCGCACCGCGCCGGTTTCGTCCACCGGGACATGAAGCCCGAGAACGTGCTGATAGGAGACGACGGCCGGGTCAAGGTCGCCGACTTCGGCCTGGTCAGAGCGGTGGACGCGGTCACCAGCACCACCGGCAGCGTGCTCGGCACCGTCTCGTACCTCGCCCCCGAGCAGATCGAGCAGGGCACCGCCGACACCCGGGCCGACGTCTACGCGTGCGGTGTCGTGCTCTACGAGATGCTCACCGGCGCCAAGCCGCACTCCGGCGAGAACGCCGCCCAGATCCTCTACGCGCACCTCCACGAGGGCGTGCCCGCGCCGTCCGCCGTCGTGCCCGGGTTCGCCGTCGAGCTGGACGAGCTGGTGGCCTCGGCCACCGCCCGCACCCCCGACGCCCGGCCGTACGACGCCGTGGGCCTGCTCGCGCAGACCCGCCAGGCACGCGCCGCGCTCACCGACGAGCAGCTGGACGCGGTGCCCCCGCAGGCCCTGCCCGCGGCCGGGACCTCCGGCTCCGAGGACCGTACGAGCGTCATACCGCGCGCGGTGGCGACCCCGCCCCGGGGCAGCGCCCCCACGGCGGGCGCGGTCCCGCTCCCGGCCGAGCAGGACCCGGTCAACCGCACCAGCCGGCTGACCATGCCGCCGCCCGGCCCGGCCCCCGCACGCGTGCGTGGCGGACGGCCGCGGCTCGTCCTGAACGGGCGGCGCGGCCTGCTCGCCGTGGTCGTGGCCGTCCTGCTGGTCCTCGGGGTCGGCGCCGGGGTCTGGTACATCAACTCCGGCCAGTTCACGCACGTCCCCGCCGTCATCGGGCAGACCGAGGACGCCGCCAAGAAGCGGCTGGAGGACGCGGGCCTCTCGGTCAAGAAGGTCGACCGCCGCTACAGCGACACCGTCAAGCGCGGCACGGTGATCCAGACCGACCCGGAGACCGGCGCGCGCGTGCGCGGCAACGCCTCGGTGACCGTCGTGGTCTCGCGCGGCCCCGAGATGGTCAAGGTCCCCGACGTCGGCGGCAAGCCGCTGGACGACGCCAAGAAGGCGCTGTCCGACGCCGGGCTCACCCCCGGCGCGGTCACCGAGGACTTCAACGAGGACATCGAGCAGGGCTCGGTCATCAGCACCACGCCGGCCGCGGGCGCCCCGCGCCGCGCGGACACCGCGGTCGCCCTGGTCGTCAGCAAGGGCGCTCCGGTCGAGGTCCCCGGAGTCGTCGGGGACTCGGTGGAGGACGCCACCTCGGCCCTCAAGGACCAGGGCCTGGCAGTGACGATCGCGCCCGAGCAGGTCAACTCGCCGCAGGAGGCGGGCAGCGTCGCCGCCCAGTCCGCGGCCGAGGGCTCCCGGCTCGCCAAGGGCGACACGGTCACGCTCACCGTCTCCAAGGGGCCGCGGATGGTCACCGTGCCCAAGGTGACCGGCGAGAAGGCCGGCGACGCCCAGAAGGAGCTGGAGAAGGCCGGCTTCAAGGTCAAGGTCGACCACGGCTTCCCGTTCCTCAGCGACGAGATCGCCAGTCAGTCCGTCGAGGCCGGCTCGCAGGCGCCGGAGGGCTCCACCATCACCATCAAGACCAAGGGACTCTGAACCACCCCATGCGCAACCCCATCGGCGGCCACGTTCCGGTGGCCGGCGGCCTCGCCACGACCGGCCTCGCCTACGCGCGCGACCTCGGCGCCGAGACCGTCCAGGTCTTCGTCGCCAACCCGCGCGGCTGGGCGACGCCCGTCGGCAACCCCGCCCAGGACGAGAAGTTCCGGGCGGAGTGCGCCGCCGAAGGCATCTCCGCGTACGTCCACGCCCCGTATCTGATCAACTTCGGCTCGCACACCGAGGCGACCACCGAGAAGTCGGTGGAGTCGCTGCGGCACTCGCTGCGCCGGGGCCGGGAGATCGGCGCGCTCGGGGTGGTCGTGCACACCGGCTCCGCGACCGGCGGCAGGCCGCGTGCCGAGGCGCTGACGCAGGTACGGGAGCGGCTGCTGCCGCTCCTGGACGAGCTGACCCACGACGACGACCCGTTCCTGCTGCTGGAGTCCACGGCCGGGCAGGGCTTCTCGCTGTGCTCGCGGACCTGGGACTTCGGCCCGTACTTCGAGGCGCTGGACGCCCACCCGAAGCTCGGCGTCTGCCTGGACACCTGCCACATACACGCGGCCGGGCACGACCTGGCCGGGCCCGGCGGGGCGGCGCAGACCCTGGACCTGCTGGTGCAGACCGTCGGCGCGGGGCGCCTCAAGCTGATCCACGCCAACGACTCCAAGGAGGGCGTGGGCTCCCATCTGGACCGGCACGTGAACATCGGCGCGGGCCACATAGGCGCGGAGCCGTTCCGCGAGCTGCTCGCACACCCGGCGACCGAGGGCGTACCGCTGATCATCGAGACGCCCGGCGGGAAGGAGGGGCAGGCGGCGGACGTCGCGCTGCTGAAGTCCCTGCGGAGCTGATCTTCCCTCTTGAGGAATACCCCTGGGGGGTATACCGTTCTTGTCATCGACAGGAACGGTCATCCGGCGTTGGGGGAAGTCATGCAGCACGAGTCGCACACGCACACCGAGCACACCGAGCACGGCACGCACGAGGGCCACCAGGGCCACCAGGGCCACCAGGGTCATGAGGGTCACGGTGAGCACGCTGGCCACTCGGGCCACGGTGGGCACACGGGTCACGAAGGCCACAGCAGCCACGAGACTCACGCCGGACACTCCGGTCACCACGACCACCAGCCCCACGGCGACGCGCACACCCACGCCCATCACGGTCACGGTCACGGCGGCGGCAAGGTCAGCTGGGCCATGGCCGCGCAGGCCACCCTGCACTGCCTCACCGGGTGCGCCATCGGTGAGGTGCTCGGGATGATCGTGGGCACCGCGCTCGGCTGGGGCAACATGCCCACGATGGTGCTGGCCATCGTCCTGGCCTTCTTCTTCGGCTACTCGCTCACCCTGCGCGGCATCACCAAGGCCGGTGTCGACTTCCGTACCGCGTTCAAGGTCGCGCTCGCCGCCGACACGCTCTCCATCGCCGTCATGGAGCTGATCGACAACGGGGTGATCGCGCTCTGGCCGGCCGCCATGGACGCGACGCTCTCGGACGGGCTGTTCTGGGGCTCGCTGGTGATCTCCCTGGCGCTCGCCTTCGTGATCACCACACCGGTCAACAAGTGGATGATCGGCCGCGGCAAGGGCCACGCGGTGGTCCACCAGTACCACCACTGACCAGCGCGCCCGGCGCACGCACCAGGACTCAGAGCTCGGGGCCGTCCCCGGGCTCTTCCTGGTACGAGTAGCGCTGCTCCCGCCAGGGGTCGCCCACGTTGTGGTAGCCCCGCTCCTCCCAGAAGCCGCGCCGGTCCGCCGTCATGTACTCGATGCCCCGGACCCACTTCGGGCCCTTCCAGGCGTACAGGTGCGGGACCACCAGCCGTACCGGGAAGCCGTGCTCGGCGGTCAGCAGCTCACCGCCTTTGTGGGTGGCGAAGACCGTACGGTCGGAGAGGAAGTCGGCGAGGCGCAGATTGGAGCTGAAGCCGTACTCGGCCCACACCATCACGTGCGTGACGTCCGGAGCGGGCGGCGCCAGTTCGGCGACCGTACGTGCGAGGACACCGCCCCATTCGGCCCCCAGCATCGAGAACTTCGTGACACAGTGAAGATCCGCGACGACGGTGGCGAAGGGCAGGGCCGTGAACTCCTCGTGGTTCCAGCAGTGCTTGTCGCCGTCGGCGGTGGCTCCGAAGACCCGGAACTCCCACCGCTCGGGCTTGAACCTGGGGACCGGGCCGTAGTGGGTGACCGGCCAGCCGCGCTGGAGCCGCTGCCCCGGGGGAAGCTCCGACTGCGCTGCTTCCCGTTGCTCCGGGCGTTCCGGCTGACCCATGACTCCATGGTGACAGACGGCGAGGGGTGGTCATGACCAGCAGCACCCCGATTCGGGCAACTCCTACTAAGCGTGCACTTACTGGACGCTCCCCGCGCGCGGTGCGAGGATGCGCGCGAATCTGCCCCTCTCCCGTGTGGAAGGAGCCTCTGCGATGCAGGGCGACCCCGAGGTCATCGAGTTCCTGAACGAGCAGCTGACCGCCGAGCTGACCGCGATCAACCAGTACTTCCTGCACGCGAAGATGCAGGAGAACTTCGGCTGGACGAAGCTCGCCAAGTACACGCGCCACGAGTCGTTCGACGAGATGAAGCACGCGGAGGTGCTGACCGACCGGATCCTCTTCCTGGACGGGCTGCCCAACTACCAGCGGCTCTTCCACGTCCGGATCGGGCAGACGGTCACCGAGATGTTCCAGGCGGACCGGCAGGTGGAGGTCGAGGCGATCGACCGCCTCAAGCGCGGGATCGAGGTCATGCGGGCCAAGGGCGACATCACCTCGGCGAACATCTTCGAGTCGATCCTGGCGGACGAGGAGCACCACATCGACTATCTCGACACCCAGCTCGAACTGGTCGAGAAGCTCGGTGAGGCGCTGTACATCGCCCAGCTCATCGAGCAGCCGGAAAGCTAGGCGGCTTCGAAAGCCGGCGCTTCGGCGCTGGGCGGCTTCAGCGACCTAGGCGGCTTCGGCGAGCGCCTGGTCGGTGGCGAGCACCGCGCTGACCTCGCCCTTCTCCAGCAGCTCCCGGCGGGGGCAGGCGCCGCGGCCGAGCAGGCCCTGGATGGTGCGCACACAGGAGCCGCAGTCCGTGCCGGCCTTGGTGGCCGAGGCGATCTGGCGCGGCGTACAGGCGCCGGCGGCCGCGTGCTGCTCGACCTGCTTGTCGGTGATGCCGAAGCAAGAGCAGACGTACACGCGGTTCACCTCCCTGGCAGGAACGGTCTTGCAGCCATCCCCTATTCGGTGAGGCTTACCTAACCGTACCCGCTGCCGGGAAGGACGAAAAG
>NZ_BAAACA010000029.1:0-48367 GCF_039521265.1 Streptomyces crystallinus | reverse complement strand
CGCCCCACAGCTCGTACGAAGCTACCTACTGATCACCGCTCACTGGTCGCGGTACATCTCCGCGACCAGGAAGGCCAGGTCCAGCGACTGGCTGCGGTTCAGGCGCGGGTCGCAGGCCGTCTCGTAGCGCTGGTGCAGGTCGTCGACGAAGATCTCGTCGCCGCCGCCCACGCACTCGGTGACGTCGTCACCGGTGAGCTCGACGTGGATGCCGCCCGGGTGGGTGCCCAGGCCCTTGTGGACCTCGAAGAAGCCCTTGACCTCGTCGAGCACGTCGTCGAAGCGGCGGGTCTTGTGGCCGGAGGCCGCCTCGAAGGTGTTGCCGTGCATCGGGTCGGTGACCCAGGCGACGACCGCGCCGGACGCGGTGACCTTCTCGACCAGCTCGGGCAGCTTGTCGCGGACCTTGTCGGCGCCCATCCGGACGATGAAGGTCAGCCGGCCGGGCTCGCGGTCCGGGTCGAGCCGGTCCACGTAGGTGAGCGCCTCGTCGACGGAGGTCGTGGGGCCGAGCTTGATCCCGATCGGGTTGCTGATCCGGGAGGCGAACTCGATGTGCGCGTGGTCGAGCTGGCGGGTGCGCTCGCCGACCCAGACCATGTGGCCGGAGGTGTCGTAGAGCTTGCCGGTGCGCGAGTCGGTGCGGGTCAGCGCCGACTCGTAGTCGAGCAGCAGCGCCTCGTGCGAGGCGTAGAACTCGACGGCCTTGAACTCGGCCGGGTCGGTGCCGCACGCCTTCATGAAGTTCAGCGCGTTGTCGATCTCGCGGGCCAGCTGCTCGTAGCGCTGGCCGGACGGGGACTGCTTGACGAAGTCCTGGTTCCAGGCGTGCACCTGGCGCAGATCGGCGTAGCCGCCGGTGGTGAAGGCGCGGACCAGGTTGAGCGTGGAGGCGGACGCGTTGTACATCCGCTTCAGGCGCTCGGGGTCCGGGACGCGGGCGGCCTCGGTGAAGTCGAAGCCGTTGACGGAGTCGCCGCGGTAGGTGGGCAGGGTCACGCCGTCGCGGGTCTCGGTGCCCTTGGAGCGCGGCTTCGAGTACTGCCCGGCGATCCGGCCGACCTTCACGACGGGCACGGACGCCGCGTACGTGAGCACGGCGCTCATCTGGAGCAGGGTCTTGAGCTTGGCCCGGATGTGGTCGGCCGACACCGCGTCGAACGCCTCGGCGCAGTCACCGCCCTGGAGCAGGAACGCCTCGCCCTTGGCGACGGCCCCCATCCGGGCGCGCAGCTGGTCGCACTCGCCCGCGAAGACGAGCGGCGGATACGACTCGAGGTCCGCGATCACATCGCGCAGAGCCTCGGCATCGGGGTACTCGGGCTGCTGCGCCGCGGGAAGGTCACGCCAGGTGTTTACGTTCACGGTCACCCCCACCACCTTACGGGGTCGGCCAAGCCGTCCATACGCGCGCCCATCTGTTGAGACACGCGCGACGGCGGCCCGGTGACCGGACCCGCCCACCCGCCTGTTAGCCTCGGCCCGTTTCGGACTGCTTCAGAAATCAACAGAGCGATGCAGGGGTGGGCGTTGAGGCGGAGACACCGCAGAGACCGCAAGAAGAAGCTGATCGCTTACGGAGTGAGCACGGCGGTCGTCGCAGGCGCGGCGATCACCGGTCTGGCGGTGGCCGCGCCCGGCCCCGCCACCGCGCACACCAAGCCGACCGGCCCGGGCAGCGCGCTCCAGGCCCGGTTCGCCGACGCGGCGCGTGAGTTCCACGTCCCGCAGAGCGTGCTCATGGCGGTCTCTTACCGGCAGACGCTGTGGGAGACCCACGACGGGCAGCCGTCGACCACCGGTGCGTACAACGTCATGGGCCTGACCCGGGTGACGGCGGACGACGTCGAGCAGCCGACGGACGCGGAGCGGCTGTCGCACCTCAACATGAGCGGCGACCCGGCCGTCATGAAGCACTTCGACGCCAAGCGCGCCCTGAAGAACGCGCCCAAGGCCGTCGACACGAGCGACCCCCGGCTGCACACGCTGGACGAGGCCGCCGAGCTGATCGACAAGCCGGTGGACGCGGTCCGCGAGGACGAGAACCAGTCCGTCCGCGCGGGTGCGGCGCTGCTCGCGAAGTACCAGAAGGACGCGACGGGCTCGCTGCCCGAGGACGCGGGCAAGTGGTACGCGGCCGTCGCCCGCTACAGCCAGGCCCCCGACACCAAGGGCGCCTCGCTCTTCGCCAAGCGGGTGTACGAGTCGATCCGCACCGGCGAGGCCCGCGTCACCGCGGACGGCCAGCAGCTCGCCCTCCCGGCGGACCCGTCCGTGAAGCCGGTCCGGCCGGAGACGCTGTCACTGGCGGCGTTCAACGCGACGACGGCGCAGACGCCGGAGTGTCCGGCGGGGCTGAACTGTGACTTCGTACCCGCCAGCACGGCCAACTACAACGTTGCCAGCCGCCCGGACACGTTCGGCATCCGCCAGATCATCGTGCACGACACCGAGGGCAGCTACGAAGGTTCGGTCCAGACCTTCCAGGACCCCGCGAAGTCGGTCAGCACGCACTACTTGATCAAGGCTGATGGCAGCCTGGTCACCCAGATGGTGGCGACCAAGGACGAGGCCTACCACGCGGGTAACAAGTCGTTCAACATGCACGGAATCGGCGTCGAGCACGTCGGCTACGCCATCAAGGAAGGCAGCTGGTACTCCGAGCAGCAGTACGAGAGCTCCGCGCAGCTGGTCAAGTACCTGGCGAACAGGTTCAACATCCCGCTGGACCGCGAGCACATCGTCGGCCACGACGACGTTCCCGGCCCGGTGGACAAGCTGGTCTCCGGGCAGCACTGGGACCCGGGTCCGTACTGGGACTGGAACCACTACATGTCCCTGCTCGGCGCGCCCACAGGTGACCAGGGAGCGGGCGGCCCGCTGAAGGCCGGCCAGGTGGTCCGGATCGTGCCGCCGTTCACCACGGCGAACCAGCCGACGGTCGAGTACGGCGACCCCAATAACCCTCAGAAGAGCACGCGGCCCGCGAACTTCGGCTTCCTCTACCAGACTCCGTCGGCCTCCGGCCAGTCCGTGGGCGACCCGTACGTGAGCGCGCAGCCCGCGGCACGCGGCGACAACTGGACCAACAAGGTCGTCGCAGGCACCAGTTACGTCGTCGCCGAGGCGCAGACCAACTGGACCGCCATCTGGTACGGCGGCCAGAAGGCCTGGTTCTACAACCCAGGCGGCACGTACACCGCACCCGTCGGCAAGACCGGGCAGCAGGTCCTGAAGGCGAAGTCCGGCTCGACATCCATCCCGGTGTACGGGCGCGCGTACCCCGAGGACAGCGCCTACGCCGGGACCGGTGTGCCGGTCCAGGACAGCACGGTGTACGGCAAGAACTCGGACCCGCTGTTCAAGTACGGGCTCCCCACCGGGCAGGTGTACGTCCCCGCCGGTGCGCCGGCCGCGGGCGACTACTACTACGGCGGCACCACCGAGGGCACCCTGGTCAAGGGCACCACGACCTTCTACCCGATCCGCTACAACCACCGTCTGGCCTTCGTGAAGGCCTCCGACGTGGACGTCGCCACCAGCACCGCCCCCGACCCCGGCACCACCCGCTACAACCTGCTCGGCCGGGACTCCTCCGGCGTGCTGTGGCAGTACCAGGGCACCGGCAGCGCCTCGGCGCCGTTCTACGGGCGGTACAAGGTCGGCGGCGGCTGGCAGGGGTACAACACCGTCTCCGCGATGACCGCGCTGCGCGCGGACGGCACCGGTGACATGGTGGCCCGGGACGGCACCGGCACGCTCTGGTACTACCAGGGCAGCGGCAACCCGAACGTGCCGTTCAAGGGCCGTCTCAAGGTCGGCGGCGGCTGGCAGACGTACAACTTCCTGACCGGCGCGCGCGACCTGAACGGCGACGGCAAGGCCGATCTGATCGCCCGCGACGGCTCCGGCGTGCTCTGGTACTACCAGGGCACCGGCACCCCGGCGGCGCCGTTCGCCGCGCGGGTGCGGATAGGCGGCGGCTGGCAGGGCTACAACGCCATGGTCTCCACCGGTGACCTCAACGGCGACGGCCGGGCCGACCTGGTGGCCAGGGACGGCTCGGGTGTCCTCTGGTACTACAAGGGCACCGGCACGCCGACCGCCCCGTACGCCCCGCGCGTGCAGGTCGGCGGCGGCTGGCAGGGCTACAACGCCCTGCTCGGCCCGAGCGACCTGAACGGCGACGGCAAGGGCGACCTGGTGGCCCGCGACTCCTCGGGCGTGCTCTGGTACTACAAGGGCACCGGCAGCGCGACCGGCGCGCCGTTCGCCGCGCGCGTCCAGGTGGGCGGCGGCTGGCAGATGTTCAACCTGCTGGTCTGAGCAGAATCGATTCGGCACAGAGTCGATTCGGCAGGGGCCCGTCCATCCAAGGGGTGGACGGGCCCTTGGCGTCTCCCGCGCGCGATCCGCTAGGGTGCGGGCATGTTCGCGCACTCGAACCAGAACTGGTGGTGGACCGCTCATCCGGCGGCCCACTGATCGCGCGTACTCCAGACCACGCGAAAGGCCGCCCGAGGGGCGGCCTTCTCTGTTTCCCGGGGCCGTTCCTCCTCCGTATCCACCGGAAGGAACCCGCCATGCCCCACCCCGCGCACACGCCCACGCCCACGCCCACGCCCACGCACGCACACCTCAGCAGACTCCTCGACGACGACTGCCCGCCCTTCGCGCTGATCCGCCGCCGTACCCCCGGCCGCGCCCATGACGTGGTCGAGCTGCTGGTCGGCGGCGTACGGGAGGTGGAGCGGCTGGCCGACATCCCCTGCGGGGAGCGGCCCTCGCTGGCCCTGGTGCCGTTCCGGCAGATCCGTGAGCGCGGCTTCGACGTCCGCGACGACGGCACCCCGCTGGCCGTCCTGGAGGCCGAGGAGGCCTACGAACTGCCGCTGGCGGAGGTCCTCGAGGCGCTGCCCCGGCACGAGGTGGCGGTCGAGGGCGGGGGCTTCGACGTCGGGGACGAGGAGTACGCCGGGATCGTGCGGCGGGTGATCGAGGACGAGATCGGGCAGGGCGAGGGCGCGAACTTCGTGATCCGGCGCACCTACACGGGCGAGATCCCGGGCTTCGGCCGGGCGGACGCGCTGGCGCTGTTCCGGCGGCTGCTGGCGGGCGAGCGCGGGGCGTACTGGACGTTCGTCGTGCACACCGGAAACGGCACAGGGCCGGGAGGGCCTTCCCCGGCAGGGCGGGGGCGGGCGACGGGTGGGCGCACGCTGGTCGGGGCGAGCCCGGAGGTGCATGTGCGGATGTCGGGCGGGACCGTCGTCATGAACCCGATCAGCGGGACCTACCGCTATCCGGCGGGCGGCCCCACGGCCGACGGTCTGCTCTCCTTCCTCTCCGACGAGAAGGAGATCGACGAGCTCTCCATGGTCGTCGACGAGGAGCTGAAGATGATGTGCACGGTGGGCGACCGGGGCGGCGTGGTGGTCGGGCCCCGGCTCAAGGAGATGGCCCATCTGGCGCACACCGAGTACGAGTTGCGGGGGCGCAGCTCGCTGGACGCGCGCGAGGTGCTGCGCGAGACGATGTTCGCGGCGACGGTGACGGGGTCGCCGGTGCAGAACGCGTGCCGGGTGATCGAGCGGTACGAGGTGGGCGGGCGCGGCTACTACGCGGGCGCCCTCGCCCTGCTCGGCCGGGACGCGCACGGCGTCCAGACGCTCGACTCGCCCATCCTGATCCGTACGGCCGACATCGCGCCGGACGGGCGGGTGCGGGTGCCGGTCGGGGCGACGCTGGTGCGGCACTCGGACCCGGCGGCCGAGGTGGCGGAGACGCACGCCAAGGCGGCGGGGGTGCTGGCGGCGCTGGGCGGCCGGCCGGCCGCCGCACCCGCCGGCCCCGCCCTGGGCGAGGACCCCCGGGTGCGGGCGGCACTGGACGCGCGGCGGGCGGATCTGGCGCCGTTCTGGCTGCGGATGCAGGAGGCGGTCCCGCCGACCGGGGGCGAGGCGCTGGTGGTGGACGCCGAGGACACCTTCACGGCGATGCTGGCGCATCTGCTGCGGTCGTCGGGGCTCGCGGTGTCGGTGCTGCGGTACGACGCGGTGGGGCTGCGGGAGCGGGTGCTGGGGCATCGGGGCCCGGTGATCCTGGGGCCCGGCCCCGGGGACCCCTCGGACGCGTCCTGCGCGAAGATGCGGCTGCTGCGCCCGCTGGCGGCGGAGCTCCTGCGCTCCCATCGGCACGGGCTGCTGGGGGTGTGCCTGGGGCACGAGCTGATCGCGGCGGAGCTGGGGCTGCCGCTGGTCCGCAAGCGGGTGCCGCACCAGGGGGCGCAGCTGCGGATCGATCTGTTCGGCCGTGAGGAGCGGGTGGGGTTCTACAACAGTTTTACGGCGCGGTGCGGGGACGAGGAGGCGGCGGCGCTGGGGGCGCGGGGGGTCGAGGTCAGTCGGGAGGTGGCTACGGGAGAGGTGCACGCGGTGCGGGGGGCCGGGTTCGCGGGGGTGCAGTTCCATCCGGAGTCGGTGTTGACGCGGCGGGGGCCGGAGGTGGTGGGACGGCTGCTGGCCGGGCTGACGTCCCGGGTGTGAGGACCCCCACCCCACCCCTTCCCTGAACCCTCCGGGGGTGGGTGCTTCGTCTGCGGGTCGTGGCCGCTTCTCGCGCAGTTCCCCGCGCCCCTAGGTATTTGGGGGCGCGGGGAACTGCGCGCTCAGCCACCCACGGTCCGCAGACGACAAAGGGGGGTTGCAGGGCGAAGCCCGTCACGCGGTCGCGCGCGGCACCAGCACGTTCCCCGTCCGGCGCCCCGCCGCGAACGCCTCCACGTTCTGCACCGTCGCCGCCACGATCTCCCCCACCGCGTCCCGCGTGTAGTACGCCTGATGCGACGTCACCACCACGTTCGGAAACGTCATCAGCCGCGCCAGGGTGTCGTCGTCCACGACTTCCAGGGACTTGTCCAGGAAGAAGAGGCCCGCCTCGGCCTCGTACACATCGAGGCCCACCCCGGCCAGCCGGCCCGCCCGCAACTCCCCCACCAGCGCCTGCGTGTCCACAAGCCCGCCACGGCTGGAGTTCACCAAGATCGCGTCGTCCTTCATCCGCCGCAGGGCCTCGCGGTCGATCAGATGGTGGGTGGACGGCAGCAGCGGTACGTGCAGGCTCACCACGTCCGCCCCGGCGAGCAGCTCGTCCTTCTCGACGTACGTCATGCCGAGCTCCACACACGCCGGGTTGCGCTCCGCGTCCCAGCCGAGCAGGTTCATGCCGAAGCCATGGGCGATCCGGGTGAAGGCCTCGCCGATCTTCCCGGTGCCGAGCACCCCCGCCGTACGCCCGCGCAGATCCCGGCCCATCAGCCCGTCGAGGCGGAAGTCGAAGTCACGGGTGCGGTTGGCGGCCCGGACGATCCGGCGGTTGACCGCCATCGCCAGCGTCCAGGCGAACTCGGCCACCGAGTACGGCGAGTAGTGCGACACCCGCGCCACCGTCAGCCCCAGCCGCTCCGCCACATCGAGGTCGATGTTGTTGTACCCCGTCGAGCGCTGGGCGATCAGCCGGGTGCCGCCCACCGCCAGCGCCTGGAGCACGGAACGGCCGAGGTCCGCGTTGACGCTGGTCGAGATGGCCTCGTACCCGGCCGCGATGGGCACGGTGTCCTCGGTGAGGAACACGTCCAGGCACCGGACGTCGTGCCTGCCCTCGAAGGCCCGCTCGATCAGAGGCCGCTCCTCGGCCTGCACACCGAACGCCAGGATGTCCATGGAGCTCACCTAATGCGTGGATAGGGGCTGAGTACCACCGGAATACGGTGAATATACGGTCCCCAGCCCTGTCCCGCCCGCTCGCTCGCCCTGCGTTGCCCCTGCTCCTGCCCGGGGCCGCGGCTCCTCAGCCGAAGAAGACTCCCACCTCCGCGTACAGCGCCGGATCCACCGTCTTCAGCCGGGCCGTGGCCTCCGCGATCGGGACCCGGACGATGTCCGTGCCGCGCAACGCCACCATCTTGCCGAAGTCGCCGTCCCGGACCGCCTCGATCGCGTGCAGGCCGAACCGGGTGGCGAGCCAGCGGTCGAAGGCGCTGGGGGTGCCGCCGCGCTGGACATGGCCCAGGACCGTGGTCCTGGCCTCCTTGCCCGTACGCTTCTCGATCTCCTTGGCCAGCCACTCCCCCACGCCCGAGAGCCGCACATGCCCGAAGGAGTCGAGCGTCTGGTCCTTGAGGACCATGTCGCCGTCCTTGGGCATCGCGCCCTCGGCGACCACCACGATCGGCGCGTACGAGGCCTTGAAGCGGGAGGTGATCCAGCCGCAGACCTGGTCGACGTCGAAGCGCTGCTCGGGGATGAGGATGACGTTGGCGCCGCCCGCCAGGCCCGAGTGCAGCGCGATCCAGCCCGCGTGGCGGCCCATCACCTCGACGACCAGGACCCGCATATGGGACTCGGCCGTGGTGTGCAGGCGGTCGATGGCCTCCGTCGCGATGCCGACCGCCGTGTCGAAGCCGAAGGTGTAGTCCGTGGCGGAGAGGTCGTTGTCGATGGTCTTCGGCACGCCGACGCACTTCACGCCGTACTCGTCGCTGAGCCGGGCCGCCACGCCCAGGGTGTCCTCGCCGCCGATCGCGATCATCGCGTCGATCTCGTGCTTGGCGAGGTTCTCCTTGATGCGGCGCACCCCGTCCTCGGCCTTGAGCGGGTTGGTGCGCGAGGAGCCGAGGATGGTGCCGCCGCGCGGCAGGATGCCGCGCACGGCGGGGATGTCCAGCTTGACCGTGTCCCCATCCAGCGGGCCGCGCCAGCCGTCCTTGAACCCGGTGAAGTCAAAGCCGTACTCCTGCACGCCCTTGCGGACGACGCCGCGGATGACGGCGTTGAGCCCGGGGCAGTCACCGCCTCCGGTCAGTACTCCGACCCGCATGGAATTGTCCCTTCGCCGTGACGGACACATCGCGGCCCCGAGAGGGCCTCTATGGGTCACGCTAAGGGTGACGCAGGTCACCCCGGGATGGGGCGAAAGGTCAATTCCTTGAATTCAAGGGGCTGTTGACGGGTGGTCATTCACCCGTACGAGCGGAGCACGTCCTTACGCGGGCACCTCACACCTCGTCGAGCCCCTGCTCTATCGCGTACCTCACGAGCTCCACGCGGTTGTGCAGCTGGAGCTTGCCCAGGGTGTTCTGGACGTGGTTCTGGACCGTGCGGTGCGAGATGACCAGGCGCTCGGCGATCTGCTTGTACGACAGGCCCTTGGCCACCAGGCGCAGCACCTCGGTCTCGCGCTCGGTGAGCTGCGGGGCCTTCGGCTCGTCGGCGGCGGCGGGCGCGGGGTCCGAGGCCAGCCTGCGGTACTCCCCCAGGACCAGGCCGGCCAGGCCCGGGGTGAACACCGGGTCGCCGGCCGCCGTGCGGCGCACCGCGTCGGTGAGCTCCTCGGTGCTCGCCGACTTCAGCAGATAGCCGGTGGCCCCGGACTTCACCGCCTCCAGGACGTCCGCGTGCTCGCCGGAGGCGGACAGGACCAGGACCCGCAGCGCCGGGTTGGCGCCGACCAGCTCCTTGCAGACCTGGACGCCCGGCATACCGGGCAGATTGAGGTCCAGGACCAGCACGTCGGGCGTGACCGCCTGGGCGCGGCGGACCGCCTGCGGGCCGTCCCCGGCGGTCGCCACCACGTCGAACCCGGCGGCCGCCAGGTCGCGCGCCACCGCGTCGCGCCACATCGGGTGGTCGTCGACCACCATGACCTTCACCGTCTGCTCACTCATGCCTTCGCCTTCCCCCGCGGTACCTTCAGCTCTACTTCCGTCCCCTGGCCCGGCACCGAGATCAGCTCGGCGGTGCCGCCCAGGTCCCGCAGCCGGCCGCGGATCGAGAGGGCGACGCCCAGGCGCCCCTCCCCCTCGGCCTGCGCCAGCCGGCCCTCCGGGATGCCGGGACCGTCGTCCCGGACCGTCACGATCACTTCGTCCCCCCAGTCCTCGACCAGGATCCAGGCCTGGGCGGACTCCCCCGCGTGTCTGCGGACATTGTCCAACGCGGCACTGACAGCGGCCGCGAGCTCGCGGGCCGCCGGGGGCGCGAGCAGCACCGGAGCGCCGGGTTCCGCGAGCGAGACCCGCGATCCGGCGTGCGGGGCGAGCAGGGTGCGCAGATCGACCTCGGCCCCGTCCGCCGCCCCGCGCCCGTCGTCGGTGTCGTCGTACTCGACCGTCCGGACCAGTGCGCCGAGCGCCGGGTCCTCGGACGCGCGCGTGGGGGGCACCAGGCCGCTGGAGACCAGGGTCCGCAGGGCGACCTCCTGCTCGCCGGCCATCCGGCCGAGCTCGGCCGCCTCGCCGCCGAGCGCGGTGCCGCGCCGCTGCACCATGGCCAGGACCTGGAGCACGCTGTCGTGGATGTCCCGGGCCAGCCGCTCCCGCTCCCGGGTCGCCGCCTCGATCTCCAGGGCGCGGGCGAGCGTCGCCTCACTCGCGCGGGCGACCTCCACCACGTAACCGATGGCGATGGAGGCGACCCAGACGAGCAGCACGTTGTGGAGCGTGTCCCGGGTCGGCGTGCCGCGCTCGACCAGGTTGGCGGCGGCGACCAGCGAGGAGGCGAAGGCGGCCCAGCGCCAGCCGCCCTTGATGGCGAAGGCGAGCACCGAGCCCGCCGTCCATATGGTCGGCAGGGTCGGCCCGTTCACCGTCTGCGCCTGGGCGTCCGCCAGCGGGGTGAGCAGGATGCCGGTGAGGGCGATCGTGAGGTCGACGCCCAGGAACCGCTTGGTGCAGCTCGCCGCGTTCGCCACCCGGGGCAGCGTCGCCAGCGTCCACACGGCGAGCACCGACAGGAAGGCGACGCCCACCCAGGCGCGCTCGAAGTGGCGGTACTCCGACACGAAGACGAGCACCGCGTAGAGCATCGTCAGTACGCGGTACGCGGTGAGCGCGCGCCACAGCGGCAGCTCGACGGACATCCTGATGACGCGCTCGCGCTTCGCCATGCTCCCCACCCCTGAGAACGAACGGACCCGACTAGTCGCCGGGCTGTTCCGCCCGCTTGGCCTGCCCGGCCTCGCGAGCCCGCTCCGCCTTCTCCGCGGCCTTCTCCTCGTCGGCCTTGCGCTTGGCCTCGTCCGCGATCTGCCGCTTGGCCGCGGTCGCGTAGATGTCCACGTACTCCTGGCCGGACAGCTTCATGATCTCGTACATGACCTCGTCGGTCACCGAGCGCAGGATGAAGCGGTCGCCCTCCATGCCGTGGTACCGGCTGAAGTCGAGCGGCTTGCCGATGCGGATGCCGGGGCGCATCAGCTTGGGCATCACCTTGCCGGGCGGCTGGATCTTCTCCGTGTCGATCATCGCGACCGGGATCACCGGCGCGCCGGTGGCGAGCGCCACGCGCGCGAGGCCGCCGGGCTTGCCCCGGTAGAGGCGGCCGTCGGGCGAGCGGGTGCCCTCCGGGTAGATCCCGAAGAGCTCACCGCGCTCCAGCACCTCGATGCCGCTCTTGATGGCCGCCTCGCCCGCGCCGCGCGCGCCCGAGCGGTCCACCGGCAGCTGGCCGACGCCCTTGAAGAAGGCGGCGGTGAGCTTGCCCTTCACCCCCGGCGAGGTGAAGTACTCCGCCTTGGCGATGAACGTCACCTTGCGGTCCAGGACCGCCGGCAGGAAGAACGAGTCCGAGAAGGAGAGGTGGTTGCTCGCGAGGATCGCCGGCCCCTCGGCGGGAATGTTTTCGAGGCCCTCCACCCAGGGCCTGAAGGCAAGCTTCAGCGACCCGCCGATGGAGAACTTCATAGCGCCGTAGATCAACTCGGATGCCTTCCCTCTGTCTGTCGAACAGACCTTAACCCGTGTGGGGCCCGCCCTCCCGCGCGCGGGCCGGTGACGGCTCTGGTCGGTGTCAGTCCGGTCGCGTACCGTGAAGTACGACTCCCCCGCCCCTGCTCATGAACAGGAGATCCCGGTGCCCGTCCTCCCTGGAGCCGAGCCGTTCCGCCACGAGGGCGGAGAGGTCGGTGTCCTCCTCTGCCACGGCTTCACCGGTTCCCCGCAGTCGCTGCGCCCATGGGCCGACTTCCTGGCCGAGCGCGGCCTCACGGTCGAGCTGCCGCTGCTGCCCGGACACGGCACGCGCTGGCAGGACATGCAGCTCACCGGCTGGCAGGACTGGTACGCGGAGGTGGACCGGGCGCTGCGCGACCTGAGCAGCCGGTGCAGCCAGGTCTTCGTCTTCGGGCTCTCCATGGGCGGCGCGCTCGCGCTGCGCCTGGCGGCGAAGCACGGGGACGCGGTCAGCGGCATCGTGGTGGTCAACCCCGCGAACAAGGTGCACGGCGTGGCGGCGCACGCGCTGCCGGTGGTGCGCCACTTCGTGCGCTCCACCAAGGGCATCGCCAGCGACATCGCCAAGGAGGGCTCGGCGGAGGTGGGGTACGACCGGGTGCCGCTGCACTCGGCGCATGCCCTGCGCAACCTCTTCCGGCTGGTCGACCGCGAGCTTCCGCAGGTCACCCAGCCGATGCTGCTGCTGCACAGCCCGCAGGACCATGTGGTGCCGCCGGCCGACTCGGCGCGGATCCTCAGCCGGGTCTCGTCCACGGACGTCACCGAGATCCTGCTGGAACAGAGCTACCACGTGGCGACGTTGGACCACGATGCGGAGCGGATCTTCGAGGAGAGTTACGCGTTCATCGGCCGCCTCGCTCCTAGCGTCGGGAAGAAGGGGAGCACGACCGGTGGCTGAGCACGACGCGGACCGCGAGCCGCAGCCGATCGACGAGGAGGCTGCGTGGGCGGCGATCGTGGCGGGGTACGGTGAGGAGCCGTCCGACCCGCCGGGCACCAAGCCGTTCAAGTCGGTGGAGGACCTGGCGCTCCTGGAGACCGAGCCCAACGTCGCCCCCGAGCCGCCGGCGAGCCCTGAGCCGCCCGAGCCCAAGCCGCTGGGCAGCTCGGTGGTCTTCGCGCCGGGTGTGGGCGGGCCGCGCGACTTCACGCCGGCGGAGCCGTCCGACGACCTGGACGACGCGGACGAGGGCCACTTCGTCCCGCCGGAGCCGCCGCCGCTGCCGGAGACCGACGTCACGGCGAAGTTCGCCTGGCTGGCGGTGATCGGCGGCCCCCTGCTGATGCTGCTGGCGGCGGTGCTCCAGTGGGAGTTCACGTGGTGGCTCACGACGCTGGGGGTGGGCGGGTTCATCGGCGGCTTCGGCACGTTGGTGGCTCGGATGAGCCAGGACGACGAGGACGACGATGATCCGGGCCGGGGGGCGGTGGTCTAGCCCGGTCTTCGTCTGCGGCTGAGTGGGTGGTTGCTCGCGCAGTTCCCCGCGCCCCTGGGTAGTACGGGTCGTTCGGGCGGTTGCCCGCGTCCCTGGGGGCCTGTTTTCGTCTGCGGGTCGTGGCCTCTTCTCGCGCAGTTCCCCGCGCCCCTAAAAGATCTGTGGCTGAGCTGGGTTCTCCGGCTGCGGCCAACCCCCTAGGGGCGCGGGGAACTGCGCGAGCAACCGGCCACCGACCCGCAGACGAACACCGGGCGCAACAGGGGCGCGGGGAACTGCGCGACCAGCCGGCCACGGTCCGCAGACGGCCGCGCTCCCCCGGAGGGTTCAGGGAAGGGGTGGGGTGGGGGGATCCGTCGGGACCCGTAGGGCCGCCAGCACCGGCAAATGGTCCGTCGCCGCCACAAGATCCGCCCCCGACACCCCCACCAGCCCCGCAGGGACCCCGCACCCCAGCACCTCGACCCCCCGCGTGGCGAACACCGCGTCGATCCGCTGATGGGGATCCACCGGCGTCGACGTGTACTCCCCGCCCCACGGCCGCACCGCCCAGCAGTCCTGGAGCGCGCCCGCCAGCCGGCGGAACGCCCGGCCGTCGGGGCGGTCGTTGAGGTCGCCGCCCGCGACCGCGTGGGGCACGTCCAGCGCCGCGAGGTGATCCAGCAGCATCCCCGCCTGCGCCTCCCGCTCGTCCGCCTGGAGGCTGAGGTGGCAGCTGAGGACGCCGAGCCGGGCGCCCCCGACCCGTACCACCGCGGACGCGAACCCGCGCCGGTGCAGACCGGGCGTGAGCGGCAGCAGGACGTCCTCGGTGCGCTCCACCGTCGCCCGCAGCGAGCACAGCAGCAGCGGCCCGGCGGCCGTGGCGCCGCCGCTCAGGACCACGAGGTCGCTCGCCGCCGCGAGCCGGGCGGCGGCCTTGCGCCAGCGGAAGAACCGCGGCGCCTCCTGGATCAGCACCAGGTCCGGGTCGCAGGCGCGGATCACCCGGGCCAGCGCCGCGGTGTCGTCGCGCATCGAGCGGATGTTGTAGCTGAGGACGCGGATCACGGCCGAGCCGTTCTCCGTACGGGACGCGGGAAGATCCGTGAGCGGCATGGGGCTCAAGATAGGGCAGCGCCTGCCACACATGGCCGCGCCCGCCACACACAGCCGCACACAGCCGCGCCCGCCGCGTCCCTCATGGACGCGGCGGGCGCTCAACTGCCGTACGGGACGCGGCGCTCAGCCCTGGCGGGCCAGGTCCGCCGCGCCGACCAGACCGGCCTTGTTGCCGAGCTGGGCCGCGAGCACCTGGGCGTGCGGCCGCCACTGGCCGCCGATCAGCCAGCGCCGGAACGACTTGCGGATCGGGTCGAGGACCAGCTCGCCCTCGTCCGAGACGCCGCCGCCGACGATGAACGCCGAGGGGTCGAAGAGCGAGGCCAGGTCGGCCAGGCCCGCGCCGGCCCAGCGGGCCAGCTCGCGGAAGGAGTCCACCGCGACCAGGTCGCCCTGGCGGGCGGCGGCGCTGATGTGCTTGCCCTCGATGCCCTCGATGGTGCCGTCGCCGAGGCCGAGGAGGATCTCGGCGTTCTCGGGGGTCGCGTTGGCGCGCTGGCGGGCGTACCGCACGAGCGCGCGCCCCGAGGCGTACTGCTCCCAGCAGCCCTGGCTGCCGCAGCCGCACAGCAGCCCGTCGGGCACCACCCGGATATGGCCGAACTCAGCGGCCACCCCGAAGCGTCCACGGCGCAGCTTGTTGCCGATGATGATGCCGCCGCCGAGGCCCGTGCCGAGCGTGATGCAGATGACGTCCTCGTGGCCCTGCCCGGCGCCGAACCGGTACTCACCCCAGGCGGCCGCGTTGGCGTCGTTCTCGACGACCACGGGCAGCCCGACCCGCTGCTCGACCTTGTCCTTGAGCGGCTCGTGGCGCCAGTGGATGTTGGGTGCGAAGAGCACGGTGGCGCGCTTGTCGTCGACGTATCCGGCCGCGCCGATGCCGACGGCGTCGATCTCCGACCCCTTGCCGGCCCCTTCGACCGCGGCGCAGATCGCGTCCACGATGGCGTCAGCGGTCGGCGGCGTGGGCACGGTGTGCGTCTCGAGGATGTGGCCCTCCTCGTCGACCACTCCCGCCGCGATCTTGGTGCCGCCGATGTCGACGCCGATGGTGAGTCCCATTAAGTCCCTCAGTTTTCGGTCGAGCCCCGCTAAGGCCAACCGTACCCGAGGGCGGGCACCCGTCAGTCAGTCCAGGTCGATGTGCTCGCTCGGCCCGGCACCCGCCCCGCCGTCGTCCTTCTTCGACCCGCTCGCGGGTCCGCCCGAGGACCCCCCGGAGGAGCCGCCGGGCGCCCGGCCCGAGGGGCCGCCCGCGCCGGTGCCCGAGGAGGCGCCCTCGGTCCAGCGGCGCTCGGCGCCCTCGACCGCCGAGCGGTAGGCGGCGAGCAGCTCGCCGCCGGCCGCGGCGAGGTGGTCGAAGACGTCCGGGTTGCGCTCGATCACCGGCTCGACCACCGCCTTGGCCTGCCCGATCAGCTGCTGGACGGCGCTCTGCGCGGCCATCCCGGGCAGCGAGGACTGGAGGGAGGCGACCTTGTCGGCGACGGCGTCGACCAGCTTGCGCAGCTCCTCGGCGGCGGAGCCGGGCGGCGGCCCGTGGGCGGCGCGGCGGCGCGCCTTCTCCGCGGCGAGGTCCTCGGCACACGCGTCGGCCCAGGCATCCGCGTCGGGTGCGGGGCGCTCGGTGGCTTCGCTCATGGCGGACTCCAGCTGCTGAGGAGAAGGTGTCTGTTCTCCCGACGTTACCCGAATGGGGGTACGGCGTTGAGAGCCTGTCTCAGTGCGTCCGGGGCCACAGGTCCGGGTCGGGGGTGAACCGGATCCGCAGGGCCCCGTCGGTGAGCGCGGCGCCGGAGACCGTGCAGCGGCGCAGCGCGGAGGGCAGCGTGGCGATCCGGCGGAACGGGCCGACGGTGAGCAGGAGTTCGTCGCCCCGGCGCACCAGGCCCAGCTGGTCCTTGCGGGCGCCGGGCAGCGGCAGGTGCCACACCAGGACGCCGTCCTCGGCCAGCCGGTCCTCGACGCGCCACGGCCCGGGCGGTACGGCCTCGCCGTCCTCCGCCCACAGCCCGCTCTCGCCGGTGGGCCCGTCGATCAGCTCGTCGAGCTCCTCGGTGCCCCGCGGGTCGCGGCCCAGGTGCGGGACCTCGTGCAGCGGTACGCCGTCGAACTCCTCGGCCAGCTCCTTGAGCGCGCACTGCTGGTGCCCGGAGAGCGCGGAGAGGAAGCGGTCCGACGAGCCGGTCGGCAGCACCCGGTTGGCGATCACTGCGTCCAGCGGCAGCTCGTGCAGGGCGAGGCCGAGGCGGGCGGTGCGCAGGGCGGCCACGGCGGCCTCGCCCGGCTCGGCGACCAGCCGTACGGTCGTGGAGGGCGCCGACACCACGGCCTCGACGGCGGCCAGTTCCGCGTCCCAGCGGGCGGCCGTCTCGTACAGCCGACGCGCGGGCATCGGGACCCCGGCGAGCTGGGCGAGGACCGGGCGCAGCGAGCGGGCGGCCTGCCGCTCGGGCGGCAGCAGCCGGCGCAGATAGCGGCGCAGCTGCCCGGGCAGGGCGAGGGCCGCGATGCTCTGGTGGACCGGCGGCAGATCGACGACGACCAGGTCGTGTCCGCCCCCCGCCGTCTCGCGCACGGCCCTGAGCAGGGCGAGCTGCTCGGCGCCGGGCAGCTCGGTCAGCTCCTCGGCGTCCAGGCGCCCGGCGCCCAGGAGGTCGAGGACGGTCCCGGCCCGGTCCTGGAGGGCGAGCAGTTCGTCGCGGAAGTGGGCGCCGGAGTCGACCCGGACGACGTCGAGGCCGGGCGGCCGCTCGCCGCCGAGCAGCCGGGCCGTCGCGTCCTCGCGGTCGGCGGTGAGGAGCAGGGCGCGCTCCCCGCGCCGGGCGGCCGCGAGCGCGGTCGCGGCGGCGACGGTGGTGCGGCCCGCGCCGCCGGGACCGGTGACGAGGACCGTACGCACGTCAGGCCTTCTCGGCCCCGCCGGCGGATCCGGCCGCGCCGCTCTCGACGCGCTTCTTGAGACCCGCGAGCGCGCGGTCGATGATGACCTTCTCGGCCTTGCGCTTGATCATGCCGAGCATGGGGATCTTGACGTCCACGGTCAGCTGGTAGGTGACCTCGGTGTGGCCGCCGGGGGCGCCGGCGAGGCTGTACGAGCCGTCGAGGGCGCGCAGCATCTGCGACTTGACCAGGCTCCAGCTCACCTTGTGGGCGCCGTCCCAGGTGTACTTGAGGGTGTGGTCGTCCTTGATGGCGCCCGCGTCCAGCACCAGGCGGACCTGCTCGGCGCGGCCCTCGGCGTCCTTGGACAGCACCTCGGCCTCCTTCACCTCACCGGTCCACTCCGGGTACCGGGCGAAGTCGGCGATCACCCCCATCACCTCGGCCGGTGCCGCCTCGATGGTGATAGACGAGCTGGTGTGTTCCGCCATCGTCGTGGCTCCTCCAGTGCGCGGGCCGGTGTGTGGGGGTCGGTAGACGTGCAGGCTATCGCGTGCGGCCGGGGCCGCTCGCCGGAGCCCGGCTCACCACTGGAGGGCGAAGGGCCTGGAGGTGGCGGCGAAGTGGCCGACGTTCACGCACTCGGTGCGGCCGACCCGGACCCGGCGGGCGAGCGGCTGGTGGACATGGCCGAAGAGGGAGTACCGGGGCTTGGTCTTCCGGATCGCTTCGAGCAGGGCGCGCGAGCCGCGTTCGAAGCGGCGGGCCACGGTGTCGTAGACCAGCTCGGGGATCTCCGGCGGGATGTGCGAGCAGAGCACGTCGACCTCGCCGAGCGCCTCGACCTTCGCCGCGTACTCCTCGTCGGAGATCTCGTAGGGGGTGCGCATCGGGGTGCGCAGCCCGCCGCCCACGAAGCCGAAGACCCGGCCGCCGATCTCCACCCGCCGGCCGTCCAGGACGGTGGTGCCGGGGCCCGCGTACTGCGGCCAGAGGGCCGGTATGTCGACATTGCCGTAGGTCGCGTACGTAGGGGTGGGGAAGGCCGCGAACATCTCGGCGTACTGACGGCGGACCGCGGACTCGATGGCGGCCTCCCGGTCGAGGCCGGCCCACAGCGAGCGGCCCAGCTCACGGGCCTCGTCGAAGCGGCGGGCGGTGCGCAGCGCGACGATGCGGTCCGCGTTCTCGACGCCGAAGAGGTCGGGGAAGATCCCGCGCGAGTGATCCGCGTAGTCGAGGAAAAGGACGAGGTCACCCAGGCAGACGAGGGCGTCGGCGCCGTCGCCGGCCTTCGCCAGGCCCTCGGCGTTTCCGTGCACATCGCTGATCACATGTACTCGCATGGGGCCACCCTAGGCCGCCGGACCTGCGGTTACTTCCGAGTCGCGAAAGGAGTGGACTACTGTGCGCGAAGCGGCGCGAAAACCATGTGACGCAGCGAACATCTGGCCAGGACCCCCTATCGGGAACCCACTACCGGTGGGTAACGTCCGGGCAGTCCAGTCGTGCTCGGAGCAGTTCCCCAACAAGTTGCTCCGGGCACCTGCCCGATCTTGGACCGCAGCCGGTGCGTCACAGAGCCGTGGCACCGGCGCCCGATGAGGAGCAGCAGTCTTGCGCGAGTTCAGCCTTCCGGCCCTGTACGAGGTCCCCACGGACGGCAACCTGACGGATCTGATCCGCCGCAATGCCGCTCAGCATCCCGATGTCGCGGTCATGGGCCGCAAGGTCGCGGGACGCTGGACCGACGTCTCCGCCACCCAGTTCCTCGCCGAGGTCCGCGGCGTGGCCAAGGGGCTCGTCGCCGCGGGCGTCGAGCCGGGCGACCGGGTGGCCCTGCTCTCCCGCACCCGCTACGAGTGGGTGCTGCTCGACTTCGCCATCTGGAGCGCGGGCGCGGTCACCGTCCCCGTGTACGAGACGAGCTCGCCCGAGCAGATCCAGTGGATCCTCGGCGACTCCGGCGCCACCCTGTGCGTCGTCGAGTCCCAGGCGCACCAGGACTCCGTCGCCTCCGTGCAGTCCGCGCTGCCCGCCCTCAAGAGCGTGTGGCAGCTGGACGCGGACGCGGTGGCCCAGCTCACCGCGAGCGGCGCGGACATCTCGGACGAGCTGCTCGACCAGCGGATGTCCTCGGCGCACGCGGACGACCCGGCGACGATCGTCTACACCTCCGGCACCACCGGCCGCCCCAAGGGCTGTGTGCTGACCCACCGCGCCTTCTTCGCGGAGTGCGGCAACGTGGTCGAGCGCCTCAAGCCGCTCTTCCGCACCGGCGAGTGCTCGGTCCTGCTCTTCCTGCCCGCCGCGCACGTCTTCGGGCGCCTGGTCGAGGTGGCGTCGGTGATGGCGCCGATCAAGCTCGGCTGCGTACCGGACATCAAGAACCTCACCGACGAGCTGGCCGCCTTCCGGCCGACGCTGATCCTCGGTGTGCCGCGGGTCTTCGAGAAGGTCTACAACGCGGCGCGGGCCAAGGCGCAGGCGGACGGCAAGGGCGGCGTCTTCGACAAGGCCGCGCACACCGCGATCGCCTACAGCCGTGCGCTCGGCACCCCGCAGGGCCCCTCGCTCGGCCTCAAGCTCAAGCACCGGGTCTTCGACAAGCTGGTCTTCAGCAAGCTGCGCGCGGTGCTCGGCGGCAAGGGCGAGTACGCGATCTCCGGCGGCGCCCCGCTGGGCGAGCGCCTGGGCCACTTCTACCGGGGCATCGGCTTCACGGTCCTGGAGGGCTACGGCCTCACCGAGTCCTGTGCCGCGACCGCGTTCAACCCGTGGGACCGGCAGAAGATCGGTACGGTCGGGCAGCCGCTGCCCGGCTCGGTGGTGCGCATCGCGGACGACGGCGAGGTGCTGCTGCACGGCGAGCACCTGTTCACCGGGTACTGGAACAACGAGGCGGCGACCGCCGAGGCGCTGGCCGACGGCTGGTTCCACACCGGCGACATCGGCACCCTCGACGAGGACGGCTACCTCGCGATCACCGGCCGCAAGAAGGAGATCATCGTCACGGCGGGCGGCAAGAACGTCGCCCCGGCGGTGATCGAGGACCGCATCCGCGCGCACGCGCTGGTCGCGGAGTGCATGGTGGTCGGCGACGGGCGGCCGTTCGTGGGCGCGCTGGTCACGCTCGACGAGGAGTTCCTGGCCCACTGGGCCGCGGACCACGGCAAGCCGGCCGGCTCCTCGGCGGCCTCGCTGCGCCAGGACGTGGAGCTGCTCGCGGAGGTGCAGCGGGCAGTGGACGACGGCAACGCCGCGGTCTCCAAGGCGGAATCGGTGCGGAAATTCCGCATTCTCACCTCCCAGTTCACGGAGGAGGCGGGGCACATCACCCCGTCGCTGAAGCTGAAGCGCAACGTCGTGGCGAAGGACTTCGCGGACGAGATCGAGGCGATCTACGCCCACTGAGGTCCGCCGAGCACTACGCCGCCAGGTCCTGCGCCACGATCCGCTCGAGGTTGCGCTCGGCGAGCGCGGTGATCGTGACGAACGGGTTGACGCCGATGGAGCCGGGGATCAGGGCTCCATCGGTGACGTACAGGCCCGGATACCCCTTCACCCTGCCGTAGCCGTCGGTCGCCCGGCCCAACGGGCAGCCGCCGAGCGGGTGGTAGCAGAAGTCGTCGGCGAACGGGGTGCCGTTGCCGAACAGGTCGTACCGGTAGATCGTCGCGTTCCTGAGGTTGATCCGGTCGAAGAGCCGCTTGGTGGCGTCGACCGAGGGCTGGTTCTGCGCCTTCGTCCAGTTGAGCCTGGCCGAGTCGGTCGCCGGGTCGTACGAGAAGGTGCCGCGCTGCGGGTTCTTGGTGATCGCCAGATACAGGCTCACCCAGTGCTCGAAGCCCATCGGCAGCGGGGCGATCTCGGCGAAGACGGGGTTCGCGGCGTTGTCCCAGTCGTCGATGCCCAGGGCGGGCATGGTCGCCTCGTTGGCGCCGACCGTGTCCCACATGTGGTTGGCGCGGGCGGTCATGATGTTGCCGTTGGTGCCCCAGGCGGTGCCGACGGCCGCGTCGAGCGCGGGCAGGGCGCCGGTCTCGCGGGCGCGCAGCAGCAGTTCGGTGGTGCCGAGGCTGCCGGCGCCGAGGAAGAGCCGCCCGCAGCCGATCTCCCGGGTCTCGACGACCCTGCCGGTGAGGTCGGTGCGGTCGGCGGTGACGACGTACGTGCCGTCCGGCTGTCTGCGGATGGCGCGAGCGTGGTGCAGGGTCTCGATGGTGACGTTGCCGGTGCCCAGGGCCGCGGCGAGGTAGGTCTTGTCCACCGAGCGCTTGCCGTGGTTGTTGCCGTAGATGACCTCGCCCGCGAGCGCGGACCTGGTGGCGGTGCCGGCGGCCTCGCGCTGCATGTACCCGAAGTCGTAGACGTTGGGTACGAAGACGGTCTTGAGGCCGGCGTTCTGGGCGGCCTTGCGGGAGGTACGGGCGAACTTGTACCACTCGGTGGACTCGAACCACGCCGGGTCGATGCTGTTGACCCCGAGCATGGCGCCCGCGCGCGGGAAGTACGTGGCGTACATCTCGGCGGCGTCCACCTGGGGCAGGACCTCGGCGAAGTAGTCGCGGCGGGGGGTGACGGCCATACCGCCGTTGACGAGCGAGCCGCCGCCGACGCCGCGGCCCACGTACACGGACATGTCGCCGTAGTTCACCCGGTCCAGGACGCCGGGGTAGGGGCTGATGTCCTTGTTGACGACATCGAGCCAGAGGAACGTGGCCAGAGGTGCCTCGGTCCGGGTGCGGAACCACATCGAGCGTTGGTCCGGGGCGGCGGTGGAGCAGAAGATCTTGTTGTCCTGGGCGGGGGTGTCCCAGAGCCGTCCCATCTCCAGGACGAGCGTCCTGACACCGGCCTGGCCGAGCCGGAGGGCGGCCACGGCGGCTCCGTAGCCGGAGCCGATGACCAGGGCGGGGGTGGAGGAGGGGGCCTGCGCCTGCGCGGCGCGGGCGGGGTCGAGGGTGATTCTGGTCAGGCCGAGGAGTGCGGCCGTCTGGAGGGCGCCGAGACCCAGCAGGTGACGGCGCGTCAGTTTTCGTGTCATGCGCGCAGCATGGGCGGAATTTGGGCTTCCGCCCAGCGTTCACGTTGTCTTAAATCTGAGTCACCATCAGAAATGGGAATGTGTTGCGCCCGGCCTTCGTCTGCGGGTGCGTGGGTGGCTGGTCGCGCAGTTCCCCGCGCCCCTAGGGGGGTTGGCCGCAGCCGGAGAACCCAGCTCAGCCACAGGCCTTTAGGGGCGCGGGGAACTGCGCGAGCGACCGGCCACTCAGCCGCAGACAAAGGCCGGGCACAACAGGGGGCATCCTCAAAGCAGGGCGCGGAGTTTCTCCGCCAGCAGGTCCCAGCGCCATTTCTCCTCCACCCACGCCCTCCCCCGCTCCCCCATCCGACGCCGCAGCTCCTCGTCCTGGAGGAGCGTCACGATCCGGGACGCCGACTCCTCCGGGGAGCCGCCCCGCACCACCCACCCCGTCTCGCCGGGCAGGACCGCGTCCGGCGCGCCGCCCGAGTCGCCCGCCACCACCGGGAGGCCCGTCGCCGAGGCCTCCAGGTAGACGATGCCGAGGCCCTCGACGTCGAGGCCGCCCCGGCGCGTACGGCAGGGCATCGCGAAGACGTCACCGGCGCCGTAGTGCGCGGGCAGTTCGGCCCACGGCACGGGGCCGGTGAAGCGGACCGAGGCCGCCACCCCGGTCCGGTCGGCCAGGGCGCGGAGCTCCTTCTCGTACGGCCCGCCCCCCACGATCAGCAGCACCGCGTCCGGCACCCGCGCGAGGATCTCGGGCATCGCCAGGATCAGGGTGTCCTGGCCCTTGCGCGGGACCAGCCGGGAGACGCAGACGACGACGGGGCGGTGGGAGAGGCCGAGCCGGGCGCGGACCTCGGCGCCGCCCGACCCGGGGTGGAAGGTCTTCTCGTCCACGCCGGGCGGCAGTTGGACCATCCGGTCCGCCGCCGACGGCGTCAACGCGGCCGAGATCCGCGAGCGGGTGTACTCGCCCAGATACGTGAGCGTGTCCGTACCCTCGCCGATCCGCCGCAGCAGCTGCCGCGAGCCGGGCAGCTGGGCCCACCCCGCCTCGTGTCCGTGCGTCGTGGCGACCAGCCGTTCCGCGCCCGCCCGGCGCAGCGCGGGCGCCATCAGACCGAGCGGCGCCGCGGCCCCGAACCACACCGAGGAGCAGCCGTGCTCCTTGAGCAGGCCGACCGCCCGCCGGGTCACCCGGGGCGTGGGCAGCAGCATGGTGGTGCGGTCGCGGACCACGGTGAACGGCTGCTCGGCGTCGAAGGCGGCGGTCGCCGCGGCGCCCTCGCGGCCGCGCTTCCAGGTGGAGGCGTAGACGACGAGCTGCTCGGGGTCCAGCCGCAGCGCCATGTTGTGCAGGAACGCCTGGATCCCGCCGGGGCGCGGCGGGAAGTCATTGGTCACGATCAACGTCTTGTGCATCGCCGCCGACAGTACCGAACGGCCCCGCCTCGTCGCTCGCGCCCGGCCCCGCCCTGCATCATGACTGCTTCGGGCACAACGGCCGGATACGCCTGATACAGGGACGGGGTGTGCATGTCGGAAGGAAGAGGCACGGGAAGCGGCACGGGAAACACGGGGAGCGTGCGCGGCCTGCTCGCCGTGTTCGCCGTCACCCGGTGCCTGCTGCTGCTCTGCGTCCTGCGGGTGCTGGTCGTCCCGGGCCCGGACGTCACCAGCGACGTCTCGGTCATCTACCAGGGCTGGTACGAGGTGCTGAGGACCGGCACGTATCCGCTGGACGACGTCACCTGGCAGTACCCGCCGGCCGCCGCGCTCGCGATCCTCTCCCCCGCCGCGCTCCCCTTCCTCGACTACGCCAGCGGCTTCTTCGTCCTCGCGCTCCTCGCGGACACGCTGGTGTTCGGGCTGCTCCTGTACGCGGCCGGGCGCCCCGGCAAGTCCCGCGCGGGCGCCCGGCTCTGGGTCTGGGGCGTACCGCTGCTGGGGCCGACCGCGTACGCGCGCTACGACCTGATGGTGACGGCCGTCGCGGTGGCCGCGCTGCTGGCCGGGGTGCGCCGCCCCCGGACCCTGGGCGCGCTGGCCGCGTTCGGCGCGCTGCTGAAGGGGTGGCCGGTGCTGCTGCTCGCCCGGGCGCCCCGCCGGGCGTGGGCGGCGGCGGCCGTGACCGCGGGAGCGTTCCTGCTGGTCTGCCACGCGCTCGCACCCGGCGCCTTCGCGTTCCTGACCTTCCAGCGGGACCGTGGCACCGAGGTCGAGTCGCTGGGCGCCCTCGTCTTCCATGTGGCCCGCCATCTCGGCTGGCGGGGCCGGGTGCAGCTGAACTACGGGTCGGTGGAGTTCCTCGGCCCGTACGTGCCGCTGGTCTCCACGCTGGCGATGGCTCTGACGGCGCTGGCGTTCGGCTGGCTGCTGGTGTGGCGGCTGCGGGCGCGCCGCACCGGTCCCGGCACCCTCGCCGACGCCGCCTTCACCGCCGTGCTGCTCTTCACCACCACCAGCCGGGTGATCAGCCCGCAGTATCTGATCTGGCTGGTGGGGCTCGCGGCGGTGTGCCTGGTCTTCCGGCGCTCCCCGATGGCCCGGCCCGCGTATCTGGTGCTGGCCGCCTCGGGGGTGACCCTGCTGGAGTTCCCGGTCTGGTTCTCGCACGTGGTAGCGAGCGACTGGCTGGGGGTGCTGCTCCTGTTCGTCCGCAACGGGCTCCTGGCCGTGGCGTCGGTGAGCGCCTGCCGGCGGCTGTGGCGGAGCACGGTTCCGGTGCGCCCGCTGCCCGTTCAGCAGGTCCGCGCCAGGGTCTTCTCGGTGCTGGTGCGCTGACCCGCCGTACGCAGCCGCCGGTGCATCCGTACGACGGCGGCGCACTGGAGTCCCATCGAGAGCGCCATGGCCAGACAGATCCCCGGCAGCCCGAGCCCGGACAGGCCGAGCGCCAGCGGCAGTTGGAGGGCGACGCCGCTCGCGGTGATCCCGGCGAGCGCCGGGCTGCCGCCGCCGCCCTGGAAGACCCCGCCCAGCGCGATGACGACGCAGAGCAGCACGAGGTACGGGCCCAGGCACCGCAGATAGAGCGCCCCGGCCGCCGCGACTTGGCCGGTGGCGCCGAACGCCGCCATGATCCAGGGCGCGGTCACGAGCAGCAGCAGCGCGGCCGTGAGCCCGAGGCCGCCCGAGAGGAGCACGGCCGCGCGTCCCACCGCGAACCTCTCGTCGCGCCCGGCGCCGAGCAGATGGGCGGTGTGGAGGGAGGCGGCCTGGCGTACCGCGTAGAAGGCCATGGTGGCGGTGTACATCGCCTTGGTGGCGATGCCGTACGCGGCGACCTCGCCCACCCCGATCCGGGCGACCACCGCGACCAGCGCCAGCGCCCCGGCCATCCGTACGACGAAGTCCAGCGACATCGGCAGGCCGGTGGCGAAGGTCCGGCGCAGGGCGGCGGCCCGTGATCCGCGCGCCGCGGCCCGCCGGGCGGCGCGCAGGTGCGGGTCGCGCCGCAGCGCCCGCAGGCCGACGGCGAGGGCGGCCGCCCGGCCGGTGACGGTGGCGAGGGCCGCGCCGCGCACGCCGAGGCCGCAGCCGAGGATCAGCAGCGGGTCGAGGACGAGGATCAGCGCGTTGGCGAGGAAGGCGAGCCGCATCGGGGTGCGGGTGTCCCCCGTGCCCTTGAGGATGCCGTCGACGACGTTGGTGGCGAAGAAGACGGCCGTGCCGGGCAGTGCGATCGCGAAGTAGCCGCAGGCCAGGGCGAGTACGCGCGCGTCCGCGCCGCCCAGCACCAGCCGGGCCAGCGGCTCGCGGCAGAGGTAGCCGCCGACGGCGACCACCGGCGTGATCAGCGCCCACAGCGCCCAGCCGCCGCGCACGGCCGCCCGGATGCCGCCCGGGTCCTCGGCGCCCCTGGCCCGGGCGACCAGCACGGTGGTGCCGGTGCCCGCCATCAGGATCAGGCCGAGCAGCAGGTTCTCCACATTGGTGGCGACGGCGACGGCGGCGACCGAGTCCCCGCCGAGCCGGGCCACCCAGACCATGTTGATCACCCCGGCCGCGACCCCGGCCAGGAGCTCGAAGTAGACCGGGTACGCGAGCGAGACCAGCCGACGGCGGTGCGACACGGAGCCCACGGAGATCGCGGAGACCACGGACATTCCTCCCCCTCTTTTCGCTGTACCTCGATTCGAGGTACAGCGAAAAGAGATACCATGGCGGGGCCGAGAGGAGAAGTGGGTGCTGGAGCTGACGATCCTGGGGTTCCTCGACGAGGAGCCGCTGCACGGCTATGAACTCAAGGAGCGCATCCGAGGGCTGAGCGGCCATGTCCGGCCGGTGAGCGACGGCGCCCTCTACCCGGCGATCACCCGGCTGGTGAAGGCCGGGAAGCTGGAGCAGCGCACCGGGCCGGGCAGCGGCGCCGCGCCGCGCCGGATCCTCTTCCTCACCGACGCGGGCCGCGCCGAGCTGCGCGAGCGGCTGCGCCACCCCAAGGACGTCGACATCACCGACGGGCAGCGGTTCTTCACCCTGCTGGCGTTCCTGGGGCGGCTGCCCGACCCGGCCGAGCAGGCCGCCGTCCTCCGCCGCCGCCAGGCGTTCCTGAACACCCCGGCGAGCTTCTTCTACCGCGACGGCGAGCCCGTGCGGGCCGAGGAGAGCCCCGACCTGTTCCGCCAGGGGATGCTCAGGATCGCCCGGGCGACCGGGACGGCCGAGAAGAAGTGGCTGACCGAGGCGATCGAGGCGCTGGAGGGGTGACCCGCGCGGCGCTCAGCCCAGCTGGTCGCGGACATAGCCGCGCCACAGCGCGGTGAACTCCTCGGGCGTGGTGCCCAGCTGGTCGTTCATCGCCTTCTCCAGCGCGCCCTCGCGGTGCCGTTGCCCGCCCACCTCGGTGTAGAGGGCGGCGAGCTTCGCCTCGCCCCAGCGCTGGGCGATCATGCGGCAGGCCAGCCAGCCGCCCTCGTACGCGCGCGCCAGCCGGTCCGCGCCGCCCTCGAAGCCGAAGTCGGCGTCGGCCGGCAGCGCGGCGGGCGGCTCACCGCGCCGCACCGCCTGCTGGAGCTCCGGCGCGGCCTCGGCGGCGGTGCGCCCGGTGCCCCGGTAGCCGACCCAGTCCGCGTAGCCCTCCGAGAGCCACATCGGGGTCGCGGGCGAGGTGCGGGCGCGGGTGGCGACATGGGTGGTCTCATGGGTGAGGACGACCCGCTGGCCGAGGTCGCCCAGGACGCCGTACGCCTCGGGGTTGACGATCACCCGGTCCGCGGCCGCCGTCCCGGCCCCGCCCGTGGCGCCCGTGGTGACCGCCGCTATGCCGCGGTACGAGGCCGGGGGCGCGGCGAGCAGCGCCGCCATCGCGTCGAGCGAGGCGGGCACCAGGACCACGATCCGGTTGGCCCAGCGGCCCGGCCAGGCGGCCGAGACGGCGGGCACCGCGCGGTCGGCGGTCCGCGCGATCCGCTGGAGCAGCCGCGGCTCCTGGCCGACGCCGAGGACCAGGCTGTGCGTGCCGCGCACCACGGCGACCGGGCCCTGCTGCCAGAGCGGTTCGGCGGCGCCCTCGCCCGCCCGGTCGCCCGTCACGTACCAGCGCCCGGCCCGCTCGTCGAGGTCCACGACCCTGGCCGAGGTGACCGGCGCGCTGTCGTACCCGGCGAGCCGGTAGCGCAGCTCGACCTCGGCGGTGGCCCGGTCGCCCTTGCGGCTGACGTCGGTCACCCGGTACGCCCAGGCGCTCAGCGGCACCTGGCGCAGATTGGCGAACTCGGCGCGCTGGGCGGCCCGCAGGGCTCCCGCGCCCGGGTCGAGGGCGGCCAGATAGCCGTTCTCGTCGTGCCCGAGGACGGCGGCCGCCCGCCCGTCCAGGGTGCGCTGCACCTGCCCGGTGACGGGGTCGGGGGCGTGGGCCGGGCCCGAGCAGGCCGAGGCGCACAGCAGCACGGCGAGCCCGAGTCCCGCCGTGCGCCGTCGCCCTGTGCCGCTCAGCCAGCCGTACGCCATCCTCCCGATCGTACGTTCACACGCGGGTGACCGAGGAGATCGGCATCATGCCCACCGGGTCGTAGCGCACCGGCGCGCCCGGGTAGGGGGCGTGGATCACCTGGCCGTTGCCCACGTACATCGCGATATGGCTGGCGTCGGAGCGGTAGGCGACCAGGTCTCCGGGCTGCGCCTCGGCGAGCGAGACCCGCTGCCCGGCGTACCGCTGCGCCTGCGAGGTGCGCGGCAGCCCCACGCCCGCGTGGGCGTAGGACCACTGCATCAGGCCCGAGCAGTCGAAGCCGGAGGGCCCGTTGGCGCCCCACACATAGGGCTTGCCGACGGCCTGGCGGGCCGCCGCCACCGCGGCCGCCGCGCGCCCGGAGGCGGGCACCGATCCGACCGGGCCGGGCAGCGCGCCGCGCCCGGAGCGCGAGACGCGGTCGAAGGCGGCGCGCTCGGCGGTCGGCAGCGCGAGCAACACCCGGCGGGCCTCGGCGAGCTTGGACTCGACCGTGCGCTTGTGCCGGGCCACCTCGACGCGGCTGCGCTCCAGCTCGGCGAGCTTGCGGGTGGCCTCGGTGCGCTGCTGGCCGATCCGCCGCTGCTCGTGCTGGAGTTCGCGCAGCTCGGCGCTCTGGCGCTCGCCGATCCGGTCGAGGGCGGCCGCCTTGTCGAGATACGTGTCAGGGTCCTCGGAGAGCAGCAGCGCGATCGAGGGGTCGAGGCCGCCCGCGCGGTACTGGGCGCCCGCGATGGCGCCGAGCGCGCCCCGCATCCGGTTGATGCGCTCCTGGCCGCGGGCGACGCTGTCCTGCGCGTGCCGGACCTGCTCGCGCAGCAGGCCGGCGTGCTCCTCCGCCTTGTTGTACTGCTCGGTGGCCTCCTCCGCCTGGGCGAAGAGCCGGTCGACCCGCTCCTTGCCGGTGGCGCCCGGGTCGGCGCTCGCGGGCGCGGCGAAGGCCGCGGCCGCGGTGGCCGCCGCGGCGGACAGGACGGTGACCCGGGTGCTCTGGGAGAGGCCGGACTGCGTGGGACGGCGATGGGACGCCAAGGAAGCCGCACTCCTTCCGCTGCGCGGGCCCCTGCCGCCCGGGCGGGCGGACGAGTCACGGGGGGAACCGCACGCCGGACAGTAGTCGGACGACCACACGGGGTCCAAAGACCCCGGCGTGTACGCAAAGTGACGCCCCGCCGGAGAACACAGGTCACCGGCGGGGCGTGGCGTCAGCGCGGGCCGCCGGAATTCGCCCGTTCGGAGGGCGGCGGCAACCGAGTTGTTATACGCGTCGGATCAGCGGCGGTTCAGCTGACGCGGACGCCGAACTGGAACGGCATGTTGTCCATCGCCTCGTAGCGCACGGAGGCGCCGGGCCTGGGGGCGTGCAGCACCTGGCCGTTGCCCGCGTAGAGGCCGACGTGGTGCAGGTCGCCGTAGAACAGGACCAGGTCGCCCGGCTTGAGCTGGCTGCGGCCGATCTGGGTACCGGCGCCGGCCTGGGCCTGCGAGGTGCGGGGTATGGAGACGCCCGCCTGGCGGTAGGCCCAGGAGGTGAGCCCGGAGCAGTCGAACGAGGCGGTGCCGGTGGCGCCGTAGACGTACGGCTTGCCGATCTGGCTCTGGGCGGCCGCCAGGGCCGCGGCGCCGCGGCCCGAGGCGGGCGCCTCGTGGCCGAGGTCGGCGCGCTCGTTGGCGCGGTTGGCACGCGCGTCGTCGGCGGCCAGGGACGCCTTCTCGGCGGCCGTCAGGGAGTTGAGGAGCTTCTGCGCGGCGGCGAGCTTGGACTGGGTCTCGGCCTTCTTGGTGCCGAGCTCCTTGCGGGTGTCCGCGAGGTCCTTGAGCTTGTCCTGGGCCTCCTTGCGCTGCTGCGCCAGGCTGCGCTGCTTCTCCTGGATCTTCTGGAGCGCCTCGGTCTGCTTGGCGCTCAGCTGGTCCAGCGAGGAGGCCTTGTCCAGGAAGTCGTCCGGGTTGGCGGAGAGGAAGAGCTGGACCGAGGGGTCGATGCCGCCCGAGCGGTACTGCGCCGAGGCCATCGAACCGAGGCCGTCGCGGAGCTTGTTGAGCTCGTCCTGGCCGCGGGCCACCTTGTCCTGGAGCGCGCCGACCTGCTTCTCCAGCTGGTCCTGCTTCTCCTTGGCGCCGTTGTACTTCTCCGTCGCCTGCTCGGCCTCGTCGTAGAGCTTGTCGACCTTGGACTTCACTTCGCTCTTCGACGGCTTCGGGTCCGCGTGCGCGGCCTGGGACGTGAGAGCGACGGCCGCGGCGGCGGTCGCGGTGAGCACGGTCACGCGGGTACGGCTCGCGGGCTTGGGTCGACGGTGGGACGCCACGAAGGCGAGCTCCTTCTTCCTCAGCCGCCGAACAGCGCAGACTCGGCGGGACCTCCACGGTCACCCCGGACGAGTGATCTACCGCGTGAAGGTTCGAGCCCCGACCCTAGTGACCCTCTTGTGATCAGTTCAAATCCTGATAGCAAAAAACTCGGTCGCGAGAAGGATTCTTTACAGTCATCCCACGCGTAGTAATGGGCACTTGACGGAGCGCTGGGAACCGATCACCCGAATTCGGGCATTGAACGCAGGAGTTGCTAGACGCGCGAAAGCCGCTTCAAGAGCATGACGGACGCAACGGGCCGGGCCCCGGCCTTGGCCACCCCGTCGGCCACCTCGCGGTCGGTCGAGACGACCACCACCGGCCGCCCCGACGGCTCCGCCCGCACCAGCTGGCGGATCAGCTCGTCGGCGGTCACACCCGGCTTCGAGAAGAGCACCCGTACGCCCCTGGGTGGTGCAAGGAGCACCGGGGCGGCCAGCTCCGCCCCGTCGAAGACGCAGGTGACCTCGGCGCCCGTCTGCGCGGCGAGCACCGAGAGACCGCCGAGCAGCCGCAGCCGCTGCTTCTCCAACGGCATCGTCGGATAGCCGGTCTTGGTGACGTTGTAGCCGTCCACCAGCAGATGCACCTGGGGCAGTGCGAGCAGCTGGTCGAGGAGCGCCGGATCGGTCTCCGAGAGCGCCCGGGCCGCGATGTCCTTCGGGGTCATCTGCCCCGGTTCGACCGCTTCCACGGTGTCGGCGGGCCGCACCGAGGCCGGGGGCAGGGCGAGTTCACGGCGCAGCCCGGAGGCCGCGTCCAGCACCGTGTCGAGCAGCAGCCGCAGCCGCATGTCCTCGATCGAGCGGCCCTCGCGCACCGCGCGGCGGCTCGCCTCCACGGACGCCTCGGCCTCGCCCAGCCGGGTCCTGATCCGCCGCGACTCGCTCTCGGCGGCGGCCACCTGGGCCGCCGCCTCCGCTCTGATCCCGTCGATCTCGCCGGTGACCTTGCGCAGGGCGGCCTCGCCGCGCTTGACGTCGCTGAGCGCGCTGCGCAGCTTGCGCTGGAGCGCTTCGGCCTCCTTGCGGGCCGCGGCCAGTTCGGCGCGCAGCTCCTCCTGCTCGGTGCGCAGCCGCTCGTGCGCCTCGGCCAGCTCCTGGCGCAGCCGCTCCAGTTCGCGCCGGCCCTCCTCGTCGGCCCGCTCGGCGTCGGCGCGCTGGGCCTCCTCGCCGGCGGCGGCGACCAGCTTGACCCAGCCGGTGGGCCGCAGCACATACGCGGCGGCCGCCACGTCCACCGGGTCGGCGGCCGCGGGCGGCGCGCCGGACTCCAGGGCGCCCGCCAGCTCCGGCTGCGCCTCCTTGAGCCGCTCCCCGATCCGCTGGCGGAAGACCGGGTCGGACTCCAGGGCGGCGGCCATCGCGTTGCCCGCGAACTTGGCACGACGAGTCGGGGTGAAACGGGCGTACTGCCGCAACTGCGAGGGCAGTTCGGCGACGGTCAGCCCGCCGAAGGCGTCCGAGACCAGCGCGACGACCCTGCGCCGCACCCCTTCGGGAAGCGGTCGGTCGAGCACCTCGGCGGGGCCGTCACCGGCCGCGCCGGCCGGGTCGGCACCGCTTGCATGCTCCACGATCGGTCACCTCAACTGTCGTCCGTCACTCACCGGGGCCGCTCACTCGGAGCCGGCGCCCGGCCTGTCCACCAGCTCGATCTGGTCCACCGCGTTGCACCAGCGGCAGCGCACCGACTCGATGGTCTCACTGACCACCTCGCGTTCCTCGACCTTCGGCTCCCCGGCGAGGTCCAGATGGACGTACTCGACGACCTTCGACGAGCGGGTGACGTCGAAGCGGGTGAGATTGCCGCAGAGGGTGCAGCGCCACCGGGTGGTGGCGCTCGGGAGGGGAACGCTCGTCGTCATGTGGTGCCGTCCTCTTTCCACGGTTCTCGCGTCGAAGCCGTCGAGACTGTCGAGGCTGTCGAAGCGGTGGTCCAGGATCTCGCGGTGCGCCGTCGAACTGCGGATGTACTGCCCGTAACCCTACGGCCTACCGGGTACCCCCCGGCACGGCGAGGCGGTCTGTACCCATCGGTCCTGTTACGTCATGCTCTTTTCATGATCAAGCCGAGCGTCGTACGGACGGCGGTGGCGCGGGGCCCCGCGGTCACCTACACCGTGCTGGCGACCTGCTGCCTGGTCTTCCTCATGAGCCCCGTGTCGGGTCTCAATCCCTCGTACGGGACGGGGGACGCGCTGCTCGCCGCCCAGAGCGCGTATTTCGCCCGCTGGGGTGTCATCCCGAACGAACTCACGGCCGGTGACCCCGGCGCGCTCGTCACCCCCCTCACGGCCCTCTTCGTGCACGGCAACTGGCTGCACCTGCTGGGCAACATGCTCTTCCTCTACGTCTTCGGCGTGATGGCCGAGGAGCGCATGGGCAGGATCGGCTTCGCGCTGTTCTATCTGGGCGCGGGCTACCTCGCCCTGCTGGCGTACGCGATGGCGCACTCGGCCTCCGACCAGACGCTGGTGGGCGCGTCCGGGGCGATCTCGGCCGTGCTGGGCGCCTTTCTCTACCTGTTCCCCCGGGCGAGGGTGACCAGCCTCTTCCCCTTCCTCTTCTTCCTCCCGCTGCGCTTCCCGGCGGCTCCGGTGCTGGTGTTCTGGTTCGTGCTGCAGTGGCTGGCCGTACGGGCGGCCCCGACCGGGCCCGGGGTGGCCTATCTGGCCCATCTGGTCGGCTTCGGCCTGGGCTTTCTCTACGCCTGGGTCCGCTTCCGGGGGACGGCTAGAGTGAAACGACCGAAACGACCGAAGCCATCCGCGTCGGCCGCCACCGAGGGAGAGAACCAGCCGTGATCACCGCGATCGTGCTCATCAAGACCAGCGTGGACCGGATCCCCGAGATCGCGGAGTCGATCGCGTCGCTGGAGAACGTCAGCGAGGTGTACTCGGTGACCGGCACCTACGACCTGATCGCCCTGGTCCGGGTGGCCCGCCACGACGACCTCGCGGACATCATCCCCGGCCGGATCAGCAAGATCCCCGGCGTCGAGGTCACGGACACGCACGTGGCGTTCCGCACGTACTCCCAGCACGACCTGGAGGCGGCGTTCGCGATCGGCCTCGACGCGTAGCCCTTGGGCGGGCGGCAGAACCGGTCATTCCTGGGTACGCCGTCGTCTGCGGACCGTGCTGGGTTGCTCGCGCAGTTCCCCGCGCCCCTAGGCAGTTAGGGGCGCGGGGAACTGCGCGAGGAGCGGCCACCGGCCCGCGGACGAAAACGGGGTGCAGGGGCCGCAGGCCCGCGATGGGGTCCGGGAGCGCAGCCCCCGGGAAACCGTCCTCAGCCCCCACCCACCCCCGGAGGGTTTAGGGAAGGGGTGGGGAGGGGCAATTCAGACCGCGGGGACGCAGCGGCCGTCCTCCACCCGGTACGACCACTTCGCCCCCTCCGCGCACAACTCCCGCACCGCCCCCACAAACCGCTCCACATGCTCATCCGGCGTCCCCGCCCCGAAGCTGACCCGGATCGCGTTCAGGGACCCCGGCGCCCCCTCGGGCGCCCCGCACTCCCCGGGCTCCTGCTCCGAGCCACCGAGCAGCGTCCGCACCAGCGGGTGCGCGCAGAACAGGCCGTCCCGCACCCCGATCCCGTACTCCGCCGACAGCGCCGCCGCGAAGTGCGAGCTGTTCCAGCCGTCGACGACGAACGAGATCACGCCGACCCTCGGCGCGTCATCGCCGAACAGGGACAGCACGCGCACCTGCGGAAGGGCCGCCAGCCCCTCCCGCACCTTCGCGATCAGATGCCGCTCCCGCTCCACCAGCTGGTCGAAGCCCGCCTCGGTGAGCGCCTTGCAGGCGGACGCGATGGCGTAGACGCCGATCACGTTCGGGGAGCCGGCCTCGTGGCGGGCGGCCGTGGTGTGCCACTCGACGTCCACCCCGCCGTCGGTACGCCGCGCGACCTTGCGCGAGGCGCCGCCGCCCGCCAGGTACGGCTCGGCCGCCTGGAGCCAGTCCGCGCGGCCCGCGAGCACACCCGAGCCGAACGGCGCGTACAGCTTGTGCCCGGAGAACGCGATCCAGTCGACGTCCAACTCCCGCACCGAGACGGGGTGGTGGGGCGCCAGCTGCGCCGCGTCCAGCACGATCCGCGCCCCGTGCGCGTGCGCGGCCGCCGCCAGCTCCCGTACCGGCCACAGCTCGCCCGTGACGTTGGAGGCACCGGTGACGCAGACCAGGGCGGGGCCGTACGGGTCGCGGTCGGCGAGCGCCTGCTCCAGCGTCCGCACCGCCTGCTGCGGCGTACGCGGCGCGTCGAGGTAGGTCACCCGCGCGTCCCGCCACGGCAGCAGCGAGGCGTGGTGCTCGGTCTCGAAGACGAAGACCTGGCAGTCGGCCGGGAGCACCTGGGCGAGCAGGTTGAGCGAGTCCGTCGTCGAGCGGGTGAAGACCACCTGGTCGGCGGGGCGGCAGTCGAGGAACTCGGCCACCGCCGCCCGGCTGTTCTCGAAGAGGTCCGTGGACAGCTGCGAGAGGTAGCCCGCACCCCGGTGGACGCTGCCGTAGTAGGGGGCGTACGCGGCCACGTCGTCCCACACCCGCTGAAGGGCCGGGGCGCTCGCCGCGTAGTCGAGGGCCGCGTAGGTCACCTCGCCGCCGGTGACCAGCGGCACGGTGACGTCCCGGCCGAGCACCGGCAGCGGCGCGGCGCAGCAGGGCTCCTCGGCGGAGGCGGAGGCGGAGGCGGCGGACGCGGAGACGGAGGCGGAAGTGGCGGCGGAAGTGGCGGCGGTCGTGGACGTGGACGCGTATGCGGACATGGCGGTATCTCCCGGCGGGACGAGGCGAAACGACTGTGGAGCCCCACGACACGGCGGCGGACCGACCGGCGCCGGATGTGCGGGGGTTGACCTCGACGTACGCCGAGCAGAGGTGCGGAAGGCGTACGGAGGTGTACAGAGAAAGGGGCCGAAGGCCCTATCGCATTCGCTTGCTCACGAGACTGCTCCCTTGAGGACCAGGACCCCAGGGACGCGCCACTCACAGAAAGAGTGCGCAGGGGTCCGCGCTTGCCGCAGACCTTGTTGTCTGCGGCCTGGTCTTCACCCGGGGCACCCCGCCACGGACGGAGGGTTGCCGGACAGCGGGCCGGGGCCGTAGTCGCTGTCACTCATGACCTTGGAAAGCATCCTGCCATACGTCCGCGTACGCGCAAGGCGCAGTCCGGATGCCGGACTGCGCCTTGCGTCACACCTCGCGTCACACCGGAGGAGCGACCTCAGGCGTTGCTGGCGGCCACCCACCGCTCCAGGGCGCGTCTCGCCGCCCCGGAGTCCACCGACTCGGCCGCCCGGGCGATGCCGTCCCGGATCTGGTCCGCCAGGCTGCCGCCGCCGGGCTCCAGGGCGACCAGCGCCGCCGCCGAGTTGAGCAGCACCGCGTCCCGCACCGGCCCGGTCTCCCCGGCCAGCAGCCGCCGGGCCACATCCGCGTTGTACGAGGAGTCGGCCCCGCGCAGCGCCTCGACGGGCACCAGGTCGATGCCGACGTCCCTGGGGTCGAACGCCTCCTCGCGCACCGACCCGTCCCGTACCACCCACACCCGGGAGGTCGCGGTGGTGGTGAGCTCGTCCATGCCGTCGTCGCCCCGGAACACCAGCGCGCGGGAGCCGCGCTCGGCGAGCACCCCGGCCACGATCGGCGCCATCCGCGCGTCCGCCACACCGGTGGCCTGGGCCTTGACCCGGGCCGGGTTGGTGAGCGGGCCGAGGAAGTTGAAGGTGGTGCGGATGCCGAGCTCGCGGCGGGCGGCGGCCACGTACCGCAGGGCGGGGTGGAACTTGACCGCGAAGCAGAAGGTGACGCCCGCCTCCTCGGCGACCCGGACCACCTGGCGGGGGGTGAGGTCGAGGTTGACGCCGAGCTTCTCCAGGACGTCGGAGGCGCCGCTGGCGGAGGAGGCGGCCCGGTTGCCGTGCTTGACGACCTTGGCGCCGGTGCCCGCCACCACGATGGCGGACATGGTGGAGATGTTCACGGTCTTGGCGCCGTCGCCGCCGGTGCCGACGATGTCGACGGTCGGGCCGGGCACCTCGATGAGGTTGGCGTGCTCGTACATCGCCCGGACCATGCCGGTGATCTCCGCCACCGTCTCGCCCTTGGCCCGCAGGGCCACCGCGAAGCCGGCGATCTGCGCGTCGGTCGCCTCGCCGCGCATGATCGAGTCCATCGCCCAGGCGGTGGCCTCGGCGCTCTGGTCGGCGCCGTTCAGCAGGGCGTCCAGTACGCCCGGCCAGGAGTAGGCCGCCACGCTGTCGCCGCCTACCGGGGTCACAACGTTCATGGTCCGCTCCTGGGTCCATCGACGGATAAGGGATGGGAACACCCTATCCAGCCCGGGACACGGCGAAGGGCCCCGTCCATCGCCTGGACGGGGCCCTGTGCTGTGTGGCGTACAGCGGTGACGCTGGGAGGGGATCAGTGGTGGCCGTGGCCGCTGGTGATCTCCTCGAACTCCTCGGCGGTCGGCTTGGCGATCTGGCTCTGCTCGCCGAAGTAACCCTTGTGGAGCTTGACGCGCAGCTTCTCCATCGCGGAGACCTTGCGCTTGACACCGTTCTCGTCGACGGCCGCCGGCAGCTCGGCCGGGCGGGTCTGCTCGTGCGCGGTGAGCTTGTAGAGCTGACCGGCGTCGAGCGGCTCGTGGACCTCGACGAACTCACCGTGCGGCAGCCGCTTGATGATGCCGGTCTCCCGACCGTGCAGCACCTTCTCGGCGTCCCGGCGCTGCAGGCCCAGGCAGATCCGCTTGGTGACGATGAACGCGACGACCGGGCCGACGAAGAAGGCGATCCGGACGAACCAGGTGATGGCGTTGAGCGACAGGTGGAAGTTGGTCGCCCACAGGTCGTTGCCACCGCCGACCAGCATCACCATGTACGCGGTCACCCACGCCACACCGATACCGGTGCGGACGGGAGCGTTGCGCGGACGGTCGGCGATGTGGTGCTCGCGGGTGTCCTTGGTGATCCAGGCCTCGATGAACGGGTAGGCCGCGATCGCGAAGAGCACCAGCGGGAAGATCACCAGCGGGATGAACACACCCAGGACCAGCGTGTGGCCCCACAGGTTGATCTCCCAGCCCGGCATCACCCGGATGAGGCCTTCGGCGAAGCCCATGTACCAGTCGGGCTGGGCGCCGGTCGACACCTGGTCCGGGCGGTAGGGGCCGATCTCCCAGATCGGGTTGATCGAGGCGATCGCCGCGATGACCGCGATGACACCGAACACCAGGAAGAAGAAGCCACCGGCCTTGGCCGTGTAGACGGGCAGCAGCGGGGCGCCCACGACGTTCTTGTTGGTGCGGCCGGGGCCCGCGAACTGGGTGTGCTTGTGGTAGAAGACCAGGATCAGGTGAGTGATCATCAGGCCGAGCATGATGCCGGGCAGCAGCAGGATGTGGACCGAGTAGAACCGGGCCACGAAGTCGCCGCCGGGGAACTCGCCGCCGTAGATGAAGAACGACAGGTACGTGCCGACGACCGGCACGCCCAGGATGGCGCCCTCCATGAACCGGACGCCGGTGCCCGAGAGCAGGTCGTCCGGGAGCGAGTAGCCGGTGAAGCCGGTGAACATGCCGCAGAAGAACAGCAGGAAGCCGAAGAGCCAGTTGACCTCGCGCGGCTTGCGGAACGCGCCCGTGAAGAAGACGCGCATCATGTGCACGAACATGCCGGCGAGGAAGATCAGCGCCGCCCAGTGGTGGATCTGCCGGATCAGCAGACCACCGCGCACATCGAAGCTGATGTGCATGGTCGAGTTGAACGCCTCGGACATCCGCACACCCTGGAGCGGAACGTAGGAGCCGTCGTAGACGACCTCGTTCATGCTCGGGTGGAAGAACAGCGTCAGATACACACCCGTGAGGATGATGATGATGAAGCTGTACATGCAGATCTCGCCCAGCATGAAGGACCAGTGGTCCGGGAAGATCTTGCGCATGTTGGTCTTGGCCAGGGTGTAGATCCCCAGCCGGCCGTCCGCCCAGTCGGCGAACTTCTCGCCGTTTCCGGGCTCGCGCCGTTCGTCTGTCGCAGTGGTGGTGCTCATCCGCGCTCCCAGAAGGCAGGACCGACGGGCTCTTCGAAGTCGCCGAGCGCTTCGAGGTAACCCTCGCTGTTCACGCCGATGCGCAGCTGCGGCAGAGCGTGACCGGCCGGGCCGAAGATGACGCGGGCCCCGTCGGAGAGGTCGAAGGTGGACTGGTGGCACGGGCAGAGCACGTGGTGGGTCTGCTGCTCGTACAGGCTGATCGGGCAACCGACGTGGGTGCAGATCTTCGAGAACGCCACGATGCCCTGGTGCGACCACTCCAGCTCGCGCTTGTCCTTGATGTTCTCCGGCTGGAGCCGGACGATCATCAGGGCGGCCTTGGCGATCTGGGTCTGGAAGTCGTGCTGGTCCTCCTCCAGGCCCTCGGGCTTGGCGAAGGTGAGCGAACCGACGGCCACGTCCTCGGGACGCAGCGGCTCGTTGGTGTTCATGTTGATGAGGGCCTTGCCCTTGGCCCACATCGTCTTGCGCAGCTTGTCCTCGGGCAGGGTGCCCAGGTCGCGCAGGAGCACCACACCCGCGAGCGGCACCATGGCCAGCGCGCCGTACATGGTGTTGCGGATGAGCTTGCGGCGGCCGAAGCCGGACTCGCGGACGCCGTCCGCCCAGTCCTGCATGACCTTCTCGCGGACCTCCGGCGGCGCGGCGATCTCGTGGCGGTCGTCCGACATCTCCTCGTCGGCCATCAGCGTGCGGGCCCAGTGGACCGCGCCGGCGCCGATGCAGAACAGCGCGACGCCCAGGGTCAGACCCAGGGAGAAGTTCAGCGCGCTGACGTGCCCGAACGGGAAGATGTAGACGATCTTGTCGATCGGGAAGATCACGAAGGAGGCGATGAAGCCGACCGTCGCGACCATCGAGAGCATGAAGAGACCGGCGACCACGCGCTCGGAGCGCCTGGCGGCCGCCTCGTCGATGTCCTGGACGCGCGGGCGGTGGGGCGGCAGCCCCGGGTCCGCGAACGGGTCGCGGGCGCGCTCGACCGAGCCGTGCTCGGGGTCCTGCTCGCTGGGCAGGTTCTCGGAATTGTCTTGGCTACTCATGACTTCTTGGCCTTAGCGGAGTGGGCCGCGATCCAGATGGCGACTGCGATGAGGGCACCGAGGCCGAAGATCCACGCGAACAGACCCTCACTGACGGGGCCGAGGCCACCGAGCGAGAGGCCACCGGGGCTCGCCGTCTTCTCACTGTTCACGGCGTCCAGGTACGCGATGATGTCCTGCTTCTGCTTCTGCGGCATCGTCGTGTCGGGGAAGGACGGCATGTTCTGCGGGCCGGTCTGCATGGCCTCGTAGATGTGCTTCGGTTCCACGCCCTCCAGGCTCGGGGCGTACTTGCCGTGCGTGAGCGCACCGCCCTTGCCGGAGAAGTTGTGGCACTGGGCGCAGTTGGTGCGGAACAGCTCGCCACCCTTGGCGATGTCCGCGCCTTCCGGGCTGTACTGCTTCTCGGTCGGCTTGATCGGGCCGGCGCCGAGGGAGGCGACGTACGCGGCGAGCTGGTCGATCTCGGCCTGCGAGTAGATGACCTTCTTCTTCGGCACCTGGGCGCCGGGCTGCTGCGCCGGCATACGGCCGGTGCCGACCTGGAAGTCCACGGCGGCGGAGCCGACGCCGACCAGGGAGGGGCCGTCAGAGGTGCCCTGACCGCCGGTTCCGTGGCAGCTGGCGCAGCCGACGGAGTAGAGCTTCTTGCCCTCGTCGATGGCGAGGGACTGGGCGGTTTCGTCGGCCTTCGCCTTGTCCGCGGGCGCGAACGCGGCGTACAGCCCCCCGGTGGCCGCCAGCGCGAGGAGTAGGACGACGAGCGCCGCCAGCGGATGGCGTCGTCGTGCGGAGAGCTTTTTCACGGATTACCCCGGTGTCAGGATCTTCTGCGTCGATGCGGGATGGTGTCGGGTCTGCGGGCCCGATTACTTGATCAGGTAGATCGTGGCGAAGAGGCCGATCCAGACGACATCGACGAAGTGCCAGTAGTAGGACACGACGATGGCGGCGGTCGCCTGCTCGTGGGTGAACCTTCTGGCCGCGTAGGTCCTGCCGAGGACCAGCAGGAAGGCGATCAGACCGCCCGTCACATGCAGACCGTGGAAGCCGGTGGTCAGGTAGAACACCGAGCCGTACGGGTCGGAGGACAGCGAGAGGCCGTCCTTCTTCACCAGCTCGGTGTACTCGAAGACCTGGCCTCCGATGAAGATCGCACCCATCACGAACGTGATCGTGAACCAGGTGCGCAGCTTCTTCACGTCGCCCCGCTCGGCGGCGAAGACGCCGAGCTGGCACGTGAGGGAGGAGAGCACCAGGATCGTGGTGTTCGTCGCCGAGAACGGAAGGTTCAGCGAGGACGCCATTTCCTTCCAGTGCTCGGCACCCGTCACCGATCGCAGGGTGAAGTACATCGCGAAGAGGGCCGCGAAGAACATCAGCTCGGAACTCAGCCAGATGATGGTTCCGACGCTGGTGAGGTTCGGCCGATTGACCGACGGGTGCGCGTGCCCGGTTTCTACTGTCGTTGCTGTCGCCACGACCGACATTATGTCGGTCGCTTATCTCGCGCTCACTCCGGGGGGTGCCGTTCGGTGTGTCCGCACCCCGTGTCCTGCCCGAACGGCCCATCCGGGCGCTCGCCGAACCGGTGTTGACACGGTGTCGGACGGAGTAGCATCCGCGCATCGGCTCCCGAGCCCGTACCGCCGTCGAATCGGAGGAACAATGCAGTCGAGCGCCACCGTACTTGTCTACAGCGACGACGCGAACACCCGTGAGCAGGTGCGGCTCGCCGCCGGACGCAGGCCCGCCTCCGACGTTCCCCCGGTGACCTTCCTGGAGTGCGCCACCCCGCACGCCGTCCTCAAGGAGCTGGACCGCGGCGGCATCGACGTGTGCGTCCTGGACGGGGAGGCCGTCCCGGCCGGCGGCATGGGGGTGTGCCGGCAGATCAAGGACGAGATCTTCGAGTGCCCGCCGGTGCTGCTGCTCATCGGGCGCCCGCAGGACGCCTGGCTGGCCACCTGGAGCCGTGCGGACGCCGCGGTGACCCTCCCGGTCGAGCCGGTGGAGTTCGCGGCCGCGCTGGCCGCCCTGATCCGCTCGCGCCGCCCGGACGGCGCCCTGGCCACCCGGGCCTGATCCCCCCACCGGGTCTCAGACCTGGGGCCGCAGCCGGGCGGAGTTCAGCTTGCTCTGCCCGGCCTTCAGGTCGGCCTGGAGCACGCTGCCCTTGCGCCACTTGTCCCAGTCGACGTTCCAGTCGCCGAAGCCGTTGTCGAAGGGCGTCATGTCCTCGCCGATGCTGTTGACGACCTTGACGATGTCGCCCTCGGTCACGGTCTCGAAGAACCAGGCCGCGTTCCCGGTGGACATGCCCGTACAGCCGTGGCTGACGTTCTCGGCGCCCTGCGAGCCCACCGACCAGGGCGCCGCGTGCACGTACTCGCCGCTCCAGGTGACCCGGGTGGCGTAGTAGACCGGCAGGTCGTACGCGTCGGCGCTGTTGGAGGAGATACCGACCGTCTCCCCGCGCATCCGTACGAAGTACTGCTTGCCCAGCACCACCTTGACGCCGTTTCGGGTGGAAAAGCCCGGCTTTCCGGTGGTCACCGGAATGGTATTGATCACTTCTCCGTTGCGTTTGACCGTCATGTAGTGCGAGGACGCGTCCGTGATGGCCTCGATCCGGTCGCCCGTGGTGATCTTCAGGGGCTGCGCGGGGCCGCCGTACAGCTTGTCGGCGATCTTCACCCCCTCCAGGCGCGAGGTGGCCCGGATGGTGGCGTGGGTGGGCCAGTACTCCTTGGGCCGGTAGTGCAGCGTCTTGTCGTCGACCCAGTACCAGGCGCCCTCGGTGGCGGGCGTGGACTCGACCTTCAGGGCGCGCTCGACGACCGCGCGGGCCGCCTTGTCCTTCACCGGCTTGCTGAGCTCCGCCGTGATGGGCTGTCCGACGCCGTACTTGCCCTTGTCCGGGCCGAATTCCACCTTCACGGCGTCTTTGGGCGCGGTCGTGTCGAACGTCAGCGTACGGCGCCCAGGAGCCCCGTCCGAGTCCTCCGTGGAGACCACCACCGTGTAGTGGGTGCCGGCCACCAGCGGGGCCGTGGAGTGCCAGCGGTGGCCGTCGCCGTCCAGCTCGCCGGCGAGGTAGCGGCCCGCCGCGTCGGCGGCGGTCACGTCCGTGATGCGCCCGCGGCCGCCCCTGGCGGTGATCTCCAGCGGCCGGTCCGGATCCGCCTTGGCGCTGCCCGCCGGGCCGTTGTACGCGACCTGGCCCGCCGCGTCGTACGGCTTGGCCGAGAGCGGGTTGCCGTCGGAGCCGCCGCACCCGGTGGCGCCCGCCCCGAGGGCGGTGACCAGCAGGGTGCAGCCGAGGACGGTACGGGTACGCGGTGCGTGACTCATGACCACACGTTATGAAGAGCGGGCCGGTTCGGCGCGCCGGGTGACTGCAAACGGGCGGCGGCCCCCGGGACTCCCCGGCGCGGCCGAGGGGCCCCGCGCCCGGCCCCGGGTACGCGAAAGGGCCCCGCGGGCTCGTCCGAGCCGCGGGGCCCCTTCACAGGTGCGTGCGAGGACCTACTGGTTCTGGTTCTCGCCGCGGTAGTACTCGAACACCCAGCCGTAGATGCCGACCAGGATCAGCGGCGCCGAGAAGTACAGCAGCCACCAGCCCATCGCGATGGCCAGGAACGCGAGCGCGCCACCGACCGCCAGCGAGAGCGGCTGCCAGCTGTGCGGGGAGAAGAATCCCAGCTCACCGGCGTCGTCCGCGACATCGGCCTCCTTGTCGTCCTGCGCACCCGCGTCGACCCGCCGGGCCGTGAAGGCCAGGTAGAAGCCGATCATCACGCTCAGGCCGAAGGCCATCACGAGAGCGGTGGCACCGGCCGGCTCCTTCGACCACACGCCGTACACGACGGCCATGATCAGGATGAAGACGGAGAGCCAGAGGAACATCTTGCCCTGGATCTTCACTTGCCGGCCTCCTTGCCACCGGAGAGCGCCTTGTCACCGGCGCCGTGGTTCTCGAGCTGGTCGAGAGCCGCGATCTCCGGGTGGTGCAGGTCGAACGCCGGGGATTCGGAGCGAATACGCGGCAGGGTGAGGAAGTTGTGCCGCGGCGGCGGGCACGACGTCGCCCACTCGAGCGAACGGCCGTAGCCCCACGGGTCGTCGACCTCGATCTTCTTGCCGTACTTCGCCGTCTTCCAGACGTTGTACATGAACGGCAGGATCGACAGACCGAGCAGGAACGAGCTGATGGTCGAGATCGTGTTCAGCGCGGTGAAGCCGTCGGCCGCGAGGTAGTCCGCGTAACGACGCGGCATGCCCTCGGCACCGAGCCAGTGCTGCACCAGGAACGTGCCGTGGAAGCCCACGAACAGCGTCCAGAAGGTGATCTTGCCCAGCCGCTCGTCCAGCATCTTGCCGGTGAACTTCGGCCACCAGAAGTGGAAGCCGGAGAACATCGCGAAGACCACGGTGCCGAAGATGACGTAGTGGAAGTGCGCGACGACGAAGTACGAGTCGGAGACGTGGAAGTCCATCGGCGGCGAGGCCAGGATGACGCCGGTCAGACCACCGAAGGTGAAGGTGATCAGGAAGCCGACGGCCCAGAGCATCGGTGTCTCGAAGGACAGCGAGCCCTTCCACATCGTGCCGATCCAGTTGAAGAACTTCACACCGGTCGGTACCGCGATGAGGAACGTCATGAACGAGAAGAACGGCAACAGCACGCCGCCGGTGACGTACATGTGGTGGGCCCACACGGTCACGGACAGACCGGCGATGGCGATCGTCGCGCCCACCAGGCCCATGTAGCCGAACATCGGCTTTCTTGAGAACACTGGGATGACTTCGGAGATGATGCCGAAGAAGGGCAAGGCGATGATGTACACCTCTGGATGGCCGAAGAACCAGAAGAGGTGTTGCCACAGCAGTGCGCCGCCGTTGGACGCGTCGAAGACATGGGCACCGAACTTGCGGTCCGCCTCCAGGGCGAACAGCGCGGCGGCCAGGACCGGGAACGCGAGCAGGACCAGCACACCGGTCAGCAGGACGTTCCACACGAAGATCGGCATCCGGAACATCGTCATGCCGGGCGCGCGCATGCAGATGATCGTGGTGATGAAGTTGACCGAGCCGAGGATCGTGCCGAAGCCGGAGAAGGCCAGACCCATGATCCACATGTCGGCGCCGACGCCCGGCGAGCGGACCGCGTCCGACAGCGGGGAGTAGGCGAACCAGCCGAAGTCGGCCGCGCCCTGCGGGGTGAGGAAGCCACCGACCGCGATCAGCGAGCCGAACAAGTAGAGCCAGTAGGCGAACATGTTCAGCCGCGGGAACGCCACGTCGGGCGCGCCGATCTGCAGCGGCATGATCCAGTTCGCGAATCCGGCGAACAGCGGCGTCGCGAACATCAGCAGCATGATCGTGCCGTGCATCGTGAACGCCTGGTTGAACTGCTCGTTCGACATGATCTGCGTGCCGGGTCGGGCCAGCTCGGCGCGCATGAAGAGCGCCATCAGGCCGCCGATGCAGAAGAACGCGAACGACGTGACCAGATACATCGTGCCGATCGTCTTGTGGTCAGTGGTGGTCAGCCACTTCACGACGACGTTCCCCGGCTGCTTGCGCCGGACCGGCAGCTCGTTCTCGTACGAGTCGTCTGCTGCCGCGGCACCCTGAGATTCGTTGAGGATGCTCACAGTTTGTTCGTCTCCGCGTTCTTGGCGGGGTCGGTCTGAGCGATGCCCGCCGGCACGTAGCCGGTCTGGCCCTTCGCCGCCAGCTCCTTGAGGTGCTGCTGGTAGCGCTCCGGGGAGACGACCTTCACGTTGAAGAGCATCCGGGAGTGGTCGACACCGCACAGCTCGGCGCACTTGCCGAGGAAGGTGCCCTCCTGGGTCGGGGTCACCTCGAAGGAGTTGGTGTGCCCCGGGATGACGTCCTGCTTCATCAGGAAGGGGACCACCCAGAAGGAGTGGATGACGTCACGGGACGTCAGCACGAAGCGGACCTTCTCGCCCTTGGGCAGCCACAGGGTGGGCCCGGGGTTTCCGGTCTGCGGGTTCCGCGTGCCGGGGATGCCGACGTCGTAGACGCCGTCGGCGCCGGCCGGGAAGTCCTTGGTGAAGCGGTCCGGGATGGCGGACAGCTCCTTGGACTTCGCGGCGTCGCCCGAGGCCGGGTCGCCGTCCACGTTCTCGACGTAGTTGAAGCCCCAGCTCCACTGGTAGCCGACCACGTTGACGGTGTGGGCCGGCTTCGGGGAGAGCTCGAGGAGCTTCGACTCATCGCGCGCGGTGAAGTAGAAGAGCACCGAGACGATGATGAGGGGGACGACCGTGTACAGCGCCTCGATGGGCATGTTGTACCGGGTCTGCGGAGGTACCTCGACCTTGGTGCGGCTGCGCCGGTGGAAGATGACGCTCCACAGGATCAGGCCCCAGACCAGCACGCCCGTGGCGAGCGCGGCCGCCCACGAACCCTGCCAGAGGGAGAGGATCCGCGGAGCCTCCTCCGTCACCGGGGTGGGCATACCGAGGCGAGGGAAGTCTTTCCAGTTGTACGAGCAACCGGAGGCGGTAGCCAGGACCAGGCCCGCGGTCAGCACCTGCAGCAGCTTCCGCCGCATCGGGCGCCGCGACGAGCGGTCGGAGCCGTTGGGACTCACGTAGCGCCTTCCCGAGAGTCTCGCCCGCGCCGGCCGGCTCCGGCCGTCCGTCTCGCTGGTCGGTCGCCGCCCTGGCCGCGGGCAGGGGTTTGGATGTTTATGCGGACCAAACCCTACTGGACGCTATTTGGGGTCGCGCGGGGAGGGTGCCCAACGCGCCGCCGGGGCCCCCGAAGGGGTGGAATCCGGGCCTCCGGGGGGTATCTGACGGGGCTTCCTGTACCGGTCGGGGCGGGTCGGCCCCGCTCCGGCCGCCCGGCCCGGGGTTAGCGTGACCGGGTGCCCTACTTCGACGCCGCCTCCTCCGCGCCCCTGCACCCCGTCGCCCGCCAGGCCCTGCTCGCCTCCCTGGACGAGGGGTGGGCCGACCCCGCCCGGCTCTACCGCGAGGGCAGGCGGGCCCGGCTGCTGCTCGACGCGGCCCGGGAGGCCGCGGCCGAGGCGGTCGGCTGCCGTCCGGACGAGCTCGTGTTCACCTCTTCGGGGACACGCGCGGTGCACGACGGGATGTACGGCGCCCTCGCGGGGCGCCGGCGCGTCGGCCGCCATCTGGTCGTCTCGGCCGTGGAGCACTCCTCCGTACTGCACACGGGCGGCGCCCTGGAGGCGGACGGAGGCGAGGTGACCCAGGTGCCGGTCGACCGGACCGGGGCCGTCTCCCCCGCCGCGTACGCCGCCGCCCTGCGCCCCGACACCGCGCTGGCCTGCCTCCAGTCGGCCAACCACGAGGTCGGCACGGTCCAGCCGGTGGGCGAGGTGGCCCGGGCGTGCCGGGAGGCGGGGGTGCCGCTGCTGGTGGACGCGGCCCAGTCGCTGGCGTGGGGCCCGGTCGAGGAGGGCTGGTCGCTGCTGGCCGCGAGCGCGCACAAGTGGGGCGGGCCGGCGGGGGTGGGGCTGCTCGCGGTCCGCAAGGGCGTCCGGTTCGCCCCGCGGGGCCCCGCCGACGAGCGCGAGTCGGGCCGGGCCCCCGGCTTCGAGAACCTTCCGGCGATCGTGGCGGCGGCCGCGTCGCTGCGGGCGGTACGGGCGGAGGCGGCGGCCGAGGCGGCCCGGCTGCGGGAGCTGGTGGACCGGGTGCGCACCCGGGTGGCGGAGCTGGTGACGGACGTGGAGGTGGTCGGGGACCCGGTGCGGCGGCTGCCGCATCTGGTGACCTTCTCCTGTCTCTATGTCGACGGGGAGACCCTGCTGCACGAGCTGGACCGCGAAGGCTTCTCCGTCTCGTCCGGTTCGTCCTGTACGAGCAGCACGCTGACGCCGAGCCATGTGCTGCGGGCGATGGGGGTGCTGAGCGAGGGGAACGTCCGGGTCTCCCTTCCCATGGGCACGGAGTCGTCCGACGTGGAGCGCTTCCTGTCGGTGCTGCCCCGGGTGGTGTCCTCGGTCCGCGAGCGGCTGGGCGCGCCGACACCGTCCCCGGCCCCCGCCACGCCCTCCCCCGACCTCACGGTCGACGCGCTGGGCAGACGCTGCCCGATCCCCGTGATCGAACTCGCGAAGGTGATCACCGAGGTCCCCCTGGGCGGCACGATCACGATCCTGGCCGACGACGAGGCCGCCCGACTGGACATCCCGGCGTGGTGCGAGATGCGGGGGCAGGAGTACGTGGGGGAGACGCGGCGGGAGCGGGGGTCGGCGTATGTGGTGCGACGGAGGTCGTGACCGGTCGCGGGGCCCCGGGCGGGGCTTACGTGGTGCGGCGGGCCGCCCGACGGGGGGCCGGGCGTAGCCCAGGCCCTTCAGGTCGCCCGAGGGGGCCGGCGTAGCCAGGCCCTTCAGGGGCGCGGGGAACTGCGCGACCAGCCCCCACGCACCCGCACCCGCCGACGGCGGAACCGGGGCAGACGGGGTGCGCAGCCCGGCGGAAACGGGGACGCCGCTGTGCCCACCCGTGCCGCCCCTAGCGGCACGCATGCCCACAGCGTCGTGGGGGGGACGGCAGGCACCGGCCACAGCGGCGTGGGAGATGGCAGGCGCCGGCCACAGCGACGCGGAGGGGGCGCCGCGCCCCACAGCGACGCGGGCGGGCGGCGGGCAGGCCCGGAGCGGCGCGGGCGGCGCGGCCGCAGCGGGG